>CAYNHF010000045.1:0-25071 GCA_964397045.1 uncultured Acidimicrobiaceae bacterium | reverse complement strand
CACATATGCGCCTGACGGGTCGAAGGCAAAGCGTCCACTGCGGGTGACCAGTCGGACGAGAGCGTCCAAGTCGCTCGGAAGGTGTCCGAGCCACCAACGTCGTAGGCGGGTCTCCGCCGAAGTGCTCACTCCTGACGAGGTGCAGCGGCTTCTCATCGCGGCGGCAGATGCACCGGTCGTTGGAGAACGAAACCAGGCTCTGATCTCGGTCCTCACCCAGGGGTCCTAAGACCCATATCGGGTTTTGCCGATATTGAGCGGACACTCAAGACTCGCAACGCACCCACGTAGCGATTTCGCCAGAGACGCGACCGCAGGGAGCATGGCGAGGCTTCTGGGGTGGTGGGTGGGGCTAGGGGTTCGGCGAGCGCAGCGAGCCGCCCTTCAGCCCGTGCGACAGTTCTGGAGCAGCTGGCGGTGTCGCCACGCGCGACCGCAAGGCGTCCCGACGTGGGAACCCCAGCAGCAAGCCGACGACACGCAGCCGCCTTGATAGCCATTTTGTCGCGGTCGGTTGACCTTTGGCTCAGCGGGTCCGGCGCAAAATGCGGGTCTTCCGCCCCTGTTGAGTGGGTGGAAAGCCGCAGACTATAGAGGCAAGCGCTCGTTCCGTGATCGAGGACACTCATTCTGCCAACTCTGTGAGCACCTCCAACCGGGCACGGGATCTTCGGGCGCTTCCACGCCGAAGCGGCGACTTATGTGAGGTGAAAACATCCGGAGGCTCATCACCGGCATACTCACGGTCGCGCTGCTGTCGAGCGCTTGCACCGGATCCAGTGAGGGTCCGTCGACGACAGATGTGCCCCGCGCTGCGGTGGCGAGTACAGATGCAGATGCGAGTACCGACGACTTCACGAGATTCGCCGCAAAGCTCGACTACCTGCGCGAACAGCTGGCCATTCCCGGGATGTCCGCGGCCGTGGTGCGCGACCAGGAACTCGTCTGGGCCGAGGGGTTCGGGTTTGCGGACCTGGACAACCAGACTCCGGCCACCCCGGACACGCCGTACCACCTGGCATCGGTGACCAAACCGATTGCCGCCACGCTGATCATGCAGCTCGTCGAAGAAGGCGCCATCACCCTCGACGACCCGGTCGCGGACTACGGCGTAGATCTTCCCGCCGCAGTCCAGGTGCGACACCTGTTGACCCACACCTCGTCAGGAGCACCCGGCACGAACTACCGCTACGACGGCTCCCGCTATGGCGAGTTGAACAAGGTGATCGAGGTAGCGACCGGGCAAACCTTCCGGACCGCCATGCGCGACCGGATCCTGGAGCCGCTCGGCATGACGGATACTGCCGGCAACACGCCCGAGTGCGGGGAGGACATCACCGCGGACACGCTGGCAGTGGGTCGCAGCGTGAGGGACGCGATGGCCCGGCCGTATCAGCTCGATCAAACGTTCCATGCCGTCGAATCCGACTATCCGACTAGCTACAGCGCGGCCGCCGGCTTGATCTCCTCGGTCGTCGACCTTGCCGAATTCGACGCGGCGCTCGACCGCAACGTGCTTCTGAGAGAGGAAACCAAGGCCGAGATGATGGCGCCGGTGGTAGCCACCAGTAGCCGAACCACCGACCAGATGTACGGTCTCGGCTGGTTCATCCAGGACTACGAGGGCACCCGCATCATCTGGCATAACGGTCATTGGCCGCCTTCGGTGTCGGCGCTCTACCTCAAGGTGCCCGACATGGGCCTCAGCTTCATGGTCCTGGCCAACACTCCGAACCTGTCGCGGCCGTTTCCGCTCGGAGACGGAGACGTCCTCACCTCTGCTCTGGCCGTGACCTTCTACCGCGAGTTCGTATTCTCTCACCTCACTGACACGCCGCTACCCGAGATGGACTGGGAAGCGGACGAGGCGACGTTGGTTGCGCAACTCTCAGAGATCGAGGACGGCAAGGTGAGCCGCTTCCTGGAAAAGGAGTTGTGGTCACAACGCATGATGTTCCACAGCGTCGGTCGCCTCGAATTGGTCGACCGGCTCGGCAGGATCCACGCCGCGATCTACCCGGATTCTACGGCGATGACAGCTCACCTTGCCCCCGCGCCGCAGGCTCCGCTCGAGCCCGAGGTGGAAGTGGACGAGGGCCGCCTCCGACTGCTCTCCGGGGATTACGTAGTGAACGAAGCTGCGAGCCGGTGGCCGGCTGGAGAGGAAGTTGATGGGCACCTCAGTCTCACCGTGGAGGCCGGAAGGCTCTTCGCATGTGGGCAAGACGGCGCCCCGCTGGTCTTGGTTCCCGTCGGGCCGACCCGCTTCCGGTCCGCCCCAATGGGCGGAGCCCCTGTATACGCCGATGTGAGACTCGACGGGGAGACGGTCCTCGACATCACCTTCCAGATCGCTGATCTCGCCACGCTGGTCCTCGAGCCGGTGGGGACCCCCCGCACGGCCGTTGCGCTCGGCATCGTTGAGCCGGAGGCTGTCGGGTGGTCTTCGTCCCGATTGGAAGAGGCGGCAGCATTCGCGGAAGAGATCGGCTCCGCTGCGGTGCTGGCCACGCGTGACCGCGACATCTTCTTCTCCTGGGGTGAGACCGGAACGAAGTTTCCGGTCCACTCGATCCGTAAGCCCCTCCTCGGCGCGGTATTCGGAAAGCATGTTGCTGCCGGTGACATCGACCTCGACGCAACGCTCCAGGAGTTGGGCATCGACGACATCCCGCCTTCGCTCACCGCGGACGAGAAGCAGGCGACCGTGCGAGATCTCCTTGCATCACGCTCCGGTGTCTATCACGAGGCCGCCGCCGAGCACCCGCTCATGATCGAAGCCCGTCCCGAACGAGGCAGCCACCCGCCCGATACGTTCTACTACTACAACAACTGGGACTTCAACGTGTTGGCCACGATCTTCGAGCAGGAGACCGGGTTGGGGGTATGCGAGGCCTTCAAGACCGAGATCGCGGACGTGATCGGGATGGAGGACTTCTCAGCAGGAGACTGCACCTACCAGCACGAACCAGAGAAGTCGATGCACCCCGCCTACCCCATCGCCATGACGGCGCGCGACATGGCGCGCTTTGGTCTGCTCTACGCCCACGAGGGCCGGTGGGCAGGCGAAGAGGTCGTTCCCGCGCAGTGGATCGAGGACAGCTGGACCCCGTACTCGATGGTGGACGCTGCGGCCGGCGTCGGGAGGGGGTATCTGTGGGATATCGCCTCGACCGACGGTGAGTTCGGTCGCGCGGTCGGGCACGAAGTATATTTCCACACCGGCGTCGGCGTCCATGTCCTTGCAGTGATCCCGGAACTGGAACTGGTGCTGGTCCATCGGATGGACACCACCGGCCCTTTCACCGATCCCGGCGAGAAGCTGGGTGAACTGCTCAGCATGGTCATCCTGGCGGGCGACTGATCGAGACCGGACCCTTTGGCCGCAGATCAGTCGAGTCGATTGCTGAAGGTGTGGCCGTTCAGTGTGCGGGGAGTCAGCACCGCTACCGGAGCCACGGTTGCCATCATTCGCTCCGTCCACTCTGCGGCGAGTACCTCCCCGCGGTCCTTGGCGAGCAGAGCCCGCAGCAGCGGCACCGGATCATCATCGGTGAACTCTATGGACCCCTCTGCCATCACGTAGCTCTGACGCGAGGAGCGGTTGGGATACTCCTCGTAGTGGACGGTGAGCGTTGCGCAGCCCGTCTGTTTCATCAACCGCCCGTGAAACGACTCGGGTGGCGTGATCATCCAGAACCGGCTGTCCCGGTAGAGGTAGCTCATTGTGACGGCGACAGGGCCCCGGTCGATTCGACTCACCGAAAGCACCGCCTGGTGCGGTCCCGCAAGCAGATCCTCGATCTCGGCGATGGACATGGAAGCCACTAATGGGATCCTACGGCGGCCTGGATGGGCGGGCCATCGTCGCCGTCCTGGACTGCCGAGTCATGCTCACTGCGAAGAGTGAAGCTATCGACATCGTCGTCGGCCTCGAGTCCGGTGCTGATGACCACGTGATCAAGCCATTTGAGATGCCGGTATTGGTAGCTCGGATCCGCGCTGCTCTGCGACGCGCTCAGCTCATGGAACCAGCCGAGACGCTCACGCTCAAACACTTGCACATCGACGTGTCAGCCCATCGTGTCGTGCACGACAATGGGAAGGAGGTCGTCTTGACGCCGACCGAATTCCGGCTGCTTGTTGAAATGGCTCGACGTCCAGAGCAGGTCTTCACCCGCGAGCTGCTTCTCGACCAGGTGTGGGGTTACTCATATCTCGGAGACTCTCGGCTCGTGGACGTCGCAGTGCAGCGATTACGGTCGAAGATCGAGCCCGATCCTGCCGCTCCGACGCTGAAGAGTCCTCTTGCCTAATCCCGTGTCCCTGTCATCCTTTGGGAGTCACACTCGGAGTCAGGTCGCAGCGCCCACCGCAGATGGGCAGCGCTCCCTGCCGGATAGGGGCCGGGAGACATCCCCGTTCAGACTGGTTGGAAGACGACGTCCTGGCAGAAGCCGTTGTTATCCCAGAGTGCAGGATCGAGCGGGATGTTCCCGCTGAAGTCCACAGCGTCGAAGTCTCCGTTGCCGCAGGCGGTGTTCCTGGAGAGGACCGTACCGATGCCGTTCGTAGCGATAACGGCGAAGCCGTTCGAGTTGTTGTTGAGTGACGTGTTCCTTTTGACATCGGTGTCGGCTACAAAGATGACGGCCACGCCTGACACGGTGTTCCCATTTGTGGTGTTGCGGGTGATCGTGCTGCCGTCACCAAAGAGAACCAAGATGCCATCCCCTTCGTTGTCGGTTGCCTCGTTGCGTGACAGCTCGGTGTTATCGGACCATCGGACGTCAAATCCTGATGCACCGTCGAATCCTGATGCGTTGTCATGGGCCAAGTTGGCCGTGAGGACGTTGCCGTCCGAGTCCCACACCAAGAACCCGCTCCCGCCGTTGGCAATGGACGAATTGTCAGTCAAGGTGTTGCCATCAGAACCACCCAAGAAGACGGCGCCGTCGTAGGTTCCTTCGATATCGAACCCGTTGCCGCTCGCCCCGCTGGCCGTGTTGCTTTGGAGCACGTTGTCACTCGCAGTTCTCAGGAAGAACCCAATCTCGCCACCCTCAGCCGTGTTGTTGACCAGGTGGTTGCGGTCAGATCGGAGCAGTCCGCTGCCCCCGTCACTACTTTCGATGGCGAACTGGATGATCGAGTTCCCGGCGGCGTAGTTGCCTTTGAGCGTGTTGTCTGTGGCACCGAAATCGAGAGAGAAGCCGATGACGCCACCGATGGCGGTGTTATCGATCAACTCGTTGTGATGCGACTCGTTGATCGAAAACCCGTGGCCGCCACCCAAACCGTCGTCAGCAACGTTGTTGTGCAATGAGTTGTGGGAAGAACCCTCCGAGATTCCGTAGCCGCCGGACGTGTAGGCGGTGGCGTAGTTGTCCTTGGCCAGGTTTCCTGCTGATGCTAGGAACACGTAACCGGCCTCGCCTCCGGAGGCTGCATTGGCCACCAGGAGGTTTCCGTCCGATCCGTTCGCGAAGTGGAACTGCTGATCTGTATGACCCGAGACGTCATTGCGTGTGAAGGTGTTCGAACCTGCGTTTAACGCTAGGAAGCCAAACATGCCGTTGTCAGCAAGGGTGTTGTCCTTGAAGATGTTGCTGTCCGAGTCTCCTACGGACACGCCCTGACCAGAGTTGTCGTGGATGTGGTTGTTCTTGAACTCGTTCCCCGAAGAGCCGAAGACACTTACCCCGTCTGCGCTGTTCCCGCTGACCATGTTGTTCTTGAACAGGTTGTCGTCTGATTCAGTCAGAAAGAAACCGGTGCGGTTGTTAGTGGAGGTGGTGTCTGAGAACTGGTTGCCCACTGAGTTTCTCCAAAGGAAGAAGCCGCTCAGACCGTTGTCGTGGGCATCGGTGGACCTAACCACCACGCCTGACGAACCCTCAAGGGTGATACCGCCGAAGCGGTTCGTAGCGCTGGAACTGTCGATGAGAAGGCCACCGTTCGTTCCCAGGAATCTGATCCCTGCGCCAAAGTTGGAAACGTGACAATTCCGAATCGTCACATCATCAACTCCTACGTCAATCCCAACTCCTGACCCAACGCCTGTGACGGCGAAACCGGCACAATCAAGCTTCACTCCACCCTGAGTGAATTCAATGTTGCCGTGATGATCAGACGACAATGTCGTGTCAGAATCCACGTAGCGAGTGAACGGCTCAGCCGAAGCGACGGCCACTGGCAACAGCAACCCCACCAACCCGATCAAAACACCAATCGTCAAGAGGCGTGTTCGGCTTCTCATAACGTTCCTCCCAGGTCGCCCTCAAACGGACCGTCACCATGAGGCGCGGCCTCCCCACGGTGACCACCGTAATGCAGAGAGTGGTCGCTTGTGAAGGGACAAAACGCCTGCGGTCACGCTTGATTGCGACGGTGGTCACCGTGGTCATGACGGTCACCATCGTCACCGAGACTCTCAACGCCATCCTGAAGATGGGAGTCAGGTGGGAGTCACGTGCGGCCGAGCCTTACCGCACAAGGACTACCGACGGCGCACAAGGCTCATAGCCTTGGTGCTAATCGCAGGACGAAATACCAGGACGATAAGCCAGTTGGGTTGCCGCCCTACGTCTCGAGCCTCCCGCTGCCGCGGGCCCACCACTCGACGTCTGGCCAGTACCAGACCATTGCGACTTTCGAGCGGGCTACTGGTTCAGGGAAGTCGTCGTGGCGTGCTCGCCAGATGTGGATGACGTGACCATTGGCCACGCCGAGCCGTTCGGCAATCTCAGGCCGACGGGACGCCTCCGGGTGGGGAGTAGCCGAGGCCTTGGCCGTCGCTTCGGCAGGCCCGATCGGCGCGCCAGGGTTCAGACGTCGATGGTGGCGCCGACGAACTCGACGCTGAACGCCTCGCACCACACGAGCGCCGTGTACGCCCCCGGGGCGAGTTCGGTGCCTGGTGGCAGGTCGTAGTTCTGGTCGCCGATGTTGCCCTTGAGTGCACCGAGATGGATCGAGCCCTCTGCGAGGGAAGTCTGGTCGGGACCCGGTACGAGGTACACCTCGAGGTCGGGACCGTTTTCGATGTCGAAGTTTTCGAAACGGAGCACCAGCGAGCCATCAGGGTTCTGGAAGATGCCGGCATCGCCGGTGCCCTCATGGCCGGCAAGGCCGACGAACTGACCGGCCCCGAGCAGCACGGGTCCGCTGGGCAGAGGGGGAGGCGACGGCTCCTCCTCCGCGGCCGATTCGCTCGGAGGCGCGGCTGGTTCCTCTTGAGCAGGCTCGGTGGACCGAGGTGCGTCGGTCGCCGGTGGAGCTGAACCGGTCGTGGACTCCTCTACCTCCGGGGTGGCGGAGATCGACGCCGAGAAGTCATCGTCGACCACGTCGTCGATGAAGTACGGCGAGATCAGCCACCAGTTGACGATCACGAACGGCACCACCAGCACTATCACCCTCACGACCGGGGGCACGCGGAGGCGGAGCATGACGACGTAGGCGATCGCCGCGAGGGCCGTTCCCCCGAACGTGAAGAGGAGGGTCCGCTCGTTCTGGAACGGAGCCTCGACGATGTTCGGCTCGATGAGAACCAGCAGAAGCATGATCACCGCGATCACCGCGGCGACCATGATCTCGAGGGGTGTGATGCGGCCGATCAGGTCGCGCACGACGGAGTCGGACGCGGAGCTTCCGTCTCGGCGGGTATGGGGAGGAGTCGATGTCTTGGTCATGTGGGGAGAAACCGCCCGATCCGACGATCTAGTCCCGAGTTCTCATTACGAAATGCGAAACCGTCTCACGGATCGCTTGGGTCAGCTCGCCGCCGACCGGCCAGATCTGGTGGTTGACCTGGGGACACGATGTCCCGTCTCAACGCGTGGGCCCGGCAGGACTCGAACCCTCGTCTCCGCCGCCGGGGTCGGGGTTGCGCCACTGAGCGCCTCCTTCTGCATGGAAAAAGGCGCTCGTGGGCGCTCGCCTGTTGCTGCATTCTACCGGTCGGCGGGCCCGCGGCGAGGGTGAGCTACACCGTGCGAGTCCGGTCGTCGCTGAGCGAACACGTATCGATGCTTGTCTATGCGTGACGGGAGGGCTTCTCCTTCCATGGGGTATGCCCCCTTCCATGGGGTCGCGCACCTCCGATCTTCGTACCCTGCTCGGGATAGACGCTTTTGAGGCAAAGCGTCTAACCCCATGAACGGTCGCGGTCTCGCCGAAGCCGTCGATGCGTCGCTGCAGATGCCGTCGCACTACGGCTCGGTCATCGCTTCCCGGGTGAGGTTTGCGACGTCGTGTGGGCCCTACACTCGGGCGCGGTAGGCCCAACTGCGCAGAAGCAGGAAGAGAATGCAAGCGATCGTTCAGGACAGCTACGGCGACAGCGACGCCCTCTCGCTGCTCGAGGTTCCGACCCCGGTGCCCAAGGACGCCGAGGTTCTGGTCGAGGTGCGTGCCGCGGCCTTGCACATCGGTGACCTGATGATGATGCGCGGGGAGCCCTACGTGATGCGAGCCGGAACCGGGGTCCGCAAGCCGAAAAAGCGGACCCCCGGCTACGACTTCGCCGGAGTCGTGACATCGGTCGGCGGCGCCGTGTCCGGGGTCGAGCCGGGGAACGAGATCTACGGCGAGGCCAACGTTGGCTCGTGCGCGCAATACGTCGTCGTCACCACCAAGACGATGGCGCCCAAGCCGGCAACGCTGACCTTCGAGGAAGCGGCTGCGATTCCGGTCTCCGCAGTCACGGCCCTGAGAGGAATCCGCGACGCGGGGAAGGTGAAGGTCGGCGATCGAGTCCTGATCAACGGGGCCACGGGAGGTGTCGGCATCTATGCCATCCAAATCGCCAAGTCGCTCGGCGCCGACGTCACCGCGGTGTGTGGACCAGGGAACGTCGAACTTGCCCGAGAGTTGGGGGCAAACCACGTCATCGACTACACCGAGGAGGACTACTCCCTGGGTGAAGCCAAGTACGACCTGATCCTCGACAACGTCGCCAATCGTTCACCGGCGCAAGCTCGCCGGGCTGTTGCCGACGGGGGCTTGTACCTCAGCAACAGCGCACGATCCGACGGCCGTTGGTTCGGGGCCGTTGGACGCATGGCGAACGCCGGCATCTCGTCGATGTTCGTCTCCAAACAGGGGCGTCCCTTCTATTCGCCGGTGCGCCGACAGGACTTGCTCGACCTCAACCAACTGATCGAAACCGGAGAGCTCCGACCCGTCATCGATCGAACCTACCCGCTGGACGAAACCGCGGCGGCCATGGACTACATCGCAGGCGGCCACGCCAGCGGCAAGACCGTCATCGCCGTTGCCGGCTAGCGCGGCTCGGCAGAACCGCCACGGCCACAAGCACAGGAGGTGGAGCCATGGCAGAACGTTTCCCCTCCCGTGGAGTGGGCCGGACTCGCGGTGTTGAGCACCGCCGGGATCGTGGCCTACCTGCTGGCCGTTCGTCCGTGGCTGCGCAGCTGGGGCGCCACCGACGACGAGGTGAAGAACTCCATGCCCGGCGACGACCTGGTGAGAAGTGCGAACTTCGAGACCACACGAGCGGTCGTGATCGCCGCTAGCCCCGACGCAGTCTGGCCCTGGCTGGTGCAGATCGGTCAGGGACGAGGCGGTTCTATACCTACGACTTCCTCGAAAACATGACCAGACTCGCGCTGCTCTGATCAGGTCACTGTGTTTCGGCCTGCGCAGCAGCGGCGGTGAGATCGTCCTTTGCTACTCGCGGGTGGGGTCGGGATCACTCGCGGCGATCGGGGAGATCGGTCGCACCAGACTCGGCATCCGACACAGTCTCGGGTGCATTCGAGATGCGGTCGATTCCCACATAGAGCACGGCCGCTACGACCAGAGCACCGGCTGCGATCCAGAAGATCACATCGAGACCGGTTCTATCCGCCATCTGGGCGAGAACGAGGCCGGTGACCAACGCACCGAGCTCGAAGCTGAGTGACCATCCGGACACCATCGTGGCCCGTTCGGACGACTCGACGCCGGCGTGGAGGATTTGCTGGGAGAACGGGTACCAGAACCCGTCGACGACATAGATCGCGAGGAAGAATGCCGAGGCGACCAGGACCGTGGTCGAGAGCGAGAAGCCGACGACGGCACCGGCAGTCACGACCAGAGCCAGGGCACTGATGCGGGCGGGCCGGAACTTGGGTCCCTCTGGGATCCTGCCGGCTACGAGTGCGCCGCCGGCGGCAGCCAGCGATAGCGCCGTACCGAGCACGCCGAACAGACGCGTCGCCTGCTCGGTGCTGTCGAGCATGTCGCGAAAGTGCGGCTGGTAGAACATCTCGACCGTCGCAAAGCCGAGACCAAGCATGATGGCGGCGCCGAACAGCAGCCTGATGGTCCCCGGACGCAGCGCGATCGTCGTGGCTCGCCTGACGACACCGGGTACGTCGGCGATTGCCTGACGCAACGTCGCCCGGGGACCGCCGGCCTCGCGCATGAGTGCCGCGATCGCGATCGCATCGACTACGGCTGCGGCGGCCGCGAGCAACGCTGCGAGACGCCAGGACGAGAAGGCGGAAGCGTCCGACGCGATCCCCGGCGCGAACGTCAGAGCAGTCACCGCGAGCGATCCCGCCGCCAGACCCAATGCATCAGCAACGGTCCCGCCTGCCAGACCTTTCCGCATCGGTGCCCCCGGGTCGATGTCGTGCGACGTATCGACGAACCATGCCTCGAGCGGTCCGCTGGCCAGCGAACGGCTGATCCCACCGATGATGGCAGCGATGACGAAGGCCAGCAGCGTCGTGCCGGCATACCAGACGAGCGCCATCGCCGCTCCGGCAAGCGCCGCAGCGATCAGCACCGGCCGCCGCCCGAAGGCATCCGCAAGCCCGCCGGTGGGCAGTTCGAGGAGAACCGTGGTGAGCCCGTAGGCCGACAGCACGAGCCCGATATCGCCCAGCGTCAGCCCGCGCTCGAGCGGGGCGAGCACGAAGACCGGGATCATGAACCCGATGGGGAGCCACGCCATGAACGTGAGGATCCAGAATCTCCACCTGACCGACTGCAGCGTCATTCCGGATCCTCCAACGGTCGGGTGGTCGCGAATGCCTGGCGGGTGACAGCAAACATAGCGACGGCTGCCACGATCGCTGACCAAGGTCAGTTCGGCGACAGCAGCTTGCTCCAAGGGACGCCTACGAACTGACGATGGCGGGCGTGCCCACGAAAATCATTCAGAAACAACTGGGCCACGTATCGCTCGCCACAACGGACACCTACCTCGATCACATCGCCCCCGCCGACGTGATCCGGGCTATCAGCGAGCGGAAGTGGATGCTCGAAGCCGTTTGGCTGGCAGCCGACCACGACTCGGTTCGACCTACTCACCGGGGAAGTCGGCGGTCCCGTGAGCTCCGGTCGCGAAGCTCGGCTGCGCCGCAGGAGCGTCTCCCTCGATGTCGAGGGGGCGCTCACCGGCGCTCGCCTGTTGCCCCCGATCGTACCGCCGCGCAATTGACCGGCGAGCCTGTGATCGAGGAGACCTCGCTCTCTGTCAAGGTGCGTTCAACCGTCGTGGATCCGGGGCCCTTTCTCTTCGTCCCCCACGCTGGGCGCCTCGTCGTCAACGGCTACGGGCTCATCGACGTTGTCCCACATCTTGCCTTCTCGCTCGAGTCGATCCTGACGGGCTCGGAGCCGGTCAAGCTCAGTTTCGTGATGTTCGATGTCCTGAGGTATTCGTTGCCGCGTCGGATACCTCACCTGGTCGCCCAACGAGTTCACCTTCGCCTCGAGGCTCTCCCTCGGTTGGTCTCGGCGGCTCTTGTCCTGAAGCTCCGACTGGTTCCGCAACGCCTCCACACCCTCTTGGCCGAGCCTGGCTCTGATCCGGATCCCGAATTCGATCAGCCGCCGCTGCTCGGCGAAGTAGTCCCGGGCGAGGCGGTGGTCGCACCGCTCCAGAGCGAGGAGCCTCTCCTGCACGACGCCGCGATACAGCTGGTCGATTTCCTCGACGACGTGGAACGGTGAGAGTTTCTGGTCAATGACGACTTGGCTCGCCATGCCCGGCATCACGTGCCGGCGGAAATGCCGCGACACGGATGAGCGGTCCACTCCAGCTTCGGCGGCGATGTCGGCCTGCGTGGCGCGCCGCAGCACCAAGTCACGGTTGATCTCTTCCACATCGGGGTTGCGGCAGATCGTGCACCGCGCGCTCGGGTCTCGCACGATTGTGATGTCTGTGTCGCCCATGGGGGGCACCTCCTGTGCCAGGTGGGCGGTTGACGCGTCCACCGTCGTCCGGCACTCGGGGTGCTCACAGTTGCCGGACTCGTGATACCACAAGATGAGACCGGATTCGCGGATTCCGTAGCTCAGCGAACGACGGCCTCGAAACGCAACAATGCGCAACCATGAATCGGCAAAAGCGCATCTGACCAGGTATTATGCATTAGACGCCTTCCGGCCAACGCGTCTGTTTTGCCTCGCGCCGGCTCACTCGAAGGCACTGATTCCGGTGAGCGCCTGACCAAGAATCAGCGTGTGGATCTCGTTCGTTCCCTCATACGTGTACACCGATTCCAGGTTGTTCATGTGACGCATCACCGGGTACTCAAGCGTGATGCCGTTCGCACCGAGCACTCCCCTCGCCTCACGGGCCACCTCCAGCGCCATCCGGACATTGTCGTACTTACCCAGGCTGATGTGCTCGGCGGCAGCGGCGCCGTCATCCTTCATGCGCCCGATGTGGAGCGCGAGAAGCATGCCACGGTTCACCTTGACCATCATGTCGACCAGTTTGCGCTGGGTGAGCTGAAAGCCGGCGATCGGCTTGCCGAACTGCTCGCGATCGCCCGCGTAGTCGAGCGCAGCCTCATAACAGGCGCGGGCCGCTCCGACGGCACCGAAGAGCACACCGAAACGGGCCTCACTCAGGCAAGACAGCGGGCCCTTCATACCGGCCACGTGCGGGAGGATGGCGTCCGCCGGAAGCCGAACGCTATCTATCACGAGTTCCGACGTCACCGACGCCCGCAGCGAAAGCTTCCCGCGGATGTCCACGGTAGAAAATCCTGCGGTATCGGTCGGCACGACGAATCCGCGGATGCCGTCGTCGGTGCGCGCCCAGATCACCGCGACGTCGGCGATCCCCCCGTTGGTGATCCACATCTTCGTTCCGTTGAGAACCCAGTCGCCGGCGACACTCTTCGCAGTCGTCCGCATGCTCGAGGGGTCGCTCCCCGAGTCGGGTTCGGTGAGCCCGAAACAGCCGATCGCATCACCCGCCGCCATACGAGGAAGCCACTCTTCCTTCTGCTCATCCGAGCCGTATGCCCAGATCGGAAACATCGCCAGGGAACCCTGTACAGAGACGAAGCTGCGGGCCCCGGTGTCTCCGGCCTCGAGTTCGGTGCTCGCCAAGCCGTAGGCCACTGCACTGGTGCCGGCACACCCGTAGCCTTCCAGGTGCATCCCGAGTAATCCCAACGTTCCCATTTCCTGAACGAGTTCTTTGGGAAATGCCCCTGCCTCATACCAATCAGCGACGAAGGGACCGATACGATCCGAGACGAAGGTGCGGACGGTGTCGCGAAGCAGGCGCTCCTCGTCGGACAGCAGGGAGTCGATCTCGAGCACGTCTCTCGGGTTTATCCGACCGGTGCTCACCGGTTGATGGGTCATGACGGCCCTCGTTTCGCGACAACCCGGCAAGGCCCTTCTGAAACAACCGGGAGAAGATGGTCGGCATGTTAGGACGCCCTGGCTTTGGATACATCCATGCGGCCATCGGCTCCTGAAGCCCGCGGCACCACCGGACGCCCTCGATGAGCGGCCGGGTGCCCATCCCCAATGCGACTTCCCGTGGCTGCGATCCCCCGGTCACAACTGCGCGAAACGTCGGTGCGGTGACTGCGGTGATGCGCACTACAGCCCGACCAATGCGCGGCAACGGCACCACCGGCGGCGGGTGTGGTCGATTGGCCTATCGCTCGAGGCGGCCTCTCACCACACCACCGGAGTCCTCGACCTCACTCCGGCTCCAGAGGTGCACTGAGCACTTGGCCCGGCACCCGGATCCCTCCTCGCGCCGTACCGGCCTCGATCGTCCCGAAGCGTTCCGCCATCACCGGCGGTAGCGGCCGACTGTTCGGCGGCGCCAGCCACAATCGCAGTAGATGCCGTTTCAGTTCGGGCTCTGGATAGTCCTCGTATGGAGTCCGGGCATGAAGCACCTGGTGGTTGCCGATGAACTGGATGTCGCCCGGCCTGAAATCCATGTCGAGGCGAAGGCGGTCGTTGTCGGCCAGCTCGTCCGCAAGGTCCATCGCCTCCACCTGGGCTTCGGACAGCGGAGGGACGTCATCGAAGCGGACCGCCCCGGTGATAAAGTCCCGGTTGTAGGTCACAGTCAGAGAGCCGCCGTAATGGTGGAAGATCGGCATCTGGTAGTACGGGCCTTTGCCCTCAGGAATCTCGCCCTTGCGATCGTGATAGAAGGGTTCGGCCATCACCGCTGCCAGGTCGGGACGGGTCGCCAGCATTTCGTTGAATACGGTCGCCGAACTTGCGATCTTGCTCTGCCCACCCGCCTTGGCTATCTGCAGGCACAACAACCCGACGATGTCACACGAGTCGGTGTGGTAGAGATGGCGGGCTCTGGTGCCGTACAACCGGTGCTCGGGATTCTCCGGATCGAGCCCGATGTCCCTGACGTGGCCCAGGATGTGGCCCTTGGCGTTCTGCGGGATCGCCCAGCCGAAGTAGGTCCCGATGCCGAAGTAGGCAGCCGCGGACTCCTCGATCGTGTAGCGATCCACCGGCAGACCCCGAATCAGCACGAATCCGCGGCCGTTGACCACCTCGTCCTGGATCGCGTCGAGGACCGGCCCCAGGGTCGGTAGCGGAAAGTCGTCGCGGGTTAGGTCAACCAGGGAGATGCCCCGATCGAGCACTGCACCAACCGCGGCGTCGATCTCGCCGACCTGCGCGGCGCTGAGCGTCTTCAGCCACTCTTCCCACCGCACCCGCATGTCGGGGCCGTACCAAACCGAGGGTCCCTCTATCGGGCCTATCTCACGAGCCGCATCCGTCATGAGGTCCTCCGCTCGTCACTCCTGTGGTGCCCGCCGAGCACTCCAGGCGACCATACCATCGGCGTGTCCGCCATACCCGGCGGGTGCGGGAACAAGAATCCTGCCTACCACGGGTCCGCGACCAAACAGTAGGATCGACCGTACATTGGCGCCTCCACCCTACGACCTCGTTGTGAAGAACGTCCGAGTTGTCAACGCGGCCGAGCAACCGGTCGCATCGGCCGACATCGCGATACTCGACGGCTCCATCGCCGAAGTGGCTTCCACCATCGATGCCGACCAGGCGAGCCAGGTCTTCGACGGCAGAGGCCTCCTGGCGTTTCCGGGTGTGGTCGATGCCCACATGCATTTCGGGATCTACCACCCCCTCGCCGAAGACATCGCCAGCGAGAGCCGGGCCGCCGCTCTCGGGGGCGTGACGACCGGGCTCAGCTACATCCGCACCGGTCAGTACTACCTCAACCGGGGTGGGCCGTACCAACAGTTCATGCCCCTTGTTCTGGAAATGAGCGAGGGTCGTTCCCACGTGGACTACGGCTACCACGTCGCACCCATGATGAACCGCCACATCGAAGAGTTCGACGACCTGATCAACGACTTCGGCGTCAGCTCGTTCAAGATCTTCATGTTCTACGGAGGCCACGGACTCCACGGTCGCTCCGATGACCAGAGCTCGTTCCTCATGACACCACCCGGCGAGCGGTACGACTACGCGCACTTCGAGTTCATCATGCGCGGCCTCCACGAAGCCGCACACGCCAACCCGGACAAGGCGCCATATATCTCACTCTCGATGCACTGCGAGACCGCGGAGATCATGACCGCCTACACCAAGCAGGTCGAGACCTCCGGTGCCCTGTCGGGTCTCGAGGCCTACTCGGCCTCGCGCCCGCCGCACTCTGAGGGACTAGCAATCGCGATCGCCGCCTACCTCGCCGATGAGGCCGCCTTCGCCAACATCAACCTGCTGCACCTCAGCTCGGCCAAGGCGATGACGTCGGCATTGCGGATGGCGGAGACGTATCCCGACGTCGACTTCCGTCGCGAGGTCACGGTCGGGCATCTGCTCGCCGACATCAACACGGCCAACGGCATCTACGGAAAGGTCAACCCGCCTATCCGGCCCCGGACGGATGTGGAGGCACTGTGGGACGCAGTACTCAACGGCCAAGTCGATTGGGTTGTCAGTGATCACGCGTGTTGTCGTCCCGAGGTCAAGTTGAGCCGGGAACACCCCGACGACGTGTTCCTGGCGAAGTCCGGCTTTGGTGGAACCGAATACCTCCTCTCGGGAGTCCTGAGTGAAGGGACCCGCCGCGGCCTGCCACTCAACAAGGTGGCCGAACTGCTCTCGTGGAATCCGGCTCAGCGCTACGGCCTGCTCCGCAAGGGTGCCGTCAAACCCGGCTACGACGCCGATCTCACCCTCGTCGATCCGGACGAGTCCTTCGTGGTGCGGGCCGCCGAGTCCGAATCGACGCAGGGCTACTCCCCCCTGGAAGGCCACGAGCTGAAGGGCAGAGTCAAACATGTGTTCCTGCGTGGCAGACAAATCGTCGCAGCAGGAAATGTGGTCGGCTCCCCCGGCGGGCAGTTCATCCGAAGGCCGACGGCTTCTGTCTGAAGCTTGATCCTTCCGACCCCCCGGCCCGCAACACCGCCGCAGGCTGCTCCTTGTCTCTAGGGTGAACAGTCCACGGCGGTGCCCGCACAAGGAGGCCCCATGGGTGAACCCGGCGTCAAAGCCATCCTCGGCTACGACATCATCGACGGTGTGTCGGTAAACGAGTACGAAACATGGCTGTGGGACGTCCATTACCCCGACCTTCTCGCCAACCCCTTCCTGGATAAGATCGTCGTGGGAACGGTCGTGCGAGCCATCACGGCAACGAGTGCTGGGACCCCAACGACCGACGAGCCCGAGACCTTCTACCGGATCGTCGAGCTTCACTTCGCAGACCACGAGGCCTACGACAACTACCTGCAGTGGTTCGAAGCCCACCCCATCCCCGTCGAACGCAGTCCTGCGGGACGGACTGAGTTCAGGTTCTACGTCCTCGTCGACGTCGAGGTGGCCGCGCGGTCCGAGCCAGACGAACCCAGCTGAATCAATCGTTCCGGCATCACTCCTTCGGCAGCTGTATCGGGCCGCCCTTGTCGGCATCGAGCGAACCCAGCCCGCGCTCACGCACCTCGAGTATGAGCAACTCACCCCTGGGCCCGCCGCCATCAAGCTCATCAACTCGCACGATGATCGCCCGGTTGAATCCATCTTCTGTGCAGTGGACCTCCTGAGCACGAAGCAGCAATGCATTCACTCCCTTGTCGAAAGCGGGAGCCAGGGCCGCAACATCTTCCGGTTCCGCGACATCGAGGTCATCGAGGGTGCGCTGCAGAAACGTAACCGCCGAGCCTGCCCCTGCCTCACAGCCCGTGAGGCCCGAAAAGGCGGTCGTGCTCGGGGCGGCGTTGTCGCCGCATGCCGCGCCCCCAACGATGACCAACAGAGCAAGCAAGGCGAGCCGGCTCGACATCTTCCGACGGTTACGCCGCCGCCGCTCCACTACCGATCGTCCCGGGCACGATCGGCAATCGACTGCTCCCACTCATCGGCCGCCTCGAGGCCGACGAGTGCGTTGACGTCCTGAAACGACGCCATCCGGTCCAGATGACCTTCGGTCGTGCCCGAGCCTCGAAGCTCCTCGAGCATCGACCGGGCGGCGGCAGTGGTCGTCCGGGTGATGCTGCCGGGATAGATCACCAGAGAGAAACCCAGCGCACCGAGCTCCTCGACCGGAAGCAGCGGGGTCTTGCCGTATTCCACCATGTTCGCCATCAGCGGCCAGCCGGAGAGCTCGGCACCGATGCGGGCCAACTGCTCCCGGTCCCGCGGTGCCTCAACGAACAACACGTCGGCACCTGCTTCGGCGTAGCTGCGAGCCCGACTGATGGCCTCGTCCATACCCAACGGACCGGCGGCGTCGGTGCGGGCGATGATCAGGATCTCCTTGGGCCCGCTCCTCGCAGCCAGCGCAGCCTGGATACGCTCGATCATCTCGCCGGTCGCCACAACCTCCTTCCCCTCGAAGTGTCCACACTTCTTGGGAAACACCTGATCCTCGAGCTGAATCGCTGCGACCCCCACCCGCTCGTAAGCGGCAACCGTCCGCGCCACGTTGTGGACACCGCCATAACCGGTGTCACCATCAGCGATCACCGGTACGTCCACCGCCGCGCACACGTGCTCTGCCACCATCAGCATCTCATTCATCGTCACGATGCCGACGTCGGGACGACCCAGCAGCGTGTTGGCCACCCCGGCCCCCGACAGATACACGGCGGGGAACCCGGCCTCAACGATCAGCTTGGCGAACAGGGCGTTGAAAGTCCCCGGCGCTACCACCGGTGAGCGGTCCGTGAGCAGGCGGCGCAACCTCCCACCCCGGCTCATCGGCTTTCTCCGAGTTGACTCCGCAGGAAGGGCTCCATGCCGCCGGCTCGAAGAATCGCACCGACCTCATCGGGGAGCGCCACCGCGGCATACACCGCTCCGGTCTCTGCCACCGTCACCTCGCCGCGTTCGACATCCACCCGCACCGTCTGTCCCTCCTCGATCTCGCCTGCGTCGGGGCACTCAACCGGAGTCAGACCGACATTGATGCAGTTCCGGAAGAAGATCCTCGCAAACGACTCGGCAACCACCGCCTGGATGCCGGCAGCCTGAATTGCTCGGGGCGCCATCTCGCGGCTCGAGCCGGAGCCAAAGTTCCGACCGGCAACGATGATGTCGCCTGGCGCGACCAGGTCCGCGAAACCCGGGCGCGTCCCTTCCATCACGTGTGACGCAATGTCCGACAGATCGCCGATCAGATACTTGCCGGGGACGATCGCGTCGGTATCGACGTTGGCACCGAACTTCCAGGCCCGTCCCTCCAGGCGACTCATGCAGGAACCGCCAGTAACTCACGGGGGTCGACGATGCTCCCGGCCACCGCTGCAGCAGCCACCGTGTACGGCGAACCCAGGTAGACCTCGGCGTCAGGACTGCCCATGCGACCCCGGGCGTTGCGGCTGGTGGTGGAAATACACACCTCGCCGGGAGCCAAGACACCCGTCCCGATTCCGGGGCACGCTCCGCACCCGGTCGGGAGGATATGAGCACCGGCATCCATGAGTGTTGCCGCAGTTCCGTCGTCGATGGCCTGGCGCAGTGCGGCTCGCGAGGCGGGCGCCACCTGAAGCAAGACGCCTGGCGCCACGCTGCGGCCGCGGAGCACCTCGGCAGCCATCACGAGGTCGGCGTGCTTGGCCCCGGTGCAGGCCCCGATGTAAGCCCGGGTCACGGTCGGCGCACCCGCACGGTGAGCGGGCATCACATTGTCGTGGTAGTGGGGCGCAGCCACGACCGGCTCGATCTGTGCTGCGTCGTAGCTCCACCCGTCCAGATAGACCGCATCATCGTCGGAGGTGGGTCCCGGATCGACGATGATGCCGAGATCGGCGAAGTGTGACACAGTGGTCGAGTCGGCAGGAACAATCCCGCTCTTCGCTCCGATCTCCGCGCACATGTTGGTGAGCACACTGCGCTCCTGCATACCCATCGAGGCGATGGTCGATCCTCCGAATTCGAGCACCCGATAGAGACCGGCATCCATACCGCGCGCACCGATGATGGTCAGGATCACATCCTTTGCGCTGACAAGAGGGTCAAGGCGGCCCTCCACCTCGACCCGGATCGTGTGCGGTACCCGCACCCACGTGCGACCTGTGGTCACAATGCCGAGGAGATCAGTGGAGCCCATCCCGAGCGCCAAACATCCGAGCACACCGGCCGTACACGAATGGGAATCCCCACCCACGTAGAGCTGACCCGGTCTCACGTAGCCCCGCTCCACCACCATCGTGTGGGCGATCCCCTCCGCTTCGTGAAACCGGCTGATCCCAAATTCCTCAGCGAAAGCCCTGGTGGTTTTGAGGATCGTCGCGGCCCCAACGTCGCCGGCCGGTACGTAGTGATCGGCGACGAGGATGAGACGGTCCGGATCCCACACCCCGACTCCGAGTTCCTTCATTGCCGGCCACACTCGGCGCGGTCCACTGGAGTCGTGGAACATGGCCATGTCCACGTCTACCCAGACAACCTCATCCGGGGAAACGCTATCCGAGCCCGATGCTCTGGCAATGATCTGCTCTGCGACCGTCATCGCACTCTTCGTTGGGACCCTCATGGTTCGCCCAACCTAGTGCTGGGTCCGGCAACGTCGCGGGCCCCGGGTTGGGAGACGGGACAGCAATATGAAGGACGCGGGAGCAAGGCGGATCCCGGCGCCGGGTCGCGCTTGAGTACTCCGTCGACGCTCCCGGCCGACGGACGGCAACGGTCGCCACCGAAACCGCTAAACATCACGCGGTAGATAACGGCCCCGGCCCGGCGTCGAAACCACTTCCCCTTCGCGAGCGACAATCTCGCCACGCGACATCGTTATCACCGGCCAGCCGCGAAACGTCATGCCTTCGAAGATGGAGAAGTCGGAGTGAGCGGCCCTGGCCTCGGATCCGACCGTATGTGAGCGCTCGATATCGACCAGCACTAGATCGGCATCCGTCCCCGGCGCGATCGTTCCCTTCTTCGGATATAGACCGAAGATCCGCGCCGGATTCTCGGACATCACCTGCGCGATCCGCCCGAGACCCATCCCTCGACGGTGGTAACCACCCTCCAGCAGCGAAGGGACGATGAACCCGACCCCATCAAACCCAGGCTTGACCGACCAGAAGTCACCATCGCCCATCTTCACGTCGCGCATGATCGGATTCGAATCGCTCCCCACGGCCTCCAGGCGGCCGTCGCCCAGCGCTTGCCACAAGGCATCCTGATCGTCCTGGTGACGGACCGGCGGACTCACAGTTGCCAGCAACCCCGGCCCGTCCTCAGAGGTGAGCATCAAATAGTGCGGACACGTCTCACCAATGAGCCGGTCGTTGGCTGCCCAGTCGAGTTGCAGCGCATCCATGGTGAGGCGCGAGCTGAGGTGGACCAGGTAGGTGGTGATTCCCACTTCACGGGCGAGCAGCATCATCGAGAGCACACTGTCGGTTTCACTGAAGTTGGGTGCCAGCCGCTCATAGAACGCGAGATCCGGCGTCATCGAGTCGGCAACCCGTCGCGCCGCTTCGTTCTTGAGCTCCTGGTTCTCGCAATGGATGTTCAAGACCATGCGATCCGGATCGATGGCCCGCATCGCTTCCATGATCGTCCAGACCCAACCGTTGTCGATGGGTCGATCGCTCTCGAATATGGCCTTCTCTCGCCCTTTCCAGGCGAGGTTGATCTTGTACGACGTGATCCCGAACCGCCTGGTGGTCTCTTCTAGTTCGACGAGGTGTGGTTCGGTCAGGAGCTGGAGGTGGAACGCCGCGTCGATGTGTGCTCCTGATTCGAATGTGGCGATGTACTCCGGTACCAGATCGAGGTAGGAGCCCGTCGCCTTGAAGTAGTTGACCAGCGTCGTCACTCCCCCGATCGCGGCCAGCCCGGTCCCCGGCTCCGCGTCGAGACTGAGCGGCTGATAGCCGCCCAGATGAATGTGTGGGTCGATGGCCCCGGGAAACACGTGGAGGCCCGAGGCGTCGACCTGCTCCTGAGAGGGCGGCGCTTCGCCGGGGTCATGCAGGCCCACGATGACACCGTCGGCAATGGACACGTCGAGGTGCCTCGGTTCCCAACCTGGGATCACCACGATCCCGCCCGCAACCAAGGTGTCGGTCATGTGCCACTAGCCGGGGATTGCAGGTACGTACCAGCTTCCTCAGCGTCGATGACATCCGTGTATTTCATCCATAGATCGAGCAGCGTGACCTCATGCGAAGCCGCGATGCGGTCTGCCACTGCGTCGGCAACCACTGCGACGTTGAAGCCCCGGCTCACCGCGTCAACCGCCGTAGCTCTCACACAACCGCTGGTCGACACGCCGGTCACGACCAGGGTGTCAACCTTCATGCCGATCAGGTAGTTGAGCAGCGGCGTCCCGTAGAACCCGCTTGCATAGCTCTTGTCGATGACAAAGTCGGTGGTACGCGGCTCGATCAACTCAACGATTCTGCTGCCCTCGGTGTCGTCCATGGTCGACGTGTGGTCGCGGGTCGATTTGGCAGCAAACGAGTCGAACTGCCCGGTGCGTTTCTGAACATTCCGCGTGTAGATGATCGGCACCTCACTTGAACGAGCGCGTCCCAGCAAGCCTTCGATCGCCCGCACGGCGGACCAGGCACCCTCTCCGCCTCCCGCAGGCCAGCGATCCTGTTGTTCGTCGATGGGCTCGTCTGCTCCGATGTAGTTGTACTGGCAGTCGATCACCATCAGCAATGGCGAAGAACCCAGGCCGCGTGGCTTCCCGTAACCAGCGTTCTCGATGACTCGCCGATCACGGTCGCCGAGCACACCATCCCATATCGGGCGTGGGTCGAAACGTCCAGATGACGGGGCCGTCATCCGTCATCCCTGCCGTCGGTGTCGATGTGGCTGCGAAGGATCTCCTGGGAATGACTGTCGGCGATGGGGCCGGTATCTGCCTCGTCTTCGGCCGCCATGGGCGCCCGCTCCAATACTGCTCGGAGAAACGCCTGGGTACGACCATTCTTGGGTGACCGCAACACCTCGGCTGCGGAGCCCTCCTCCACCACGAGGCCGTGGTCGATAAACATGACGCGATCGGCGACTTCTGCGGCGAAGCTCATCTCGTGAGTGACGACCAACATAGTCATCCCCCCCTCTGCCAACTCCTTCATCACCAGCAGGATCTCACCGGCCAGCTCGGGGTCCACCGAAGAGGTGACTTCGTCAAACAGCATCAGAGCTGGGTCCATCGCCAGCGCCCGAGCGATCGCTACCCGCTGCTGCTGGCCTCCGGAAAGCTGGAGAGGGTACGCATCAGCCTTGGCTGCGAGGCCAACAGAGTCGAGGAGCTCGAGCGCGCGAGCATTCGCGTCCGATTTGCTCAAGCCCTTCACGTAATGTGGAGCTTCGGTGATGTTGGCCAGAGCGGTCATGTGCGGGAACAGGTTGAATCGCTGAAAGACCATGCCGACTTCTTCGCGGATCTCACGGATGCTGCGTTTGTCGGCAAAACGCATGGTCCCGTCGTCCTGCTCTTCGCACACCACATTTCCATCGACCTCGATCCGACCACCGCTGGGGCGTTCCAGAAGGTTTATGCACCGCAACATCGTCGTTTTGCCCGAACCGGAGGGCCCGATAATCGCCACAACTTCGCCTCGATCCACCTCGAAGTCGACACCTTTCAGTACCTCGAGGCTCCCGTATGACTTCCTGAGTCCGCTGACTTGCACAAGTGAACTCATGATTACGTCTTGAGCCGGAAGGCGTATTCCACGCCGGCTGACAGCAACAGCAGGACCGAAGTCAGCGCGAGGTAGATCATGGCGAGCACAAAGATGGGTTCCACAAACTTGAAGTTGTTACTGAAGATGCGCTGGGTGAGCAACGCCATCTCCGGGACTGCGACCAGCGTTGCGAGCGAGGTTTGCTTCAGCAGAGTGATGGCGTTTCCCGTGTAGGGCGGCATCATGACACGAATGCCCTGCGGAAGGACGATTCGGCGCATGTAGTGGGCTTTGCTCATACCGAGCGCTTCGGCTGCTTCGGATTGCCCGGCAGGCACAGCGATGATACCTGATCGAATCACTTCGGCCTGGTACGCCGCCGTCCACAAACTGAAGCCCACAACCGCGGCGCGGAACGGACTGAAGACAATCCCGAACTCGGGGAGAGCAAAGAACGCAAAGAAGAGCAGTATGAGTAGCGGTACGCCTCGAAACAGCCAGCCATATCCGATTGCCAGCCATTGCAGAGGCCGAGAGCGAGACAACCGCATCAATGCCAATATCAGCGCTCCTAACGTCCCGATCAATAGGGCCCACACGAACATGGAAACGGTTGCTCCGAAGCCCTTCCAGATCAAGGGCACCGACTCCCACACCACTTCCCAATCCACTCCGTCCCTCCCCTCAGGTCTTCAACGCGAACCGGCGCTCGAGAATCTCCTGCAGCACGATGACCACGGTTGTCAGGACCACGTAGATCCCTGCTGCTGCTGTGAAGAGCTCGATCGGACGAGTGGTCGAGTTGGCCAGCTGGCGGGTGATCCCCGTGAGTTCGACAATGCCGATAGCAACCGCTACCGAGGTGACCTTGAGCACGAGAATCGAATTCGACATGTAGGTCGGAATGATCACTCGGATGCTCTGCGGAATGATGATTCGGCGCATGTAATGCCACTTGCTCATCGCGAGCGCTTCCGACGCCTCGGCCTGACCGGGATCGACCGACATGATCCCGGCGCGAATGATCTCGGCTATGTAGGCAGCTGCACTCAACCCGAGTCCGATAATGCCCGACTGCACCGGAGTCAGACCCATTTGGCGCCCAACGACGAAGAACGCAAAGAAGAGGATGACCAGAACCGGGATACCTCGAAACACCCAGATGTACACGACGGACGCCCAGCGGACGACACGGAACCTCGACATCCGCATCAACGCCACGATCAAACCAACGACCGTCCCCAGCACCAAAGAGACAGAGAACAGCAACAGCGTCAACCATGTGCCTCGCAGGAGCAAGTCGAATGAGCGCCCGACGACGCTCCAATCCATTTCCATGGGCTAACACCTCATTCGATGACACCGCAAACCCGAAGCGGGGAAGAGCCCTGTCTGAGCGACTCTTCCCCGTCGGATTCGCACTCTCAGCAGTTGCCGCCGGGGAGGGTGGTGTATGGCTCGACCTGGTTGATGTCGTCTGGGACTGGGATACAGCGCCCGAACCACTTCTGCTGCAGCTCGGCGAGCGTGCCATCGGCGATGAGCGCGTTGATGGCGACGTCGATCGCGTCACGCTTGGCTTCGTTCCCGTTCTGGTACGTGAACGACAACGGATGCGCCAAAACCGTCGGACCCGCTACCGCCAGGTCATCGTTCTGGACCGCCACAAAACCGGCCACCAAAGAGTCCTGGA
>CAYNHF010000044.1:0-62935 GCA_964397045.1 uncultured Acidimicrobiaceae bacterium | reverse complement strand
CTTCAACTTCAACTTCCAGGGGACGTTCGATCTGGAGCGGGGCCATGTGGTCACGGTGTCGGATGGGACCACCACCAAGACCCATACCGTGATGGACCTGTTCGTGGACGGGGTCGACGTCACCGCCGACACCGTGTTCGGAACCGCGGACGCAGGCACCGAGGTATACGTGTGGGTGCACAGCGGTGGTGATGCGTTCGCCACGGCCGATGGCTCCGGTAACTGGGTCGCAGACTTCTCCGGGGTTGCCGATCTGACCTATGCGTCAGACGGTGGGTCACAGCAGTCGGACGATGACGGTGATTCCACCGGTGTCTGGTGGGCAAGCCCTTCGATCCAGGTGCATCCGGACGATGACGCCGTGGGGGCCTGGCAGGTGTGGGATCCCGGTGTTTCGTTGTCGCTGATCATTGAGGATGGCTCCGGCACCGAACTCTTCAGTGACTCCACCATGACCGACGATTCTGGCGACTTCTGGGTCCAGCTCCAGGGCACATTCGACGTGCTGCGAGGCCATGTGGTCAAGGTGTCCGACGGCACGACAACGAAAACCCACGAGGTATTTGATCTGTTCATCACCGACGTCGACTTCGACACCGATGAGGTGTTTGGGACCGCTGATCCCGGTGCCCGAATTGAGGTCAATGTCCACGGGGTAGACCATTCCTGGAGGACGGTGACGGCGGATGGCTCGGGCGAGTGGTCAGCCGATTTCTCGACGTTGGCCGGCGAGGGAGAAGGGATCGCAGACATTGTTCCCACCTCGGAAGTCGGTGCGAACCAGTTCGATGACGACTTCGACGTCACCCAGACCTGGTGGCGCGTACCGCGCTTCCGGGTTGGGCCCGAGAGCGAGGAAGTCTCGGGCGACGGGTGGCTACGCAATGCGACGGTCACCATCTACATCGACGCCGACGGCAATCTTGGCAACGGATGGGACCATCGCGAATCGGCCGATACCGATGACTGGGGCAACTTCGGCACCAACGTCGGCTACGACATCGTGATCGGACACTATGTGACGGTGACCGACGGTGAGACGACGAAGATTCACGTCGTTACCGGTGTCGATGTCACGAACATCGACACTGCGGCAGACACCATCATGGGGACGGCCGAGCCAGGAGCTGACGTCCACGTGAGCGCCGGCCTCTTCGGTGACTGGTCGGATCGCTTCGTGCAGGCGGATTCGAGTGGGAACTGGGTCGCCGATTTCTCGGTCGGACAAGACGGCAACCCAGTATTCGACATCACCGACGAGACGTCCGTCAATGTCGAGGAGTTCGACGACGACGGCGACGCCACCACCCGGAACTTCGGCCCTGAAATCCGGCAGAACCGCGGGCTGGCGGTGACCCCGATCGACAATCACGTGTGGGTTGCCAACAGCGGTACCGGAACGGTGACCCGTCTCGACAACGACGGCAACGTCCTCACGGTGATCGACACGGGTAACAGCCCGACCGGAGTTGCCGTCGACGCCGCCGGCAAGGTCTGGGTGACCAATCAGGGCTCCGACAACACGGTTCGGGTCGATCCGACTGCAGGGCTGGACGGTCTCGGTGCCGTCGACCTCACGGTCGACCTGGGTGACGAAGCGGCTCCCTACAACTACAGCGACATGACCGGCGCCGTAGTCGTTGGCTCGACCTCACCGCAGGGATTCTGGACCGTGATCCAGGATTCCGGCGAAACCGGGTTCGAGTGGGGTCGCGTCACCTGGAACACTGAGCCTGAAGCGAACGAACCAGCTGGAACGGAGATCGTCGTCGAGATTCGCACCGCAGATAGCGAGGCCGGACTCGGAGGCGCACTGTTCATTCCGGTTGTGACTGGCGAACTCTTCTCGTCGTTCGGGCGCTACATCGAGGTGCGGGCGACGCTCAAGGCGAGCCCGGGCGGAGAGAGTCCGGTGCTCTCGGACGTCCGGGTGCAGCCGGCGATCATCGAAGTCGACATCGACATCAAGCCGGGCAGCTACCCGAACTCGATCAACCTCAAGCGCTCCACAGGGGTCGTCCCGGTGGCAGTGTTGGGGAGCGACGACTTCGACGTGTTGACTATTGATGTGACGACGTTGCAGTTCGGCCGCGATCTGGCATCAGCCGCTCACGATCTGTCGAACCCCGGCACATATCTGGATCACCTCCAGGATGTCAACGATGACGGGTTCATGGATCTGGTGAGCCACTATGTCATTCGCGATATCGGCTTCATTGCCGGAGACACCGAGGCGTGTCTCGTCGGCGAGACACTTTCCGGGATTCCGATCCACGGATGTGACTCGGTGCGCCTCCTCGGCAAGCTCAAATAGGGGGAGAGGTTGGGGGCCGGCAAGTTCGGCCCCCAACCTCGACTACGCCTCAGCGCCAACGAGCAGGAAGCGGGCAACCGCCTCGACGTGGTACGTCTGCGGAAACAAGTCGATCGGGACCGCGGTGTCGAGCACGTACCCTGCTTCACGGAGCAACCGGGCGTCGCGGGCGAGGCTGGCCGGGTCGCAGGCGACGTAGACGACCACGCGAGGCGTCGCCGCGGTGACGGCGTCCACGCCATCCTGGCCTAGGCCGGTGCGCGGCGGGTCCACAATGGCGGCATTCCAGTATTCGTCCAGGCCGGGGACCTCCCGCACCACATCACCCTTGACCACGCGGAAGTCGGTGAGCGGGCTCTGCTTCAGGTTGCGCCGCAGATCCGCCACCGCGATGCCCGAGCTCTCTACCGCAATCACCCGCGCCGCGGCCCGTCCCACCGTGGCGGCGAACAGGCCGCCGCCCGCATAGGCATCGAGCAGGGTCTCGTCCGGCCGCAGCTCTAATGCCTGGGTGACCAGTTCCACGAGGGTCATGGCACCTGCCGTGTTGTTCTGGAAGAACGCGTCCGCGGTGATCCTGAAGTCCTCCTCCTCAATCACTTCATGGATCCTGCCGGAACCGATCACAGTCTCGGTGTGACGCCCCTGCCGCCTGACCACGCTCGCGCCCCATTCCTCGGCCTGCTGCGGCACCTCGCCACCCACCACCACCAGCTGATCTCCGGTCGTGGCGCTGCTCCGAATGGTGATGCGCTTCACGCCACTCAGGTCCCCGAGCCGCTCGAATAGATCCGCCAGGCTCGGCTGGAGGAGGAGACAGGTGTCGAGCGGAACCAGCTGCTTGGAGCGCCGCTGGTACAACGCGGGTTGCCCTGCGGAGACCCGAAAGTCCATCCGGTTCCGGTACGCGTACGGTTCGGAGGCAGGTACGGTTTCACCCACGTCGGGGTCGCGGAGTCTTCCGATGTGTTCCAGCTGACCCCGCACGATGGACTCCTTCCAGCGGAGCTGCGCCTGGTAGTCGGCGAACTGCCATTGGCAGCCGCCGCACCGCTCGAAGTGAGGGCAAGGAGCGTCCACCCGCTCTGGAGACGGTTCGAGCACTTCACGCAGTTCAACCCGGGCCCAGGAGCCCTTGTCGAGGGTGATGTCGCCCGAAATCCGTTCGCCGGGGATCGCTCCCGCGATGAAGTGAGCCTTTCCGTCGAGGCGGGCCACCGCTTCGCCACCGTGTGCAATGTCGTTAGGGGTCAGTTCGATCACGAGGGGATTGTGGCACAGCGCCGGGAGCGGTCGGGTCGGTAGTCTCCCCGGAGACCATTGATCGAGGAGAACTCTTGCGGACAGTCTTTGGGAGCCCGCCCCCTGACGTCGCGTTACCTGAGCCCAAAGTCACGGAAGACGTCCTTCGCTATCGCGACCGAGCCGAGGGCGGCGAATGGTGACTGACACGCCGGCGCTCGAGGTGTTGGCCGGCACCGACCTGACGTACGAGGTCACCCGAACCAAGCCTGCGGGCAGCATCGGGGAGGCCGCGCTGCTACGTGGTGTCCCGGTCGGGTCGATCCTGAAGACACTGGTCGTGCGGCGCGGGGAAGATGATCACGTGTTTGTGGTGCTCGCCGGCGACCGCGTCATCGATTGGGCAAAGCTGCGCGCTGCGCTCAACGTCCGCAGATTGTCCCTTCCCGATGCGGACGAGGCCAGGGCGGTGACCGGTTACGAACGCGGCGCAATCACCCCGTTTGGCGCCGCGACCGCGTTGCCGGTCATCATCGACGGGACGATTGCAGCCAAGGAGGACGTCTCCATCGGGGGCGGGGCGCACGGGGTGTCGGTCCGCATCGACGCCACCTCTCTGATCGGTGCGCTCGAGGCGGACGTGGCGGACGTATCCAAACCCGCCGAGTGACACCAGCCGCCGCGACACGCTCCAAAGCGAGGACCAGGCTGGGGTGGTCGGTCCTCACGGTGGCTGCTGGACGATTCGGGTCTGGCCAAACGCCGCAACGTTGGGTAGTCTTGTAGCTACGGTTAGTGGTCGTGCGTGGAGGTACCACCCATGCGCATTCGACCCTCGCTTCTCGTCGGCGTCAGCTTGACCCTCGTGCTCAGTGCAGGAGTGGCCCTGGCCGCCACCGCGGCTGATCTCGCTGCCTGGCAGGCAGTGTCGTATCCCGGTGACGGGTCTGCGGTCACCACTCCGGGAATGTGGGTTGTCGATGCGGCGGGTACTGAGGTGATACAGACCGTCAACGGAGCTCCCACACTGCTTGTCTCGTCCCAGGAGGCCACCGGCCAGCGCATCCGGGCCAGTTTCACAACTCCCGTCGGCGACAATGACTACTTCGGTGTCGCGCTCGGGTTCGTCGCGGGACAAGAGTCCGACCCGGCTGCGGACTATCTTTTGATGGACTGGCGCCAGCAGGACCAGAACTTCTCGTGGTTCGGAGGGGAGGGACCGACCACTGCGCACGTCGGCCTCGCCGTTTCACGCGTCACCGGGGTGCCCAACCTGAACGAGTTCTGGGGACACATCGATGAGCTGATCACGCCATCGGCCGGCCTTGCCGAACTCGCCCGCGGCGCCACGCTCGGAGCCACCGGCTGGGTCGACGCGACCACCTACGACTTTGTGATCGAGTACCAAAGCGATCGGCTTCTCGTATGGGTTGATGGAGGTCTCGAGATCGACGTCACGGGTGCGTTTCCCTCCGGGCCGTTTGCCCTCTACAACTTCTCACAGCCCCAGATGCGGGCAGCCGCGATCACCTTCGAACCACTCAATCAGCCGCCCGAGGTCGCGACCGCCGCCGCGGACGTTGTCGTCGACGAAGGGCAGGTCGGTTCTACCAACGGCACGTTCGTCGACCTGGATGGCGACTCGCTCACGCTGTCTTGTGTCGGGTCGTGCGGCGGATTCAGCGATGAAGGGGGCGGAACGTGGAGCTGGTCCCAGCTGCTGGTTGAGGGCCCCGAGGCCTTCGCGGCAACCGTGGTTGCATCCGACGGCATGCTCGAGGCCGCGGACTCTTTCGATGTGACCGTACGCAATGTGGCACCCGTGATCACCTCTGTTGGTGGGGCGTCTGGTCCGGCGAATATGGCCGAACCGCTCTCAGTGACGGCCGACTTCATCGACGAGGGGATCGAGGACACCCACACAGCTGAGTTCGACTGGGGAGATGGGCTGAGATCGGTCGGCGCGGTGAGCGAGGTTCCCGGCTCCGGGACGGCCACCGCCTCGCATACCTATGCAGCGCCCGGCAACTACACGATTGTGGTAACCGTCTGGGACGACGACGGAGCCTCGGACCGGGCGTTCGTGGGTGAGGTCTTTGTCTTCGATCCGGATACCTTCGTGACCGGCGGCGGCTGGGTGACCTCACCTGCGGGTGCTTGGGTACAGGATTCGGATCACACGGGCAAGCTCACCTTCGGGTTCGTGGTGCGATATGACAACGCCGGCCGGGTACGCGGCAACCTCCAGCTCCAGCTCCACAAGGGCCTGAAGCTGCATGCCACGAGCTTCGACCGGTTGTTGATCAACGGCGGGATCGCACGATTCTCCGGAACGGCTCGGATCAACGGCGAGCCGGGGTACGACTTCATTGCAGTCGCCACCGACGAGCGCCGGGCTAGTGCTTCGGAGGATCTGTTCTGGATCACCGTTGTGCGCGGTGGCGCGACCGTATACGACGGTGGGGAGCTACCGGCCGCAGGGTTGCCGATCAAGGGCCGAGGGATTCAGATCCATCGCCGGTGACGGCGGCCGATCCTTCAGCACACCCGGGGTTCGACCCTTCGACATCATCCCCACTGGGAGGATGGGTTGGGTCGAACGGCCCGAATGCATGCCGACCTACGGCCCTATCAGCGCGGTCGGCAATGGGCGGACACTTTGAGATGACATGTGTGCCTTTCCGGCGCGCCTCCAGGAGGTCGAACGATGAAGTACCGGATCGAACGCGGCCCAGACGGCGAGTGGATCATGGCCGATGTGTGGAAGCGTGGTGCTGCCGTCCTCGCCGATGGGCTCATCAACAAGGGCACGGCGTTCACCGATGAAGAACGCGACATGTTCGAGTTGGCCGGGATGCTGCCTCCACAGCCAACCGACCGATCCCGACAGCTGGCGCGCGCCTACGGGCACGTCACTGAAAAAGGTGACCACCCTCTCGAGAAGTACGTGGCCCTGGCTGCCCTCCAGGACCGTAATGAGGCGCTGTTCTACCAGGTGTTGGCTGCCCACACCGAAGAGCTGACGCCCATCGTCTACACCCCGACGGTCGGCGAAGCCGCGACGAGTTTCAGCCACCTGTTCCGACGGGGCCGCGGCCTGTGGATCACCCCCAAGCATCGTGGCCGGATCTTCGACATCCTGGGGCATGCGCGCAACGAGGAAGTGCGGCTGATCGTGGTCACCGACAACGAGCGCATCCTGGGCCTGGGCGACCAGGGTGCAGGTGGGATGGTGATTCCGATCGGCAAACTGGCGCTCTACACGCTCGGTGCCGGCATCCACCCTGCTTATACGCTTCCCATCAGTCTCGACGTCGGCACGGACAACGAGACCCTGCTGAATGACGAACTCTACGTGGGATGGCCACACCGCCGGCTGCGTGGTGAGGAGTACTACGAGTTCGTGGACGAGTTCATCGAGGCGGTTGTCCGTCGCTTCCCGGGCGCGCTCCTGCAGTGGGAGGACTTCAAGAAGGCGAACGCCTTCACCCTGCTGGATCGGTATCGATCGGTGTTGCCCTCGTTCAACGACGACATCCAGGGCACCGCCGCGGTAGTTACCGCGGGCATCCTCGCCGCGGGTCGCGCGACGGGAACCAAGCTCGCAGATCAGCGGATCCTGCTGGTCGGTGCCGGGGCGGCCGGGGTCGGCATCGGACGTCACGTCCGCCATGCACTGTCGGTCGATGGCGTGGTCGGCGAACCACTCCGCGAAGCGATCGCGATGTATGACACCAGCGGTTTCGTGATCGGCGATCGTCTCCACCTCGACGCGCACAAGCAGGATTTGGCATGGTCCGCCGAGGTTGCCGCCTCCCATGGGATCGACGGCGGCTCGAGTCTGGCCGATGTCATCGCTGCAACGGAGCCAACCGTGCTGATCGGCACCACAGGCACAGCAGGCACGTTTGACGAGGACGTCATCCGGGCGATGGCGGGCCATACGGACCGACCGCTCGTGATGGCGCTCTCCAACCCGACCAGCAAGACCGAAGTACAGCCGATGGACGCAATCGAGTGGACCGAGGGGCGCGCGATCGTCGCCACCGGCAGCCCGTTTGCGCCGGTGCGCTACCACGACCGGGTGATTCCGGTGTCACAATGCAACAACGTCTACATCTTCCCCGGGGTCGGGCTGGGCGCAATCGTTTCCAAGGCAGGCAAGGTCACAGATTCGATGTTTGCCGCGGCAGCCGGAGCGCTGGCAGGCACCGTCGGCCAGGCGGATATCGACCAGGGGGTGCTCTTCCCGCCGATCGCGGAGCTGCGTGAGGTGTCGCTGATCATCGCGGATGCGGTCGCCAAAGAGGCCCGCGACTGCGGCGTTGGGCTCGAACTCACAGATGCGCAGATCGACGCGGCTATCGAACACGAAGCGTGGGATCTGGAGTACCCGGTCTTGCGTCCGGCATAGCCGGCAGCGGATGGTCTGAATCGGCCCGGTCGAGGCGGTCGGCTACACGCCGCCAGCCGGGCGGAGATGCTCCATGTCGCGGATTACTTGGTGTTCGGCAGACTCACCGAGGTGCCGAAGCGCTGCAGAACGGCGCATCTAGCGCAACGAGTCATCTCTCGCGGGTGCCCGCCGGGTCTGCTTCCTGCGACCGCAGTGAGATGCGCTGCGTGACACTGCTCGCTCCCATCGGGCTTTCGCGCCCGAGTCTGCATCACCCGCCTGCTCACACGTGGGGGCCAGATGGCAGGTTATCTGGCACTGGTTGGGGCCGGTTGGCAGTGGCACAACCGCCTCTAGCCGGCCCGAACTCGACCCAGAGGAATGCTCAGGGATCAGGGCCGGCCGTTCGATAACACAGGAGTGATGTCAGATGGATCAAAGATTCTCATTGCAGACGACGCTCCAACCGTCACTCTGCTGCTGACGCGGGCGCTCGAGTCCGCCGGTTACGACGTGACCGTCGTGGACGACGGCGTAGCCGCGTATGAAGCCGGAGTGAACGGAGACTTCGACCTTGCTCTGCTGGACCATCTCATGCCCGGAATGCTCGGCGCCGAGGTGCTCCAGAAGTGGAACGAGGAAGGGGTTCTCTTCAATACGATCGTCTTGTCAGGGATGGACGATGACGATCTCGTCATCCAACTTCTCGAACTGGGCGCGGTCGACTTCATCCGCAAACCGTTCAACATCAAGGAGTTGCTGGTCAGGGTTCGGCTCCAGCTACCGGTAACTCGCCCCGCGCGGTAGCCATGACCCGGATCTGCCCCTGCGCATTCGGCGGGTTGCCACACTGGTCTCCGAGTTCGTGCGGTGAGCCGTGATCACCAACCCGGAGCCGCTCCTGGTTGCGCTGCTCGCCGCTGCGCTGATCAGCGTGGTGCTCTCCGTTCTCTTGTTTGTCATCAAGTATGCCCACCGCCGTCGGCTGCGAGCAGCCGGCGTGCGCCGCGCGCTCTACATTGGGGCGTTGGGTGAGATGGCAGCCCGGAACTCGGTGCCTACGGCAGAAATCCAGGGGTGGCGGGACGATCCGATATTCCTCGAGGTGCTTTTCGACTTCCTGGCTATCGTCACCGGAGACGAGCGAGAGACGCTCGAAGAGTTGATCGACCAGCTCGAACTGCGAGATCGGCTGTCCCGCGAACTGCGCGGCACGCGAAGACGCAACACCAAGCTGCGGACCCTCAGCTACCTGGCAGAGATCGCAGACGAGAGCCTCCAGCCGATCTTCGTGGAGTGCCTGGCCGATCCGGTCACGGAAGAGAAGCTTCACGCCGCCCGCGGTCTCGCCCAGATCGGAGATCCAGAGACTGTGAGCCTCATCCTGGATCAGATGGAGAGCGAAGAGACCTGGGTGGCGGCCCGCCTCGCGGACGAGATCATCGAGTTCGGCGCTGTGGCGGCACCCGCCCTGGTCAAGTACCTCCTGCTCAGCGAACACGATCCCAACCGCGACCCGGAACTCCTTCGGCAAGTGATCCGGGTGATCGGCCTGATCGGCGACTTGCGCGCCGAACCGGCACTTATCTCGATGCTGGAAAGCCCGGAACCGCTGGTCAGGGTGGGAGCCGCCTCCGCGCTGAGCCGGGCAGGGACTCCCGAGTCGGTCCCAGGTCTCATCAGTGCACTCGCCGACCCGGACTGGCGGGTGCGGGCCAGGGCGGCAGACGCGCTCGGGACCTTTTCCGATGGGAGGGCACTCGAACCGCTGGGACGCGCGCTGCGAGACGAAGCCTGGTGGGTGCGACAGGACGCCGCCAAGGCGTTGGCGACCCATCTCGGCGGCGAGCGGCGTCTGATCGAGGCACTGTCGGATGACGATCCGTTTGCCCGGGATGCCGCCCTGAGCCAGCTCGGTATCAGAGGGACGGTGAGCGAGGCACAGCAGCGCTTCGAGGTCGGAACGGCCACGGGTCAGGATCGGATGATTCTCGCTGCCAGTGAGGCGGCCCGTCAGACCGACGACGCGGGGGCGGTGGCGTGATACTCAACGTGCTGGCCATCCTGGTGCTCTGTTACGCGGTCATCGTCGAGTTGTCGATCCTAGTCCTGGCTGTGGGGGCCGGATTCTCGCTCAAGCGCGACCGCTACATAGCGAAGTACCGGAGGATCGAAGACCTCCTGTCGTCCGACACGGTGCCCCCGGTTTCGATCATCGTTCCTGCACACAACGAGGAATTCGGCATCGCGGATTCGATCCGTTCGATGCAGATGCTGAAGTACCCGAAAATCGAGATCGTCGTCGTCAACGATGGCAGTAGCGACGCGACGCTGGACCGGTTGATCGAGGCCTTCCAGATGGTGGAGGTGGTGGTTCCGTATCGGACCGATATCGAGACCCAGCCCATCAGGGCTGTCTACCGGTCGACGATGCCGATTCCGCTGATCGTGATCGACAAGGTCAACGGGGGCAAGGCAGATGCGCTGAACGCCGGCACCAACGTGGCTCGGTACCCGTACGTACTGCTGACAGATGCAGACGTGATCATGGACCAGTACTGCGTACTTCGCGCCATGCGCCACGTCGTGGAGGATCGGGTGAGAACGGTCGCGGTCGGCGGCAACATCCGGCCGGCCAACGGCTGTGAGGTGGCGTTCGGCCGCGTAGTTGAGCCGCGGGTTCCGGACAAGATGATCGAACGCGTTCAGCTTCTCGAGTACCTGCGTTCGTTCGTTGCGTCCCGTCCAGCATGGTCCCGTATCAACGGTCTGCCGTTGATCTCGGGCGCCTTCGGGATCTTCCGACGTGAGACGCTGGCCGCGGTGGGGGGCATGACGAGGGGCCATCTGGGCGAGGACCTCGACCTCACGATGCGGATCCATCGTCATATGAAGGACAACGATCTTCCGTACCGCATCAGCTACGCCCCTGATTGTGTCGCCTGGACCGAGGTCCCGAACAGTACGAAGGTCCTTCGCACCCAGCGCATTCGATGGCACCGCGGCTTGATCCGCGCCGTCGGTGACTTCGGGTCGATGACGTTCAATCCGAAGTACGGCGCGGTGGGCATGCTCGGCTGGCCTTCGCAGTTGTTCATCGAGTACCTGGCACCCATCGTCGAGTTCGTCGGATGGTTTGTGCTACCGCTGGCGTTCCTCCTCGGCGTGCTCAACGTCTCGGTGGCCCTGCCGCTGCTCGGTATCGCGTTCTTCGTGGGCGCGATCAACTCGATTATCGCTCTCTACCTCGACGAGGTGTACGGCTACTTCAACAGCCCGATGGAGGCTCTGCGGCTGCTCGGTCTGACGTTTGTCGAAAACCTCGGCTGGCGGCAGCGCACGGTGTGGTGGCGGATCCGCGCCATGGTTCCGACCCGCGAGAAGCACCTCTGGGGTGAAATGGAACGCGTCGGCGTCGGCAACCTGGCGGCCCGCAAGTGACCCGCGTTGCCGTGGCATCGCACCGGCTGCTTCCGACCGCATTGACATCACCCCGGTGATCGACGACTGCCTCACGGAACGATGGGCCGCGCGTAGGAGCGGCGGTCGGTGGTAGGGCGACATGAACAGCTCGGGTGCGGTCGCAATCCATCGATCCTCACCGGTCTCGGGGGATCCGGCCTGAGCCGGCATGCTGGGCCCCCGGTTACGCAGGAATGGGGTCGGGTCGAATCCCGAGGTCCCCGAACATCTCGAGTGCCCGGTCGAGCATGAGTTGACTCTCGCCCTTACGTCCCGCTGCCTCCAGCGCCATCGCTCGGGCGTGCACTGTGCGTGCCTGGTCGGGTCGGGCGCCGATGTCGCCGAAGAGTTGCTCCGCTCGCTCGAGATCAGCCAGCGCCACTCCCCAATCCGGTTCGTCGTTCCCTGCGATTGCGATGCCACGGTGGAGCCGAACCATGGCCTCCCCGCTTCGGCTCCTACCTGCCTGCGCCGCCTCGAGCGGCCCGGTGAACGCGTCGGGTTCCAGGTCGCCGAGCTGGGCTCGAGCCGCCGCCAGCCAGGCTTGCCCCAGGGCGACCATGGCATCGGCGTTGCAGAACTCTCCGAGTTCGAAGCTACGTTCCAGGTGGGGAATCGCGGTGCCGGCATTGCCCAACCGCAGCTGCTGATCGGCCAGCATGAAATTGCCGACGAGTTCGCAGTGGATGTTCCCGGCTGTGGCTGCCGTCTCCATGCCGGTGGTTGTGTACAGCAGGGCTTCCTGCAGCTCGCCGCGGCCCGAGGCGATCCGACCCCGTAGCAGGGCGGCATCGGCGATCACGTTGGGATTCCCACTGGCGGCAGCCAGTTTGGTGCCGCGGTGGATCCAGGGCTCCGCTTCATCGAACCGACCCATCTGCGCCAGCACGTCCGCCGCGAACGCGGCATTGAGACCGGCGGCACCGAGGCGCCCTGCCTGCTCCAAGATGGGGACCGATTCCGTCAAGAGGTCGGCAGCCGCCTGGTACTCGTCTGCCGATCGGAGCACTTGACCCATCATGCCTTCGAGGATCGCGCGCAGCGCGGGGTCCTCGATGTCGTCCACGAGGGCATACGCCCGATCCATCGTCTCGCGGTATGCGGGGTCGGAGTAGGTCTCCTCCGCCATCGTCCGTACTTCGAGCAACAAGGCGTAGACCCGGGCGAGCAAGTCCGAGTCGCCGAGCGACTCGGCATCGGCGCGCACTGCCTCGAGTGTTGCAACGGTCTGTTCACTTGGAGTGAACTTGATGCCGGATTTGGCCCGGAGCAACGTGACGTCGATCCGCAGTTCGACCGGGGTAGCCGGGTCGGCGTCCAGCAGTTCGGCAGCCTGCACGAAGAACGCGTGACTCTCGGGCAAAGCGTGCCTAGCGAGCGCGGAGCGACCGGCCAACAGCAGATACTCGATGGTCTTGTCGTTGTTGCCCGCTTCCGCGTAATGCCTGGCAAGCACCGGCGCGTTTGCCTCGAGCCGGTCGGGGTGAAGGGATTCGATTGAGTCTGCCACCTGTCCGTGCAGTGCGCGACGCTCCCGCTTGAGGATCGAGTCGTACATCACGTCATGGGTCAAAGCGTGGCGGAACGAAAAGGTGAGTTCGGGGCGCGTGGTGGCCAGCTTGATGAGCCCGTGGGCCTCGAGTTCGTCCAGGTTCGGTCGCACCGAGTCTGCCGCTTCCGGCTCGGCCCGAGCCGTCACGGCAGCGAGCAGGCTGCTCTCGAACCTGCGGCCGATCACGGCAGCCACCCTTCCGGTTTGCCTGACATCGGTCGGCAGCAGATCGATGCGCGAGGCGAGGAGTCCCTGCAACGTGGTGGGTACGTCGAGGTCGGCGATTGCGCTGCGTGCGATCCAGCGACCTTCCTCTTCGACCACCATGCCTCGGTCGACGAGCATGCGCACGAGTTCCTCGATGAAGAACGGGTTGCCCTCCGCCTTGTCGAGCACCAATCGGCGCAGCGCATCCGGAAGCGACTCGATCGCCAGCAGGTTCGCCACGAGCTCGCGGCTTTCCTCCGGAGCGAGCGGCTCCAGCCGGAAGTCGGTGACCGACTCGGCGAGGTCGCGGTCTGCTCGCTCCAGGATGTCCCACCCGTGGGAATCTCGGTCCGGGCGACTCACGAGGACCAGGAGGGTCGGTGTCTGCCGGACCGGGCGCAGCAACCCTGAGAGCAGTTCTGCCGAGGACGCGTCTGACCAGTGGATGTCTTCGCAGATGAGCACCAGGGGGCGTCGGGTGGCTGCGATCCCCGCGATGAATCCTGCTACCGCCTCGCCGTACGCGCCGTGGAGGACCGCAGGGTCGTCGTCCGGGTGGCCGTCTGCGAGGCCGAGGAGCTGCAGGAGGTGATCGGTGGAACGGTGGTGCTCCCCAAAGATGGGTTCGGCAAACGAACTCACGGCCTTGGCGGCGACTTCTGGATTGGCCTCTTCTGAGGTGCCGACGATCGCACGCACCAACGACGCGATCAAGTGGTAGGGACGGTGCTCGTCGTACGCCGCGCAGCGGCCGACTGCCCACACCGCGCCGTCTCGACTGCTGATGTCCGCACCGAGTTCTGCTATCAGTCTGCTCTTGCCGACGCCGGGCTCACCCACCACCGTCGCGACCCTGCCGCTCCCCGCCGCAGCAGAGTCGGCCAGTGTGGTGAGGGCGGCGAGTTGTTCGGAGCGACCCACCATCGGGCTCACGAAGCCGGGTATACCGCGCCGTCGAGCAGTGACACCGCGGATTCCGGTGACTTCGTACGCGCGCACCGGGTCCGACTTGCCCTTGATGGTGACCGGGCCCAGGTCGTCAACGTCGACGTCTCCGGTCACGAGTCGATAGGTGTCCTCCGAGATCACGAGTGTCCCCGGTTTCGCGAGGGTCTCCATTCGGGCCGCGATGTTGGCCGCATCCCCCAGCGCGGTGTACACGTTGAACTCACCGGCGGTGACATCTCCCACGACCATGAGCCCTGTGTTGATGCCGGCTCGCACCTCCATCTGGACACCCTGCTCACCTGCCAATCGACCGCAGTACGCCTCGAGCGAGGCGAGCAAGTCGAGGCCGGCTCTGATGGCGCGATAGGGGTCGTCCTCGTGTGCAGTCGGGGCACCGAACAGTGCCAGGATCGAATCTCCTGCGAATTGGGCGACCGTGCCGTCGTAGCGTTCAACACTCTCGGCCATCAGCGCGACGGCGTCGTTGACGATTTCGGTCCAGTCCTCTGGATCCATCGTTTCCGCCAGTGAGGTGGATCCGACCACGTCACAGAAGAGGGCGGAGACGATGCGGCGCTCGCCCGATCCCGGAGTCGGTTGTCGTGTTGCGCTCGTGATAACGGTTCCCTCCCGTTCGCAAGTTACTCGTTGCGGGTGTCGAGTTGGACGCGGCGCTCTCGACGGCCAGGAAATGCAAGGGATGCGCCAGCTCGGCGTGTCGGCAACGCTTTGGTCGTGCCGGCTGCCTCGAGGCTGGTCGGTCTAGCCGAACCGGGCTGCGAAACGGCTGAGGTTCTTCCTCCAGATGTGGGTGAGCACAGGCTGGGCAAACCAGGCGGTGAGGCCACCACCGAGGTACCACGGGAAACGAATGTCTTCGTGCCAGGTGAACCGGGTACCGGGCGCGACCGGCTCGAGCAGGAACCGGCCCTGGCCGGTGACGAGGCCACGGTGGGTGACGCCGATCGTTGCTTCCTCTACCCATTCATCGACAACGATGACGTCGGTCGTCACGAGGGGTCCCACTCTGGTCCTGACCCTCATTTCGGTCCCGACTCCACGACGACGGTCATCGCGGAAGTCGATGCGCTCGGCGTCTGACATCCAGTCGACATGGTTCTCCAGCTGCGACAGATCTGCCCACACCTCGGCAACCGGCCGGTCGATCTCGATGGCCACCGCTACCGCAGTCATTGGTGCTGCGGACACGGGCGGGAGACGGTGCCTGCATCGCCGCTGAGCCCACAGAGGTACGCCCACAGGCGATCCTTCTCTTCCTCAGAGGTTCGCGTCTTCTCGCTGCGGTGGGTGCGTCGCGGTGCCCGGTCGTGCCAGAACTGGCCACTCGTCTCCGCTACCGGTTCGGCTGCCGCGAGGTACACGATGGTGTCTGCACCCTCAGGTACCGACCGGAGGAAGGGTTTCGTGATCGTGTGGAATCTCGGCAGCGACATCTTGAGCCCTGGAGTGTCCACCCAGCCCGGGTGCATTGCATGGGCAACCACGCCGGTTCCTGCCAGCTGCTCTGCCCACATCTCGGTCAGGACGACCTGGGCCCGTTTCGTCCGTGCGTACATGGTCGCTCCGCTGAACTCCTCTGCGTTCATCTCGAACCCGTCCACGTCGAGCGGGACGGCATACATCCCTCCGGAGGAAACGGTGATGATGCGAGCCGGAGCGGACTCGACCATCCGAGGAATCAGGCGATTGGTGAGCACGAACGTGGCAATGAGATTGGTGGCGAGCGTGAGCTCGATGCCCTCATCTGTCATGGTCTTCTCTGCCGGCAGCACCGATGCGTTGTTGACCAGGATGTGGACTCGAGGCTCCGTGTCGATGATGCTGGCTGCGAGATCGGTTACTGCCGCAACCGATGACAGGTCGGCACGCAAGCCGATCACGTCGCCATCCGAGTCGGCCTCGATCTCGGCGACTGCGTGGTCGAGGCGATCCTGGTTGCGTCCGACCAGGAGCGTTCGCGCCCCGAGCGCCGCCAACTGTCGAGCGGCCTCGAGCCCGATTCCCGAGGTGGCACCCGAGACCACGGCCGTCTGACCTTGCAGCCGGGGAAGGGTTGTGTCCCAGGCACGTGACCGCCACCGATAGCCGAAGCGGCTGAAGCTGCCGACGACCGAAGACTCGAGGACGTCGTCGACGCTCATCCCTGCTCCGCGTCGCCGTCTGCGAGCTCTCGGAGCCGGGAATCGAGACCGGTTCTGGCGCCTTCGCCGATGCTTGCGAACAGCTTTCCGAGGAACGGTACGGCTGCCTTGAAGACCCCTTTGAGGCGGATGTCGGCCTCGTAGTCGATAGCGGTGCCCGTGCCAGACTCGACGAATGAGATGCGATCGACGGCGAACGTCCGGGCGTTGTTGCCCTCCAGGACGACGAGCGAGGGGCGAGAAACGTCGGTTACGGTGTAGGTAATCGCTTGCGGGGCACCACCATATTGAACGACGACCTCATACGTGGATCCCACCGCGAGCGGCCCCTCGGTCAGTTTGCGGGAGCTGACGACCCCTGGATCCCACTCCTCGGTATTTTCGAAGTTGGCGACGTAGTCGAATGCGGCAGCAGGAGACAGTGTTGTCGCGACCTGTTCTTTGACGATGGGCATCAGGGTTCTCTCCAGACGATGATGGTGGACGCTGCGATCGGGGTTCGATTCTCCGCAACGATTCGGATGACCATCCGAATGACATCCACCATACGTGCCGGTTACGAATGCCTCTCAGATTCAACCATCCAGGGGAGTTCGAATGAAGATTGCCGTTGTGGGTTCCGGGGTCGCCGGCCTCGGTGCTGCCTGGGCACTGAACCAGCGCCACGATGTGGTGCTGTTCGAGCGCGAACTGCGGCTCGGGGGCCACTCGCGCACCATGGATATCACGATGGGCAACGAGTTGGTTCCGGTCGATACCGGTTTCATCGTCTTCAACAACCGCAATTATCCGAATCTCACCAGCCTGCTTGCGACGCTCGGTGTCGAAACCGAGCAGACCGACATGTCGTTCTCGGTGACTCACGATGATTTTGAGTTTGCCGCCAGTCTGAGGACCGTGTTGGGGAACCCCCGTCACCTCCTGTCGCGGCGCGTTGCCGGCATCGTTCGCGGAATCGCCCGATTCCGCAAGGATGTCGCCCGCTGCGACGAGCTCGAGGGAACGGAGGCGACCCTGGCCGATTTCTTGCGGGCAGAGAGGTACCCGCAACCCTTCATCGACGACTACCTGCTTCCGCTTGCCGCTGCGGTGTGGTCGGGCTCAGGAACAGACGCCGGCTCGATGCCGCTCCAGTCGTTCCTTCACTTTCTCGCCAACCATGGGCTCTTCGACCTGCCGCGCCCTCAGTGGCGCACCGTCACCGGTGGGAGCCGCGAGTATGTCGAGCGCATCGGCAAAGAGCTTCCGCGGGTTCACCTTGGTGAAGGAGTTCAATCGGTGGTTCGGCATCGGGAGGGGGTGGAGTTGATGGCCGGAGGAGAACGCCACTCCTTCGATCACGTTGTGTTCGCCACACACCCCCCCACCACGCTCGACATCATGGGCTCCGACGCAACAGATCGCGAGCACGAGATACTTGGTGCCTTTCGGTATGCACCCAACCGAGCCGTCGTCCATCGTGACCCGACCTTCATGCCACGGAGCCGGTCTGCATGGTCGAGTTGGAACGCAAACGGCACGGTGTCTGCTGAGAACCACAACCCGGTTGCAGTGACGTACTGGATGAACCGACTGCAGAACCTCAATCAGGATCATCCGGTTTTTGTGACCCTCAACCCCGCGACCCAGCCCGCCGAGGTCATCGACGAAGTCTGGTTCGACCACCCGCAGTTCGATCTCGCCGCCGGAGCCGCTCAGACGCGTCTCGGAACGATCCAGGGGGCAGATCGGTTCTGGTTCGCTGGTGCCTGGGTGGGATACGGCTTCCACGAGGATGGCCTCCAGTCTGGTCTGACGGTGGCAGCGGCGCTCGGTGCACCGGCGCCTTGGCACGATACGATCCAGCCGGCGAGTTCGGCTGCCCGGCATGCCGCGCCCGACTTGGGCAAGGTGACCGTCTGATGCGATCCGCGATCTACGAGGGCACCGTTACGCACATGCGTTGGAAGCCGATGCAGCACCGGCTGCAGTTTGGGCTGTTCTCGCTCCTGGTCGACATCGACGAACTTCCTCGGCTGTCCCGAATCCCGTTCTTCTCGCACAACCGAAAGAACCTGATCAGCTTCTACGACCGCGACCACGGCCCACGCGATGGCAGCGACCTGCGCCAGTGGATCACAGCCGAGATGGAGACCGCAGGGATCGAGGACCCGCTTGGAGCGATTCGGATGCTCGTGATTCCTCGGATTCTGGGCTACCAGTTCAATCCGTTGACCGTCTGGTTCATCGAAGACAAGACTGCCACTTTGCGCTGGGTCCTCTACGAGATTCACAACACGTTCGGTGATGCCCACAGCCATCTGCTCGAGGTGGCAGACGAGCGGGTTCACGAACACGGTTTCGCCAAGGAGATGCATGTGTCGCCCTTCTTCGCGGTGGAGGGCGACTATTGGGTCCGGATCGGTTCGCCGGAAGATCGATTCACGATGGCAATCGAGTATCGGACAGAGGGCACCAGAGCGATGACGGCGACCTTGCGCGGCAACCGCCTGCCGCTCACGGCGTCCAACCTTCTGGGCGCGGTGGTTCGCTACCCCCTGCTGACCTTTCGGGTCATGGCCGCGATCCACTGGGAAGCCGCCAAGCTGTGGGCCAAGGGAGCAGTTTTTCGCAGGCGACCGGCTCCTCCGGTTGACGCCGTGTCGATACCGACCAAAATTGCTGCATGAGCGCGATCAGCGGGCGACTGGTCCGCGCGACGGCTGCTCGCGCGGCCGTCGTGGGGACGCTACATGTGAGGGCGGACGGCGAGACTTCGATATCGAAGGGCTCGCCGCCTGAGCCTGCTGCCGAACTCGTGGTTCACGACTCGGGCGATCTTGTCCGGCGCACGCTGCGTACCGGGAGCGTGGGCTTCGCCGAGGCCTATGTCGCCGGATCCTGGGACAGCCCCGATCTCGCGGACCTGCTCGAGCTCGCGGTGTTGAGTCATGACCGGCGGCGACGTGCCTCGGGAGGCGGGACGGTCATGCGGTCCTTCCGAGCAGCATGGGATCGGCTGATGCGCCGACCAGGCGCTACCGCGGTATCGACCATGGTCGATCACTACAACCTTGGAAACGAGTTCTACTCGGCATGGCTCGATCCTTCTATGAGTTACTCGTCCGCCGTTTTTCGAGCGGGCGACGACCTGGAGTCTGCTCAACGTCGCAAGTACGAACTCCTTGCCGAACTCGCAGACGTACAGCCGGGAGATCGCGTCCTGGAGGTCGGGTGTGGGTGGGGGGCGATGGCCGAGTACCTCGCGTCCGCCCTGGACTGTGACGTTATGGCCGTCACCATCTCGTCCGAACAACATGCCTACGTCACGGATCGAATGAAGCGAGCCGGCCTCGACGACAAGGTGGAGGTGCTGCTTGCCGACTTTCGTTCCATCGATGGCGAGTTCGATCGAGTCGTGTCTGTCGAGATGATCGAGTCGATCGACGAGGCGGCCTGGACCGATCTCTTTGCCGTCATCTCGAGGTCGCTGCGTCCCGGGGGAGTCGCCGCACTGCAGGCAATCACGATCGACCACGACCTCCACGAGGACATGGTCGGGCGGCGTGAGTTCATCCGCTCTTATGTGTTTCCGGGCGGTGCGTTACCTTCGGTCGAGGTCCTGCGTCGACTTGGGAGAAGCGCCGGACTCGATCACATGCGCCTCACCTCGCACGGCGCAAGTTACGCCCGCACGCTGGCGTTGTGGCAGGAGAGATTTCAGCGGGCCTGGCCCGAGTTGAACTCCGGGCTGACGCACCTGGACGAGCCGTTCAAGCGCATGTGGCACTACTACCTCGCGTATTGCGAGGCAGGCTTCCGCAGCGGTCGAATCGATGGGGTCCAGGTGGCCTACCGCAAGCCCGGCGCAGCCTGAGGATCACCGTCGCGGGGTGGGAAGGCGATACCCGAAGCCACTTCGCTAGCCGATCAGCGCCTCTACGAGGGCCACGGCTTCGTCCCCGGTTCGTGCCCAGCCATCAGCTCCGAGTTCGACGGCTTCGCGGCGCGTCACGCCGGCGCCTCCCACGATGATGGGGACGTCTGTGCCCGTTCGGACCGCGGCAACGGTCTTGGCGAGTTCTGTGCTCTGGCCGGAAGTTGTGACGCTGATCCCGACGGCAACTACGTTCGGTTGAGCGGCGACGGTCCGCCCAAACGACTCGTACGGCAGGTTGGGACCCAGGTCCAGCACATCGAAGCGCGCACCTCGGAAGAGGTCGGCAACGATCGCGATCGGCAGCGCGTGCTGCTCGGTTGCCGTTCCGCCTAGCACCACGGTGCCACGCCGCACCCCACGGCTCGTGATCTTGGGTCCGAGTCTTCCGATGATCCGGGCGGTGACTCGGCTCGCCACATGCTCGCCGGCGATGTCGATTTCGCCAGCTACCCATAGGGAGCCAATCCGGTCCAACGACGGGATGATGATCGCGCGGTACGTGTCCTGAAAACCCATCCCCGAGGCCTGTGCAGCTTCCACTACCTGCCAAGCTCCTGCCTCGTCACCGCTGAGCGCACGGTTGGTGAAGCGCTCTGCCCAGTCGGTGTCCCCGCGGTCCGCCCCCACCGGGGGAGCGGCCTGGAACGCCTCGAGGTCCGCGACTGCCACCTGCCAGGAGCGGCCCACCTTGGCAGCCGGCAGGACCCCGAGTCTGACGTATCGGTAGACCGTCATGTAGTGAACGTCGAGACGCTCTGCAGCCTCGTGCAGCGAGATGGTCGTCGTTTCGGGTGTTTCTGCCATCTGATGTCCTTGTCGCCTGTGACCCCATTTTTAGCAGGGAGTCGATCCGGATCGGGGGAGCGCGCGTCGTTCAAGGGACAGTCAGCCCGTCGGCGACGTGCGGCACAAGGGTTTTTGTGACCGGGTCTTTGCGGCAAGCCGGACCACCTGCCGGTAAGGGAGCTGCGTCGTCGCCGAGGTGCCGGACGAGATGCGGGGCAGCGATTCCGGGCCGCATGTATTTGACACTAAATACCCTTCGTGATAATTTAGCACTAACTCAACAGGAAGTAGATGGAGATGATCACGATGACCGACGCAGAGGTCGAGACATCATCAGTCACGGCAGCGGATCGAAGGGAGGACGCCGCGCTCGCAGCGGCGATTGCTGCGGGGGACCAGACAGCGCTGCGGACCGCCTATGAGCTGTACGCATCGCGGGTGATGGGTGTCGCGGTCGGCATTCTGAAGAGCAAGGAGCTCGCCGAGGACGTCACCCAGGAAGTCTTCGTGCGACTGTGGAAGAGCCCACGTCGCTTCGACGCCGAGCGTGGATCGCTCAAGGCCTATCTCCAGGTCGACGCCCGGGGACGGAGCATCGATCTCGTCCGCTCACACCGGGCCGCGGTGCAGCGCGACCAGGCAGACTATTTCAGGTCATCCAAAGTGGCGGAGGGCACCGAAGACATAGCAATGACTTCACTCACCTCCGCAACCGTACACCGAGCGATTCTCGAGCTTCCCGAGGAACAGCGAGCGCCCATCGCTCTCGCCTATCTCGACGGACTCTCGTACCGTGACGTTGCAACCCGCCTGGGTCAGCCCGAGGGGACTGTGAAGAGCCGGATACGTGCCGGGATGCGTCGGTTGCATCTCGTACTGGCTCCCGAGGTTGGCTATTGACTCCACAATCCGACGACTTCGAGTCGTTTTCCCTGCTCGCCGTCGATGACGCCGAGTTCGCAGAACTCGACCGCCTGCTCGTCGGGCACCCAACGATCCACCTGCAGGATCTCGTTGTAGACGATCCCACAGGGAGGCTCCTCGACGAATATCCCTCCTTCCCTCCGAGTACCGCTGTGTGGGACGGGATTGAACTCGAGATAGCGGAAGGTCCCACCTCCAACCCCCGTCTCCTCGACACTGCTCCCTCGGCCGGTGCCGGCGGGCGCCGCCGAGGGAGCTTTGTCCTCGGTGCGGTGGCGGCCGCGGTGGTATTGGTGGCCGCGTTCGGAGCAATGATCCGGAGCCCGGACCTCACGACCCGGGAGGTTTTTGCTGCCGAGGCGTCGACCCTTGCCCGCCAAGGGGATTCAGCCGTGCTGACCCTCAACGACCCCGTTTCAGAGGCACCGACGGCTTCGGTAGTCGTCGGGGAAGATGGCATTGCATTCTTCGTCTTCGGTGGACTCGACACCCTCGATTCCGACCAGACGTATCAGTTGTGGGCGGTAGTCGATGGTGAGGTCGTGTCTGCCGCGCTGCTCGGGTCGGATGGAGGGGCCACGCCGATCCGACTCGAAGCCGAACCCGAGGTCCTCGCCGTCACCATCGAGTCCGCAGGTGGGGTGGTCGTGTCCGAGCAACCGCCTGTAGCCGTCTGGGCTGCCGAAGCCTGATCCCGGCCGCCCACCGGCGTCAGCACCGATCCGGAGCGTCGCCCGCGGCTTCGGTAGATTGCGCCGGGATGACTGGTTCGATATCAATCGAGTACACCATCGTCGATGCGTTCGCCTCCGGTCACCTTCGCGGCAACCCTGCCGCGGTTGTGATCCTCGACAGTCCGAGGAGCCCAGAGTGGATGCAGCGGGTGGCCTCCGAGCTGGCCCAGCCGGCGACTGCGTTCGTCGAGCGTGTTCGGCCGCGGCTCGGATTGCGTTGGTGCACGCCGACCACCGAACTTCAGTTGTGCGGACACGGGACACTCGCCGCAGGGTGTGTTGTGCTCCGGCAGACGGGATTGGAGGTAGTCCGCTTCTCGACACCGGGTGGCGATGCCGACGTCAGCGTTGCCGGAGAGCTCTTTGAGCTGGAGTTCCCGCGGCGCCTATATGAGCCGGCCACGAACCATCAGCTGGCCGCGGCGCTTGGTGTGGTCGATGTCGCTACCGGCGTCTCGGGTGATGACTGGCTGATGGAGGTGGCCACGCCAGAGGAGGTGGTGGACTGTACGCCCGATCTGTCACGTGTCGAAAGACTCGCTCGGTCGGCAGTGATCACCGCGCCTGGGGGTGAGGACGCAGCCATCACCTCTCGCGTCTTCGCTCCCGCGATCGGCATTCCGGAGGATCAGGTCACCGGCTCCGCTCACAGCGGCTTGGCGACGTGGTGGAATGCGCGCCTCGGTTCCGACTTCTATGCCTACCAGGCCTCAGCTCGTGGGGGACGGATTCGGCTTCGCCTGAGCGAGCACGGGGTTCGCCTGGCCGGAAGGGCAGAGATCGTCGGGAGTGGATTCCTGGCGAGGTGAGGGGCGGCTGCCGCGCTGGGAGGTGTCACTAGTCACCGTGTCATGTGGCGGATAGTCCTTGGCGACGAGGGGTGGCGCTATAGGCTGTGGGGACGTCCACAGGCAGGGAGTGAATCGACATGACGTCGCCGTCGGGAACGCAGCAAATGAGCGGATGGGTGCTATTTGCGTCCGTTTTCATGATGATCCTGGGTGTCTTCAACGTCCTCTACGGGCTGATCATTATCTTCAACGACGACTTCCCGATTCTGACGCAGGCGGGTGCGTTCGCGGTCGACATCAAGCTGTGGGGCTGGGTCATCATCGCCATCGGCGTACTCGAGGCCTCGGCAGGGATGTCCATCATGACCGGTAGGAACTGGGCTCGCTTCTTCGGAATCTTCGTCGGATCGTTCGGCCTGATCTCCGCGATGCTCTACTTCCCGATCTACCCGTGGTGGGGCCTGTTCGGGATCCTCGTCAACGGTGGCGTCGTGTACGGCTTGACCGTGCACGGCGGAGAGATCGGATACCGGCCACCTTCTCGCTGAATCCCCGCTCGCGAAACGCGGCCACTGCGGCCCGGGCGTTGCGACATTCAGCCCCGGTGGGGTCGAGGTCGCACATCTCTTCGCCGTCGATGATCAGGAGATCTGTGCGCGGGCCGACTCGCCGCCACGGCGATGACCTGCCTGCCTGGTGAAGGCTTCGGCGTTGCTGAAGATAGGCAGCCCGTCGGGTGGGTAGACGACAACCCCCCCGAGAAAGGCGCCTTGGCGCGACCCGGCAGGCCATAATGAACCGGTACCCGGAGGGAGGACTCGCGATGCATGGGATTCGTCGGAGATGGGCTCGACTGGTGGTCATGTTCGCGATAGCGGGGATGGTGTTCGCCGTGACGGTGCCCGCGAATGCGCTCATTACGCAAGGTCCGTGCACCGGGAGCGTCACGTACTTCGACACGAACCAGGTTATCGATGCCAGTGCTCCGCTCTCGCCGACGATCGAGGTTCCTCTGAGCGGTCGTCTGGAGTACAGCGGTGCCCTCAACATGCCTGCGCCGACCAGCGAGGTGCCTTACGAGGGCGGGGTGTTCGTAGAGTTCTTGACCGGAAGCTGGGCTGCAGCCACGTGGGGTCGTGCGCTGAGCGCTGAAGTTGTCGCGGGCGGGCTTTATAGCTACGACGTGCCCAGTTGGGCCCCCAAAGGAACCGGCGCTATCCCGGTTGTGGCGTTCCACGATCACAACGGGACGATCTGTAGGGCCAAATTCAATGTGGCGCTGATCGGGTCGCCCTGGGGTCCGGTGTCGGTTGTGGTTCTGATCGGAATGGTTCTGTTCATGCTTGCCATGCTGGGTGCTGCCTTCAATCGTCCGGCAAAGGGAAGAGGCAGGCCGATCCTTGGTGTTGTCGCCGGGTTCCTATTCGGGGCGTTCCTCGGTGCGGCGCTGTTCCTCTTTGGTCTCATCGACCTAGACAGTCCCTTCCTGGTCGTCCTGCCCTTCTTGCTGGCGTTCCTGGGATTGGTGCTTGCGTTGTGGGGACCGTTTGGAGGTAATGCGCCGGTACCGACTGCAACCACGTCCATGGATGTTGGTCACGCCACCGCGGACGGTGACACGTCCTCCGGCAGCGCAGGCGACAGTAATGACGCAGCCGGCGGAGGCTCTAGCGACTGAAGGTGAGGCGACGGGTCGGCACCAGCACCGGGTAAGTGCCGGTGCGACTCAGGACGGTATCCCTACGCCTCCGGTGCAAACTGCACCAGGCTCGGGAGCGTAGGCGGTTCCCTCGAACTCCTGCAGATACTGGGTGATGCGCGAATCCTCCGGGTCGGTCAGTTTGAGCTGCCACCCCCACGAAGTCAACATGATGGCAGGCTCCTGGCCGGGAACCGGGCTCACGATGACCTTCCTTCGGTTGCGGCCGATGGTTTCGAGGGTCGCCACCGAGTCTGCATCGAGGGCGGGCTGGTACGTGATCCACACAACGCCGTGTTCGAGCGAGTGCACCGCGTTTTCCTCGGGGACGGGCTCCCGGTAGACGCCGCAATTCAACCAGATGGAGTTGTGGTCGCCGCCGGGCGGCACCAATTCGTCGTAGGCGATCTCCCCCTCGACGTGATTGCGGGTGGGGGTCGGTGCCTCCACCGCGCCCTCGGGTATGCCGGCCGCTGCCTCTTCCTGGGGGAGTGCTATCCAGACGATGAGTGCAGCAGCCAGCAAGATGCCGACGCCGACTCCGACACGGCGCCAGATGGCGGCCCAGTCCCGCGTATCTGCGACCGATGTCGCGTTGCGGGCTTGCGTGCGCTGGTTCGTTTTTGGTCGCTTCGGTGCGTTGCCCATGGGTTTCCATCTCGACGGCTGGGGCGGATTCTGTCATACCGGAGTCGCTATCTGCTGCCGAGGGGTACGTATTGTCCAATCACTGACAAACTGCGCCGCACCTGCCCCTCGCCTGAGACCTGGTCAGCCAGTCCGAAACCGCGCCGGGCTGAGTGCGGTGACATCCACACCGGCCGCGGCCAGGGGAGGAGGCAATTCGTCGCGGCGGATGAGCGAAGCCGCTAGATCGGCAGCAGCCGGTGAAGTCTGGATACCGGTGCCACCTTGACCGACGAGCCAGAAGAAGCCCGGTCGGTTCGGTTCGAACCCAATGACCATGGCGCGGTCCGGAGCGAAGGTCCGGTGTCCCGTCCATTGTGAGCGAACCGTTCGAATGGCGAGGTCCGTGGCGGAGTTGATTCGTTCGATGGCCAGTGCCACATCCTCCTCCCTGGGACGAGGGTCGCCCGGTGAGTCTGGGATCTCTTCGGCTGGTGAGCAGAGGAACTGAGGCCCGTCCGGCCGGAAGTAGAACTGTTCGTCTGCGTCGACGATGAACGGTAGGTCGGCGTAGGCAGGGTCGCCGGGAACCGTGAAGGCGGTCCGTCGCAGCGGCTGCAGCCTGATCGGTGCGACTCCGGCCAGTCCGGCAACCTGGTCGCCCCACGCGCCGGCCGCATTGACCACGACACCGCACTCTGCTGCCAGTGTTTCGGTGGTCACGCGCCAGCCGGAGTCGGTCGCCTCCAGTTCACGAACTTGGGCTCCAGCGACGATTTCGGCTCCGTGAACTCGCGCCAGACGCACGAACCCCTGGTGAAGCGCGGCCACGTCGATATCCCACGCGTCCGGCTCCCATAGGGCTGCGGCCACGTAGTCGCGTCGCAGCAAGGGATGGAGGGCGATGGCACCTTCGACATCAAGCATGGAAGCCGGTGTGCCGTACTTCTCCGCTCCCCTTTGCAGTTCGCGCAGAGACGGCACCTGGTCATTGCGGCCCACCGAGAGAAGTCCGCGTCGCACGGTCAAGGGTGCATCGAAGTGGGCAGGAGGGTCGAAGAGCACGGATCTGCTCGCCTTGGTCAGAGGCCGAATCGCGTTTGCCGCGAGGTTGCCGTAGTAGGTAGCTGCCGATCGTCCCGTCGTATGAAACGCCAGCACGGCCTCCTGCTCGACCAGCAGCACCGAGTGGGTCGGCGCCAGCGCCGCAGCCGCCGAAACACCGGCGATACCACCGCCGATGATCACGACATCTGCGTGTTGGGTCACCCGGATCGCAGCCCGGAGACGTCCGCCAGAGTTGCGGTCACCTCGTCGACGAAACGTCGCCCCAGGCCGCCGTCGATCACCCGATGGTCGTACGACAGGCTCACCGGCATGATGGGTGCAATCACAATCGCGCCGTCGCTGACGATGGCCTGCTCGGTGGCGCGGCCAAAGGAGATGATGGCGGTCGTGCCGGTGGGAATGATCGGCGTGCCGTGGCCGCCGCCGAGTGCCCCAATGTTCGAGACTGTGAAGGTGCCGCCTGCCAACTCGTCCGGCTTCAGTGTGCGGGCCCTGGCGCGCTCCGTGAGGTCTTGGATAGCCCCGTCCATCCGGTCGAGGTCGAGTTGATCTGCCGCTCGCAGCACGGGGACCACCAAACCTGCCGGAGTGTCGATCGCCACACCAATGTCGTAGCGGCGGTGGAGGATCAGTGTTTCATCGTGGTACGTGGCGTTGAACTCTGGATGCGCTGTCAGGGCAGGAAGGACGGCCCAGATCAGAAACGCCTCTAGCGCTACCTTCCGGCTGCCGTCAGCCATCGCCGCTCGCGCCTCGAGGAGCGGCGCCACGTTGACGTTGTCGAATGTGGTGACATGGGGGATTTCGTTCCAGCTCTGCACCATGTGCTGTGCGATCGTGCGCCGGAGCATCGACAGCGGAACCCGTTCGTCACCATCTTCGATTCCACCGCCTGCGGAGCCTGCCGCGGCATCCTGGACGTCTTCGCGGGTGATTCGGCCTCCGGGGTCACTGGGGGTGATGGCGGCGAGGTCCACTCCGAGTTCGGCGGCAAGACGTCGCACCACCGGCATGGCTCTGACGGGAGAGGCCGTTGCAGGAGGGGCTGCGAAGGCAGAGGCTGCAGTTGCGCCGGGTGCTGGGGCCGCAGCGTCCTCGTTTGCGGCGGCGTTCCAAACCTCACCCGGCAGCCCGATGACAGCGAGGGTGGCCCCGACCGCGATGGTGTCACCAGCTTCGCCGCCGAGATGCAGCACTACACCCGGCCAAGGCGCCGTGAGTTCGACCACTGCCTTTGCGGTCTCGATCTCACACAACGGGGTTCCCTCTTCGACCGGATCGCCGACGGCGACCGACCATTCCACGATCTCGGCATCGGTGAGGCCTTCGCCGATGTCAGGAAGCAGGAATGCCTTCGCCACGTCTTCTCCGATCGCTTGCTCTGTGAGACTTCATGATGGTCGATACCGCCGGACACACCTTCAGGTGGTGGCCCGATACCGTCGCAGTTCCCGCCTGGCAACCGATCGCCGGTGTACTTCGTCCGGCCCGTCTGCGATTCGCAGCGTCCGCGCCTGGGCCCACATGGCGGCCAGTGGGACGTCGCTGCTGACGCCTGCTCCCCCAAACATCTGGATTGCCCGGTCGATGACTCGGAGCGCCACGTTCGGGGCCACGACCTTGATCGCCGAGATTTCCACTTTGGATCCTTGGTTCCCGACGGTGTCCATCAGCCACGCCGTCTTCAGCACCAGCAACCGGGCCTGCTCAATCTCGATCCGGCTGTCTGCGATCCACTCCTGGACCACTCCCTGGTCTGCCAGCGGACCCCCGAATGCCTTCCGACCCAGCGCACGCTCGCACATTAGGTCAAAGGCCCGCTCTGCCATACCGAGGAGTCGCATGCAGTGGTGGATTCTCCCCGAACCGAGCCGCTCCTGGGCGATGCCGAATCCGCCGCCGGGTTCACCGAGCAGATTTGACGTGGGCACCCGCACCCCCGCCAGCGTTACTGCCGCGTGCCCGTGCGGGGCATCGTCGTACCCCATCACCGTCAGCGGGCGGTCGACGGTCACTCCAGGTGTGTCCATCGGCACCAGGACCTGGGACTGCCGGCGATAGGGAGGCCCTGCCGGATCCGTGACTCCCATCACGATCATGACGGCACAATCGGGGTGCATGGCTCCCGAGGTCCACCACTTTTCTCCGTTGATGACGTAGTGATCGCCGTCGCGCTCGATAGAGGTCTCGATATTGCGGGCATCGGATGAGGCCACGTCGGGCTCTGTCATCCCAAAACAGGATCGAATCTCACCTGCCAGGAGGGGGTCGAGCCAGCGGGCCTGCTGCGCTGGGGTGCCGAAGACGGACAGGATCTCCATATTCCCGGTGTCGGGAGCCGAGCAGTTCGTCACTACTGGAGCGATCTCGACGGACCTTCCCATGATCTCGGCGAGCGGGGCGTAGTCGAGGTTGGTGAGGCCGGCACCATGCGGCCCGGGCAGGAACAGGTTCCAGAGGCCGCGGCTGCGGGCCTCTTCCTTCAGTTGTTCGACGATGGGAGGTGTCGCCCAGCGGTCGGCGGCGACTTGCTCACGAAAGGTCGCCTCTGCGGGGTAGACGGAGTCCTCCATGAAGTCGTCGAGCCGTTGCGCGATCGCGATCGACGCTGCCGACGGTGCCAGGTCCATGCCGTCCTCCCGATACGTGTGGCGCCCATCCTTCCACGTTGTGACCCGGGCAATCCAGCCAGTTCGACTGCAACGCCCCCCTAAGCTCCGCGGCGTGACTCGGCTCTGGTTTCCTCATCTTGGCCTCTGGGTGGTCGGCATCATCGTGCTGCGAGTCGTGTTGGTCCCCGCCGAGTCCTGCCCGCCGGCTTCGCCGGCTACTGCGGTCGCGGCGGCAACGGCAGCCGGTGATTGGCTGGCCCTCAATCTGGACGAGGGCGGGATGTTCACCTACAGCTACCACCGGGGGACGGACGAGGTGGGCAGCGGCTACAGCATCGTCCGCCATGCCGGCGCCACCATGTCGCTGTACCAATTGGCGGAGGTTGCCGACGACGGGGGTTCGCTGGCCGCGGCGGATCGTTCGCTCCGCTTCCTCCTGGAATCAGCGTTGATCGAGGCGGACGGCTGGGCGGCGATCGGCCAGGCAGACCAGCCTGGGTCGCTGGGCGCCACCGGCCTGGCGGTGGCAGCCATGGGTTTGCGCCGGGACGTCACAGGTGACCGCAGTCGGGATGACCTCATGCGTGCGATGGGCCGCTTCATCGTCGCCCAGCAACAACCAGACGGCAGCATTCTTGCCGGCTGGGATCGGGAGAGTGCGGCGCCCATCCCCGGCTCGTACGACGTGTTCGCGACCGGTGAGGCGGTATGGGCACTGGCGATGCTGCACCGCATGTTTCCGGAAGAGGACTGGGAAGGGCCGGCGCTGACGAGCATGGACTACCTGGCGAGTGGAACGCGGGAGCGCAACGAAGGAGAGATTGCCAGGCTGCCCGATCATTGGGCGGCCTACGCCCTCGAGGAGATCGGGCGCTCCGGTCTCATGACGGACCGGTACCTGGCGTACGCCCGCCGGTTGGCGGGTTACTTCTCGCTCCGGCTGCGGGTCGAGGCGCAGCGTACGGGTGAACCGGTCAGTGTGGCGGTACGCGGATGGCCGGGTCCCCCCTCTGGAGTGGGAACGTCCGGTGAGGGAATGGCTGCGCTCTACCGGCTGGCGCTCGTTGAGGACGGGCTGGCAGACATCCGGCCGGACATGGGAGTTCGGCTGATCTGCGCCGCGGGGTTGATGGCGGAACGTCAGGTATCTGCTTCGCGAGCGCTGGATGGCCCCCGCCCGGGGTTGACCGAGGGTGCCTGGTTCTACAGGAACTACACCCAGATGGACGACCAGCAGCATGTGCTGAGTGCGCTGCTGGGTGCCGCGGATGTCCAGGAAGCTGATCGATGAGCTGGTGGTATCTGCTCGCAGTGGCGATTGTCGCGGTGAACGCGGCACGAATTCGGCCTGCCTTGCCTGAGGAGGGCACCCGGCGACTGGTGCTGGCTGCCGGTGGTACGGCCATCGTGTTGCTGATTGGAGCGTCGGCGATTGCCTGGGCGGAGCCATTGCTGGAACTGCTAGCCATCACTGCGGAGACCTGGCGGATCGCGGCGGGGGTGGTAGCGCTGCTTGCCGGGGCCTGGGTGCTCGCATTCCCCAGCCGTCGCGACGAGGAGGGCTTGCCGGGGCACTGGGCTGCGCTGGCACCGGTGGCGTTCCCACTGATCTTGTCGCCCGAACTGGCCGGGTTCCTGGTGCTCTTCGGAGCGACGGAACCCGCGTCTCGCTGGTTGCCTGCTCTGGTCGTCGGTTTGGCAACCGTTCCGGCCGCGGCCGCGATCGAGGTGCGAAGGCGCGGCCTGTGGATGGCGGCCTCCAGAATGGGCGGCGCGCTTCTGATCGCGCTCGCCATCGCCCAGATCATCGAGGGAATCCGAGACGTCTGAGGCGAACCGAACGGTGCGGGTGTTGCCAGCAGAGTCTTTTGCCCCTAATCGCTCGTTCGTTCGAATGTGACACTCACGGTGCAAATCGAGGTCGTTCGAGGAGGAGGGTCGGCGGCAGTGATCACACTGCAAGCCACCTCAGAGGATGCCGTGAGCGGATCAACACTGACATCGGCCGCCCGGCGCGTCTGGGCGGCCGTCCGTATTGGCCTTGGCGGGATGTTCTTGTGGGCGTTCGCAGACAAGACCTTCGCTCTCGGGTATCCGACCGGCCGATCATTCGACGGGTCGACCGGCGTCGAGACGATTGATTATCTCGGGGAATCGGCCTGGCTGTTCGGCTTCGGCGAAGGTTCGCCGACCTTTTCGTTTCTGACCTTTCGGTCGGAAGGCTGGTTCATCGAATGGGCCCAATCAGCCGCGGGTGAAGCCTGGGCCGATTGGCTGTTCATGGCAGGGCTGCTGTTCGTCGGCACGACATTTCTGTTGGGTGTTGGCCTGCGGCTCGGCGCCGTCGTGGGGGCTGCCATGCTCGTGCTCCACTTCCTGGCGTCACCAGACTTCCTGGCGTCACCGGTGACGGCAATTCCTGCGGGCAGTGAGCCTTACCTCGACATCCCATTGATCACCGCTCTGACCCTCGTCGGGCTGGCATTGATCGACGCCGGCAACACGTGGGGCCTAGGACGCCGCTGGGAACGTGCTTCTCTCGTCGAGAAGTATCCGATCCTCAGATGAACGACCCCCAGCGGTTGGAAGGGCGGCCTCCGGGCCGCCCTTCCGCGTGAGGGGTAGTGGCGTCTCAAATCAAACGGCGATCCGAGGCCCAGCGGGCCAGTTCGTGGCGACTCGAAAGCTGCAACTTGCGGAGTACTGCAGACACGTGGGTTTCGACCGTCTTTATCGAGATGTTGAGCCGTGAGGCCACCTGCTTGTAGGTATAGCCTCTCGCGATCTGGCGGAGCACTTCCTTTTCGCGTGGGGTCAGCTGGTCGAGTTCGGGGTCGGCGGGCCGGGGGAGGGCACCGGCAAACGCGTCGAGTACGAAGCCGGCAAGACGTGGAGAGAACACGGCATCATCTGCCGCCACCGAATTGACCGCATCGATCAGATCGTCCGGGGAGATGGATTTCGTGACGTATCCGCGCGCTCCGGCGCGGATCATCGCGATGACGTCGTCCGGCGCGTCGGACACTGAGAGCGCCAGAAACTTCACGTCCGGATGGGTCTCGGCGACATTGCTGATGACCGTTACCCCGCCACCTCCGGGCATGTGGACATCAACCAGGACGACTTCTGGTTCCAGCCGGCGGATGGCCGCAATCGCAGGGTCGACGTCACTCGCGGTTCCGACCACGTCGAAGACCTCGTCGAGTTCGGTGCGGACGCCCGTGAGAAACAACTGGTGATCGTCGACGAGGAAGATGCGCACGCTCATGAGGTAGCGACCGCCATCGAGAGGTGAACCTCCGTACCTTCGCCGGGGCTACTTGTGATCACGACGTCTCCTCCATGTCGTTTCATTCTGCCGCGGATGGAGTCGGCGATCCCCCTTCGCTCGGGAGCCACCACCTCCGGATCGAATCCTTTGCCCTGGTCCGCCACGAACACGTCGATGTGGTCCTGGCCAACTTCGGTGAAGACCGAGATCCGTGAGGCGCAGGAATGGCGGGCCGCGTTCGTCATGGCCTCGCCGGCGGACTGCACCAGCGCCCGTAGGTCATCGGTCATCGTGGTCTCGCCCACGACAACGACGTCGATGGGTACGTCGTGGGCTGATTCAACTCGAGCGGCGGTGCCGGTGATGGCCGTCTCCAGGTCGTCCGGTCCATCTTCGGATCTGTCCCGCCCGTACAGCCACTCGCGCAGTTCGCGTTCCTGACCCCGTGCCAGCGTCACCATGTGCCGTGGGTCGTCGGAGCGTTGAATCATCGCGAGGGTCTGCAGGACGGAGTCGTGGAGATGGGCCGCCATCGCAGACCGCTCCTCCGACCGAATCCGCTCGCGGCGTTCGTCTGCGAGTTCACCGGCCAGCCGCCAGATCCAGGAGCCGAACACGAGCATGAAACCGGCTGCAGTCAGGAAGACCGCCAGCAGTGCCGGACCCGCGTCTGTGAACGCGTCGAATGTGGAAGCGAAGGCGAAGAGGCCGGCGGTCATGAGCAGCGCTCCGACCAGCATCCTGGTTCCGTTCGGACGGTCGGCGCCGGTAGCACCGGTTAGCCGCGAGATCCGATCCCGGCTGCTGGCATCGGTGCGGTCCCACACCGCGGCTGCTCCAAACGACAGCAGGGCGATTGGGAAGAAGAGCTGGTCCGAGAACCAGACTCCCATGCTGCGGAGTGTCAAGACGGCTCCGAGGTAGATGAAAGCCAGCGCGATCTTCCGATTGAGTGAGGCGGGTTCGACCGGCGGTAGATCGGCTGCGTCTGCATCGATACTGAGTGCCCAGCCCACCAGATACAGTACGAGACCGACACCGCCTGCGAACACGCCTGCGATGAATGCGGCCCGCACATACGAGGGCGAAATTCCGAGGCGTTCGCCGATACCGCCTGCCAGCCCGGTGATGATTCGATCGTCGTCGGAGCGCACCAACAGGCGGCGGAACCGACTGACGGCTTGCGGCTCGCCGACGGGGCTCGGTTGCGGGTCGGTTTCGGTGCTGATGGAATCCTCCTGTGGGTTCGATGTTGTCACAGGCCTTCGGCGGGGACAACCGGGTGTGTCCCGTAACCTCCTCAGGGTCTCTCAGGGGTGCCATAGGGGCATTCCCGATAGCGTCCCGACCGCAAGAAGAGCACGATGCAGTCATGAACGACACACAGACACCTCCGCAGACTGTCAGTACTCCCGGTTCGGATCGGTTGCTGAGGCGCCCGCTCCGGGGGCGGATGGTTGCCGGCGTCGCCGCGGGAATCGGCGAGCGTTTCGATATCCCGGTCCCTCTGGTACGGATCGGATTCGTGGTGCTCGCGTTCTTCGGCGGATTCGGAGTGTTGGCGTACCTCGTCGGCTGGCTTCTGATCCCGGAGGAGGGCCACGACGTCGCCATCGCAGGGACGCTCTTCGAGAACACAGAAGCGGTCACCAACTGGCTCGGAGTCGCGCTGATCATCGCCGCGGCCCTGGTCGCGCTCAGCTGGACCAACCTGGTTCGAGGTGACTTCCTGGTGGCGGCAGCCCTGCTCGGCGTCGGCATTCTTCTATTCCGGGGTGATGTCGGCGGATCGTCCAAGTCGAAGGTCGCGAGGGTCACCGGCGATGAATCCATTCCAACGGGCACCACGGAGGAGTCCGAAGTCGGCGAAACCGAGCCGACGGAAGAAGCTGAAGACGTCACCGTCCCGACAGAGGCTCCATCTGGAGCCGCTGCGCTGGCTGCGGGCGGTGAAGCCCAACCGCCGGAGCGCCCCGTGTCGCCGGGACCACCTCCGTCGTCCCCGCCGCGTCGTCGCGAGCGTTCGTTGCTCGGTGGCCTCACCTTCGGCGCCATATTGCTGACCCTCGGCATCATGGCTGCGTTGGACGCTGCGGGCTTGACCCACCCCTCGTTCAACCACTACGTGGCTGCTGTTGTGATTGCCGCCGGAGGTGGCTTGCTGGCGGGCACCTTGTGGGGGAGGAGTTACGGCCTGATCGCAGTTGGGTTGCTCCTGTTGCCCGCGCTTGCGGTGTCGACGCTGATTCGGGTGCCGTTCGGCGCTGAGATCGGTGAGCGGCTCGTCCAGCCGGTGATCGTCGAAGAAATCACGTCGCCGGTGGAGATGGCCATCGGTGACATGACGATCGATCTTTCTCAACTCGAACGCGGTGAGGCGATTGAATTGAGAGCGGAACTGGGTATCGGTCAGATCACCGTGTTCGTACCTGCCGACCGCACGACCACCGTTGAAGCTGAAGTCGGTATGGGTTCCCTCAACTTGTTTGGTGACCAGACTTCCGGCCTGGGCCGCGATGTGAAGACGGCTTGGCCCGGAGACAATGCCGGCGACCCGATTCACTTGAAGTTGCAGGCCGGCATCGGCGAGATCCGCGTTGTCGCGACAGAATCCTGAAGGAGGACTCATGCAACGCCATTCGTTTGACATCATCTCCTTTCTCTTCGGGGCACTGTTTGTGGGCGCCGGGGTGAGCGCCGTTCTTTTCGACGAAGCCTTCTCGCGTTTCGACGGTCGCTGGGTGTGGCCGGCACTTCTCGTCGTAGCGGGCGTCGCCGTGCTCGTCGCGACATGGAGTCGCCGCGAACGAACCGACGCTCCGACGGACGAAGGTCCCGAGTCGCCGGTCAGTTGACGAGCTAGCCAACGGTGGGCCATGTGATGGCCCAAAGCGCATGACCGGAGGCGGACTATCAGGTACGCTTGAAAACGGTAGCGCGATGGGAAGGGCGCATGTCGAGGCCACCGAAGCGGATTGTCTATCCGCCGGAATCCAGCGAGTCGACTGCCCCGCCGCAGGCTACGGGCAAGGGTCGCCACATGACGGTCCCAACCCCTTCGGATGATGGTCAATCCACGGATCAAGCGGCGTCCCCGCCCGATGAACCTGCCGCCACCGTCCCGGCATTCACCAAGGGACGCCATATGACGGTGCATCTGCCGGCTGATGACGACGACTCCATCGTGGTTGAAGACCTCGAGGAGCCTGCGGGCGGCTATGTCGAACCGTATGTTCCGATCCCTTCGTGGAACAAATACGACCGCAGGGCCTCAGGGGCGCAGGCCGAGTCTCCGGATTCGGGGAAGGGGGCTGTTCGACCCGAAGGCGCCGCCGACCCGGCGGCAGGCGACCCCGAGGTGCGGGCCGAGCCTGCCCAGCGCCATCCCAAAGACAGCCTGGTAGCCGTTTCATCCGCAGATGTCGTGGTCCCAGATCCAATTGCCTCCGAGTATGTGGAACCGTATGTCCCGATGCCATCGAGCGACAAGTACGATCGCCGCGCCTCGGGAGCCGCCACCGAACCGTCGCAGGTGTCGGATACTCCGGTCGCCGAGGCACCACTGCCGACCGAGCGCATCGAGGTAGACCTCACGGACGAGGCGTTACCGGTGCCCTCCGCCGCGGTCGAATCGGTGTACGAGCGAGAGTTGCGTGACCTCGAAGCTCGTGCTGCCGCCGCCAGGGCGACGACCGCAGAGCGGCCTGATCCCTTCGCCAATAGCGAAGGGCTCACCTACTGGCAGCGCCACTCTGCCAACCTGCCGCGGCTCGAAGAACAGTCCGACTGATCGCGCGAGCGGGGCCGCCCGTCTCCGAGCGACCCCGCAGTTGTCGAGTTGTTCTGCTCAGGCGGCGGCCTCACCCGGCAGCTGCCGGATCCGAGCCGACTGGAACCGGAGCACTGTGATGATCGTGCCGAGCCCGAACGCAATCCCGAACAGGTAGAGTGCGGTCCCGAAGCGGCGGACTCCTTCGAGCACCTCACTCCAGGAGGCGATATCCGCGGCCGTCCACGTCGTGACGTTGGTCGCGACGACAAAGTGCAGAACCACTGCCACGAGGATCGCCATCATGCCCATCGCCATCGAGAGCATGAACAGCTTTGCTGTGGCCGGCATCTCGAGGGTCTCCACCTGGGTGCCTGCAGCCTCCTGCACCTGGCCGCCGCCGTTGCGGAACGCGCCCAGGATGCGTGCGATGGCGAAGGAGATCGCACTGAACACGCCCAGGAAGCCGATGAACATGAAGGCCGGAACCAACTGGCCGAAGCGAGCAATCAGCTCAGCATCCGGGGCGGTGGATGCAATTTCTGCCGCCCGGATCCAAGAGAGGACGAGTCCGACGGGCCAGGCCATGAGCGCCATGGCCAGCATCGGCGCCCACAGTTTTCGACCCATCTTCTGGGGAGGGTTGTAGCCGGGGTTGGTCGAAGTAGTTGCGTAAGTGAATTCACTCGTAGTTGTCATGTGAAGAAACTCCTCGTTCCTAGTGGCCGGTGGTGATGATCCGGCGGAGCATGCTGAATTGGAATCCCAGGACATTGCCGATAGTGACCAGCGCCAACACGATTCCCGCTAGCAGTAGTCCGAGCCCTACCTCACGGAGCGGTCCGAGCCACGCCAGCCAACTGGCGAAACTCTGTGCGGTGTCCACGGTTGCGGCCACGAAGACGTAGCCGATGAACTGCCCAACCGAAATCATGAGTCCGAGTGCCATGAGGGCGATGAATCCCTTTGCGGTGTTCGGCATGTCGAGTGTCTCGACGTTGAGGCCGACCGACTTCTGAACTTTGCCCCCGCCTTCGCGCAGCGATCCGAGGATGGAGCCGAGCAGGAACGAGATACCCGCCAGCAGCATCCCTTCGCCGAGGAACTGAAGTCCCTGGGTCCAGGCCTGCGCGGTGGCTCCCGTTTCCGTGCCGACATTGCCGGACCACACGAACGAAACGACGAGTCCGGCGATCACCGCCATGTAGCCCATCGCGATCATCGGCGCCCACATGGTGCGCGCCATGCGATGGATCGGTAGCGGGTCGGGGACGTGGTTCGAAACCGTGGCGGGTCCGAAATCCGTAGAGATTGCTCCCAAGCGAGCGCCGCCGTCGCCTTCGGGCTTCAATTCGGGCAGTGCCGTCTTGACGCTTACGATCCGCAGCGACAGCCTCACGAGGATGCCGACCAGGATCACGGCGATGCCGAGCTTGATGGTCCCGAACGCGGTGGTGGTGAGTCCGAACGACCAGGCGAGCGTTTCTGCTGCGCTTTGCGGGTCGTTGGACCCGGCAGCGACGATGTTCGCGACGAGCGTCACCCCCGCGAGCACCAAGCCGGCGAATGCGAGCAGGAACCCGACCTGGCGCTGTCGCGACGGCGACCGGTAGTCCTCTCCGCTGGCCGGCTTGGTCAGTGATGTGATGGTGCTGGTCATTGATTCCTCCTTGAGACGCAGCGTGCTTTCCCAATTCAAAACGGGGCGTGCAGCCGAGAACGGCGGAGAATGTCACTGCGGCGACACTCTTGGTCTGTCGGCTGGGGGACTATCTGCCGACGGCGAAGCTTTGGATGGGCGGGTTTCGCGCCGATGCACCATTAGGCTGCTGCTGCCGCCGGGTCCTGATCCGGTTCGGCGCGGTGTCGCCGCCTGCGGTGCCGGATGAGATTGCCGTTACATGCGTCAGATGGTGGAGCATGACCGATTCTGAGAAGCAAGGGGCCGGTTACCGGCTGGTCTCCTGGATCCTGCGATACAAGTACAGACTGCTCGTCGCAATTGATGCGCTGTTGTGGGCCATCGTCCTCCCGCTCGCGGCATTCACACGTTTCTTCGACTGGAGCCGCGTCGATCAGGAAGGCCTCGGAATTGCGATTCTGGTGGCCATCGCGGTCCAGGTCATGGCAGGACTGGCCACCGGCCTCTATCTCGGCCGCCGCAAACTGGGTTCGTTCGAGGAAGTCGGGTGGGTGGCCCTCACCTCTGGTGTGGTGGTCGTGTCGCTGTTCTTGTTGATCTGGCTCGCCCCCGGACCCCGCAACCTGGTTCCCCGCAGTACGATCCTCGCCGCGGGCGCGTATCAGGTCGTCGGCGCTCTGGCGGTCCGGTACGTCATCAGGGTGCTCGACGAAAGCCGGCGCCGTTCGACCCACGAACGGCCCCACCGGCTACTGGTGTTTGGCGCAGGGACCGCGGGTGAACAAGCGGTCCGTTCGCTACGCGAAGATCAGCAGTCCGACCTCGAGCCGGTGGCGTTTCTCGACGACGACCCCGGCAAAGGGCGACTTCGCCTGCTCGGCCTGCCCATCTCCGGCAATCGAGACGGCATTGCGGCCGCAGCAGAGCGATACGACGCCGGTGCGCTGCTGATCGCGATTCCCTCAGCGGGCCAGACCACGATTCTCGATATCGCCGACCGTGGCCAGCAGGCGGGTCTTGCCGTCAAGGTCTTGCCTCGGCTCGATGAATTCCTCACCGGGACCGCCGACGTCAAGGATATCCGTGACATCACCCTGGCCGACTTTCTGTCCCGTGAAGAGGTGCGCCTCGACCTGGAGCGCATCGCCGGTTACGTCTCCGGTCGGACGGTGCTGGTCACGGGAGCCGGCGGCTCGATCGGATCGCAGCTCTGCGAGACGGTACGCTCGTTCAACCCCGACCGGCTGGTGATGCTCGACCATGCCGAGAACAGTCTCCACAGCCTCCAGCTGCGCCTGGAAGGCAGGGCCCTGTTGGATTCGCCGGATCTCATCCTGGCGGACATCCGGGACCGCGAGGCTGTGTTTCGGGTGTTTCAGGAGGTGCGGCCCGAAGTCGTCTTCCATGCGGCGGCACACAAGCATGTGACCTTTCTGGAGAACCATCCCGCCGAAGCCGCGAAGACCAACGTGTTCGGGACCCGCAATCTGCTGGAGGCTGCGATGGCCAGCGGGGTCACCCGGTTTGTGAACGTCAGTACCGACAAGGCGGCGGACCCGGAAAATGTGCTGGGTCTGACGAAGCGTCTCGGCGAGCGGATGACATCGTATTTCGGCACGCTCGGACCCGGGGTGTTCATGTCGACCCGTTTCGGGAACGTGCTGGGGAGCCACGGTTCTGTGATCCCGACGTTTCGCGAGCAGATCGCCCGCGGTGAACCGATCACAGTGACCGACCCCGAGGTGACCCGCTACTTCATGACGATTCCAGAGGCGGTGCAACTCGTGATGGAAGCCGGCGCGGTGGGTCGCAGTGGCGACGTACTCGTGCTGGAGATGGGGGAGCCGGTCAAGATTCTCGATTTGGCCTACCGGTTGGCCGCAGAGATCAATCCAGGCGTTCCTCCTCAAATCACGTTCACCGGATTGCGCGAGGGAGAGAAGTTGCACGAAACGCTCTCCACAGGTGACGACGTGGCGCTGGGTCAGCCCCACGAGCTGCTGTGGCGGTTCCGGGTTCCGCCGTTGGAGCCCGGTGCGGTCGACATCCTCTCAGACGAGTACGAGCCTGAGAAGGTGGTGGCACTGCTCAAGCAGTTGGTTGCCAGCGAGTTGGAGCCGTCACCGACGAGCAACTGATCTGGCACCCGACAGAGGTCACTCCGCGGCGACGGCCATCACCTTCTGAATCGCAGTTGCAGCGTCTTCCATGTCTGCCACGTCGAGCGTTGGGTGCACCATGAACATGAGGCTGGTTTCGCCCAGCTCGCGAGCCACCGGGAGGCGTTCGTCTGGCCGGAAGCGATCGTCGAATGCGTGCTCGAGGTACACCTCAGGGCAGGAACCGGAGTACACCGGGATGCCTTCGGCGGCAATCGCGGCCATGACCCGGTCCCGGTCCCAGCCGGGGCGGAGCTGGTCCGGCTCGACGAACACGTAGTGCTTGTAGTAGGCGTGGGTGATGTCGGCTGCGGGTGGGGTGACCCTGAGACCGGGGGCTGCCAGACAGGCATCGTTGAGGATGGTGGCGTTGCGGGCACGGATCCGCGTCCATTCGGGGAGACGGTGGATCTGAATTCGGCCAATCGCGGCCTGCATCTCGGTCATGCGGGCGTTGCTGCCGAACGAGTTGTGCACCCATCTGAACCCGGGCGGATGGTCGTCGCGAAACACCTCGTCATGACTCTTTCCGTGGTCGCGAAACGCCCAGATTCGATCCCAGAGCGCGTCGTCGTTGGTCGTCACCGCGCCGCCCTCGCCGCCGGTGGTGATGATCTTGTCCTGGCAGAAGGAGTACGAGGTGGCGACACCAAAGCCTCCGACCGGTCGGCCGCCGATCGCGGCGCCATGGGCCTGCGCCGCGTCCTCGATGACTGCCAGGCCGTGACGATCCGCCATCTCCATGATGGACGGCATGTCGCACGGCCAGCCGGCGAGGTGGACGGGAATCACGGCCTTGGTCTGCGGGGTGAGTGCCGCCGTGATCGACTCGGTAGTGATGTTCTGTGAGTCACGATCAACGTCTGCGAAGACTGGTCGCGCTCCGGCGCCGACGACACAGGCCACTGAGGCGATGAAGGTGCGAGGCGTCACGATGACGTCGTCGCCGGGACCTATGCCGAGGCTCCGTACGATCATCTCGAGCGACACGGTGCCGTTTGCCAGAGCCAGGGCGTGCGCGACGCCGGTGTGCGCAGCCCACTCCTGTTCGAACTTGCGCCCCTCCTCTCCGGTCCAGTAGTTGATGCGACCGGATTCGAGGACGCGGGATGCCGCGGCAACCTGTTCCTCGTCGAACCACGGCCACCGTGGAAGCGGTGCGGTTCTGACCGGGACGCCGCCGTCTGCGGCGAGGCGGTCAAGGTCGTGAATGGCCATCAGTGATCTCCCGAAAGCAGGTGGGGAGCCATCGAGTGTAGAGCGGAGGCTTGCGCTCACCCGCGATACGCGGGGAAGAAGCCTTCTGCGGCGCGATGGCCACCGCGCTCGCTTTCCGCCTGCAACTCTGCGTACCTGGCGGGGTCGTGGATGTACCTGGCGACGCTGAAGGTGCGAAAGGTCTTGGCAAAACCTGCCTTGAAGCGGAACAGGGAGTCCTCGGCGGCACCCACACCACCACCGAGGTGGAACCAGTTGTACCCGTTCTGTTTCGACCAGATCCTGACTTGTTCGAGCGTCCAGCGCGCCAGACCGTCGCGGGCCCATTCCGGATCGGTGCCCCCTAGGTGATACTGCACCGTTCCGCCGGAGGCCAGGGCCAACACCGAAGACGTCACCTCGCCTTCGATCAGGGCGTGGAACAAACGCACGGAAGCCCCCAGCTCCCGCTTGAGCCCGAGGTAATACTCCTTGGGAAAGAAGTACGCGTCCGACGCCTGGTTGCGTTCCATCGTGGCGTTGTAAACGTCGACGAATTGCTGCAGATGGATGAAGTCATCGTCGACCATCAGCTCCGGGCCGAGCTGGTCCGTCTTCTTGAGGTTCCGGCGATGGTTGCTGTTGGCACCCGCACTGATTTCCTCCTCCGTCTGACGGAGATCGACGGCAACTGTGGGGCCGAGGTCGACGACTTCCGCCTTCTCGGCCAGAAGCCAGTTCGTATCGATGAGCGGATTCTGACGTACGAAGAGCGAGACGATGCCGAGCTCGTTGCAGGCATCGTGCAGCGCGGCGCCGAAGGCGTTGCTGAGCGTGGGCGAAGCCGACTCGGATGAGACCACGCCGGGGTACCCGTAGGACGAGGTCGCATCCGCCCCTTCAGCACCCAGGATCGCCGGCACCGAGGCGAGATCGCGAACGAGGAAAGGCAGGGCCGCCCGTGCCCGCCCCTCTTCCACCGCGAGGAGATACGGCTCTCCGTCCGCGAGATCGGAGGGCACGCGGTGATACCCGGCACGGTGGTAGGTGTCGTAGGTGACGCAGGCGGCGATGGCCTCCTCCCAGGCGGAGTCTTCGGCGGCGGGGATGAGCCGGTAGTTCAACTCGACCGCCCGTAGCGCGCCTCGATGGCGTCGCGGACAGCGCTGTAGTCGGGATCTGCCGGGTCCGCGGTTGTGATCCCGAAGCCATTCGGTGGTTTTCCGATGGGGTCTGGTTCGAAGCCGTTGCGACCCAGGAGCACGCGGCAGTCTTCGAGCACTGCTGCCGGTTGACGGCAGAGCTGTTCGTACTCCACCTCGAGGACGGTCCCCGGCGCGGCGCCTGCGACGTTGGCTCGGATCGTTTGTTCGATGTCGTACACCTGGCCTGCGACCTGGTATGCGCGAGGCTGCTCACTCAGCTCGACGTAGGAGCGGGGTTTCATGGACACCCAGGTGTCGCGGCTGCCTGCAAAAGCCTCCCGGAAGCGGAGAATCGACATCGCGGCGTCCAGCGGATCGCGCTTGACCCATACAAAGCAGGTACGAGGGAGGACTGCCTGGAACTCGAGCATGTGCCAGGTGAGCAGGAACGACTTGAACACGAAGGGGCGCCCGATTTCGTCACACATGTTGGTGATGACGCGCTGCACTCGCTGCCAGTCGACAACTGCCGTCGCAGCCTCGACCTCAGAGAGGTCATCGTGGCCGAGGAGATAGCGCCAGAAATAGCCAAACTCGTGCGGATCATGAATCTCCGTGGTCCTCCCGTACTCGGAGGTGAAGCCGGTCGGTCTGACGCCGTTCAGGAGCTGCTGTGAGAGGCGAATCCCGTAAAGCGGAGCCTGCCAGAACGCAGCCACTACGTGGTCGACATATCCGACGTCGAGATGAGCGCTCAGCAGTTGGCTGAGCAGGGTGGTGCCCGACCGGGGAACTCCGATGATCTGGAGTGTCGGGAACCGCTCCTGGAGATCGCGGTATTCGGCATCGTTGGCAGGAGCGAGTTGTGAATTGAGGCGTTCGAGGAACGACTCCCTGCCGGCATCCTTGGCGTACTTTCCGACGGGCTCGACCATGCTCAGCCGCTCCCTTCGCCCGGGTCGGGATGGGCAGGCCCCAGGTCGTCGACCGCGTCTGGATTGCGGTCGAGGGCGATCCCCTCCCGTCGCAGCACGACTCCGACGGTCTCGCGAAGGATCCGTGCATCGAGGGGAAGCGAGTAGTTGTCGATGTACTCGTTGTCGAGGCGGATTCGTTCCGACCACTTCAGGGTGTTGCGGCCGCTGATCTGAGCGAGTCCGGTGATGCCGGGTTTCATGCGGAACCGACCCATCTGCTCCTCGGTGTAGCGGGGGAGGTGTTCCATGACGGCAGGCCTCGGCCCGACGAGCGACATCTCGCCTTTGACGATGTTGATGAGCTGCGGCAACTCGTCCAGGCTGACTTTGCGAAGCACACCCCCCACGCCGGTGATGCGAGATCCGGTGACGCGGCCGTCCTCATCCAAGAGCCGGTCGGCGTCGACGACCATGGTCCGGAACTTCCAGACATCGAACGGTTGCGCACCCAGGCCGGGTCGCTGGTGTTTGAAGAACACAGGCCCGCGATCGTTGAGCCAGATGGCGAAGGCGATGGCGACGAACAGGGGCCACAGGAGCACCAGTAGCAGCAGCCCGAACACGCGGTCGAATAGGTACTTGATTGTGACTTGGACGTTCATGTTCGGTCCGGTCGATTCGTTGCTCACCAGCATGCTACGGCGCACCCGGTCCAGCGCACGGTTATGACGCCGGGTTGGGCCTCGCGCGGCTACCGTTCCCTTCGGCTGCGAAGCGATGCGATTGGCGGCCGGTTGGGAGCTGTGATGAAGGACATCGCGAGACTGATCCATGAGCCGGGAGCGACGGTCGCCATCGTCGGTGCGACAGACAACCCTGGGAAATACGGTTCGGTGATCTACCGCGATCTGAAGCGCAAGGGCTTTCGAGTGTTTGCGGTCAATCCACATCGTTCGGTGGTGGATGGCGACCCGGCATATCCGGACCTCGGAGCGCTGCCGGAACCGCCGACCGTCATCAATCTTGTCGTTCCACCCGAGGCCACCCTCACCGTGCTCAAAGAAGCGGACCAACTCGGATACAAGAGTGTTTGGGTACAGCCGGGAGCAGAAAGCCCTGAGGTGCTCATCTACCTGCAAGAGAACCAGTTCAACTACCTCGCCAATGCCTGCATCATGATCCACAGCCGGTTCCACTCCGACACATGACCGACGGCCGGGCCGAGTCGTTTGCCGAGTTCAAGGACTCGTTCTCCTACGGATCGCGCACCGATCTGTCGTTCAAGTTTCTGAAGAAGCTGCCCGAGGTTGAGGCTGCCGCGTTCATCGCCGAGTTGTTCTGGCTGGTGGGGGCTTCCCAGGACGACGGTGACGTCGAGCCGATCCACCAGTTGCTGTATGAGTGGCAAGTGCGGGCCTACGCCCCCGATCCGGCCGTCCCGCCGACGTGGGCCTACGACGACGCCCCTTTTACTCGGCTGGACAAGCCCCTCAGCGAGTCTCGCGTTGCCTTGTTCACCAGCACCGGCCATTTCCTCGAGGGAGATGATCCGAACCCGATGGGTATCGAGGGCCTCACTCAGGAGGCTTCATTGGATCTCATCAACGAGTTCCAGCGGGTCACGCCCGAACTCTCAACGCTCGATCGCGACTACGAGCCGGAGGCATTGCGGGTGCGTCACCCCGGATACGACATTCGGGGTGTCGAGGAAGACCCCAACGTTGCGTTCCCGCGAGATGTGCTCGTCGTGGCAGAGGCCGAAGGGCAGATCGGGGAACTGGCGCCGCGGCTCTTTTCGTTCACCGGAGTCACTTCTCAGAAGCGACTGAATGCCCACGCCATCCCGGGTTGGATCGAAGAATTGCGCAACGATGCGGTGGACGCGGTGCTCCTCGTACCCATCTGACCTGTGTGTTACGTGTCGGTCGGGCACGTCGCACGAGCCGTCGAGGCGGCAGGAATGCCAACCGTCGCGATCTTCATCCGGGCCTTCCGTCACGTGCTCGATCAGATGAACGTACCGCGCGCTGTCGTGACTCGATTCCCGCTGGCCCGCCCGCTCGGTGCTCCAGGTGATCGAGAGCGCCACCGGCTGGTGGTCGATACCGCGTTGGAGCTGCTCGAAACCGCCGTCCAGGGCCACACCATCGTGGAGCTGGAGGTGCCGTATCGGGTGCCCCGAACCTGATCGAGACCTTCGCCCTTTGCGTTAGCGTCTGCTCGTGATCGACGATCCAAATCCCTTGCCGCTGGCCGTGACCCGTTGGGGGTCGGGGCCGAGGCGGGCACTGCTGCTCCATGGGATCGTTTCGAGCGGTATGGGCTGGTGGCGGGTCGCCGCGGCTCTTGCCGACGGTGGGTTCGAGGTGTGGGCTCCCGACTTACGCGGTCACGGCGCCAGCCAGGCGAGCCCGGACATGCGAATCCGGGCCATGGCGGCAGATGTGGTGGCTTTGGGAGAGTCGTGGGACCTGGTCGTAGGCCACTCGCTCGGGGGAACCGTTGCCATGGCGATCCTGCTGGAGCGGCCTGCTTGGGCGCGACGCCTGGTCCTCGAAGACCCTGCCCTCGTGTTCGACGCTCCGGATCCTGTGGTGCTCTGGTTGCTCGACCCTTTCACCAAACCATTGACACGCGAGCAGGTCGCGGCCGACGGACAGGGGTGGGCCCCATCCGATGTCGACGTCAAGGTAGACGCGTTGCGCCAGGCGAACCCGTGGACCATCCGTCGTACCATTGAGCAGTCCGCACCATTCGACCTGCATGACGACCTCGAGGCGTTGGAGGTGCCGACACTGCTGTTGGGAGCAGACCCGGAATTGGGTGCCTTGGTAACTCCAGAGATCGGGAGAGGCGCGGCAGAGGCCAACCCGCACATCGAGTTCATCACCGTGTCTGGCGGTTCACATTCGATGCATCGCCAGGCGTTCGGTGCCTTCTGGGAGCCGATTGCTCGATTCCTAGCCCCACCTGGGCCAAGATTGGGTAGGAGCCGCTGCGATCGTGTAAGTTGACGGCGCGTGCGGGATTACCGAGGTGGGGGAAGTCCTTGTCGGTCGAAGAGTTGCAGGGGGTCGTCGGCGCGATAGCCGGCGTGGCGGCGTCACAGGTTGAACGGGGCGCTGCCGATGAGCCTGTGGTGCGGGTCTGGCTCGATGGAACCCGGGATCCTGATCTCGTTGCGAGCGACGTCGACCGAACCTTGCGTGATGCTGGCTTCGTTCCGCGCCGATCGCCGATCGAGCCTGGACCCGCGGATGTGGCTACCGCCTCCGAACCGGCACCGCAATTCCGGCCGTCTCGCCCCAACGGGGAGCGTTCCGCGCGTCGGACGGGGTTGGGTCGCGGCCTCGACGCGTTGATTCAGCCGGCTGAGGACTTGCCCCGGATCGCAGGGCCGATCGGTGTGACCTCGATCGCGGTGTTGCAGACGGCGGCCGGGACCTCCGTTCGGGTCACAGACAGCGAAGGCAGGAGTGCCGAGGCTCCAGTCGACTCCGGCCTGGGTGAGTTCCTGGCTGCCGCCACCGGTGCCGTCGCTGCGTTGCTCGGTATCGAGGCCGTTCCGATGCTGACGGCATCGGATGAGCGCGGGTTCGGAGGGGCCCGCGTGGTGTCCGTCGTCGTCGACGCCGGTGGTGACTCCTTTGCCGGGTCTGCGGTTGTCGAGTCCGGCGAGTTGCTGGCCTACGCCCAGGCGATGTGGGCTGCGCTGCGCCCTCTCTCCTGATTCTCGGCGCTCTGGCAGACTGGGGAGATGGAGATCACTTGTCCTTCGTGTGGTGAGGCAGAGGCCTTGCGAGGCGAACGCCGCGGTGACGACATCGAGCTCAACTGCGATACCTGCGGCAACAGGTGGACGCGGAGCCTGCGACCGGTCTGCGGGAAGTGTGGCAGCGAGGATCTGCAAACGGTGCCGTTGGCGATCGTGGAAAAGGGGCGCGGCACTCAGTTGTCGGTGGTAGGCACTCGACCGATCGACTTGTGTTCGGATTGTGACGCGGCAGTGCTTGCCAACTATCACCGGAATCGGCCGAATCCGTTGATGCCGGATGAGCTGCCGACGGCAGGGATGTGAAGGCGGCCCCTGGACGAGGCAACCCTCTGGTTTTTGCGTCCCCCGGCGGGGTATACCCCGCCCTGAGACGCAAAAACAGGAAGGGTCGGTGATCTCGCGGTTCAGGGGCGACTGATCAACTGGTCGACGGGCGCGAAGTCGTCTCGGAGGACACGGGCGTCTGCGATGAATGCGTCGAGGGCGGCCCCGGTGATCACGATGGGCTCCCCTTCGAATCCGACGATGCCGCTGCTGATCGCATCGACCGGGATCGGCGCAGGTGACCCGATCATCACGAAGTTGCCGCCGCGGTCCCCGGCGACGTAGGCCGCGGGGGCAATCACGGCAGCGTGCGGGAACACCGCGGCCAGGGTCGCGGCTTCGGCTTTGGCGAAATCGAGTGGCGGGTAATCGATCATGTTGAGGATGTAGATACCGCCGGGCCGGAGTCGTTCGTGGATCGCTTCGGCGAACTCGGACGTAGTGAGATGCCAGGGCACTGAGAGGCCTCCGAAGGCATCACCGATCACGATGTCGTATGCGGTGTCGGGCTGCTCGGCAAGCAGCAGCCGTGCATCGCCGATCTCGATGGTCATGCTGGTTGGATCGAGCCCGAGTTCCTGCTCTGCGATGTCGACGAGGGTCTGGTCCAATTCGAGGACGGTGTTGGAGGTCCCAGGTCGAATCTCGTTGAGGTAGCGGGGGAGGGTGAACCCGCCGCCGCCGATCGAGAGGACGTCGAGCGGTCCCGGCGGCAAGGTGGCGAAGACCGCTGCGAACAGTCTGCTGTAGCGGAACCCGAGGTAGGTGGGGTCCTCGAGGTCGACGTAGCTGTGGCTGAGCGTGTCGAGCACGAGCACCCGCCCGGGGGACCGGTCGGCGTCGGCCTCGACGCTTGTGCAGTAGTAGGCCGTTTCCTGATCACACGGTTCAGCGACCACCACATTGAGCCCCAATGCCAGCGCGACCGGGATGATGACGGCGCTCAGGAGGCTCGCCCGGCGGGCCTGGACCCAGAGGCCGCCACCGATCGCGATCAGGACCACCCCGAGTCCGATGAGGATCGGCCGGGTAGGAATGGTGGCGATCAAGACGAACCCGGTGAAGAACGTGCCGAAGATGGCGCCGACGGTGCCCACTGCAGACAAGCCACCGACGACCGTGCCGGTTTCGTCGAGAGTTTCGAGTTCGATCTTGGCGACGATGGGCGAGATGGCGCTGAGTACCGCGGCGGGGAGGAAGAACGCGATGGCAGCGAGGATGACGATCTCGGCGGGCCCCGCTGCTCGCATCGAGGGTCCGACGGCGCCGACGAGGGGCGCCGCGGCGATGGCGAGCACGCCGCCGACGACGAAGAGAGGTGCGATCAGGGGGCGCGGTGGATAGCGGTCGGCGGCCAGACCACCGAGCCAGGCTCCGACGGCGATCCCGGCGAGAACGGTGCCGATGATGCCGGTGAAGGTCTCCAACGTGATTCCGACGAAGGGTGCCAGCAGCCTTCCGGCGAGGATTTCGAGCACGAGCACCGAAGCCGCGGCGACGAAAACCAAAGTGCGGGCGAGCAGGGGAGACATCGGCCGGAAGTATGGCAGTGTCGGCGCCGTTGAAGTCGAGGCCGATGCCGCCGGCGTATGCGCCGCAAGGGTCTTTGGGCCCGTAGCCGCTCGCGCCGTCGCAACATACGGTGGGCGGGTATCTGCATCCCAAGGGGTGTACGGGTGTGAGTGCGCAGGTCGGTTTTCGACCGCGTGTTGGCAGATCGTCTGGTTGCGCCGGCGCGACGGTCTTCAGGCATCTTCTTCTTGGACGTCCTGAGTCGTTTCGTCGCGCCCGGGGAAGGGGGGTGACCCTGGCCTCAAACACAGAACGCGAGTGATGGGACGAAAGGGAGGGAAATCTTGTTTGATCGCAAACCTGCAAAGATCGGAGTGCTGTTCTTGGTGCTGGTCGTCGCCTTGGCGATGGTCGGTATCGGCAGCGCTCTGTGGTTTCAGCTTCTCAGCATCGACGGCGTAGTCCAGACGGGAGACGTAGCAGCCCAGCTATCAGTTGAGAGCGTGGTTGAGAATGACGACGATCTTCCAGACGAGAAGAACGTCGCCGACTGCGATGCGGTGCTGAACGCCACGAGCGATGGGCTCGAAGTGACTATCGGAGGTGCCTACCCGAGCTACGAGTGCTGGGTGGAATTCGACGTTCACAGTATCGGCTCCGTGCCTGTTCATATCTACCACCCAACCTGGACGACGCTGCCACCTCCGGAGGCCGTGACGTTCAGTCTGCTTGGATGCTACGAGGAAGACACCCAGATCCATGAGGGCGAGAAGGCACTCTGCACGCTGTACCTGCACGTCGAGCAGGAAGCTGATCAGAACGCCCGGTACGTCTTCGAGGGCTTCGTCGACGCACGGCAGTTCAACGAGCCGCGCGACGCCATCGTCGACGCCGACGGGACCTTGACTCGCTTCAGCGGCAATGGCTTCGCGGCCAACATTCAAGTGGCACCCGGCGACACGCTCACAGCCTGGCCGACAGGAGGATTCGACGAGGGACTCGACTGGTTCGACACCGACGGCACGTGCACGTGGACGTTCGGTGACGACCTGCACGCCGAGGGTTCAGCACATCCGACCGCGATTCGCGACGGGTGGCACGACGATTTCCTCGATCCGCTGGTCCTGGACTGGGATTGGAGCCTGGACATGACGCCCGGCGCAGAGCGAGTCGACGTCGATCTCGAGACCGGCTCCACCTTTACGGGCTGTGCGGGTCCGGATTCGGCGCTGATGTTCTTTGACGCCAACGGCGACACGTACTGGAACGACGGCGAGGACATTGTCCTCGACACCAACGGCAACGGTGTCTTTGATGCATAAGAAGCCGATCGCCGTCATGACGGCCGTGATGCTTGCATCGCTGGCCACTATGGCGGTCGGCTACGGCCTGTGGTCCCAGGTGTTGACTATCGAAGGCACCATCGAGACCGGCGACGTGGCAGCGGAGTGGGACTTCGTGATCTGTGGCGATATCGAAGACAAGGACGTGGGGACCATCGACGGCTTCATCGACGATGAGGACCCCTCGATCCTGCACTTCGAGATCGGCAACGGTTATCCCAGCTACACGGCCGACTGTCAGGTCGAGTACATCAGTACCGGCAGCATCCCGGTTCACGTGGAGGAGATTCGCTTTGTTCCCCGTGACCTCACCGGGTGCACCGTGGATCGGCGAACGAACGGAAGCTTCATTGCTTCCTGTGACCAGGCCACCGTTACGTGGGCCAACAACCGGTGCAGCCAACTGCACACTGGGGACTTCGCCGGGAGCAGTCTCCGGGTGCACGTCGAGCAGCCCGCCGAGCAGAACGCCACGTATGGCTTCGGTGTGGAGGTGCAACTGAACCAATTCAACGAGAGCAACTGTCCGATTCTGCCACCGCTTCCGGCAGCGTTGGCTCCATAGAGAAGAGACAATCTGTGGGCCGAGGTGCGTCCTCGGAACCCTCGGCCCACAGCGTCTCCGAGGCTCGAGCGTCGGAGACGCGTGAGCGACAGGAGTCGCCAGCCGAGACGATGACGAAGAACCGAACACCTGAGCGAGAACGTCGAGCGGGGGCGGCATGGCTGCTGGCCGGTGCCGCGGTTCTGATCGGCGCGCTCACGATCGTTGCCGCAGTGTGGCGTGCTCCGGCGGCGCTGGGCAGCAAGGGCAGCGTCCGCGCCACCGATCCCAACATCGTATTCGTGGCTGCGGAGACCGGCGACGTCGGCATCGACCCTGGTTACGGCAAGGACGTCGCGTCCTGCACCGCGGTGCTGCGTAGCGCCGATGTGGTCGGCGTCGACATCGACAACGCCTACCCCGGTTACACCTGCCGGCTCATGGTGACCATCGTGAGCACCGGTGACGCGCCCTTGATGCGGGCTGCTCCCGCCATCTCGACGGTACCGGCAATCACTGTGACGCCCGATGACGACACGTGCGGCAACCTCGCCCCCGGAGCTGAGTGGGTCACGGGCTACGCCATACGCATCAACCAGGTGGCAGAGCAGGAGGCCATCTACGGATTCACGATCGACACCCGTTTCGCTGAGGCCGAGCCCGGCACCATCGGATTCTGGGGCAACTGGGATGCGCACGACACGTTTGTCGCGTCCGACATCGAGGGTTGGCTGGCGGCGATCGATGCATCGTCGGACTGGCTCGGACCGACCACGATGAGCGGGACGGATGAGCTGTTCGATACGGCCCGGGGTCGGTCGACAATGGAGGCCCGTTTCCTGGCCCACTACCTGGCTACCCGGCTCAACGACCAGGCCGGGCTGCTGTGCGCAGCCGCCGGCCACAACATCAGGGGCGTGGACCCCGACAACTACCTGGGCCTCGCCGATCCCGAAGATGCCGGCCTCGCCGACATCATCACCGCGATCGAGGCCAAGGCGGGGACGGCCCCAACGCGGCAACAGTACGAAGTTCTCAAGTCGATCTCCGATGGGCTCAACAATGCTTCCTTCTGAGCCGAACGGCCATCACGACCGCGACGTGACGATGCGCGGATGGTTCGAATCCGCCCCCGTCGCGCGGCGTCGCTCCGTCGCGACCCGCGCCCATGCCGCAGCCGACTCCGGTTCCGAGCGGCGCCGAGCCCGCATCGCCGAACCCGACACATCCGTCCCGACCCCTCGGCCCTTCCATCCCGCCGTGGACCCACGGAGCGATCCGACGGCTACACGACACGAGGAGCTGCGCTCTAGTGCCCAGGCCGACCAGGGGATACGGGTGGAGCACGCCGGCGACGAGTTGACCCACAGCGGCGACCTTCGGCTGGTGGCAGGTCTGATCTCCTGGACGCTGGTCATCTACGTGCTCGTGACCCGCGGCGTTCCCGGCACGCTGCTCGAGTTCGTGGGCATCGATCGCGGACACCCGGTGCTGTGGCAGGTGAGCCATGCGCTGTTGTGGAGCACGCTGGCGGTGGCCGCCTTCGCCGTCTGGCGCCGGCTACCCGACCGTCCCGCTCGTAATCGGCGCTTGATTGTGCTCGCCGCGCTCGTCGGGTTCTTCCAGGTCGCACTGTTCGTTCTCGCCGGCCTGGCGCTGAGCTTCGGCCGATCCCCGTATTCGCATGAGATCCTGCCGATGGCAGCCAACCTGCTGTACGTGCTCACCATCCTGGTGGCGGTGGAGATGTGCCGTGCCTGCATCGTCGTGGTGATCGCGCGCTGGAGCGCTACTGCCGCGCTCGCGGTGGCAACAGTATTCTTCGCGGTCATCGGCCTTCCGCTGGCCAAGCTCACCTCAGTGGACGGCGTGGAGTCGATGACGATCCTGGTGGGGGAGCGGGCGTTGCCCAGCCTGTCCGAGGGATTGCTGGCGTCGTTCCTGGCGTTGGTCGGGGGACCGCTGGCTGCCATTGCCTACCGGGCGGTGCCTACGGCATTCGAATGGCTGTCGCCGATCTTGCCTGACCTGAGCTGGCAGCTCACCGCATTCATCGGCACCCTGGCACCCGTGCTCGGACTGTGGATCATTCAGCAGCCGATCCTAGAAATGAGCGACGAGTCGGAGATGCTCCAATCGCCGGAGGGAGGAGCCGCCGGCGGGACCAGGCGCCGGGCTGGATGGCTCGGAGTGGCGGTGGTAGCGGTCACGCTCATCTGGTTCGTGACCGGCATGTTCGGCTTCCAGCCGGTTGTGGTGAGCGGACCAAGCATGAACCCGACTCTGGAGGTCGGTGACATGGTCGTGATTCAAGAAGCCAGCCCCGATGAGGTCGAGGTGGGAGACATCATTCGCTTCCGCCAGGGTGGTTTCCAGGTGATCCACCGGGTTGTGGCGATCGAAGACGGAGGATCACAGCCGATCTTCATGACACGCGGTGACAACAACAACACCAATGACGCTCCGGTGCTTGCCGCGAACCTGGAAGGCAAGGTCGTTCTGGTGGTGCCCAACGCCGGTTGGCCGAGCGTCTACTTGCAGCGATGGCTCGGAGGTGTGACATGAGTCCCGGGACTCGGGCAATCATGCGCCGCGCCGGCCCGTGGGTGGCGCTCGCGGCGGTGGTCGTCGTTCTGACCGCGCTCATCCCGGTTGGCCGCACCCTGTGGGCCACCACCCTCAGTGTTTCCGGCGAGGTCGCCACCGGAGAGTTCGGTGCGGAGGCGGTTCTGGAGTTTGCGGACGTCGGCTTCGCGTGCGAGGCCGAACCCGTGGCGGTCGCCGTGGTGGCGAACCGAGGCGAGGCCGACCTGGATGCGGCGACAGACCTTGAATTCTGGTTCGGTACCGCCACGGGGACGGGGTATGACACCCTCGTCGGGACGCAATCGATCCCCATGCTCGGGAGCGGAGCTTCCGTGGATGTCGTCGAGGCTCTAAGCGCGGGCGACGGCAGGTACGCGTTCAAGCTGTCGCCGCCGGGTGGTGGAGGTGGCGAGGCGGTATGGTCGAACGAGATCGCGTTCATCGCCGAGCAATGCTCTGCCGCCAAGGAATCCGTCGAACTTCCACCGGCTCCTGTAGCCACCACGACCACGGTGCCGCCCGAGACGACGTCGACCACGACCACGACGACGGTCCCGCCTGAGACGACGTCGACTACAACCACGACGACGGTCCCGCCTGAGACGACTACCACGACGGCGGCGCCGACTACGTCCACCACCTCCACGACTACCACGACGGCGGCACCAACTACGACCACGACGTCCACGACGGTGGCGCCGACTACGTCCACGACGTCCAGCACCTCCACGACGACCACGGTTCCGTAGGTGATCGAAGGCTGGGAGCGACTCGGGCCTGCCGCTGCTCCGGGGGCGACGGTCGTCCCACGTACGAAGGTGCGAATGCTATGTTCGCGTCGGTTCAGAAACTCCGATTCGTCAGCGAGACGGAACGAGAAGAAGGAGCCCCTCAGCGATCGTGCTGAACCTGCCGATGCAGGTGATACTGAAGCTTCGGGCGTTTAGCTCAGCTGGAAGAGCGCTTCCCTTACAAGGAAGAGGTCGGCGGTTCGAGCCCGTCAACGCCCACCAATAGAAAGCCCTTGTCACAGGCCTGAAAGCCATACGTGACAAGGGCTTTCGGCTTCCCCGACACCCCGGTGCTTATGCGTCTGGCTTCGTCGGTTTTCGTCTGTTTTCGTGTGTCATGTGGACTCTGTGTGGACTCAGTGACCTGTCACCAGGCGAAGCGAGTCATCTGCGGATGACTTGCTCTGGTCACGCCGCTTAGACGGCCCGTAACGGCCCGGCCACCTCGAAGCCGGGTGACTGACTGCGGCGAAGGTGGCTCCCCGGCCCGGGTGACTGTGGGAGGAACCCGACGAGAACGCCGGAAGACTGTCACAACGAGGCCGGCAGAGCCGTCCTGACGGCGGAAATGTACCCGGCTCCGACGCCGGTCAGGTGCTTTCGATGACGCCGGCGGGCCACGCCCGGGTTGGCTGGAACGTTTCGCACATGACGGTATACGTGGCCGGTAGGAGCAGCACGTTTCGCGCCGTTGTGGCACCCGGCTCGGCTGGGAGCTCGAGAGGCACAGAGACCGGCGGAGCGCCTAAGAGTTCGCTCCTGTCTTCGGTAAAGCTCTCCCCGATGGCCGCCGCAATCGCGGCCTGATCTTCGTCGCTGAACTCGACAACCAAGAGACTGACGGTCGTGTCGCTGGTGTTTCGGAGTTCGACACCGAGGGTCTCGGTCGGCGACACCTGGGCAGGTCCTCGATAGGAGCAGGTTTCGCCGTCGAAGACCACGGTGACCGCCGGGGCTTCAGCTTCGACGAGTGTGGTCGTGGACGGAGCAGCGGCCTCGACCGTCGTGGTTGTTGAAGTCGCGCGGGGCGTCGTCTCGTCGCTGGACCCACATGCCGCCAGCAACACCAACGCCACAACCGTGAGCATCACAAACAAGCGAGCCATGGGTGCCCCTCCTCATTGCGACGCTCCCATCATCCCATTGAAGGGAGCGAGCCCCTAGAGCCAAACGACCGCAAATTGGCGTCGATCGACGGCTCCCCGGCCCGGGTGACTGTGGGAGGAACCGACAAACGCCGGAACCCGGACCAGGGAGCAGACTGGCGGCGCCCCCGACCCCTGGGATTCAGGAGGAACCTGAGGGGGCCGGGGGTGCCGATGCTGATGGGGTGGCCGGCCCCTCGCGATGGGTAGGGGAAGACAAGAAAACCCCTTGGAGCACGAGGGACCAGACACCCGGACCGGCGGCACGGCGTGACCCTGCAAGGTGGTCCGCGCCGCCGGCTGACCTGTCACACTTTCAACAACTTGAACGCCGCATCATTGACGGACTCGGCTCCGAGCCTGGAGTATGCATACCAACCTCGCTGACCGGTCGGCCGGTGGTTCGATCCGAATAGGTGGGGGATGAACTCGACGGCCATGCCGATCCGGTCTGCGATCACGTAGTTGTCGAAGTCGCCGAAGACGAGCACGTAGTCGTCGCCGGTGGCGATGGTGGCCATGTCGCTGTTCTCGAGCGCCGGCCTCCCGAGGAGCTGTGCCGGGACGTCGGCGGCGAACCGTTCCCACATTGCTGCCCCTCCGCTGGTGTCGAATTGGCGAACGTCGTTGAACGTGGAGCGGTGCGCCATCCACGATGCTCGCTGCCGGTACCTGGCCGGGAGTGCCTCATCGACGGCATACACATCGACCGAACCGAAGGCGTCGTTGGTGGTGGCTGAAATCACCGGAGGTGCCGCACCGTTCAATTCGGTGATGATCCCGGTCGGCTGCGCCGACCCGGTCCCGGTGGTCAGCAGCGTGCCCTCGAGCGTGCCTTTCCCGAAGGCCAACAATCGCGACACTTCCTGCGCCACGTTCGAGGCGTCGGCTGCGGCCTCCAGCGAAATCGGTACGAAGCCCGCCAACTTGTAGATGGGGATGCTGGGTTGGCTGAAGGTGGTGGCGTCATCCGACACCTCGGCGGCTTCGGCATCCACTGACCAACTCACAGCAGCGCTCGAGACACCATTCCAAGTATCGCCGGTTGCGATCACCTTCCTAGCGACCTGGCGCACCGGGTTGGTGCTGCCGTCGGAGGTGATGATCACGGTCGGATCAAGTTGGAATGGGACCAGAAAGCCCCCCTCCGAATCGGTGAGGCTCATGCTGCGGGCTTCGCTGCGTACATGCCGAACCGCGTCCACTTCCTCCTGACTCAACAGGGGCAGCTGCGAAGGGTTCCTGGCGGCTTCCGTGAATGCCCGCATATACGCCGGGGAGCTCGTCGCCAACAGCAACCTCGAGAGTCGCGAGTCGTCGTCATCGAACTGCTCGATGATCTTCGTCATCGTCTCGCGGCGCTGATCATTCGTGCCAGCCATCTGCTCGATGGCGCTGTAGGCACGGCTGCGCGTCTCGACCGGGCCCGAATGCTTTGCGGCCCACTGGTCGCCATTCACGGACCACGGATCAGCAAAGCGACCCCTGCGGTTCTCGACCGGCTGCGCAAACGGGTCGTCGTCCAAGTCGCGCGGAGTGTGGCCTCGTTCGCGGATCAACCGGCCCGCTCGCCACTCGACTTCGGACACCTCGGCCCACTTGACTTGCGCCGCGGCGTAATCCGACTGCGCTCGCTCGAATCCAGCGCTCAACCGTTCCATTCTTTCGGTTTCGCCGCGGGTGAGGTTCCCGTCCTTGTCGGTGATCACCGCCATCTCGTCGGCGATCCGGCGCATCCGCTCGGACGCTTCTGCCTGCACATCCCGCGCCGCGTAGTACTCAGGAGAGAGGTCGTTCATCGTTGCTCCAATCCGGCGCACCCGGAGCAACAGGGCACGCCACGTTCATCTTGTTGGTTGGAGCGGCGGGAGGCCCGAAAGAGGCGGCCCTCCGACGTAACCCCGGAGGCCAGTTACGGCGGCCGGCGTCGGCGCTGTAGCCCTCATCGTAGCGGGACAATGTGACGAAAACGCGAAAACCGAAACTATGTCGTGACCTTGGCCTCTGTGCCTTCTCTTCCAGTTGCTGGTACCTGGGGATGTACGTTCGCCGAGAGAAGGGAAGACGAGATGAGGCGTATGTTCGTCCTGCTGGTTGCTGTTTCGTTGCTGGTTGTCGGGTCGGCTTCGGCGACTGCAGCACCACCCGATAACCCGTTCGTGGGCTCGTGGGAGACCGTTGACGATTTCCCAGGCGGAGACTTGAGCCACACGCGACTCCAGATTGGTGGCAACGGCCACTTCCAGCTGCGCGATGACGGGGCGACGGCTTGTCTGAGCAGTGGGTTCGGGTTCGTGCCAGCAACCGTTAGTGGCTTCGGTGAGATTACGAGCATGGATCCATGGGTCTTCGAAGGCTCTGGTGACCTGTATTGCTACACCCGCGACGGGCGGGGTCGGCAGCTGGTCTTTTCGGACTTTTACGTGATGTTCGTGTGGGACTCGGTGACTGACACGCTGCCATCGGACTTCAACTGCTATTGGCGATCGGGGACCGATCCGGCTGTCTGCGACTGACCTAGCGAGCGAGGCCACAGGAATACCCGCGCTAACCATCTTCCCACCGCCACAGCGAGCACCGTCACCCCGTATCTCGGCCCATGTAGCGCCCGGGTTCGCCGAGATCGATGCCGGCATCAGGTCCCCACCGTCCAGGCCACTCGTCCCACAGCCACACCTTCTCGAACTGGTTTCGGTACCGGGGGTCGTGCTCCAAGAGCCATTTGCAGATGTGCTCGAACTGTCGGCCCCGTACGTTGGGGTCCGAGTCGAGTCGCCTGAACAGGTCACTGAAACCCGGCATGTCCTGACATTAGGTGGGACCAGCCGTCAGGGCTTCGGCCATCGGTTGTACCCGATCGCCGGGTCGTTGGAGCGGTGCTGCCGGATGAACTCGACCTCCCGCTGCCGAACCTCCGAGTCGCTGGCCGTCTCCGACTCCCACAGGATCTCCTTTCGGATGGTGAAGTCACGGCGTTGCTCTCGGGTGAAGTCGGCCGCGATCAGGTCGCTATCCGCACTGCCGACGTAGTTGATGGTGTCGGTGAGGTCCATGCCGATGTAGATCCTCCCATTCGGGTAGGTGACCTTGTAGATGACCTTCATCAGGCAATTCTCGCGTCATCGGTAGTAGCCGCGGGTTTCGTTCGCCATCCACACACTCCCTCGAGTGTCCGCACCGGTGTCAATGGGCCAGCAACTGTGGCTTCCGTCGCCTCGGCTGGGCCATCCGGCTCCGCCAGGTCGAGTGGAAGGACTCGATGTCGATCAGGCCGCGGCCGGCGAGGTATTTGTGCCATCTAACTCCTCTGCGGCGGCAGATCAAGACATACCGCATAGACGACGAACTCCCGAGGGATTTCCGTGCGATTCGTCACTTCAGCACCCCAGGCGTCAATGGTCGGGCGGCCTCTAGCAGGGAACAAGTGGACGATAGTGAGGTCGCTGCCAAGGCCGCTGAAGAGGAGTTCGAAGCCACCTCCGGTCGCCAGGTCACCCGCATCGCAGGGACCCGACCCGCCGCCGTTCGTGCTCAGTGGGTCCACCTGGTTCACCTTCGATACCTCGTAGCTCGTCAGCGAGCTGAGGTCTCCTGGAGGGCCCGGAACACCTTCCGAGTTCCATGTCACTGGAGTGGAGTTTCCTCTGCAATCGGCCGTGTCTACGTTGATCTCAACGTCCTTTAGATCACCGCCCGGCGTCAGGCAGGCCGTGAATATGTCGTCGTGATCTGCCGCCACGGCAACGCCCGCCATCAATGACAACGCAAGTACCACACCGAACACTGCTGCTCGTTTCACGATGCTCTTCCTTTCAGTCGGGTGCTCTCACCAAACGTACGCGTCAAGCGCTCGCGTCGTACCTGTGATGGGATCGCTGCCAACGTCGGTCGTTTGGTCCACGTAGGCTTCTGGTTGGAAAGGCAAGATCGAGTGGGTGATGTGATCAGCGAGACGGACGTGGAGAAGGCTGCCGCCGCTGCGTCCGCGCTACCACCTGTCGAAGCGTCCTACCTCGAGACCGACTTCATCATGAACTTGTTCGAGACGGTCCTCGACTATCAAATGAACACCAAAGCAGTGGTCAACGCCCTCCAGCACTACCGGGACAATCGGTGGGACGAGGTTCGGACACTCGATGACCTTGATGATGTTCTTGCTCGCTTTGACGATGATCAGGCTGGCAATACCGACCTCGCTCAGTGGCTTTGGGGATACAACCTGTGGACCCGAGCCCATCAACTCCGCGACCTCTCCCTCTACTTCCGCAGCATCGGGGTGATCGACCAGGGGTCGCTGCACCGGTGGGCGCAACGTGCTGACTTCAACCGTGACTTCGAGGGGCGGGTGAGGGGCCTCGGGATAGCGGTGTTTCAGTGGCTGGTGATGCGGCAAGGGGTGGAGACGATCAAACCTGACGTTCATGTCCGGCGGTTCGCCGAAGGTGCGGTTGGTCGGCCACTGTCGGACAGCGAATTGATCGAGGTCGTAACTAGGGCAGCAGAGGTGCTCGGCGTGAAAGCGTATGAGCTTGATTGGAGGATCTGGGAAGCGTCGAGGGGCGGGTCGCTGCCGTATCCAGGAGAGTGAGGTCAGAGCAGGTCGATTCGAGTCTTTCGTAGAAGGCATGGTTTCTGTCCGTTTGTGCCGGTCGCCTCTCTTCTTTCGTCCTCTGCGCAAGGAGGTATCGGGGGCACCGAGGTCGAGTCAGGCGATGCTGATGGGGTAGTCACCGATGGCGGCGTCGAGTTGCTTGACGACGAGCAGTGCATCCACCGCCCGGATCGGCTCGCCTCGTTCGACTGAAGCTGGGGAGATGACGCCCTCCACGGCGGCCACGACGGGGTCGTCTGGCATCGCCGCCTTGATGTCAGCGATAGCAGCGTCAAGCACAGGCAGCGCCATTCCTTGGACTTCCTGCTCTGGGTCTCGCTGAGTAGCCGTCTCGAGCGATTCAATCAGTGCTAGCACCCTGCTCTTGGCCGTATAGGGATAGTCGTCGCTCATGGAAAGGAGGCTACAGGGCCGGGCCGACAGGAATCAGGGTGTCCAGATAGACCGTAGGCGTTGATGCAGGCCGATCGGACGTACTCTTCGAGGCTGACGTACGGGTCGTCGAGGAATCGGGTCTCCCATGGGCTGGCCAAACTGCTGCGTCCCGCTAGCGCATATGTGCCGATACTGAGCACTCTGCGAAGTGATCGTTATGCAACCCGATTCGGCGATCGGTGCGACTCCGCTGTGCGAGAACCCCGTCACGCTGTCGGCAGGCGGACGAGGTGTACCGTCCGACGTACTGGCCCGGTCAGATATCCTCTCGCAAGGGTCACGGACGGAGTCCGAAGACCCGCAGTAGCGGCCCGCTCCGACGGCGGGACGTCGACGCGATGCCAAGTAGGAGCGCTCAAGGCAATGACGGAACCACGAATCCTGGCAATCGGCAGACTGCAATCAACCTTGGATGTCTTGGTTGAAGAGTGGGAGAGGTATGGCAGAAACGTGATTGCTAGCAACTCGAAGGATCGGATCAAGGAGATAATCGAAACCGATTCAATTGATTTCGTCGTCATTGGAGGAGGATTGCCTGACGACAAGAGAGACGAAATGGTGGAATACATCGCTGCGATTGACCCTGGTCTCGAAGTTCAGCCAATTCCACGAGAGGAAGCTCAGGGTGCGTATAGCTTCATCCCGTTCCTCAACAATCTTGCGATCATGTTCAAGGTGCGCATGGCAAAGGATCAATAGAGGAAGCCCAAGGCACGACCCACCACATACGCCAGAGGCAAGAGAGCCTGAGCACCGTTGCCACCACGCATATCCGGCAGGGAGGATTGGTTGGTGCGCTGATCGTGGCCGATGGCTGTCACCCACGGCTTGAGTCTACGGTTGGTTTGTTCCCGGGGTTCGGCTTGGCTCGCGAACCGGCTGACACCCTTGCTGGGTTGTCCTTCGAATGACTCGCCGGCGGACCCTGGGAACGGCACTCACCGGTCGGGTGGGAGACCGTCACCGGTCCTGCTGAAACCAGGCCCGGTTGTCTCTGGTCCACCCTCCCGGCAAGTGCGTGCCACCCCTGTCCGTCTAGCGAGGAGGGATGGCAATGACCATCGTAGAAAACCCTGATGCTGTGATCGGTGGCGTCGACACCCACGCCGATACCCATGTGGCTGCAGTGATCAATCATGTTGGAGGTGTGCTCGGTATCGAATCGTTCCGCACGACCCAGGCTGGGTATCGCCGGTTGGTGTCGTGGCTTGGTTCTCATGGCGAGCTGGCGGTGGTCGGTGTTGAGGGCACCGGCTCATACGGTGTTGGCTTGGCTCGGTATCTGGCCCGGGCCGGTATTGCGGTGGTGGAGGTTGATCGACCCAATCGTCAGGCTCGGCATCGGCAAGGCAAGTCGGACCCAGTTGACGCGGTTGCTGCTGCTCGCGCTGCCCTATCAGGAACCGCCACGGGAGTGCCGAAGTCGCGCGACGGCAACGTCGAAGCGATCCGGGTGTTGATGATTGCTCGCCGCTCCGCGGTCGATACCCGGATCGAGACGTTGAATCAGCTGCGCCATGTGATCTTCACTGCGACTCCTGAGATCCGAGCCAAGTTCACTGGGCTCACAGCGATCTCGTTGGCGAACAAGGCCACCGGGTTACGACCCCGCCAGGGTGACGACCCGGTCCGTTACACCACCCAAGTCACCATCCGAGCCCTCGGGCAACGGGTCAAATACCTGCGGGAGGAGACCAAGCGGCTCAACCGGCTACTCCGTCCCTTGATTCGCCAGACCGCACCCGGACTCCTCGAAGTGTTCGGAGTCGGGTTCGACACTGCCGCCAAGCTCCTGGTCGCGGCTGGTGACAACCCACAACGGATCCGCTCCGAAGCTGCCTTTGCTCACCTCTGCGGGGTGGCACCTATCCCGGCCAGCTCCGGTAAAACCACCCGGCACCGACTCAACCGGGACGGCAACCGGCAAGCCAACTCGGCGCTCTATCACATCGTCATCACCCGCATGCGTCACGACCAAGCCACCCGCACTTACGTGGCCCGGCGCCTCGCTGAAGGCAAAACCATGGGCGAGATCGCCCGCATCCTGAAACGCTACGCCGCCCGCGAGGTCTTCAAACACCTCCCACGACCCACCTGAGTCTCACCGGTCGGGGTCTGGCCCGATCGAACCGGCTCACACCCTTACGGGTTGTGCAACGAATGACCTGCCGACCCCGCCCAACCTGACATAACCGGACGGCCACGGCGTGACTTCCAACGAGCGTGCCCCCACCAGAGGTGGGTGGCTCTTCCCTGTCGTGTCCCCCGACGCCACTCCGGACAACCACCCGGCCACGCGCTGGCTACTTCAACGCGCCCACAACG
>CAYNHF010000043.1:0-39225 GCA_964397045.1 uncultured Acidimicrobiaceae bacterium | reverse complement strand
TGAGGGTCGCAAGCTCAACACGGATGTAGTGCTCTTCGGTGCCGGGGGTGCGATCAAAGCCCGGTCGCGACACGTCGAGATCAAGCTCTTCGACTACGACGCCTCGCGGTGAAACTGCCGCGTTAGCGCAGGCGCGGATCGAGGCTTTCGGTCTCGATGCCGTACCTGGCGATGGCGTCCTTGACGACCTCGCTGCCGATGGTTCCCGCGTCTGCGAGCGCGGCGAGCACCGCAACGACCACATGGCCGGTGTCTACCTCGAAGAAACGGCGCAGTGCCGTACGCGTATCCGAGCGCCCGTACCCGTCGGTGCCGAGCGGATAGAACTCACCGGGTACCCAGCGCGCCACCTGGTCGGAGACGGCCTTCATGTAGTCGGTGACCGCGATGAATGGCCCCGGTGATTCCTGGAGGGCCCGAGTCACGTACGGCACCATGCGTTCCTCCCCGGGGTGTAACCGATTCCAACGCTCCACGGTCAGCGCCTCTTCGCGCAGCTTCTTGAACGAGGTCGCGCTCCAGAGCTCGGCTCCCACCCCGTAGTGTTCGGCGAGATCGGCCGCGGCCTCACGGGCCGCAGTGTGCGCCGAACCCGAGAAGAGGATCGTGGCCCGCGTCCCGTGGTCTGCGGGAACATCGCTCCACTTGTAGAGACCGGCCACGATTCCCGCGTCGGAGGCTGCCGGCTTCGGGGGCTGGACGTATCCCTCGTTGTAGAGCGTCAGGTAGTAGAAGACGTTGTCGTTGTCTACGTACATCCGTCGCAGCCCGTGGCGCACGATTGTGCTCATCTCATAGGCAAACGCAGGGTCGTACGCCTCGCACGCCGGGACGCTCGAGGCGAGCAGGAGGGAGTGGCCGTCCTGGTGCTGCAGCCCTTCACCCTGGAGGGTGGTGCGACCCGCCGTTGCGCCGAGCAGGAACCCGCGCGCCCCGGCGTCGCCTGCGAGCCAGAGCTGGTCGCCCACGCGCTGGAACCCGAACATCGAGTAGAACGCGTAGAAAGGCACCATCGTCATGCCGCGGGTGGCGTAGGCAGTGGCGGCGGCCAGCCAGCTCGCTGTCGCGCCGGCTTCGGTGATGCCCTGCTCGAGGATCTGACCGTCTGTGCCTTCCTTGTAGGACAGCACCAGGTGGTGATCCACGGGCTCGTAGAGCTGGCCCTTCGACGAGTAGATCTTCAGTTCCTTGAACAACGCGTCCATCCCGAAGGTGCGGCCCTCATCGGGGATGATCGGCACGACGTAACGGCCGAACTGTTCATCGCGGGCCAGACTGCGCAGCATGCGGGTGTACGCACCGGTGGTCGAAACTTCATTGGCTCCGGATCCCACGTCAAACTCGGCGAAGGCCTTGTCGTCCGGCATCGGGAGAGATTGTTTCGGTTGAGCCGGGCGGCTCGGCAGCGGTCCATCGAGCGCCTGCCTGCGCTCCCGCAAATAGATGACCTCCGGCGACTCCTCAGGTGGTCGGTAGAACGGCAGACCACCGTCTGCCAGGGCCTCATCCGGGATATCGTTCTGGAGGTGAAGGCGGTTGCGCAAATTGATGAGCTGTTCGCCGTTGAGTTTCTTGACCTGGTGGGTGGTGTTGCCACCCTGAATCCCGGGGCCCAGCATCCAGCCCTTGATGGTTTTCGCCAGGATGACGGTGGGGACACCTACCGCCTGGGTAGCGGAAGCGTACGCGGCATACACTTTGCGGTAGTCCAGACCGCCGCGCCGCAGCTTCCAGACCTCGTCGTCGCTCATATCGGCCACCAGCGACTGCAATCGCTCGTCCGGCCCGAAGAAGTTCTCCCTCACGAACGCGCCATCTTCGGCCTTGTACCGCTGATACTCGCCGTCGACCGTCACGTTCATCTTGTTCACGAGTGCGCCATCGGAGTCGCGGGCCAGGAGCGGATCCCAGTTCGATCCCCAGATGACCTTGATGACGTTCCAGCCTGCTCCGCGGAACACGGCTTCGAGCTCCTGGATGATCTTGCCGTTACCCCGGACCGGACCGTCGAGGCGCTGCAGGTTGCAGTTGATGACCCAGATCAGATTGTCGAGCGATTCGCGGCTTGCCAGCGAGATAGATCCGAGTGTCTCCGGTTCATCGGTTTCGCCGTCTCCGATGAAACACCAGACCTTGCTGTTGGAGGTGTCGTCGAGGCCGCGGTTCTGCATGTACTTGAGGAACTGGGCGTGGTAGATGGAGTTGATCGGGCCCAGGCCCATGCTCACCGTTGGGTACTCCCAGAAGTCAGGCATCAGCTTGGGGTGCGGGTAAGAGGTGAGGCCACCTTCGATCTCCTGCCGGAAACGGTCGAGGGCGGATTCGTCGAGACGATGTTCCAGGAACGCCCTGGCGTAGATGCCGGGTGCGGCGTGTCCCTGGATGTAGACGTGATCGCCGGGATCGACGCCCTGTTTGCCACGGAAGAAGTGGTTGAAGCCGACCTCGTACAGCATCGCGGAGGAGGCGAAGGTCGAGAGGTGTCCTCCGATCCCTTCTGCGACCTTGTTGGCTCGGATCACCATCATGGCGGCGTTCCAGCGGATGAAACGCCGAATTCGGCTCTCGATGTCCTCGTTGCCGGGGAACGATGCCTCGTGCTCGGGAGGGATCGTGTTGATGTACGGGGTTGACACCGATGCGGGCACCTCGATGTTCTGGCTGCGTGCATGGGCGATCATGCGGGTCATCAAATAGCGCGCCCGGCGCTGGCCATCCCCCTTGATGACCGTGTCGAGGGAGTCGAGCCATTCGTCGGTTTCGTCGGGGTCGGTATCTGGGATCTGGTGATGGAACCCGTCGATGATCATCGAGCGCCTTTGCTGTCAGGGGTTCCCAGGATACCGAGCCGTCGCGGCTGAGTCGGCAGGGCGGGCTCAGCGAGTCGGCCTGGCTTCCGCGATCGCCTGCCAGACGTTTGCCGACGTGAGCGGCATGTCGATGTGACGAACGCCGAGGTGAGCGACGGCGTCGATCACCGCGTTCTGAATCGCAGGCGTCGAACCGATGGTGGCCGCCTCGCCGATGCCCTTCACTCCGAGTGGATTCAGGTTGGTGGGGGTCATGGTGTGTGCGACGTCGAAGCCGGGCAGCATGTCCGCGGTGGGGATGAGGTACGACATGAGTGTTCCGGTGAGCGGATTGGCATCCTCGTCGTAGACCACCTGTTCGATCATTGCCTGGCCGACTCCCTGTGCGATCCCGCCGTGGACCTGGCCGTCGACCAGGATGGGGTTGAAGATGTTCCCGCAATCGTCGACCGCGATGTGGCGCAGCAGCCTGGTGGCACCGGTTTCGGTGTCCACCTCGGCCACCGAAACATGAGTCCCGAACGGAAAGCTGCCTTCGTCCTGCTCGAAGTCGACCTCTGCGTACAGCCGGGCAACGGGTTCGCCCGCGGACTCTTCGGTTCTCGTGCCCTCCACCAGGCGGACGACCTCTCCCCATTCCAGGCCGGTATCTGGTACGCCGGCGACTCCAACAGTCCCGTTGTCGAAGACCACGACATCGTCGAGGGCTGCTTCGAGGTGATCGGCCACCGCACGTCGCGCCAGGGTGACGACCGCATCCCCCGAAGCCCGGATCGAACTGCCACCGACCTGTAGCGAACGCGAGCCGCCGGTACCGGCACCGCGCTTGACCGCAGACGTGTCGCCCTGGATCACCCGGATCCGTTCGAACGGGACCTTGAACTGAAGGGCCGCGAGCTGCGTGAAAGTGGTCTCATGGCCCTGACCGTGGGCAGACGTTCCCACGCGGACTGTGATGATGCCGGCCGCGTCGACTTCGACCGATGACCACTCCTTGTCGCCGTACGCCGCGGTGACCTCAACGTACGAGCTGAGGCCGATCCCGAGCTGGTTGCGGTCGCCGCGTCGCCTTCGCTTCGCCTGCTCTCCTCGTAGTGCCTCGTAGTCGGCGAACTCCAGCGCCGCGGTCAGGGTCGCGTCGTAGTCGCCGGAGTCGTACACCGCGCCCACCGCCGTCTCGTAGGGATGATCAAACGGTGGGATGAAGTTGATGCGACGAACTGCGGCGGGATCCATCTCCAGTTCGGCCGCCAGCGCGTCGATGGCCCGCTCGATCATGGCAGCGGCTTCGGGCCTGCCTGCGCCACGGTAGGCATCGGTTGGCGTCGTGTTGGTGGCTACGCAGATGAAGTTCACGTCTATCTTTTCGATGGCATACGTGCCCGCAGCCATGTAGCGGGTCAGTTTCGGGAGCCAGGTTGCGAACGCCGGGTAGGCGCCGACGTTCTGATAGATCAGCGCCCGCAGCCCGACGATGCGGCCGTCCCGGGTCGCACCGAGCTCCACGTGCTGGCGCTGGTCGCGCCCGTGGTACATGGTCACGAGGTTCTCTCGCCTGGTCTCGTGCCAGCGCATCGGCCGCTGGAGTCGCCGGGCGAGGTCGGCAGTGATCACCTGCTGCGGGTAGACCGGGAACTTCGCGCCGAAGCCTCCCCCCATGTCAGGCACCGCGACCCTGACATCGTTCTTCTCGAGACCGAGGATCTTGCTGAGGTCCGAGCGGTGACCAAAGACGTTCTGCGACCCGAGCCAGACGTCGACGCCGGTTCCGTTGGGGACCGCGAGGGTGGCGTTGGGTTCCATCGGAACCGCAGCGCATCGCTGGTTTTCGAGCACGAGGCTTATGACCACGTCTGCGCCTTCGAGCACGTTGGGAATGGGATCGTGGTTGGATCGATACACGATGTTGCCTTCGAGGTGATCCCAGATCTGCGGTGCGTCAGGGCGAAGCGCGACGTCGAGATCACTCACGGCGGGCAACGGATCGAGGTCGGCAAAGACGAATTGCGCAGCGTCGACCGCGGCCGGTTCGGTCTCTGCCACTACGACCGCAAGCACCTCTCCGGAGAAGCGCACGGTGTCGCGGGCGAGGACGGGCCGCTCGGTGCCCTTTGGGATGTAGCGGGTGGCGAGCGGCATGTTGGGAAGGTCGAGGTCGGCAGCGGTGTAGACCCCGATGACCCCCGGCATGCTCGCTGCCGCTGCGGTGTCGATCGAGTTCACCTTGGCATGCGCAAGCGGCGAGCGGACGGCGACAACGAACGCGGCGTCGCGGGGCTCGAGGTTGGGGATGTAGGTGCCGGCTCCGGTGATGAAGCGGGGGTCCTCCGTACGTTTCACCGCGGCGCCGATGATGGATCCGCCCATGCTGCAACGCTAGCCGGGCGCCCCGCGCGAGGTGGTTGGGAGCCCGACCCGAAAGGATCGGACCCCCAATCCGTCTGTCTTCTGCTACTCGACCTTGTAGGAGTACTCCACGTTCCCCTTCAACGTGCCTTCGTCGTCATATTCGGAGTAGGTCACCTTGATCTCTTCGAAGTTGTTCACGAACGAGACATACGGCAGGCCCATGCCCTCTTCCCCCACCACCTGAAGGTCCGTGATCCGCACGTTCGTCATCTCGTAGCGGAGGTAGGTAGCTCGTGCTCCTCCGTAGCTGCTGGTGAGTTCGATTTCGAGCTTGGGGATGATCTCCCCTCTGAGGAGCTTCTCCTCGAGCTTCGGGCTCGCCTTCTCGTAGTCGAAGTTCAGTACGAATCCGTCGATTTCGGCCGCGCCGCGTCTTCGTGACGCCTCCGTGGTGGCGGCCGACACGTGTGCGCCCCACTCGTACGAATCGATATTGATCCACTCGGCATGGTTCTCGTCGGAGGACTCGCCATCGATGCCGTCGTACTTGGCGAAGATACGCCCGCCATCATCAGATCCGTTTTCCTGTAGCGCCAGGACGGCGTTGAGCACGTCCTCCGCCTGAGCGACGGTCGGCGCAGGGGCGGACGCGGCTCCCGCCCGGTCGGTGACCACCATCCACGCTGTCACCATCGCCAGAATCACGGCGAACATCAAGACCGCATTCCAACGGCTCGATGTTGTCGAGTCGCTACTCATTGTTGCTCCCTCCTTCTGCGCCGGCCGGAAGCCGGGGCCTCACGAGCGGCGCGCCTGCAGTTCCAAAGTGGTGCGGCGGAAACCGGCCCCAGGCCACCGGCGGGACCGAGAATGGTCGATTCGAATCCGACGGCTACGGCCGGGCCGCCCCCTCCTCGACCCTACTCCTCGTAGCTGTGGGACGGGAGAGGAATATCCGGGTCGCAATCACGAACTGCGGGCTTAGGGCCCTATCGGATCGGGCGCACATCAAGCACGGTCGGATGATGGCTGAAGCGGCGGCGAAGGGAATGTGAACCATGAAGTGGATGGCGATGTCGGTTTGTCTAGGGATGCTGGCGCTGGCCGGCTGCAGCGACACCCTCGAAGGTAACGGCGACGTTGTCACCGAAACCCGCACCGTCGCATCCTTCGACGCCGTTGATGCCGACAACGGGGTTCAGGTGACGATCACGGTCGATCCGGCAGTGACCGGCGACGCGAGTCTTGCGGTCACCACGGATTCCAACCTTCAGGAGTATCTGACCACGGAAACCTCGGGCACCACATTGACGGTGGACACGACGCGCACCGGCGGGGTGACACCCACCGGCGAATCCCAAGTGACGGGGACCGTCGCCGCCATCACCGACATATCGGTCGACAACGGTGCCAACCTCGAGCTGGTCGGTGTCGGCGCCGCCGCCACCTTGACAGCAGACAACGGTGCGCAACTTGACGGCAACGGTTTCGAGGTGACCACCGCCACCGTCAACGTAGACAATGGCGGCCAGTTGTCCCTATGCGCGACGGGCACGGTGACCGGCGACGTAGGCAATGGGGCATCGCTCACCGTGCGTTGTGGCGGAAGCACCAGCGGTGTGGAGACATCCAACGGCGGGTCGGTGTCTTCTACGCCGTAGGTCTGGGGACCGGCTTGCTGGTCTCAGGCAAGGCCGGGGTTCATCGTTGCGCCCCGCGCCTGCCAGAAGCCGTTGATCGCGTTCTGGATTCGGACGTACCAGATGATGTTGCCGATGAGCGGCAGCAGAAACCACAGGCCCCACACGGCCGTGATCCGCGGCTGTTCTCCCGCATCCACGTACAGCTTCTCGACCTCGTTCGCCATCAGGAACATGGTGACGGGTGAGATGAAAATGGTGAGCAAGAGGTAGCCGACCCCGCCGATGCCATCGCCCCGGTAGTTCCGCAGTTCGTCACCGTTCAAGAACGACCAGACCCACGTCCAGATGCCAAGGGTGACGATCGCAACCAGGATGGTGAGACCCACAGACCGGGGTTTGCCGATCGGACTGTCACCAGTTTCTGGCGATGGTTGTGCTGTGGTCATGTGGCGTCCCTTCCCGCGGGTGTCGCGTCCTCGGCGGAATCTTCTCCCACGGTGGCGTCGCGCAACAGAGGCGAACGGCAGGCTTCGGTGACCCAGCGATGGGGAAGGGGCCGGTGACGGCCCCATTCCCCATCGGGTTCTCGATCCGCGGGCGATCTAGTTGTTGGTGGTGCGGCGCACCGGAACTGTCGTGTTGTTGGCCACTTCGATCCGGTCTCTCCCGGCTCGCTTGGCCTGGAACATGGCGCCGTCTGCGTCGTGGATCAATCCCTCGAGGGTGGCTGCGGGGTCCGCGGCGGAGGCCACCCCGACACTGACTGTGGTGTACACCGGCCCGTGGCTCGTTTTGATGGGAGCGTCGGTGACTGCCCTCCGCAAGCGAGCGGCGATGGTACGCGCCGTGACCACGTCCACTTTCGGTAGCAGCACCGCAAACTCGTCGCCGCCGAAGCGGGCGATCAGGTCGCCTTCCGAGAGAGCCCCCCGCATCCGGCCGCCTACGGCGCGGACGATCTCGTCCGCAGTGAGGTGGCCGTAGGTCTCGTTGATCTGCTTGAAGTGGTCGAGGTCGACCATCACCGCGGAGATGGGCTTACGTTCGCGCTGCGCATCGAGGAAGGCGGGCCCGGCTTCGTCGTGGAAGGCCTGACGGTTGGGGAGTGTGGTGAGGCGGTCGACACCGTTCGGTTCTTCCTCCGATTCCTCGGGGCGCATCATCCAGATAACGAGCGGGATGCTCACCACCAGGGTGAGGAGGGCAATTGCGACCACGAGGTAGAAGCCGGTGCGTTGGGAGGAGCGAAGCTCGCTGAGGAGGTCGCTTTCCGGGGCAGTTACCACGACCTCCCACCCGGTGTCGAGAGTGTCGCGAGCGACCACATGAGTCGACCCTTCGTACTGGAAGGCTCCGACTCCGTCGTCGAGGGCGGTACCGGTCGCGGCAGTGACAATCGGATCGCCGAGCAGCCCCAGGTTCGCGATCCCCAGTGATCCGCTGGCGGGGTCGGTCGTGATGAGTACATCCGGTCTCGGGTGAGCGACGAGTTGGTTGTTCGGCGTGACGATGAAGGCGGTGTTGCCTGCGCTGGCGGTCTGATCTGTCAGGAACTGTGACAGGGCGGCGAGCCGGATGTCGGCGCCGACGACCCCTTCGGATGGTCCGGCTTCGATTTCGGTTGCTGCGGTTACGCCCGGGCTCCGCGTGGTGTAGAACACATACGGATCTGTCCAGACGACGCCGTCTTCCGCCGTGGCAAGGACGTACCAGGGACGGGCGACCGGGTCGTATGCGTCGGTCTCGTCCGCGACCTGATCAAGAAGCCCGAGATTGGCATCGCGCCAGGTGAGGATCGTTGCGCGCTCATCTCCGACGAGGGTGATCGTCTTGGTTCTGAAGCCGTCTGCCACTCGCTCATCGCTGCGCGCTACGTAGACAAATTCACCAGCCGGACTTGCCCAGTACATACCGTCGATCCGGTCGTCTGCCGCCACCTGCTCCAGCAAATACGCCTCCGCAACCAGAGGTTCTGAGAGATCGAGGACGCCTTGCCGGGCCAGGCCCGCAGTGGCTGCCACGATGTGCTCTGCTCCTGCCAGATACTCGTTGGCGAGGTCCGCGGTAGTGCCTGCGGCCGCGCCCGCCACGCCTGCCGCGTGATCCCCGAGCGAGGTATCCGCCGTCTGCGACGTGATGGTGACCACCACGCCGACAGTGACGAGTTGCAGCGCCACGAGCCCGAGGACGATCACCGCCATGAGGCGAGATTTCATGCTGTATTCCCCCACCAAAACCTGGTGGCACCACTATGCGTGATTTGACAACCACCGTGGGTATCAAATCGTCCGATTGTTCCCTAGCTAGTCATCGGGATGAGCGCCTACACCGGGAGCTTGCCGGTGGTCGGAGCCCCGGCTTCCGGTACCATGGTGCGGCTGCGACCGGCGGCCACCAATCCAACTCCGGCGAGGATGAGTGGTAGCGCGATGAGTGCCTCGCCTGAGAGCACCTCGGAACCCAGGGTGACCCCCAGCACGACCGCAACGATCGGGTTGACGTATGCGTAGCTCGTTGCCAGCGCCGGACGGACGTTCTCCAGCAGGTACGTGTACGCCGAGAGCGTGACGATCGATCCGAGGAAGGTGAGATACAGCAGCGCCATCCAGCCGGACGCGTCTGGGATGCCCTCGAACCGTTCGCCGCGCCCGAAGCCGAGCACCAGGAGCAGCACTCCTCCCGCTGTCATGTAGCCGGCCACGGCCATGGCGCCCGGCGCTTGCGGGGTCCGACCGCTAATGATCGATCCGAACGCCCAGCTCATCGGTGCGATGATCATCAATGCCACTCCGAGCGGATTGCCGGTGAAGTCGCCTTCTCCGGCGAGGATGATCACGCCAACCAGCCCGAGCGCCATACCTGCCCACTCCAGCGAAGTCGGCCACCTGCCGAAGAGCCCGCTCCACAACGCCGCCCAGATCGGCATCACCGCCACAGCCGTCGCCGCCAGTCCGGAACCAACCCCGTTGGCTTCAGCGACGGTGACCAGCCCGACTCCACCAACGAGCATCAAGCCTCCGATGCGGAGGGCTCCCCACCACTGAAGAGCCGTCGGCCATGCGGCGCCGCGCGTCAGCAGGAATCCACCCAGGAGGCTCCCCGCCAACACGAACCGGATGCCGTTGCCTACGAACGGAGGGAACTCTTCGACCATGAATCGCAGCACCAGGTAGGTCGAGCCCCAGATCAGGTAGAGCGCAGCCAGCGATAGTCCTACCAGCCAACTGCGACGCGTGCCGTCACGCATCCGGCAGGCGCCGTTCCCAGATCCGAAGCCGCTTGCCGTCTGATCGCCCTGCGGGAGCAGCGTAGGCGACGACCCTGGCGTGAGCGAGATACTCGAGTGTCGTCGGATGCACGGGTCCCCTCCCGATCCCTCGATCGCGGTCTCTTGTTAGAAGAACCCCGTGGTTCGAGGATAGGTTGCGTCCGTCAGCGTGCCGCCTCCGGGTGATGGTCGGTGCGGCTGTGCCACCGGCCGCGATGGCCACAGGTGCATCGGTACGTCACCGCAATGCACCCATCGTGACGTGACAGCTGTTGCACGGCGTCGAGGGTCAGCATGACCCGGCTGCCGTGTCGAGGACAGTGAACGGCAAACATCAGCTCAGAGCTCGAGTCCGGCGCCGGTGCGAAGGCCCCTGATCTCGGTCCGTAGCACGACCAGCTGATCGAGCGCGTCGAGGCGGGCGGCAAACGATCCGCCGTGGCTGGCGAGTTCCTCGTATTGGAGCCGGGCTGCAGCCAGCCGGAGGAGGGCCTGGTCGAAATCGGCGTCGAGCGTCAGCCTGCGCTGCGGCTCGGCGCGGTGGGCTCGGGGCGTGTACTCGGTTCCGATGAGGCGTGCCATTGACCTGGTCTCCTGTAGTGGGCTATTCTATGTTTGACGGTTACAGACTACTTCAGAACCTGTAAGGAATCAAGTGGATTTCTCCCATTACACCGATGCGCCGGTCCGGATGGCGGTCGACCTCGTGAACACGCTCGACGCGGTGGACGCAACCGAACGGCTCCAAAGCGCTGCCGACGTTTCTTCGTTCCTCGATCAACACTCCAGTGACTGGCCGTACGCAGTGGCGAGCATCTCCGAGAAGGACCTCCACGAGGTGCGGGCGATGCGACTGCGGCTGCGCGCCGTGTTCGACGCAGCGGACGAGGACGAAGCCGCGAACGAACTGAACACCATCATGGAAGATGTCTCGGCGACCCCTCGGATTAGTACGCATAGCGGTGAAGCTCATCTCCACTTCGAGCCCACGGAGACCAGCGCGGCGCGCTGGATCGGCGCGGTGGCGGCAATGGGCCTCAGCGTTGTTCTGATCGAAACCGGCCTCGATCGTTTTGGCACATGCGCCTCTTCAACGTGTGAAGACGTATACGTCGACACCTCGCGTAACCGGTCGCGTCGGCATTGTTCGGACACCTGCTCGACGCGTGAGAACGTGGCGGCCTATCGCCGCCGGCAACGCGCCGGGTGACCGATCGCTGGCATCAGCGTCATGCCGAGCGCGGGCTGCGTTCAGAACCTGCGGACTTCGTGGTCGCGGTCTCGGAGTGGTTCCATCCCGGCGGCCGGGTGCTCGACGTCGCAGGCGGTACCGGTCGCAACGCCATTTGGCTCGCTCGGCGGGGCTTCGCGGTGACGTTGATCGACTTCTCGCCGGTTGCCGTCGCGCTGGTCGCAGAGGGTGCGGCCGAAGCCGGCTTACCACTGTCCGCCACCCTGTGGAACGTCGAGACCGATGGCCTCCCCATCGGACCCTGGGACGCAATAGTGATCCATCACTTCCTCGACCGGCCGTCTCTCGACGTGGCGCTCGACAGACTTCGTCGAGGAGGTGTCCTCGCCTTCTGCCAGCCGACCCTTCGGAACTTGGAAAGGCACGAACATCCGGGTGAGCGGTGGCTCCTGGCAGAAGGCGAGCTGGAGGAGTGGACCGGCAACCGTAGCGATCGACTTCAGGTGCTGACGCTCGAGGAGGAATGGTTCGACAACGGAAGGCACGAAGCCCGTCTGGTGGCGCGCTACCGGCCGCGCACTCAAAGGAGCGAGGTCTAGGCTCATCTAGTGACCGTCGAAGCACTCCGTACCGAGGATGGCCGGTTCGCAGATCTTCCTGATTGGCCGTTTCAACCGCACTACCTGGAATCGCTTCCCGGCTACGAGGGGCTGCGCACCCACTATGTCGATGAGGGCCCACCCGATTCCCCGGTTGCTCTGTGCCTGCACGGCGAGCCCACCTGGGCCTTCTTGTATCGCCGGATGATTCCGGCCTTCCTCGATGCCGGCTTGCGGGTGGTAGCTCCCGATTTCCTTGGATTCGGCCGGTCTGACAAGCCTGTGGATGACACGGTCTACACCTGGGACTTCCACCGCAACTGGCTACTGCGGTTTATCGAGGCCCTCGATCTCGCCACCATTTACCTCGTGGTGCAGGACTGGGGCGGACTCCTCGGGTTGACGGTCCCGGTCGACCTACCCGACCGGATCGCAGGTCTGCTCATCATGAACACCAGCTTCGGGACTGGAGCGACGCCATCGCGGGGTTTCGTCGAGTGGCGAGACTTCGTCTCGAGGAAGCCGGATCTTGCCGTCGGCCGGCTCATGGGCCGCAGTGTCCCCCATCTCACCGCAGATGAGCGGGCTGCGTACGACGCTCCGTTCCCGGATCACTCGTACAAGGCGGGCGTACGACGCTTCCCTGCGATCGTGCCCACCGACCGCGAGATGGATGGCGTCGAAGTGTCCCGTCAGGCGATGCGCTGGTGGCGGGACGAGTTCGGTGGCCCGTCCCTCATGGCGATCGGCATGGAGGATCCTGTGCTGGGTCCGGCGGTGATGAAGCGGATCCACCCGCTGATCCGAGGGTGCCCGGATCCGGTAGACGTGGAAGAAGCGGGCCATTTCGTCCAGGAATGGGGTGGCCCGGTGGCCGAGCGTGCAGTGGCAGCGTGGGGCTTCGAGCCTGCCTAGCTGCGATCCCGCCAACCAGGCACGGCCATCGCCCTGCCTCGGTCAATCCTACGATTTCGAGCTGCCACCGCCGAAGAGCCGCTTGAAGAAGCCTGTGATCGAGGAGACGAGGCTGGAGAAGAACAGTGAGAAGCCCTTTACCTCTCTTGCCGACACCTCACTCTTCTCTTCGGGGGTTTGGGCGGCGAGCTTGGCCTCGACGCATGATACGAACTCGCTGATGAGGCGATTGGACATCTCTTTGATCAGCCCGGTCCGTCCGAATTGGGCCGCAGCTCCCGAGAGGATGACGTCCGCGTCCACCGTGACGCGCGTGCCACCCGAGTCCATATCCTCGAGACCGTAGGCGACCTTGACTTGACCGACGCTGCCCCCGCTTCTGTCGACGCCTTTGCCGCTGACCTGTCCCGTGCGAGCCGCGGGGTCTGCCGTCAACGCTGCTTCGCCCTCGAACGTCGCAGTCATCGGGCCGAGCTTGACGCCGACTTTGCCTGCGTACTTGTCTTCGCCGAGCACCTCGGTCAGTTCGGCTCCGGGGAGGCATTGGGCAAGTTCGGGTACATCTTGGAACAGATCCCAAACCTGATCCGATGGGCTCTGCACCTCGATGACTTCTGTGATCTTCATCCCGGGTCCTCCTGGTCAGTGGGCCACAATGTCTGTGTATTCCGCGGGCGCAGCCTCGAAGGAGGCCAGACAGGCCGGACAGCAGAAGTAGAACCCGGTGTCGTCGACGACGGTACTGAAACGGGCTCCTTCGATCTGGACCGTCATCCCGCAGACGGGATCAATCGCCGATTCCGGTGCGGTCGCCACCTCAGTTGCCACCCCGGCAATCCCGCCGGAAGCTTTGATTGCCACCAATTCCGCCAGTACGGCGACTCCGATCTCACGATGTTCGATCTGGCCCAGGTCGAGCCCGGCGGGAGTGTGGATGCGACGCAGATCGGCTTCGGCTACACCCTGATCGCGCAGGTATCCCAGCACAGTCTTCGCTCTGGTACTGGACGCAACCAACCCAACGTAGGGGGTGCCGGTCGCCAGGGCTGCTGTCAGCGCCTGCTCGTCGTAGTGACCCTGGGTCGCGACGACGATGGGCGTCGTATCGTCAATCTCGAGTGTGGTGATGTCGTCCAGGTGGGTTACGACACCTACGTTCTCGTCGAACCCGGTGCCGTCGCCCCCGTCGTCGATGACGGTGACTCGCCAGTCCATTGCGCCGAGCAGCCCGGTCAGTGTCATCACCGCAGGAGATCGGCCGATCAACACGACGTGAGGCTGAGGCAATATCGGCTCCATGAATACCTCCAGTGCTCCTTCGCTCGAACACGAGATCGGGACGGTCATCACGCCGTCCCTGGTGTGCCCGTCGAGTTCTGCCGCAGGACCGAGATACATCAGTGTCGCGGTGCCATCCTTCAGCACCCGCCGCGCTTGTCTGAGAACTGCCGGTTCGGCACAGGCGCCCCCGATCCAGCCGTGCATCGTGCCGTCTGCTTCGATGAGGGCGCCTGCGCCCTGCTTGCCGGAAGACGGCCCGCGCGCCCAGACCACCGTCGCCATCACAAACGGCCGGTGACGGCGGTGCAGTTCGGCCGCGCGCTCGAGCAGTTCGCGGTTCACATCAACTGTGATCCTGGATCGCCTGCCAGACCCTATCGGGGAGCACCGGCATATCGATGTTGCGTACCCCCAGATGTGCCAGGGCATCGATCACGGCGTTCACGTAGGCAGCAGGGGAGCCAACGGTCGCAGACTCGCCGACACCCTTGGCTCCGATCGGATGGTGCGGAGACGGCGTCACGGTTTCACCCAGCTCGAAGCGAGGGGTCTCCCAGGCCGTCGGGATCAGGTAGTCCATGAAGTTGGACCCGATACAGTTGCCGGCTTCATCGAAGGTGATCCATTGCATGTTCGACATCGCGAACCCCTCGGTGAGGCCGCCCTGGATCTGGCCGTCGACGATCATCGGGTTGATGCGCACTCCACAGTCATCGACCGCAATCATCCGGCGCACCTTCCACTCTCCCGTCCCGGGGTCGAGATCAACCACGACGATGTAGCTGCCGAACGGGTAGGTCATGTTCGGCGGGTCGTAGTAGTGGACGCCTTCGAGGCCACCCTCGATTTCCCGCGGGTGGTTGGTGTAGGCGGCAAAGGCGACGTCTTGGATAGTCACCGAACTGTCCGGTGAGCCTTTGACGTAGTACCTGCCGACTTCCCACTCGATGTCCTCTTCGGATGCCTCGAGCAGGTGGGCTGCCAGTTTCCTTCCCTTGTCTCGTAGCTTGCGCGAGATGATCGATGTGGCGGCTCCCGCGGTCGGGGTCGAGCGAGACGCATAGGTGCCTAGGCCGTATGGCGTATTGTCGGTGTCGCCCTCGATCACCTTGATGTCGGCTGCCGGAATCCCCAGTTCCTCCGCGACGATCTGCGCAAACGTCGTCTCATGCCCCTGGCCCTGCGAACGTACCGCGAGTTTCAGGATGGCTTTGCCCGTGGGGTGGATCCGCAGCTCCGCTGCGTCGGTCATCTTCAGCCCGAGAATGTCGTAGTCCTCTGAAGGGCCGGCCCCAACGACCTCGGTGAACGAGGCGAGGCCGATACCCATCAGCCTTCCCTGCTCGCGCAGCATCGCCTGTTCTTGGCGCAGTTCGTTGTAGCCGGCCATGTCCAGTGCCAGGTCCAGCGCCTTCTCGTAGTCGCCGGAGTCGTAGATGAAGCCGGTTGGAGAGGTGTACGGGAACTGGTCGGGCTGGATGAAATTCCTTCTGCGAATCTCGGCTGGGTCCATACCGAGGTCGTAGGCGGCGTTCTGAACGAGCCGCTCGATCAGGTACGAGGCCTCGGTCACCCGGAAGGAGCAACGATATGCCACACCACCCGGCGCCTTGTTGGTGTAGACGCCTTTGGTCTTCACATACGCCGCCGGGTAGTCATACGATCCGGTGACGATGTGGAACAGGCCGGCTTTGACCTTCGTCGGCTGGGCGTCTGCGTAGAAGGCTCCCTGGTCGGACAGCATGTCGACCCGCAACCCGAGGATCTTGCCCTCGTTGGTCACGCCGAGTTGACCCTTCATGTAGTAGTCGCGTCCAAACCCGGTGGAGATCAGGTTGCTCGTGCGGTCCTCGACCCACTTGACCGGGACTCCCAGCACCAGAGATGCCGCGGTGGCGACAACGTATCCCGGATACACCGGGACCTTGTTGCCGAAGCCGCCGCCGATGTCGGGGGAGATGATCCGGATGTTCTGCTCCGGAAGCCCTGCCACGAGCGCGAGCACCGTGCGGTGGGCGTGTGGAGCCTGCGACGTCATGTAGATCGTCACCTGGCCGGTGACCCCATCGACATCTGCGACACAGCCGCAGGTTTCGAGCGGGGACGGATGCGAACGTGGGTAGTGGGTTTCCAGTTCGATGATCCGATCGGCCTGCGCGAAGGCGGCCTCGACGGCTGCTTCGTCTCCCGTGTCCCACTCATACGCGATGTTGTCAGCCTTGTCTTCGAGGTCGGTCCGGATGACGGGAGCGTCCGGCTCGAGACCTTGCTGCGGGCTCACGATCGGATCCAGGGGCTCGTAGTCGACCATGACCATGTCCGCGCCGTCTTTGGCTGCGTATGGGCTGGTGGCGACGACCGCGGCGACTTCTTGACCCTGAAAGCGCACCGCGTCTGTTGCCAGCACCGCTTGGGTGTCGCCGGAGAGCGTGGGCATCCAAGCCAGGTTGTAGCCGGCGAGCATCTCGCCGGTAACGACCGCGACGACGCCCTCGACGGCTTCCGCGGCCGACGTGTCGATCGAGTTGATTTTGGCGTGCGCCAGCGGGCTGCGTACCAACTCCATGTGAAGCATGCCAGGGAGCACGATGTCGTCGACGTAGTTTCCCTTGCCCTGAATCAGCCGGTCGTCTTCCACACGCCTACGGCTGTGGCCGACGCCACCAACCTCAGCGGTGGTGATTGGCTCATGGTGGTGGGTTGTGGTCATTCGGTCGCCTCCTCACCGCCGGCAGCGACCATTTCGCCTGCGAGCTGGATGGATTTCACAATGTTCACGTAGCCGGTACACCTGCAAAGGTTGCCCGATATTGCCCATCGCACTTCGTCTTCGGTGGGGCTGGGGTTCTCTTCGATCAGCTTTGACCCGACGAGCATCATCGCCGGGGTGCAGTAGCCACATTGGAGACCGTGAGCCTCCTTGAACGCGGCCTGGATCGGGTGCAACTCACCGTTTTGCTTGAGGCCTTCAACGGTGGTGAGCGACCGTCCGTTGGCCTGGACTGCGAAGACGGTGCACGATTTCACCGGGGTGTTGTCGAGCAACACCGTGCATACGCCGCAACTCGTTGTGTCACATCCGATGTGCGTGCCGGTAAGTGTCAGCGTGGTGCGGATGAAGTCGACCAGCAGCATTCTGGGCTCGACATCCGCGGTGTGTGCTGTCCCGTTGACTGTGACGGTTATCTCCATCGTTTCCCCTCCTCACAGGCCCCGGGCGCTGATCAGCGAGGCGGCGAGACCGCGTTCGGTGAACACCCTGACGATATCTTTCTTGTACTCCGCCGATCCCCTCACATCGGTGACCGGGTCGCTGGCGTCTTTGGCGATGTGGGCCGCCGAGGCGAACAGCTCATCGGATGGAGCGGCCCCGATGAGCATCTGCTCAGCCTCGGTCACCTTCAGGTTGAAGGCGTACACCGAGGTCAGCGCGATGCCTGCGTTGGCGATGGTGCCGTTGTCCGCAAGTTCGAGATGGGTTGCGACACCGACGGTGGCGTAATCGCCGATCTTTCGTTCGAGCTTTTGGTAATTGCCGCCGCTGCCGGGCCGCACCGGAACCCGCAGTTCGGTGAGCAACTCGGTAGGTTGCAGTGAGGTGGTGAACATGTCGACGAGGAAGTCGGTGATGGGTGCCACCCGCTCTCCACCGTCGCGGCTCTCGGCCACTACTTCGGCTCCCGCCGCCAGCATCACCGAAGCCCAGTCGCCTTCGGGGTCGTGGTGGGCGACCGAGCCGCACGGGGTTCCGAGGTTGCGGACGACGGGATCGGCGATCCATGGGGCGGCGGACGCCATGACGGCCGAGTCGGATTTCACGATGTCGCTGTTCACCACGTCGTTGTGACGAACGAGCGACTGCACCCGGAGGTGCCCGTTCTGGCGGTCGAGCGAGTCGAGATCACCGATGCCGTTGATGTCGACGAGGGTCTCGGGGCTGGCGAAGCGGAGCTTCATCATCGGGATCAGGCTCTGGCCGCCGGCGAGGATCTTCACCTCGCTGCCGCGCTCGGCCAGAATTTCGAGCACCTCGGTCTTCGACGTGGGTGCGAGGTAGTCAAACGCTCTTGGATACATGCGTCCCCTCCGGTTCGCCGGCCGGTCGAGGGCACGATCGCGCCACAGCTCGACCTCTTTGGAACATAGCAAGTCGCGCCGGGCGACGTACGAAAAACTAAGGCCTCGCGGAGAAAAGCGGTCAAGCGTCGTAGCTTTGCCGTGGCAGCCGGCGGGCGTAGCCTCTCGCAGATGATTGGCGCGGTGGTATTCGACATGGACGGTGTCCTGCTGGATTCGGAGCAGGTTTGGAATGAGGTGAAGCGTTCTTTGGTGCTCGACTGGGGCGGCCGCTGGCACCAGGAGGCAGCGCTCGACATGATGGGGATGTCTTCACCGGAGTGGTCGGCCTACCTCGCCGAACGGATGGAGGTCGATCGGCCGGCCGACGAGATCGATGTCGAGGTCGTTAGCCGCATGCAGCACCGGTACGCCGCGGGCCTCCCGCTGTTGCCGGGCGCTATCGAAGCAGTGGAGCGTCTCGCCGCTCGGTGGCCGCTGGGGCTCGCGTCTTCTTCAAATCGGGTCCTCATCGACGAGGCGCTCGAAACGGCGGGGCTCACCCAGTATTTCGCAGTGACCGTGTCGTCCGAGGAGGTACCCCGCGGCAAGCCGGCTCCCGATGTGTATCTGGCAGCGGTTCGCGCCCTCGGGGTGGCCGCTGTGGACGCGGCGGCGATCGAGGACTCAGCCGCCGGGATTCGTTCTGCCGCGGCGGCGGGCATGCGCGTGGTTGCCATCCCGAATCCGCACTACCCACCGCCGGCGGATGCGGTGGCGCAGGCAGATGTAGTGCTGAATTCGATCGGAGAGCTAACACCCAACGTGATCAACGGCCGTTGACCATCCGTTCCCGCAGCGGCGGCGCCTGAAGCTCGGCGGGGATCCCAAGATTGCATCGAACTGGTACGTGCCGCGTTGATGCAACCCGGCAACCCACTCGGCGCGCTCGGCCATCTTCCGGTTGACTCGGCGGGTCTGTTCGATGATGCCGCCTTGCAGGCACCTGTTATCCACCGTGACAGGGTCATCCCCGCCAGCGTCGGCAGACCAAGCAGTGTGTAGGTTGATGGTCCCTCATGACGGCAACGTATCAGAGCGCTGTGACAGAGAAGCCGACCACAAACAACGATGTGCAACGGATGTGGTGTGGCTAGATCAGCTCCGCAATCGGGACGTCTGCGTATGGCGCGCCGCGGAGGATCCGTCTTCTTCGATCGCGCATGAAGTTGACGCTCCACTCGTCCGGCTCTTCGTTTGAGGTCGAGACCAGGTGGTAGATCTCGAGTTCGCGCAGTTTGAGGATGACGTCGATGCCTTCCTGCCATCCCTCGGGAAGATCGCCGTGACGTCTGTAGCCCATCAGGAAGAGCTGGAGGAATCGTCGCACCTCCGCTTGGTGAACGGCCGGGACGCCTGCCAGCCAGTAGAACAACACGATGGCCACGTCGTGGGTCGGGGTGCCGTATGCGCAGTCGTCGAAGTCGAACAGCGTGATGTCTCCCGTATCGGTGATGAACAGGTTGCCGAGGTGGGCGTCCTGGTGGATGAGGAGCGTTTCGGCACCGGCAGGATGAGCCTGCGCCGATTGGCGGGTCGCTTGCCAGACCGCGGCCAGGTCTTCGTCGTGTCTGGCTTCGAATCCGATATCGAAGATCGGATGGGTCCATCCCGGTCTGCTCAAACCGGGCGCAGGTCGGTACGTACCCGCCGCGGAGTGAAGTTTTCCCAGGATCGATCCATAGTGCACGATCTCGGCATCGGACCAGGTTCGTCCCTGGCGGAATCGGCCCGGTGCTTCAGTCATGCACGAGACGACGGCGGAGTCATCGGCTCCGGTGGTCATGGGCTCAGCAAGGTGCCCCTCCCGCGAACGAATCGGGGCCACCACCGGGACAGCATGAGATGCCAGATGCTCCATGTAGGAGAACTCGGCGGCGACCAGTTCCGTCGAGCGGCGCGAGGTGTGGGTGATTCTGAGAATCCGGCCTTGAGGTCGGATCGACCGGTAGAGGGCGCTCTCGTAGCCCCCGATAGGTTCGATCTCGTCGATGCCGAACAGCCTCGCCGCACCCATCAGGTCGGCGTCTGTGATCACCATGTCTGCGGCGCGGATGGGCGCCATGGAACTTCCTTCGAGACAGAAAGAGCCATCCTACGGACGAGTCTCCCGTCACCCCCCGAGGGCGTTCTGCTCGAATCCCTGGAGATAGTCCTGCAGCCAAGCGTCTTCGATGTGCCCGAATCGCTCAGGGGCTCCCGGCATGGTCCACACGTGGATCATTTCATTTGTGATCGGCATGGTGAGCGATCCAAGCGGGCAGAGCCCGAAGGGTGAGGTCAGCCCGACGAGTGAAGGTGGAGCGAGCCCGAAGCAGATGTGGTCGTGGGCGTGCCAGACGGTGAGCGGTCCACCTACGGCAGGTCCGGCGTTACCGATGCCTTCCATCTCGAACATGACCCCGACCAGCGCCGGTCCCGCTTCGGTGGCGGCGTAGATGAGCTGCTCGGGCCGGGTGGGGTCGAAGACCTTGCCGTCGTGCTGGAACCGGGGGTTGGCAGCGTGGAAGTCGGTTCCGAAGATGCCGTCGACCTCATAGCCGACGGCACCCGCGACTGCAGGGTCCGCGTACTTGGCGGTGGCTGCGACCGTTGCCGTGTAGAGATCGTCTGCGACCTGTCGTTCTTCCGGGGTTGGAGCGCGATCCTCCCCGGCGGGGATCAAGGTTCCGGGCGTGGCGTACTCGCCGAGGTGGTGACCGCCGTCACCCGAGGAGAAGGCACCTGCCCACGCTGCGACTGCGACCACAAGGGTGACGCCGACAACAGACGCCGAGGAGGCAAGGCGTCGCAGCCTCCCCCCGGAGACCGGGGTGACCACGATCGCAAATGTGACGAGCTCGACCAGCTTGGTCGCCAGCCCGAGTTGGTCGGGTGGAGAGCCTGCGACTCCCGACACCGCGTACGCCAACAGTGACCCACCCGTTACCATTGCCGCCCACGAACGCCATGACCTGCCAAGCAGCAGCCGACGCGCCACGGCCAGTTCGGCGAGGCCGAGGCCGGCGTATCCCAGGGCATATGCGCTCGGCTCGTGGCTCACGACGAGCGCGAGATGGACCACTCCGGCCAGCGCGAGAAGCCAAAATGCCAGCCGATGAGTCGCGACCAGCGCTCGATACCTCGCCCTGAGGCGCACTGCCCGCTCCATCCCCCGGTTGGCCAGAGAGCGCACGAGAAAGGCAAGAAGCGGCAGGAGGACGATGGCAAAGACGGCGATGGCGTGCTCGGGAAGGAACTCGTACATCGGGCTGCCGATGTATTCACCGGCGCCGCGAACGACGGGGGTGACGTCGGAACCGTGGGCCGGCGGGATCACGATGCGATCCGGAGGGTGGCGCGTCTGCGTTCCCGACGCGAGGTGACACCGAACCAGGCACGGACACTCCGTTGCTCGAGCAGCGCGATGATGGCAACCGGCAGGACCACTCGGCTGAGCATCGGGACGAGCTCGAGGCTCCGCTGCACAAGGAAGCCGGCCAACAGCACGTCGATCGCGGCAAGCGCCAGCCAGAATCCCTGGAAGATCAATGCCACCTTCCGAGCTCGCCGGGACCGGCGCACGACGGCAGCGGCAAGCCACAAAGTGATGGCGGCTCCGACACCGGTGAGTAGCAGCGCCGCGGAGACCGGGGCGCCGAAAGCGGTCCCGAAAACTGCGGCCTCGACGACGGTGACTGTTGCGATCGCACCCTGAACCAAGAGCAGGATGCGAACGACTGAGATGGAGCCGCCGTCGGTGAGATCGGTTTCGGTTGCCATGGCACGCATCTTCGGCATCGGCCATGAGGCGGCCATGGGTCAACGATGAGTCGTGGATGAGACTTCAGCCGGGAGCGAGGGGGAGCGTCACCACGACCCTGGCGCCACCCGCCGGAGCGTTGGCTGCAGTGATGGAGCCGTTGTGGGCCGTCGCGACTTCTTTCGCAATCGCCAGGCCCAAGCCGGCGCCACGGGGGCTACGAGCCGAGTCTCCCCGGTAGAAACGTTCGAAAACGCGGTCGAGATCCGTTGCTGGGAATCCCTCGCCGCTGTCGGTGACGATCAGCTCCACGTGCTCGGTGACAGGACGCAGTTCGACGACGACCGGAGACCCGCCGTGGGCGGACGCGTTGTCGAGCAGGATCCAAACCAGCTGCTGCAGGGCGTCTTCGCTTCCCACGACGAAGACCGGGTCGGTCACCAGGAACTCGAAGCTGCCCTCCAGCCGGGTGGTGCGTGCCGCCACCTCGGCGAGAACGCTTTTGAGGTCCACACGGACCATGTCGGCGGGGCGTCCTGCATCGGCGGCAGCAAGCACCAGGAGGTCGCTCACCAGCCGGGACATGCGGTCGGCCTCGGCTGCGATGTCGCGGATTGCGTCATTGCGGTCCCCAGGGTCGGCGTTCGGATGGTCTCGCAGGAACCCTGCGTTGGACCGGATGGTGGTCAGCGGGGTACGCAGCTCGTGAGAGGCGTCTCCGACGAATCGACGCTGTGACTCCAGCGATTGCTCGATCCGTTCCTGTGATTGCTGGAGGCGCTCGAGCATGTCGTTGAAGCTCGTCGTGAGGGTCCCGAGCTCGTCGCGGGCCCTGGTGGCGGGGAGCCTTCTGCCCAGATCCCCGGTGCGGCCGATCTCATCTGTGGTGTCTGCCAGTCGCCGGAGTGGGCGCAGGGCACGGCCCGCGACCAGCCAGGCGGCGACGGTGGCTGCGATGAGAGTGATGATGACTGCCACCCAGACCACCACTCGGAGCCCGGTGAGCTGCTGTTCCACGAACGCGGTGGATTGCCCTGCGATCACGACGCCCCGTGTCCCATCTGCACCGGTCCAGGGGCGGAGCTGCACCCTGACGGCGGTATCAGTCCCGAGCTGGATGGTGGTCGCGTCGGTATCACCAGCCATCGCTCCGTCGATGAGCGAGGTGGAGAGGAGCGGCGGCACACCCTGGTACTCACCCGTGGAGTAGAGGGCGTTCCCATCTGTGTCGTAGACGGCGACATACACCTCGGCGCTTTCGGCGACGTCGATCGAAAAGGGGGGAGACGCCGCCATGAGCTCCGCCGGCTCCGTATTCTCTGCCTGTGCAGCGAACTCATCCGCGGCAACACCGAGGGCGCGTGCCTGGTCCTCGGGACCGCCGGCTCGTGCAAGCTGGAGCAACACCACCCCGAAGAGCACCATCGCGACGGCAACGATGCCGACGCCGTACAACGTGAGCCGCCAGCGGATGCGCACTAGAGCACCTTGAAGACGTAGCCGGCGCCGCGCACAGTGTGGAGCAGCCGGGGCTCCCCCTCGGCCTCGAGCTTGTTGCGGAGGTAACGGACGTAGACATCGACGACGTTGCTGGTGGTGTCGGCTTCGAGCCCCCAAACCGCTTCGAGGATGCGGGACCGTGAGAGCACGATGCGCGGGTTGCGAGCGAAGTACGTGAGGAGATGGAACTCGAGGGTGGTCAGTTCGATATGGCGGTCGGCACGGGTCACCTCCATTGCATCGACATCGATGCGCAGCTCAGCGTGCGAGATGATTTCGTGATCGGTGAACTCCTGACGGCGGAGCAAGCTGCGCACCCGTGCCAGCAGCTCCTCGTAAGCGAAGGGCTTGACGAGGTAGTCGTCCGCCCCGGCGTCGAGGCCTTCCACGCGATCGGGTACCGACGTCTTCGCAGTGAGCATCAACACGGCAACATCGTCACCCGCGGCCCGAATCCGCCTCACGACCTCGATCCCGTCGAGTCCCGGCATCATCACATCGAGCACGATCAGGTCCGGCATCGACTCGCGGGCAGCTTCGAGCGCCGCCAACCCATCTTGAGCGGTCGTCACCTCATAGCCTTCGTAGGCGAGGGCGCGGCGGACCGCTGCGGCGATCCGTTCGTCGTCGTCGACGACCAGCACCCTGGCTCGTATGGACATACCGGTCACATCGGCATCCTGGCACGGATCGATGAGCGGACGATGAGAGCAGCACCGTGGAGCCGTTTGTACCGTGCGATGATGGTGCTGTGGTGGAGCGAAGGAGCCTGACCGATGCGCAGCGGGGCTGAGACCGTCGAGGAGTATGTGGAGAGCTTGCCGGAGGACCGGGAGCAGCAGATCGCGCAAGTGCGCGACGTGATCCTGGCGAATCTGCCGGATGGTTACGTCGAGACGATGAATTGGGGCATGATCTCGTACGAAATCCCGCTGGAGACCCACCCGAACACCTACAACGGAAAGCCGTTGCTGTATGCGGCGCTGGCGTCGCAGAAGAATCACATGGCGGTGTACCTCAGCGGCGTCTACGGCGTCGATGGCGCCGAGCCCGCCTTCAGGGCTCGCTACCTGGCGACAGGCAAGAAGCTGGACATGGGAAAGTCGTGTGTTCGGTTCAAGACGATCGAAGACCTCCCACTCGAGTTGATCGGAGAAACGATCGCCTCACTCTCACCAGAAGAGTTCATCACCGGTTTCGAGAAGGCCCGGGCGCGCTGACGCGACCGTCTGGACCAGCGAGCGCGAACACCGCGCCGGTGTTCCTCGCAGGAGGAACGCCCGGCTACCTGAGTGGCCCCGGTGAGCAAACAGAGGCGAGGAGCAGCTCCGTCCCCGCCTTCGACCGGACGGTGCGGGCTGTCGCATTTCTGCCTCCCGCTGTCGATACCCGCCATCCACCGGTGCGAGACCAGACGAGGCCGGACGCGACGATGAGTTTGGGGGCTGCCCGACATACGACTCTGGTCTGCGCCCGCTCGGCAGTCGTAGGATGGTCACATGGGTCGCTCAGACGACGCCGCGGAACAAACCGCCGGTTGGCACTGGGGCCGTATTGCAGGGTATGCCCTAGGTTTCGTACTGTCGACCTTTGCGGCCTGGATCATCTATGTGGTCGTCTTCCAGGGAATCATGAAGCTGGAAAAGCCCCCCCCCTGAATCCGGTCGGGACGTTCGCCCCTCGCAGTGGTTCGGTCCCCCGAGGCACGATGTCGCGATGACGATCGTCGAGCATTCGCTGCTGATCCGAGTGCCGCCGGAGAAGGTCGCACAGGTCCTCCTCGATGCCGATCTCGCTCCGGCGTGGACCTCAGGGCTCGAGCGCTTCGAGGTGGTTTCAGGTCGGTCGGGTGAGGTGGGATGTGTCGGTCGTGCCCACTATCGCGAGGGCGGTCGCGACTACGTGCTGGTCGATGTGCTCCGGGATGTCGTTCCCAACCGCTACTACCGATCCCACATCGATGGTGGCGGAATCAGCGTCGATGTCGAGACTCGCCTCGACCCCGTAGAAGGCGACGGAACCCGGCTGACGCTGCGCTGGTCCGGCGCCGGCACCAACCCCGTCACCAGAATCTCGCTGCCTCTGATGAAACGCCGGATCGCGAGCCGCGCCGACGTCGACCTGCGGGCGTTACGTGACCTCGCCGAGGGATTCGGACCCTATTGAGCGGTGGTGGTGGACCAACAGCCCGCTGCTACACCTTGGACCGCTCGCGAAAGACCCAGGCAAGGCCGACCACCGAGACGAGGACCGCGCCGGTGAGGCTTGCCACCGCAAACGTGGTCTCCTGGCCTTGTGATGAGAGCCACGCCCAATGGAGCGTCGCCATCACCACGAGCGTCAGTCCAACCAGGAGGAATCGTGCAGGCTTTCCGTGTGACCAGTTCATCTCACCACGATGACCCCTCGATCATATCTGCAGGACGGGCCTCGATCCATCGGATTTCCGGCTGACGTTGCCCAACCGCCACTTCACAGGTGGTCGCCCATCCATCTGACTGCGAACTCGACGAGGTCGGCAGCATCGATGAGTTCGCACGTTGCGTTGCCCACCACGCCGGTCCCGGCTCTTCCCGTCGTGAGGTACTTCCGGATGATCACTGTGAAGTAGTCCTCGCCTTCCCAGTCGACGATGCCGTCGTTGTCGTCGAGGGCGGCAACGATGCGCAACTCGGATCCGGTATCGGCGGCCACCATGCGATGGCGCCGCACCCGTCGCTTGTCGGCAATCGGTGCCAGATACTCGGCGTAGTGCAGGAGGGTGACGGTATCGAGGTCGGCCCCCATGCGGAGCACCCTGCCTTCGAGTTGGACGAAACGCTCCAGCGGTGAAGCCCGCCCGAAGTAGTCGTCCCAAGGCACGTCTTCGAGCAAGCGGCCGGCGAGTGGTCCGGAGGCGGCAAACCGGCCTTCGGGGTGATTGCTGACGCCGGTTTCTTGCCGCTGCCGGAACACCTCGGCCAGCGCGCCGACGTCCGGGTCTGCCGGTGTGACGAGCGGGTCGAATGGTTCGGCGTCGACCAGTAGTTCGGGCCGCTCATCCTCCGCACGCCGGTTGACCCAGGCCCAGTCGTCGTGTGCTCCCAGCACCATGAGCATCGTGCCTTCTGGACCGATCGCGGCCTGGATCGCGTCGATGACCCCGTCGGCACCGCCTTCCACAGATCCGATCTTGCGCAGAGAGGCGTGGACCATGACGAGATCGTCGGCAACCACGCCGAGCCGACGCAGATCGGCGGTCAGCCCTGAGGTGGCTCTCGTGGTTGCTGCCATCCACCCATTCTGGTGGGGCGCGGGCCATGACCTGGGGCAGAAGGTGAAGTCGGACTGAGGGGCCGGGAAGCATCACCGTCGCCGCGACAACGAACAGGGGAGCGACGTAGCAGCGTACGAGAGCACCCGCCGCAGCGCTCTCTCTGTACGAAGCGGTCGTCCCTTCCAACCCCGAGGTCGATCGAGCGAGTGCCAAGGCTCCGCACACGTCGCGCAACGGCCACCCGTTCAGCTTCCTCGACCCCACCGGGATGATGGCGCTGCGGCTCTCCGCCGCGGACCGCGACCGGGTCCCGGCGGCTACGAATCGGGTCCGGTCGAGCGGTACGGACGGGTGATGAAGGGGTACGTTGCGGTGCCTGCGGCGCTCCTCGCCAACATGGGTGTCCGCAGCAGGTGGTTCGATCAGAGCTAAGAGTGGATTGGCACGCTGCAGCCCAAACCCACCAGTCGGTGGGTGGACCAAGCCCGCGCCGCTATTCCTCGACCACGACGATCACCTCGAAGACTCCGACCTGGGTGCCTGCGCTCACGATCTCGAATTGCAGGAGGGACTCACCAACGGCGATCGCGGTAAAGGTGAATTGTGAGGTGGGGAGGAACGAGCCGGATTCGCTCGAGTCCGTTGTGTCCCAATTGCCGGGAGTGCGAGCATCGATGTGCTGGGTTCCGGCGAGTTCGACCACTGATGAGTCGGAGGCGACGGCATCCCACAGGGTTGCCGGATGTAGGGCGTTGGCAGCCAGGAGAACGGTGAGCTGATCGCCGGGTCGTGCATGCAGCGTCTGTGGCCCCGGTGGCACCGGTTCTGGTTCGTCGCCCGGGTCTTCGCGTTGACACCGGGGCGCCGCCAGGCCGGTGGCGCCGTCGCAGGCATCCTCAACGACCGCAACCATGAACTCGGCGACGTTGAGTTGGCGGCCGTCCGCGTCCAATTCGAAAGCGAGTTGAGACTCCCCACCCGTGGTGCCGGAGAAGATGTAGACCGAGTGCCCAACCTGGTCCTCAGGCACTCCCGCACGTTCTTCTTCAGGGAGATCCGCCGGATTGCCTGCAGGGTGGCTGATGTGGAACGAGTCCACCATTTCGATCACCGTCGGATCGAAATCGACCGGTCTCCAGCCGGCATCGGGGTAGACCGGATTGTCCCAGAGGTTGATCTCGAATTCCTCCTCGGATTCGACGACCACGAGCCAGCCGTGGTCGGTGTCGTCGATGATCAGATTGAGGTTCTTGTAGTCCTGGCCCAAACACCCGGTGAGGAGCAGGCCAAGCGTGCCCAGCCAGATGACGGGAAGGAAGGGGCGACGACGGCGGTAGTGCATGGCACCTCCCGGTATCTCACGCCCAGTATGCGCCCGTTCGGGGACGAGGTGCAGGGACCAATGGCCGGCTCTTTCATAGCCGCTGCTTTCTCTACCGCGACGTCCCGCCGACGCTTCCCGTTCTAGCTGCAGCCCTTGCTGTCGCCGCAGTTGAGGCAGCGGTAGCACGAGCCGTTGCGGACCGTGATGTGGCCGCAGGTGTCGCACAACGGCGCGTCACCCATCTTGTCCGCCAACACCGCCTGCACTGCCGCCGACTGAAGCTCGGCCTGAGTGTGGGTTTCGGCAGAGGCGGCCACCACCGCAGTCGCAATAGCGGCCGCGGCTCCCGAGCCGTTGGGTGCGGTCTCGGCTGCCCCATTGCTCGCGGGGGCTGGACGACCTCCGTTGTTAGCCGGTGCGGCGTTGACGACCGTGGATTCTGCGACCACAACTTCGGCATCCACTATCTCAGCCGCCCTCATCTGCGCATCGATGTCTTCTTCCATCGCGGCATCTGTCAGGTCGAGCTGCAAGCCGGCATCAACTGCGATGCCCTTTGGCGGCTCCGGCAATTCGAGGCTGCGATCAGGCGGTACCTGAGCCAGCTCGTCACGGTGGAGGTACTCGACGCCGAGTGCGCGGAAGACGTAGTCCACGATCGAGTTAGCCATCTTGATGTTTGGATGACCTTCAACCATGCCGCGCGGCTCGAACGTCTGGAACGTGAAGGTATCGACGTACTCTTCGAGCGGCACGCCGTACTGGAGCCCCTTGCTCACCGCGATGGCGAAACACGACAGGATCCCTCGCAGTGTGGCCCCTTCCTTCGCCAGGTCGATGAACAGCTCGCCGAGCGTGCCGTCCTCGTAGTCACCCGTGCGGAGGAACACCTTGTGGCCGCCGATGCGGGCTTCCTGGGTGAAGCCGGCGCGGCGACCAGGGAGGAGGAAACGCGGCCGAGGCAGGTCCTCGTACGCCTCGGTCGGAGAGACCCCCGGCTTGAACATGCCGCCGTGAATGAGGTGATGTCCTGCACCCACCATCTCGAGCTCGTCTGCCAAGGCGTCCTCGAGGTCGACCGGCTCGTCGTCCGCGATGCCGTCATCGCTCTTGGCGGACAGTGGCTGGGATGCCTTCGAGCCGTCGCGGTACAGCGCCATCGCTTTGAGACCCAGCTCCCAGGAGAGCTGGTACGACTCCTCGATGTCGGCGATCGTGACCTCGTTCGGCATGTTGATCGTCTTCGAGATGGCGCCCGAGATGAACGGTTGTGCCGCCGCCATCATCCGGATGTGTCCGGTGTGGTGGATGAAGCGCTCGCCGTAGTGTCCGTTGCGGTTGGCGCAGTCGAACACCGGCAGATGTTCCTCCTGCAAATGCGGCGCACCCTCGATGGTCTGGCGGCCGCACACGTAGTCGTTGGCTTCGGCGATGTCCTCGTCCGAGTAACCGAGCGCCTTGAGCAAGGAGAACCCCGGATCGTTGTATTGGTCTGGGGAGAACCCGAGGCGTTGCAGTGTGTCTTCGCCGAGCGTCCACTGATTGAAAGCGAAGCCGATCTCGAAGACTCCCGGAAGGATGGCGTCGATCCTGCTGACGTCTTCCGCGGTGAAACCCTTCGCAATGAGCGACGCGGTGTTGATGTGCGGCGCCCGGGTCAGGCTCATCGTGCCGACGACAAAGTCGATGATCTGATCGATCTGGGTGCGTGTGTAGCCGAGCCGGCGCAACGCCGGGGCTATCGACTGGTTGGCGATCTTGAAGTAGCCGCCGCCTGCCAGCTTCTTGAATTTCACCAGAGCGAAATCCGGCTCGACTCCGGTGGTATCGCAGTCCATGAGCAACCCGATGGTGCCGGTTGGTGCCAGGACGGTGGACTGCGCGTTGCGATAGCCATGCTCCTCGCCAAGTTCGACGGCGAGGTCCCAGGCCTTGTGAGCCGCGGCCAGCATGTCGCTGGGGCAGAGGCCCTGGTCGATGCCCACGACGGTGTGGGAAACACCCTTGTAGTCCTGCTCGCTGTAGGCGGCGCGTCGGTGATTGCGCATCACCCGCAGCATCGAATCGCGGTTCTCGCCGAACTTGGGGAATGGACCCACGACCTCTGCCATTTCGGCAGAAGCCGCATACGAGTAGCCGGTGAGGATCGAGGTCAAGGCTCCCGCGATGGCGCGGCCTACATCGGAATCGTAGGGGATGCCCATACGCATGAGCACCGAACCGAGGTTGGCATAACCCAGGCCGAGCGTGCGGTAGTCATAGCTGCCCTGGGCGATTTCTCGCGAGGGGAACTGCGCCATGGTGACCGAAATCTCGAGCACAACGGTCCACACCCGGATCGCATGCTCGTACCCATCGAGGTCGAACCTGCCGGACAGGTCGTCGAAGAACGTCCCCAGGTTGAGGCTCGCCAGGTTGCAGGCGGTGTTGTCGAGGAACATGTACTCGGAGCACGGGTTCGAAGCCCGGATGTCGCCACCGGCAGGGCTCGTATGCCACTCGTTGATCGTCGAGTGATACTGGAGGCCGGGATCGGCACACTGCCAAGCGGCATCTGCGATCTGCCGCCAGAGGTCGCGCGCTTTGACCGTACGCATGACGGTTCCGTCGGTGCGGGTTAGGAGGTCCCAGTCCTCATCTGCCATCACTGCGTTCACGAATTCGTTACTCACCCGGACCGAGTTGTTTGAGTTCTGGCCGGAAACCGTTGCGTAGGCCTCGCCGTTGAAGTCGGAGCTGTAGCCGGCCGCCACCAGCGCCCTTACCTTCTTCTCCTCCTCTGCTTTCCAGTTGATGAAGGTCTCGATGTCGGGATGGTCGATATCGAGGATGACCATCTTGGCAGCGCGGCGGGTAGTGCCACCCGACTTGATGGCGCCCGCGGCGCGATCGCCGACCTTCAGAAACGACATCAGCCCCGAGGACTTGCCGCCACCCGAGAGCGGCTCGCCTTCTGCCCGCAGGTTGGAGAAGTTCGAACCGGTGCCGGAGCCGAACTTGAACAAACGCGCTTCGCGAACCCAGAGGTCCATGATGCCGCCCTCGTTGACGAGATCGTCATCTACCGCCTGGATGAAGCAGGCATGGGGGGCAGGCCGGCTGTAGGAGTCGGGGGAGGCGGCGAGTTCTTCGGTTTCAGGATCGACGAACCAGAAACCCTGAGGGGGACCGGTGATGCCGTACTCGTGATGCAGGCCGGTGTTGAACCACTGCGGGGAGTTCGGTGCCGCCATCTGATGCAGCAGCATGTAGGCGAGTTCGTCCTGGAAGGCGTCCGCATCATCGGAACCTGCGAAGTAGCCGTGCTCTTCGCCCCACCAGCGCCACGTGCTGGTGAGACGCTGGATCACCTGACGAGCGGAGCGCTCCGGCCCGAGCACCGGCTGGTCTGCTCCGTCGAAGAGCTGCCTCCCTTTAGCGTCGTATTGAGGGACACCAGCCTTGCGAAAGTACTTGGAGACCATGATGTCCGCCGCCACCTGCGACCAACCGGCAGGTATCTCGGCGTCTTTCATCTCGAACACCACCGATCCGTCCGGGTTGGTGATCCGCGAATCGCGGCGACTCCACTCGACCGTGTCGTAGGGGTCTCTGCCGTCTGCGGTGAAGCGACGCTCGATACTCAAACCTTCAGTCATTCGATCCCTCCCAGAGACCCGGGTCCGTGCTGGCCAGACATATCCACAGTTGTATCCACACCTACAACATCTTGGGGTAGGGAAGCTGGCTAGGCCCTAGATGTTGCGCAGGGAAGTGAGATTCTAGTTACACAAGTGTAGTTCCGTCAAGGTAATTCACTCGCGTGACATTTCCGGCTGTCTCCGGGGGGAAGTCGCCCTTGTTCTACATAGGTTCCGGCCGCGCGCGCAACCCGATGCGTTGGAAAAACTTCGCGAGGCGCGACTTCTTTTCGCGCGACGCAGCTGCAGTCAGACGCCGACGCAGGGTTGCTTGAGGCTCAGACTTCAGGGATCGCAGGAGCCGCCAGCGGATCAGGACCGTACTGGTTCGGGCCATCGGTGCCTGCAAGAAAGCCCAACTCGATGAGTAGCCAGAAGAAGCCGATGAAGGGGATCAGGCCAACGAGAAGCCACCAGCCGGACTTGTCATGGTCGTGGTATCGCTTCACCCCGACCGCGAGGTAGGGCCAGATGGAGGCGATCCCGAGTAGTCCAGCCAGGCTGACCAGGGCGGATGATTCAGTTCTGAACGCCACGCTCCAGAGAATCGCAAAGAAGGCGTAGAGCACGACCCATACGAGCCAGAATTTGGCCCGGTTGATGCGGCCGTCGAACTGGAACAGCAGCCAGCCCCAATCGATGTTGTCCATGATGACGCTCCCTCTCTCGCTGCAGCGAGGCTAACGGGTCGTCACGCGAGCCGCAGGACTGTTGCCTACTTCGGACTCGGGTAGCGGAGAAGCGCCTTGGCCGCCTGCAATCATCCGAGCGCGTCTCGGCCGCGGACGCTCGGCTCACCGGTGGCGTCAACTCTTCGCGTTATCGAGATGGCGAGGAGATGTCACCGCAACCCAACTGGCCTCCTTCGGCCCCGGTTGGATCCAACCCTGGTTTCTCCTTCTGGCTGTCAGTTCATGCGGAAGGTGCCGGGGGCGGTCTCGGGAACCACGACGGGAGCCCCGTCTGGCCCCGGAATCTCAATCCAGTTGATGACCCCACTCATGTGCACGCTGCGACCATCCCATGCTCCGAAGGGGAACGCGGCTTGATCGACGCTGCCGTTCATCCGGTACCTGTCGTTCGGGCTGGTAATCCCATTGTCCCGCCCGGCCAGAACCACGTCACCAGATGTGCATTGGGTCAAGACACCGCCGGTGAAGGAGAACGGCGACGTGTAGATGTTCCAGTCCTCCCAGAAATGGTGCACCCTTCCAACATCCTTCGCCCCAGTTGGTGTGAACGTCATCCCGTACGTTGCGCCGTCGAGTTCAATGGTTCCGGCCCACGTGATACCAGGGCACGGCGTTCCCGTGTCTCCGAAACCAAGATTGAAATACAGCTCCATCTCACCTCGAAGCGGCGTTTTGGCGCTCACCGGGGCTGTCGAGGCCATGAGCAGGGCTGCTACCAGCGCGACCAGGACGATCGACCTTCTCTTCATCATCTTGTAGTCCTTCCACGAGCGCCCCTCCAGAGCCGAAGACCGAAGAAGGGGCGACGAGCCAGGGTGCGTGATCGGCGCGGCTCTCGAAGGATCCGTCAGAGGGTGGCGCGGTTCCGCTTGTGGAAACACAGAACGAACCGAGGCTCACGAATGAGAATGCCGGGTGGCGGGCCTCCCTTCTCCCTCGACCCCTCAGCATGCTCGCTCGCGTTCGGCGATGAAAGAGGCCAACGACAGGTTCAGATCACGAATCCCCGGGAGCGTTGTGCCCCCGGGGATCTCGGTATCCAAACGTGACCCTGTCGAAGCGTGCGGACTTCAGCCCGCGAACTGGACCCAGGCCTCACGCTCGAGCGCATTGATATCGCTCTTGAGGATGCCCTTCTGCGAAACGGTGTAGACATCGTCACCGATGACGATCGCCCGGTTGATCTGTGCCAGCCAATCCCACGAGCCGTTGTCCGACTTCCCACCCGGATGGTTGACCCGGTTGATCAGCTCGATGCCGTCCTCGCCAACCTCGAGCCCGATCGCTCCGAAGAACACCTCTTCCTTGCCGGACTTCTCTTCCCAGGACCACGACTGGACGGGGAGCATCGTCAAGCCGGTCTGCGGCCAATGGAGGAAGGCACGGTGGTCGTACTCGGCCTCGGAGTTCGTGCCTTCGTCGAGCGTGAACTGAGCAATCCGTTTCGGGTCGGACAGGTCACTCACGTCGAACAACGACACCTGGGTTCCCAGAATCCGGCCCTGGTTGGTGGCGTCCTGGCCGACGCCGAGGATCAGATCGTCGCTGATCGGGTGCAAGTAGGCGGAGTATCCCTGGATCTTCAACTCACCTTCGACGGTCGGGTCCGTCGGGTCGGACAGGTCGACGGTATAGAGCGGATCGGTCTGGCGGAACGTGACGACGTACCCGACGTCGCCCATGAACCGGACGGAGTAGATCCGTTCTCCCTCCCCGAGGCCATCGACCTGTCCGACCACGACGAGTTCGTTGCCGTCGATACCGAGGACCGTGACCATCGACTCTGACTCGAACTCGCTTCCCCAGTTGATGGGTTGCGTCGTCGAGGCGACTCGGAGGTGCCCGTCGTACTCGGACATGGCGAACTGATTCAGCAGATATCCCTGCACCTCACCCGATGCCACGTAGTTGGTCTGCCGCGGGTCGGTGATGTCAAACATGTGGATGGACGTCGTGGCGCCGTCGATCTCACGAGCGATGTCGTCTTCCGTGGTGAGGACGTTCCAGTCGATCCAGCGCTGGGTTGCGACATACAAACTGTCCTGCGAGGCATAGACCGTTTCGCCGGAAGCGAGCACCCCGGTGGCGTCCTCGACTTGGAGCCCGGTGGACGCATCGACCGTCATCACGGTGACCATGTTCAGGCCGGCCAACTCGTTCGGTGCAAACGCGCGGTCGCAGTCCACCAAGTTGCCCTCGTCGGTCACGTCACCGTCGGCATCGAACGCCACGTAGTAGGGGACCCAGTTGTCGATGTCGGAGTTGCGAACGATGGCGCGGTTCTTCTCGGTGGCCTCGCGTTCAGCCTTCAGGCCACTCCCTTCAGGGGCTGCCCAGACAAAACCGTGCGGGGTGGAGCTGATGACCACCCGAATCGTGTCATCGACCATCCTTGCGCTCACATAGGCGCCGTCGAAGACGAGGGACCGCTCCACCTTCGGCTCGCCGTCGATGGAGATTTCGACCATCTGCGAGGTTGCGCTCGGGTAGTACAGCCCTTCAGGAGCAACAGCCCTGCCGAGCGGCGTCGGGCCACCGTAGCCACCGCCGATGGCGTAGACGCGGTCGCCTGCCAGGAAGAGATCGCGCACCGCAAAGTCGTTGAGCCCCGTCTCGCCGATCACCCGCGGGGTGAAGCCGGTGACGTCTACCACGTACAACGTGCCCTGGCTGAGGGCGACGATGATCCGGCCGTCGGTTTTGACGATGTCGGGTTCATCAACCCCGACTTCCTGCAGATTGGTCGTGCTGAACTCGTCACCGGCGCGCTGCGTCTCGGAAGCCGCGACCGTGGTGACCGGGGCCTCGAATCCGTCGGAGGCTGCTGACAGTTCCTCGGAGATGTCCTCGAAGAACTCGACTTCCGCACCGGCTAGTCGGTAGCCGCCACCCCAGTCGAATCCGTACGGTCCGACAAGGTCGATGGCGTGTTCCACGACATAGTCGAGGAATGCCTCACACTGGTCGAACTGGACCAACGAGTGGCTCGCGAGGGAGGCGTTGACCACGGGCTGGCCTGTGCCGGATGTTCGGGCCCTGGTGGTGCTGGTCGGGCTGGCGTCGCCCATCGAGCAGGCGGTGGCGAAGAGTGCAAATACTGCAATCGCCGTGATGATCGTGCGCCGCATGGTTTCCCTCCCATGGTCACGCGTCGGTTGTGTCACTCCTCTGATGTCGCGAGGTGTCTCCCGGGTTCCCGATAAGTTCGGAGGGTGGTCAGACGGACGCCGACCGTGGTGTGGATCGCGACCGCCGTGCCCGGTCGGATTGGGTCAGTGGGCCCTGCGATCCTGCCGAATCATGTAGGCGCCGATGCCCATGAGGATGGCCGACGCGAAGAAGATGAGCGCAAACACAAGGCCGGCCCCATCGGGGAAGGAGCCGAAGATCCCGCTGAAGAGCCGGACCACACCGATGGCGCCCACGGCCCATCCCGCCACCTCGATCATCCAGGGGTAGTACCGATGCCATGCTGCTTCGCGTCCGCGGTAGTAGAAGTAGACGGAGAAGAGCACTGCCAGCGACAGGAGCCAGGTCACATCTGACAGGAAGTACTCGCCGGCGATGATGTCACCAATGATGAGGTTGACGACCAGGACGATCACGGCCCCGATCGCGAGGAGGCGTTCACCTGAGGTCAGTTGGGTGTAGACCTCGCGGGTGATGTCCGCCGCCTTCTCTTCCTCTGGTGGAATGTCATTCGGTGGGTCGCTGGGTCGATCGCTCATTCTTTCCTCCGGTTTGATGTGGCGCCGGCAGGCTGCACCCTTTCCGCGCGCCATGGTCACGCTACCGGCGCGTCTCCGGCCTCCGTTGTCAATCGGCAGCCCCGGCCGCTATCTGGAGGGCGTTTCAGCCGTTGACGGCGGGGATGATCGTCCTGCCGTACTGCTCCAGGGTGTCTTCCTGGCTGTCGTGCATGAGGTACACCCCGAATTGGTCGACGCCCATGTCGCGCAGCATGCTCAGCTTGGCAATGTGGTCCGCAGCGGGCCCGAGCACGCAGAAGCGATCGATGATGTCGTCGGGAACGAAGTCGGTGGACGGGTTCCCGGCCTTGCCGTGGTGGGCGTAGTCGTAGTCCTCGCGGGCGCGAATGTAGTCGGACAGCGCCTTGGGTACCTTCGCCTCGTCTTCGCCGTAGCGGTTCACGAGGTCCGCCACATGGTTGCCCACCATGCCGCCGAACCAGCGCAGTTCGTCGCGTTGATGCGCAAGATCGTCGCCAACGTATGCGGGCGCCACCACACAGATCTTGATCTCGTCCGGGTCACGGCCCGAGTCGACTGCCGCCTCGCGAACGGCCGCCATCGTCCACTCCAGGATCTGTGGATCGGCGAGTTGGAGAATGAAACCGTCGGCATACGTTCCGATGGTGGCAAGCGCACGAGGTCCATAGCCTGCCCCCCACATGGGGAGGTCCCACCGGTTTTTGGGCACCCACGGGATCTTCAGCAGCTTGTCGTTGTACGCGACCTTCTTGCCGGCGACGAGGCGCTTGATGATGTCCATCGACTCCACGGTGGCCTCGAGCGTCTTCGGCTTCAGCCCGATGTAGCGCATGGCTGAGTCACCACGTCCGATCCCACAGATGGTGCGGCCGTCGAACATCTCGTTCAGCGTGGCAAACAGCGATGCGAGAACCGTGGCGTCGCGGGTACCGGGATTCGTCACCATGGGCCCAACGATCATGCGCTCCGTGTTGGCGAGGATCTGCGAGTAGATCACGAACGGTTCCTGCCAGAGCACATGTGAGTCGAAGGTCCACCCGTAGTTGAAGCCGTTCTGCTCCGCCAGTACCGCGAGATCGACCACGCGCTGCGCCGGCGGGTTGGTCTGGAGTACGACGCCGAAGTCCATCAGGCCACCCCTTTGCCGTTATCCATGTTGGGGAAACCCGAGATCGACGCCACGATGGATCGGGTCCGGCCACCGGCTGATAATCACCTTCTGCCGGCTGTAGAAGTGAACCCCCTCCGGCCCGTAGATGGCATGGCTGCCGAAGATCGAGTCCTTCCAGCCACCGAAGGAATAGAACGCCAGCGGCACGGGGATCGGTACGTTCACTCCGACCATGCCCACCTGGATCTCGTTCTGGAACTTGCGGGCGGCGCCGCCGTCGTTTGTGAATACTGCCGTGCCGTTGCCGTACTGGTTGTCGTTGATGAGTTTGATGGCGTCTTCGTATGACTCGCTGCGGACGACCGACAGCACCGGTCCGAAGATCTCGTCTCGATAGATCGACATGTCCGGCGTCACGTTGTCGAAGAGTGTCGGGCCCATGAAGAAGCCGTCCTCGAAACCCGCGACGCTGAAGCCGCGGCCGTCGGCCACGAGGGTGGCCCCCTCGGCTTCTCCGGAGTCGATGTAACCGAGCACCCTGTCGAGGTGGTCCCGGGTGACGAGTGGTCCCATCTGGGCCCCCTCGGTGTCGCCCGGTGCGACCTTGAGGTCCGCCATCCGTTCCGCGACCTTCGGGAGCAGCATGTCCGCCGCGTCACCGACCGTGACTACCACCGAGATCGCCATGCACCGCTCCCCCGCAGAGCCGTAGCCGGCAGAAACCGCGGCATCCGCCGCGAGGTCCATGTCGGCGTCCGGGAGCACGATCATGTGGTTCTTGGCTCCACCGAGGGCCTGGACTCGCTTGCCGGCAGCCGTGCCGGTCTCGTAGATGTACTGCGCGATCGGGGTGGAGCCCACGAAGGAGACGGCGGCGACGTCGCGGTGGGTCAGCAAGGCGTCGACGGCGACCTTATCGCCGTGGACGACATTGAACACCCCGTCGGGCAAGCCGGCTTCGGCAAGCATCTCGGCCACCATCAGCGACGTCGAGGGGTCCTTCTCGGACGGCTTGAGCACGAAGGTGTTGCCACAAGCGATGGCAATCGGGTACATCCACATGGGGACCATCGTCGGGAAGTTGAACGGCGTTATCCCTGCCACGACCCCCAGCGGCTGGCGGATGGTGTACGTGTCGATGCCGGTCGAAACCTGCTCTGAGTAGTCGCCCTTCAAGAGGTGGGCGATGTTGCACGCGAATTCGATGACCTCGAGCCCGCGTTGCACCTCTCCGAGCGCATCGTCGATGGTTTTGCCATGTTCGGCGCTGAGCTGGCGAGCGAGATCCATGCTCCCCGATGAGACCAGCTCACGGAAGGCGAACATGATGTTCTGACGACGCGTCAGGGACGAGCTACCCCAGGTCTCGAACGCACGCTTCGCGGTCTGCACCGCATGATCGACGTCGGCCGCGGTGGCAAAGGCGACTTCGCCGCTCTGCTGTCCCGTCGCCGGGTTGTAGACGGCGCCGGTTCGTTCCGCGGTCGCAGTGACCGGCTCGCCGTTGATCCAATGTGTGATGCGGTTCATCGCCAGCTCTCCATTTGCCTGGGTAGGGATCGACCGCCGGCACATGGCCGGCGGTCGAACGTTCAGTTGTAGTGGTCGGGTGCTTCAGATGAGGTACTGGCTCGTGCCGCGGGCCAGGTAAACCCCATCGCCCGGATTGCCGTGGTACTCGCCGTTCTCGATGAGCACCTTGCCCTTCGACAACACAGTCTCGATCTTGCCGTGGACATCGGTGCCTTCGTAACACGTGTAGTCGACGTCCATATGGATGTGTTCGACGGCCATGGTCCACCGCGCATCCGGATCGAGCACGATGATGTCGGCATCGGAGCCAACGGCGATGGTCCCCTTCTTGGGGTAGAGCCCGAACATCTTGGCCGGGGTCGTGGCCGTCACCTCGACGTAGCGGTTGAGGCTGAGTCGCCCCTCCCCAATCGCCCCGTGGTAGATCATCTGCATGCGCTCTTCGACTCCGGGCAGACCGTTCGGGATCTTCGTGAAGTCGCC
>CAYNHF010000042.1:0-53309 GCA_964397045.1 uncultured Acidimicrobiaceae bacterium | reverse complement strand
GAGATGGTGATGCCGGGTGATAACACGGAGATGACGGTGAATCTGATTCATACGATCGCGATGGATGAGGGGCAGCGGTTCGCGATTCGTGAGGGTGGCCGCACTGTGGGCGCAGGCCGCGTCACCAACATCATCAAGTAGTCCAGAACGAGCAAGCGCACCCAGGAGCCGAGAGGTAGCAGATGGCCAACGAACCGAAGATCCGCATCCGCCTGAAGGCGTACGACCACAGCGTGGTCGACGAATCAGCGCGCAAGATCGCGGAGACGGTGATTCGGACGCAGGCGAAGATCAAGGGTCCGGTACCGCTCCCGACCCGGATTCACCGCTACACCGTCATCCGGGGACCGCACGTCGACAAGACGAGCCGCGAACACTTCGAGATGCGGATTCACAAGCGCCTCATCGACATCGTGGAGCCGACACCGAAGACGGTCGAGTCGCTGATGCGCCTCGACCTGCCGGCAGGGGTAGAAGTGGAGATCAAGACGTGAAAGCGATTCTTGGCGAGAAGCTGGGCATGACCCAGATCTACAGCGACGAGTCGCACGCGATTCCCGTGACGATCATCAAGGCTGGCCCGGTTCGGGTGACGCAGATCAAGCGCCCCGAGACCGATGGTTATGCCGCGATCCAGATCGCCTACAAGGAACTACCTTCGAAGCAGGTCACTCGCCCCGCAGCCGGTCACTTTGCCAAGTCGGGGGTTGCCCCCTCGAAGCACATCGTTGAGGTAAGGGTCGACGATCCGGACGAGTACTCGGTAGGCCAGGAGATCACCGCAGGCGAATTGTTCGCCGCCGGCTCCAAGGCCGACGTCACCGGCGTATCTCGCGGCAAAGGCTTCGCCGGGGTCATGAAGCGACACAACTTCCAGGGCCAGGGTGCTTCTCACGGTGCTCACAAGGTGCATCGTGCGCCTGGTGCGGTGGGCGCGTGTGCCACACCGGCTCGGGTGTTCAAAGGAAAACGTCTTCCGGGCCGCATGGGTGGCGAGAAGACCACGGTGATGAACCTCGACGTCGTCCAGGTGGACGCCGATCGCAACATCGTCATGATCCGCGGCGCAGTTCCCGGACCGAAAGGTGCGGTACTGGTCATCCGAGAGGCGGTGAAGGCAGTTGGCTGAGGCTCTCACCGCTGAGCTCTATTCGGCGGACGGCGCCCTCCAGGGCACGGTCGACCTCAATCCCGAAGTGTTCGGTATTGAGCCGAACCGCGACGTGATGCATCAGGTGGTCACGGCGCAACTCGCCGCAGCCCGCGCCGGAACCGCGTCCACCAAGACTCGCTCCGAGGTTCGAGGCGGCGGTCGCAAGCCGTGGCGGCAGAAAGGCCTCGGGCGCGCCCGGCATGGGTCGATCCGCTCGCCGCAGTGGGCCGGCGGTGGAGTCGCCCACGGCCCGAAGCCACGCGACTACTCGCAACGTACGCCCAAGAAGATGAGGCGACTGGCGCTGCGAGGTGCGCTGTCAGCCAGGGCCGCAGCCGGTCGGATCAAGGTGGTCGAGACGTTCGACACCTGGGAGACGCCCAGCACCAAACAAGCAGTAGCGTTGCTCGATGCCATGGGTGTCGAGGGCAAGGTGCTGCTGCTGGCAGAAGATCACGAGCACAGTGCGATCAAGTCGTTCCGCAATCTTCCTTCAGTGATTGCCAGCAACCTCGGTCAGGCCAACACCTACGACGTGTTGTGGGCAACCACCTTGGTCATGAGCAGAGGAACCCTCGATCTCGGCCAGTCCGCCCCCCGCGGCACCGAGGAGCATGCTGCCGGCGCTGGGGCTCCCAAGGTGGCTGCCACCGATGCAGATGCGAGCGATGCAGAGCCCGCGGCCCCGCAGGCTGTCGGCGACGAGACTCCGCCCGAGACCGCCGGTCCGGCGGAGGCCGGGTTGGAGTCAGAGGGTGGGTCGGCTGCTGAGGCTGAGTCCGAGTCAGAGGTTGGGTCGGTTGCAGAGGAAGGGGACGGCGCGTGAAGGATCCCCGCGACGTGGTGCTGGAGCCGGTGGTGTCCGAGAAGTCCTACGACCTCATCCAGGACTTCAACACCTACACCTTTGTTGTCGACAAGCGGTCGAACAAGACGGAGATCAAGCAAGCTGTACAGAAGATCTTTGGCGTGCGGGTGGTGTCGGTGAACACCATCAACCGCAAGGGGAAGCGGAAGCGGACGGGTTACGTGCTGGGTAAACGTGCCGACAGCAAGCGGGCACTCGTCACGCTGGCAGACGGCCAGTCGATCGACATCTTCGAGGTTTGACATGGGTGTGAAGAAGGTAAAACCAACATCTCCGGGCCGTCGCTTCCAGACCGTGTCGGATTTCGACACCATCACGAAGTCGACCCCCGAGAAGTCGCTGCTGGCGAAGAAGACCCGCTCTTCGGGTCGCAATACCTATGGGCGGATCACCTCGCGTCACCGCGGTGGTGGCCACAAGCGTCGGTATCGCATCGTCGATTTCCGTCGGAACAAGGACGGAATACCGGCCAAGGTGGCTGGGATCGAATACGACCCCAACCGCAATGCCCGGATCGCCCTGCTGCATTACGCCGATGGCGAGAAGCGCTACATCCTGGCTCCGGTCAACGTCACCGAGGGCGACCGGCTCGTGTCCGGCTCTGGAGCCGACATCCGTCCGGGGAACGCGCTTCCACTGCGAAACATCCCGACCGGTACCGTGGTCCACGCGGTGGAGCTGCGTCCGGGCGGCGGCGCCAAGATGGCACGTGCCGCCGGTACGTCGGTCCAGTTGATGTCGAAAGAGAGCAACATGGCTCTGCTACGGCTCCCTTCTGGTGAGATGCGCCAGGTGCCGCTCGACTGCCGCGCCACGGTCGGCCAGGTGGGTAACACCGAGGCGGAACTCGTCAAGGTCGGCAAGGCGGGACGCAGTCGGTGGGCAGGCAAACGCCCGCAGACTCGCGGCGTCGCAATGAACCCGGTGGATCACCCCCTCGGCGGGGGGGAAGGCCGCAGCTCTGGTGGCCGCCATCCGACCAGTCCATGGGGCAAGGCCGAAGGGCGTACCCGCAAGAAGAACAAGGCCAGCGACAAGTACATCGTCCGGCGCCGGAGCAAGAAGGGCAGGAGGTAGGCAGCGATGTCCAGAAGCCTCAAAAAGGGCCCGTTCATTGACGAGCACCTGCTCCGCAAGGTCGAAGGTGCCAACGAACGAGGCGAGAAGAAGGTTATCCGCACGTGGAGCCGCCGGTCGACGGTGATTCCCGAGATGGTCGGTCATACGATCGCGGTGCACGACGGGCGCAAGCATGTGCCCGTGTACATCAGCGAGTCGATGGTCGGGCACAAACTCGGGGAGTTCGCGCCCACCCGCACTTTCCGCGGTCACATGGGAGAAAGGGCGGCGAGGAGAGGATGAAGGTTCGCGCCGAAGCCAAGTACATCAGGCAGTCGCCCTACAAGGTGCGTCGGGTGCTCGATAACGTCAGGGGGCTCCCGGTGGAAGACGCGCGCGACGTACTTCAGCTCACGAACCGTCGGGCGGCCGAGCCGATCATGAAGGTGCTGAATTCGGCAGTGGCCAACGCTGAGCACAACCACGCACTCGACGAAGAGGAACTTTTCGTAGCCGAGGCGTACGCCAACGAGGGTCCGACGCTCAAGCGCTGGCGTCCCCGGGCCCGCGGACGGGCGACCCGTATCCGCAAGCGCACCAGCCACATCACCATCATCCTGGCCGACGACGAGGAGGACATCTGATGGGTCAGAAGATCCACCCATACGGGCTCCGTCTCGGCATCGTGACGGACTGGAAATCTCGCTGGTACAGCGAGAAGGACTACGCAACCCAGGTCAATGAAGACTCCAAAATCCGTAGCTACATCACGGGTGAGCTGAAGCGGGGCGCCATCTCGCGCATCGACATCGAGCGAATCGGTGACAAGAAGGTCCAAGTCGATGTGCATACGGCCCGTCCAGGCGTCGTCATCGGGCGTAGCGGCTCTGAAGCTGATCGGCTCCGTCGTGGACTCGAGAAGCTGACCGGTCGTATCGTGAAGTTCAACGTCATCGAGGTGCAGAACGCGGAGATCGACGCCACGCTGCTGGCACGCAGCGTGGCCGATCAGCTCGAAGGCAGGGTCTCCTTCCGGCGGGCAATGAAGCGTGCAGTGCAGACGGCACTCAAGGCCGGCGCCGAAGGTGTGCGTGTCCAGGCCTCGGGTCGGCTCGGTGGGGCAGACATGGGTCGCCGCGAGTGGTACCTCGAGGGTCGCGTGCCGCTGCATACTCTTCGCGCAGACATCGACTACGGTCAGGCAACCGCCCGCACCACCGTCGGCGCTATCGGCGTCAAGGTCTGGGTCTACAAAGGTGACGTGATTCCTTCGCTGGCTGCCAGCCGCGAGAAGATCGCAGCTGAAGCCAGACTGGCCGCAGGGGGGCCATCCCAGCGGCGGCGTCCCGCTCGGTCCCGCGCCGAGGCTGCCGCAGGTGGCGGCGAACGTCGTCTGATCGAAGCTGGGGGCGGTAAGCGTCTCGTTGAAGCGGGTGGCGGCAAGCGCAAAGAAGGCGGCAAGCGATTGATCGAGGCAGGCGGCGGCAAGCGCCCCAGTGCCAGCGATGCCGCTGCAGAGTTTCAGGCGGCGCGGACCGAGGCGCGGGAGTCTTCGATGGAGGAGACTGCCGCGGTCGCAGATGCCGAGGCTGTGGTTGCGGACGCGGTTGCGGTCGAAGCCGTCGAATCGGCCGTCATCGCAGACGCGGTTGCCGACGTAGCAGACGTCGAAGCCGCGGTGGCAGCAGTCGACGCGGTCGAAGCTGTCGAGAAGGCCGCGGAAGCAGACGCGGTTGCCGAAGGTGCCGAAGCCGAGGCAGACCTGGCAGCGGCCGTGGCCCTCGAGGCTGTGGACGAGGCGCTTCTCGCAGAGGATCCGGTCGCAGAGGCTGCCCTGAAGGAAGCCGCCGAGGCCGAGGAAGCTGCTGCGGCGGCTGAAGCCGTGGCAGATGCCACCGCCGAGGAAGCAGTAGCGGCGATCGAAGAAGCGGTCGAAGCCGAGGCGGTTGCCGAGGTGGCAGACGCGGTTGCAGATGCTGCAGACGCGGTAGCGGTCGAAGCAGTGGTCGAAGCCGCTGAAGCCGAGGTCGTGGCAGAGGTGCTCGATGCTGCCGCAGACGAGGCAGCGGAAGAAGACGAAGCCGGAGCAGACGCCTGATGTTGATGCCGAAGCGGACCAAGTACCGCAAGATGCAGAAGGGCCGGATGACCGGGAAGGCCAAAGGTGGAACCCGCGTCTCGTTCGGTGAGTACGGATTGCAGGCTCAGGAGGTGGGCTGGGTCACGGCCCGCCAGATCGAAGCGGCTCGTGTCTCAATGACCCGCAAGATCAAGCGTGGCGGCAAGGTGTGGATCACCATCTTTCCCGACAAGCCGATCACGGAGAAGCCCGCAGAGACCCGGATGGGCTCAGGCAAGGGCAATCCGGAGTACTGGGTCGCGGTGGTGAAGCCGGGTCGCGTCATGTTCGAGATGGCTGGCGTCGACGAAGATCTGGCCCGCGAGGCCATGCGGGTGGCGGCGCACAAACTGCCACTCAAGACGAGATTTGTACGAAGGGAGGAGCTGTGAACGCACTCGAACTTCGCAAGCTCACCTACAAGGAATTGGGTGAGCAGCTGGCTGAGACCAAACAAGAGCTATTCAACCTGCGGTTCCAGCTCGTCACCAACCAGCTCGACAACCACTCCCGGCTCCGCAGCGTGCGGCGGGACGTCGCAAGGATCAAGACGGTGATGCACGAGCAGGAGATCGCCGCCTATGAACAGCAGCTTCAGGAGGAAGCCTGATGGAACGCGCCAGCCGCAAGGTCAGGACCGGAGTCGTCATCTCCGATGCCCGTGAGAAGACTGTCACCGTGGAGGTCGTCGATTCGAAGCGGCACCGGCGTTACGGCAAGACGATGCCGGTACGACGCAAGTTCCACGCGCACGATGAGGCGAACGACGCCCGTTTGGGAGACACGGTACGAATCATCGAAACCAGGCCGCTATCGAAGACGAAGCGCTGGCGTGTCGAGGAAGTACTGGAGAGGGCTCGATGATCCAGCAGGAAACCCGCTTGCGGGTTGCCGACAACACGGGCGCGCGTGAGCTCCTGTGTATCCGGGTCCTCGGTGGCTCGAAGCGTCGTTATGCGCGCCTGGGTGACATCATCGTGGGCACGGTCAAGGACGCGATTCCGGGCGGCACCGTCAAGAAGGGCGAGGTCGTCAAGGCCGTTGTGGTGCGAACCAGGAAAGAGATCCGTCGCACCGACGGCACCTACATCCGATTCGACGACAACGCGTGTGTGCTGATCAACGACCAGAGCCAGCCCCGCGGCACCCGCATCTTTGGCCCCGTCGGTCGCGAATTGCGGGAGAAGCGTTTCATGCGGATCGTGTCACTTGCCCCGGAGGTGTTGTGATGAAGCTGCGCAGTGGAGACGAGGTGCGTGTGATCGCAGGTAAGGACAAGGGCCGCGAGGGCAGGATCGCTCGCGTCTACAACTCCTCCAACCGCATCATCGTCGAAGGGGTGAACACCGCCAAGCGTCACCAGAAACCACAGGGGCAGACCATGCAGGGCGGCATCATCGACAAGGACATGCCAATCGAGGCCTCGAACGTCATGATCATGTGCCCCGACTGCGGCCCGACGAAGATTGGGGCCCGGTTCGACGACCTCGGAAGAAAGCAGCGGATCTGCCGCAAATGTGAGGGTGATCTGTGATGGCGCCGCGACTCAAAGAGAAGTACTACAACGAGATCGCTCCGGCACTCAAAGACCAGCTCGATCTGGCCAACATGATGCAAGTGCCGCGCCTCTCGAAGATCATCGTCAACATGGGCGTCGGAGACGCGGCAGCGGACAGCAAACTCATCGATGCCGCGATCGTGGATCTCCGCATCATCACCGGGCAGCAGCCCAGGGTGAATCGGGCTCGCAAGTCGGTGGCGAACTTCAAGATTCGCGAGGGTCAGGCCATTGGAGCCAATGTGACGCTGCGCGGCGACCGGATGTGGGAGTTCTTCGACCGCCTCATCGCCCTAGCAATCCCCCGCATTCGTGACTTCCGTGGGCTGAGCCCGCGGGGTTTCGATGGGCGGGGCAACTACAGCTTCGGAGTGACAGAGCAGCTCATTTTCCCAGAGATCGATTATGACGAAGTGGTCAAGGTGCGGGGCATGGACATCACGTTCGTGACTACCGCCGTCGACGACGAACAGGGTCGGGCGTTGCTCGACGCCTTTGGATTCCCGTTCCGCCGACAAGAGGTAGGTGTCTGATGGCAAAGAAATCAAAGATCGCAAAGAACAACAAGCGCAAACGAATGGTCGAGATGTACGCGGATCGCCGCGCAGAGCTCACGGCCGTCATCAAAGATCCAGACGCTTCGTACGATGCGAAGCGGATCGCGTACCAGAAGATCGCCAAGATGCCGCGCGATGCCAGCGCAACTCGCTACCGCAATCGGTGTGGGGTTTCCGGTAGGCCGCGTGCCTACTTCCGTAAGTTCGGTATGTCACGCATCGCGGTGCGTGATCATGCCCATCGCGGCGAACTTCCCGGCATCAGAAAGGCATCCTGGTAATGCAGACGGATCCCATCGCCGACATGCTGACGCGGATCCGCAACGCCAACATGGTGTTGCACCCCGACGTCTCGATGCCCTCCTCGAAGCTCAAGGTCGAGGTGGCCAAGATCCTTGCCGCTGAAGGCTTCATCGATTCCTACAAGGAGGAAGAGGCCCCCGTGGGCAAGGAACTGACCGTGCGGCTGCGGTACGGCGACGACCGGTCGCGCGTGCTCAACGGTCTGCGTCGGGTGTCCAAACCCGGCAACCGCGTGTACCGCGGATCGGGCGACCTCGACCGGGTTCACGGTGGCATCGGAGTCGCCATCGTATCGACGTCCCAGGGCCTCCTCACCGACCGCGAGGCCAGGTCACGCAAGGTGGGCGGCGAAGTTCTCTGTGAGGCGTGGTGACCCATGAGTCGCGTAGGTAGTAACCCCATCACCGTCCCGAGTGGCGTCGAGGTCAAGATCGACGGCAGGGCCGTGACGGTCAAGGGCTCGAAAGGGACGCTGCAGCGTACCTTCAATGATGAGGTCTCTTTCGATCTCGAAGACGGCGTTGTCACGGTGTCGCGCGTAGACGACGAGCCGGAGTCACGCGCGCTTCACGGCTTGAGCCGGGCACTGCTCAACAACATGATTGTCGGCGTGTCTGAGGGCTACACCAAGCAACTCGAGGCGGTCGGCGTGGGGTATCGTGCCAACCTCCAGGGCCGTCGGCTCGAACTGCAGGTGGGCTTCTCGCACCCGGTACACATCGAAGCACCGGACGGGATCACATTCGAGGTTCCCGAGCCGACCAAGATCATCGTCAGCGGCATCGACAAGGCTCTGGTGGGCCAGGTAGCCGCAGACGTGCGCCGCGTCCGTCCTCCTGAGCCTTACAAGGGCAAAGGCATCCGGTACGCGGGCGAACAAGTCCGGCGCAAGGCCGGTAAGGCAGGAGTCTGAGCATGCGCGGATCGAGAACAGATGCACGTCAGCGCCGCCATCGGCGCGTGCGCAAAGATGTCAGAGGAACGGCAGTGCGACCCCGCATGGCGGTGTACCGCTCCAACCGGTACATCTACGTACAGATCATCGACGACGAGACTGGCCACACGATGGCACAAGCATCGTCTCGCGAACTCAAGAAGGGCGGTCTGTCTGTGAAGGCCGCCTCCAAGGTCGGAAAGCGGATCGCGGTCCGGGCGAAGGACGTCGGCGTCGACACGGTCGTATTCGATCGTGGCGGCTTCGCATTCCACGGCAAGGTACGGGCGCTCGCAGACGCTGCACGCGAAGAAGGACTGAAGTTCTGAGCGGATCGCACGTGCGAAGCCGCTCAGACAAGGTGAACAGGAGAAAACGGTGAATCGAGGCCGAGGAGATAGGAACCGGGAGAAGTCCGAGTTCGACGAGCGCGTCATCGCCGTCAACCGCGTCTCCAAGGTGGTCAAGGGTGGCCGGAGGTTCTCGTTCACCGCGTTGGTGACTGTGGGCAATGGCAAAGGCAAGGTCGGGATCGGCTACGGCAAGGCCAAAGAGGTTCCCTCAGCTATCCAGAAGGCGATCGAGATCGCGCGCAAGAACATGGTCGACATCCCGATGGCAGGCCAGACGATCATCCACACCAACGTTGGTGTGCAGGGGGCGTCGCGTGTCCTGCTCAAACCGGCGTCTCCCGGTACCGGCGTCATCGCGGGTGGAGCCGTGCGTCAGATCCTCGAGGCAGCAGGGATCAAGGATGTCCTCGGCAAGTCGCTTGGTTCGCCAACCCACGTGAACGTCGCCAAGGCAACCATGAAGGCCCTCACAGAGCAGCAACGCCCCGACGCGGTCGCCCGCGCTCGCGGCAAGCGCCCTGAGGAGATCTTCCCACCTGCGTTGCTCGCTGCGTACCGGTCCGCCGAATTGATGAAGACCGAGGTAGGCAGGAAGTAATGGCAACGTCACTCAAGATCACACTGGTGCGATCCACCATCGGGCAGAAGCCGAAGGTGCGGGCCACCGTTGAGAGTCTCGGGCTGCGCAAGATTCGACAGAGCGTGGAGCGACCGGACACCCTTGCCGTACGCGGCATGGTGTTCCGTGCCAAACACCTGCTCGATGTGGAGGAAGTCTGATGAAACTGCACCACCTGAAGCCCGCAGCGGGCTCCAAGTCGCGCAAGATCCGGGTCGGCAGGGGTGAAGCCGGGCGCCGCGGCAAGACTGCGGGTCGTGGTACCAAAGGGCAGAAGGCACGCAGCAAGGTTCGCCAGGGATTCGAGGGCGGCCAGACGCCTTTGCAGCGGCAGTTGCCGAAACTCAAGGGATTCAAGAACCCGAATCGCGACCCGTTCGTGGTCGTCAACGTGGAGCGTCTCGACCAGTTCGACGCCGGCAGCACGGTATCGCCAGACGAGATGCGGGCAGTCGGACTTGCCAAGCAGCGAGGTCGTATCAAGGTGCTCGGCGAGGGTGACGTCGACAAGGCACTGAACGTGCGAGCGCACGCCTTCAGCCTGGGAGCCGTGGAGAAGATCAAGGCAGCGGGTGGGTCGGTCGAGGTTGTCGAGTGACTGCGGACCTCAGGCCAGGTGCCCGAGGTGCTGTGGCCCCCCAGCAGAACTGCGACTCCCGTCGCCACGTGCCCGTGTAGCCGTATGCACCAAGTAACCTCGCCAGCACTCGCTTAGGAATCCCATGCTTTCCGTCTTCCGCAACATGCTCAGGATCCGGGACCTCCGGAACAAGATCCTGTTCACGCTGTTCATCTTCCTGCTGTACCGGCTCGGTACCGCCATCCCGGTGCCCGGTGTCGATCTGTCGCAGGTGCAGCTGTTCGCCGAACTGCAGGAAGAGTCGGGGTTCCTCGGGATCGTCAACCTGTTTTCCGGCGGTGCACTCGAGACAATGTCGGTCTTTGCGCTCGGCATCATGCCGTACATCACCGCGTCGATCATCATGCAGTTGCTCGCGGTAGTCATTCCGAAGCTGCAGGCGCTGCAAGAGGAAGGCGAGACCGGGCGGAAGGTCATCACCCAGTGGACGCGGTACCTGACCGTGGTATTGGCGCTGCTCCAGGCCACCGGATTCACGTTCTTGTTCCACTCCGGCAACTTCACCGGTGGCTTGGATCTGATACCGGACTACAGCCTGCGCAATGTGATCCTCATCGTGATCACCATGACTGCAGGCACCGCCCTCATCATGTGGATGGGTGAGCTGATCACCCAGCGCGGTATCGGCAACGGCATGTCCCTCATCATCTTCGTCAGCATCGTGAGCCAATTGCCTTCACAAATCACCTTGATGTGGGTCAATACTTCAGACCGCCGCCTCGTGTTCGTTGCGGTGATGCTGCTGATGCTGGCGCTCACCGTCGGCATCGTCTTCATGGACCAGGGGCAGCGACGGATTCCGATCCAGTTCTCGCGCCGCGTGCGAGGCCGCAAAGTACTCGGAGGCCAGAGCACCTATATCCCGCTGAAGGTCAACATGGCCGGAGTGATTCCGGTCATATTCGCCACCAGCATCATGTACTTCCCGGTCCTCGTATCTTCGGTGTTGCCTGCTGAGGGGTGGGGCCAGTCGGTTCGGGAGTGGATCGACACCAACCTGTTGTCCTCGGGAGGGAGTACCCACGGTGGCGGCGGATTCCAGCCGAGCCTCGGATACATCATCATTCTGGGCGCCCTCGTGGTCTTCTTCACTTACTTCTACACCGCGATCCAGTTCGATCCGGAGCGGCAGGCCGAGACGATCCAACGCCAGGGCGGCTTCATCCCCGGGATCCGACCCGGCCGTGCCACCGTGCAGTATCTGGAGTATGTGCTCAGCCGGATCACGCTCCCCGGTTCCCTCTACCTGGCAGCTGTGGCGATTGCGCCTTCGATCTTCGGGCTGGCCTTCAATGTTCCCGTCGGCCTGAGCGGAGTCTCGATCCTCATCGTCGTCGGCGTCGCCCTCGAGACGATGAAACAGATCGAGAGCCAGCTGATGATGCGCAACTACGAAGGATTCCTCACCTAGGGGAGAGTGGCTGATGGGCAGACGACTGCTTCTTCTCGGACCTCCCGGAGCCGGCAAAGGAACGCAGGCCGCGATGGTCGCCACCGCGATCGGCGTTCCCCACATCTCCACCGGAGAGATGTTGCGGCAGAACGTGGTGGATGCAACGCCGCTCGGCCTGGAAGCCGCCGCCATCATGGAAAAGGGAGACCTGGTTCCCGACGACCTGGTGGTTGCGATGGTGGCGGAGCGGCTGAGTCGGGAAGACGCCGCGTGCGGCTATCTGCTCGACGGATTTCCCCGCAACACGGTGCAGGCGGCAGCGCTTGCCGCTGAAGCAGGATCCGACGCGCTCGAGATTGCCGTGTTGCTCGAGGTGGCAGACGATGTGTTGATCACACGGCTGCTCGCAAGGGCAGAGGAGCTGGGCAGAGCCGACGACAACGAGGCGACGATCCGGAGAAGGCTCGACGTGTACCGCGCCGAAACCGAACCACTAGCCGCCTGGTACCCCGACCACGGAGTGCCGGTGATGGTGGTCGACGGGGTTGGGACGATCGCAGAGGTGTTCGCCAACGTGGCGACAACCCTGGCGACGCAGCCGGCATGAACGACTCCAAGATCATCACGATGAAGCAGGCCGCCGACTTCGAGAAGATGGCGATCGCAGGCCGGGCCGTGGCTGCCATGCACCAGGCGGTGCGTGACGCCGCCGCCCCCGGTGTTTCGATGAAGGAGCTCGACGCCGTTGCTGCCGATGTGCTGCGTGAGCGTGAATGTCGCTCCTCGTTCCTGGGCTATCACGGCTACCCGGCAACGATCTGTGCTTCGCCCAACCACGTGATTGTTCACGGCATTCCGGACGACTACCGGCTTCGTGAGGGCGACATCCTCTCTATTGACGCTGGAGCGATCTACGAAGGCTGGCATGGCGATGCTGCCTTCACGATGGCGATCGGCGAGGTCCCGCCTCAGGTCACTCAACTCATCGAAGTGACCGAGCAAGCACTCTGGAACGGTATCAACCAGACGATCGCCGGGAATCGGCTCGGCAGTATCGGCGCCGCCATTGAAGGGACGGCAACCCCCCATGGGTACGGGGTGGTACGTGAGTACATCGGCCACGGGATTGGACGCCAGATGCACGAAGCGCCGAACGTGCCCAACTACGGCAAGCGGGGGAGAGGCCTCAAGCTGAAGACCGGCATGGCACTCGCCATCGAGCCGATGTTCAATCTCGGTGGCGAGGGGACTCGAATCCTCGCGGACGGCTGGACCGTCGTAACTGCAGACGGCAGCCTGTCTGCCCATTTCGAGCACACCGTGGCCCTGACGGCAGAAGGCTCGCAGGTGTTGACGCTGCCCGAGCCTGTGTTGGTCGGGTAGGCACTGCACTCGACTGCGTTGTTGTTACGACGGCGCCGACGCTCTGGGTCAAGATGATTTGGCGTTGGCGTGAGATATGGCGTAATATCCCCGTTCCGGCCCAGGTCCGGGCCGGTATTTCGTGTGGCAAAAACAGATGAATGGCTCGCCCACCCGTGATGCCGTCCCTCGAGCCACCCCCAAGCCGGTTTGTTGCAGCGAAGCAGCGTCGGCACCGGCCGCCGTGCGCCACAAAACGCCCGGTAGTCGGGACAAATTCACAGTTCAACAGGGCAGTATGAAGGTTTCAGCTTCCACCAAGAAGATGTGCGAGAAGTGCCGGATCATCCGGCGCCACGGCCGCGTCTGGGTGATCTGCCCGAATCCGCGACACAAGCAGCGTCAGGGGTAGTCGAACATGGCTCGAATTGCCGGAACCGATCTTCCGAGAGACAAGCGGGTCGAGGTGGGCCTCACCTACATATTCGGAGTGGGCCGGTCGCGCTCGAACGAGATTCTGGGTGCGCTCGAGATCGACGTAGACACCCAGGTGCGGGACCTCACAGATGCCGAGGTCGTGCAGATTCGGCAATTCATCGAAGCCAACTACAAGGTCGAAGGTGACCTGCGCCGTGACATCGCGCAGAACATCAAGCGCAAGGTCGAAATCGGGTGTTACCAGGGGCTCCGCCACAGGCGGGGAATGCCGGTGCGGGGCCAGAGGACCCATACCAACGCCCGGACCCGCAAGGGCAAACGAGTGCCCATCGCGGGGAAGAAGCAAGTCGCCAAGCACTAACGGTCGCGGAGAGGTCAAGTGGCACAGCAGACATCGCGTCGCAGACGCGTCAAGCGCAACATCCCTCACGGGCAGGCGCACATCAAAGCCAGTTTCAACAACACCATCATCACCATCACCGACCAGGATGGTGGGGTGGTCGGCTGGACGTCCGGTGGATCCGTCGGATTCAAGGGCTCGCGCAAGTCGACGCCCTACGCCGCGCAGGTTGCGGCCGAACAAGCGGCCCGCAAGGCAGGCGAGATGGGAATCCGTAAGCTCGATGTGATCGTTCGCGGCTCAGGCTCCGGCCGTGAAACCGCCATTCGCACCATGCAGAACATGGGCATCGAGATCACAGGCATCAAGGATGTCACACCGATTCCGCACAACGGCTGTCGCCCCAAGAAACGGAAGGGGCGTTAGCGATGGCTCGGTATACCGGTCCCCGCACCAAGGTCAGCCGCCGCGCTCGTCAGCTGCTGGACGAGAACAAGGCGAAGTACTACGACCGTCGGCCCTACCCGCCCGGTGAACACGGCCGGGGCCGGATCCGCGAGTCGCAGTACCAGATCCAGCTGCGCGAGAAGCAGAAAGTCCGTCACATCTACGGCGTGCTCGAGAAGCAGTTCCGGCGCTACTACAAGGAAGCCAATCGGCAAGGTGGCATCACCGGTACCAACCTGCTGCGCATCCTCGAGTCGAGGCTCGACAATGTCGTATTCCGCTCCGGGATGGCTCGTACCCGTCCCCAAGCCCGCCAGCTCGTCAACCACGGCCACTTTCTCGTCAACGGGCGCAAAGTGGACATTCCGTCCTACCAGGTGCGCGACGGCGACGTGATCACGGTGAAGGAGCGGAGCGAGGAATTGTTCCCGATCCAGCAGGCGCTCGATACAATCGATCGCCCTGCGGTGGAATGGCTCGAGATCGACACCTCCGAGCGTCGGATCACCGTCATCACACTCCCGAGCCGGGAACAGATCGATACCCAGATTCAAGAACAGCTCGTGGTCGAGCTGTACTCGAAGTAGACCAACTAGACCAGCAACACCCGCCGAGTATCCAGGGGAGCGCAAGTGCTCATTGTTCAGCGCCCAACTATCGAAGAAGACATCGTCGCCGACGTGCGGTCGCGGTTCGTCGTCGAACCGCTCGAGCCGGGATTCGGCTACACGCTCGGCAACACGCTGCGGCGGACCTTGCTAGCGCGCATCCCGGGTGCCGCCATCACATCCGTGCGGATCGACGGAGTCCAACACGAGTTCTCGACGATGCCGGGCGTTGTCGAGGACGTCGTCGACTTCATCCTCAACCTCAAGCAGGTCGTGCTTCAGATCGACAGTGAGGAAGCTCAAACGCTGTATCTGTCTGCCAAGGGCAAGCAGGATGTGACCGCAGCATCGCTCAAACTGCCGGCGGGCGTGGAGGTCGTCAATGGGGACCTCCACCTGGCAGCGATGTCGTCCAGCGGCAAGCTGGAGGTCGAACTCACGGCAGAGCGTGGTGTCGGGTATCGCAGTGCCGATCGCAACAAGAAGAGCGACACCATCGGGGTCATTCCGATCGACTCGATCTTCTCGCCGGTGCGCAAGGTGTCATACAAGGTCGACTCCACCCAGGTCGGGCAGATGACCAACTTCGACAAGCTGATTCTCGATGTCGAGACGGACGGCTCCCTCACTCCTAGCGAGGCGTTGTCCTCAGCAGGCAAGACGCTTCGCGAGCTACTCGGGATGTTCGCAGACATGGACGACGGCATCGGGCTCGAACTCGGCGACGTCGTCGAGGCAGAGTCTTCGTCGCCCGACCTCGACCTTCCGATCGAGGCGCTCGACCTGTCTGAGCGGCCCCGGAACTGCTTGCGCCGCGCCCAGATCCAAACGGTGGGTGAACTGGTGGAGAAGTCCGAAGAGGACCTTCTCAACATCACCAACTTCGGCCAGAAGAGCCTCGAGGAAGTTACCGCCAAGCTCGATGAGCTGGGGCTTTCTCTGCGGGCCTCTGCCGACAGCGAGGGTGGAGAGCGAGAGATCTGATGCCGAAGCCGAAGAAGGGACCCCGCCTCGGTGGGAGCCCTGCGCACCAGCGCAAGATCCTCTCGAACCTCGCCGCGTCGCTCATTGACGAGGAAGAGGTCACTACCACGGTTGCCAAGGCGAAGCTCTTGCGGCCGTACGTCGAGAAGATCATCACGAAGGCGGGCGTCGGCGACCTCCACAACCGGCGCATGGTGCTGCGCAAGATCCCGAACACTGAGGTTGTCACCAAGCTGTTCGATGATGTTGGCCCCCGCTATGTCGATCGCCCGGGTGGCTATACCCGGATCGTGAAGCTCGGCCCGCGACGTGGCGACGGCGCCGAGATGGCCAAGATCGAGCTGATCTGACTGGCGGTCTCGGGTAGTTTGCCCCGCCCCACCTTCCGGGTGCCGACCGATTCCATGTGCTGCCGATGACGACTGCGGCACGTCGCTACGACGTGCTTCGTCTGCTCGATCGGTTCGAGCCGCAAGATTCCGAGGACCGCGCGCTTGCCGAGATGTTGTTGCTGGTCGCAGACCAGGCTGATCCGTTCTCCCGGTATTCGTTCGAACCGGGGCACTTCACGGCATCCGGCTGGGTCCTATCGCCCGATGGTGGGTCGGTGCTGCTGGTGCATCACAGCCGGCTCGATCGATGGCTGCAGCCGGGGGGCCACATCGATCCCGAGGATGCTTCGGCGGTCGCGGCAGCCAGGCGTGAGGTGGCCGAGGAAACTGGGATCGAGCTGGTATCCACGGCCGCGGAGCTGCTCGACATCGACATCCATCCGATCCCGTCTGGCAAAGGAGAGCCGCACCACCGCCACTTCGACCTTCGCTTCTTGTTCTGTGCCGGCGATGGCAAGCTGAATCCGGCGCCGGACGAGGTCAAGGCAGCTCGCTGGGTTCCGTTCGCCGACGTAGCGGAGCTGTCTGCTGAACCGTCCCTGCTCCGCATGGTGGACAAGGCTGCAGGACGCGGCGGCCGCCTATCCGGGTAGGAACGCCCTGAGGCTAATTCTGGAAGATCTTGATGTCGCCCTTGCCGGTGCGAATGGCGGCCCGATTGTCTGCGTCATCCACCACGTCGATGTTGACGTCGACGGAACCGGACCCGGTTTCGACCTCGAGCGCATACGGACCCCCCGTCAGCTGCGCCGTGACGTCGCCCTCTCCCGTTTCGGCCCGCAGGGTATCGATCACCTCATCGAACGAGACACTGATCTCGCTCTCCTGTGAGGTGAACGAAGCGACCCGCGAACGGTTCTGGGTCCCGGTCATCAGGCCGGAGGTCGTGCTCGCCACGATGTCGCCCTCCACCCTGCGGACGAAGATGTCGCCGGTTTCGGTGGTCACGCCGACGCCTGCCTTCACGTCAGACACTGAAACGTTGCCGCCTGCTGTCGTGACCTCGACCCCGGTGGTTTCTGGAACCGTCACCTGATAGTCCACGGTGCAGGACGAGGCTTCGCCGCAGTCGTGCTCGATGACCAGAAGGCCGTCTTCGACCCGTACGTCGAATTGCTCTGTATCTGAGAAGGAGGCTTCTGCAGAGACGATCACGTTGTCTCGCGAGGTGCCGACGATCGAGACGCTCCCGTCTCCGCTGTTCAGCACGACGCCGGTGACGCCGCTGAACTCCTCTTCGAAGGTTGGCGCCGGCGCCGAGCACGCGGCGCTCAGGACGACCAGGACCCCGATCGTCACAAGCAGGAGACGTGAGATGGGCACTGTTGGGGACTCCTCGGCGTGTGTGCTGCCAGTTCTCGCGGGAACTTAGCAGGAAGCTGATGGTGCGAACTCTACGGCACCTCGGAAGGGCGGGCACGCGATGGGGGCGCCCGGTGTCCGGGCGCCCCCATCTATTGCTCTTCAGTTGCTATCGCTACGGAAGCCGGACGATCCGGTCCTGCGGGCCTGGGGCCACCGGCGAGTGGGCGCCGAAGTAGGTGACCAGTGCATCGAGGTCCACTTCACCCCCGAGCCGGTCGGTGCCATCGACCAGCACAGTGAAGTTGTCCCCGCCGTCTGCCAGGAAGCTGTTGACCGTGACCCGGTACCCCGTACCCGGAACGACGGTAACGCCACCGATCTTGATGGAAGCGGGGTCAACGCGACTTCCGTCGGCTGCCGCCGCGCTCCACTCGTAGGTGAACCCATCCGAAACCTGCAAGATCCGGGGTGACGTCTGACCGACCCACTGCTGCTCGAGCAACGTGTCGATCTGCTCGCCGGTCAGCGTCATCGTCACCAGGCTGTTGCCGAACGGCTGGACGCCGAACGCCTCGCCGAAGGTGAACTCACCGTCCGCCTCCGGCCCGCTCGATACGAAGTCGATGCTGGCTCGAATGCCACCGGGGTTCATGAAGGCCACAACTGCTTCGCCGAACCCGGCAGGCGCGGTCGCCTCGAGTTGGGCGTCCGCGATGATGTCACCGAGTGCCGACTCGCCCGCACTATTGGGGGTGCGGGTGATATCGGTCGTCGTCGTGCCGATGACGGTGTTGGCCAGCGGGGCAGACAGTGCGTCGTACTTGTCGATCAGCGCCGTCACCGCGGGATCCGGTGTTACGCCGCCCTGCAGGTTGGACATGTTGTTGATGGCAGTCACCGTCAGGTCCTTGGTGACCCGGTTCAGTTCGACGTCGATCTGCGTAAACAGGCGCCCTCGCGTGTCTGCCATGGTGACCCACTTGCCGTCGATCTCGCAGATGAACTCGTCGTTGGTGTGACCGGCGATGACCAAGTCGACGGCATCGTCCATGCGAGGCACGATCTCGGCGACAGGCCCTACCAGGCCGTCACCGCAGTCCTGCGGACCACCGTTCGACGACCCGCCCTCGTGCAGCAGCACGACGATGGCCTCGATGTTCTTCTTCTGCAGCTCGGGAATCAGCGCGTTCACAGTGTCTGCTTCGTCATGGAAGGTGAGACCCGCGACGCCGCTTGGAGTGACGATCGTTGGCGTGCCTTCGAGCGTCATGCCAATGAAGGCGACCCGTACGCCCTGGTAGTTCTTGATCGTGTACGAAGGGAAGATCGTGTCTCCCGTCGCGTCGACATTCACGTTCGCAGCCAGGAACTCGAAGTCGGCACCCAGGAATGGCGTGCCGTCGAGGTCGCCGTCATCCGGGTGAGAACCGCCGTACTGCATCCGCAGCAGTTCGGCTGGACCTTCGTCGAACTCGTGGTTACCCACTCCGTTGATATCGAGGCCCATCAGGTTCATCGCCTCGATGGTGGGTTCGTCGTGGAACAGGGCAGAAATCAGCGGAGAGGCTCCGATGAGGTCGCCTGCGGAAACGAAGATCGAGTTGTCTGCTCCGGCTCTGGCGGCATTCACGTTGGTCGACAGGTAGTCCGCCCTGCCGGTCCCGCCGAACGAGCCGGATGATGTCGCGATGTTGCCGTGGAAATCGTTGATCGCGAGGATGCGCAACTCCACCTTGCGCGAGTTCTCGGCACCGCTACCGTTGTTGTCGTCCTTGCCCGCTGTTGCCGGCGCGGTCAGCAACGAAGCCAGGAGTGCGAGTACCCCCAGCACGAGCAGCGTGCGAAACACGCCGCGTTTAGATCCCTTCATGGACCATTCTCCCCTTCTCGACTTGGTCGGAGAATACTCAGCGTCGACACCCGGATGCCAATAGCACTTGTGACGCCAACTCAAGATGGGCTACGCGCTCGCCGGCCGAACGAGTCGTCGGCGGCGACCCGGGTCGGCTCGTGGTCGGTAAGCTCAGCCAACACCTCACTTCGACGGACGGGAACCCGATGGGTGAAGCTCTGAAGCGTCTCCTGCAGGCGATGCGCCTCGACCGCGATGCGTTCGTCTGGATGGACTTCAACGACCGCGCCACGGGCGATGCGCTGGTGTTCGTCGTCGTCACCCGGTTCTTGATCCTGTTGGGCCTCGGCTGGAGCCTGCTCGGCGTTACCCGTTCCATCGGCAGCCTGGAGGTGCTGTTCGCTTCGATCTTCAATGCCCTTGTCTTCTGGCTGGCATACGCGGCCTTGACGTGGGCGATCGCAAAGTTCTTCTTCCAGGGGTCTGGCAACTACGCGATGACGCTGCGCATCGTCGGCTTCGCTTACCCAACCCTGCTGCTGGTGCTTTTCACCAGACTCATCACCCCCAACGGCATGCTTGCCATCATCTTGGGTGGCCTCTGGTTTCTGGCAATCGTGGCGCATGGGGTTCGGTACGAGTCCGGTCTCAGTCTCGGCCTGTCTACTGCGAGCGCGGCCCTTGCCTTCGTTGCCTGGGTGATCATTGCCTCGATCCTGGGCCGCGGCTTCATCTGAGGTCGAGAGCGGTTGTGACTACCTACCGGATGGATCTCGCGTACGACGGAACCGGGTTCCACGGCTATGCCACCCAGCCCAACGTACCCACCGTGCAAGCCGCGCTCGAGGACGCCATGGAACCCTGGGTCGGCGAGGTGGACACGTTCGTAGCAGGTCGCACCGATAAGGGCGTGCACGCCACCGGCCAGGTGGTCAGTTTCGAGAGCGCCGCTGAGGTGGACACCTTCCGGCTGATGCGTTCGCTCAACCGCCGTCTCGGGCCTGCCATTGCGGTGCTGTCCTTCTCGGCCGTCGGCGATGACTTCCACGCAAGACACAGCGCCACGGGCCGCCGGTATCGCTACCAGGTCTTGAACCGGGAGGCTCCCGACCCGTTCCTTGCTCGCACCTCGTGGCACCTCACCGTGTCCCTGGATGCCGAGGAGATGAATCGGGCGATCGAACCGCTGGTCGGGGTGCACGACTTCGCCGCGTTCTGCAAGAAGGCAAAGGGCCGTGGCACGGTGAGGGAACTGTGCTCCTTGGAATGGAAGCCACGGCCGGGCGACCTCGTGGTGCTCGACGTGCACGCGAGTTCGTTCTGTCACCAGATGGTTCGCTCGATTGTTGCGGCGAGTGTGGATGTCGGCAGGGGGGTCATCAGTGCAGACAGGGTCGCCGAAATCCTCGACACGCACGATCGCAGGCAAGGCAGGGGTGCGGCTCCATCTCGTGGTTTGACCCTGGTCGGAGTGGATTACGACTGAAGTGATGGGGACCCGGGATTCGGAACGAGCGCAATTCCCTGAGCCTCGAGCGTCTCGCGGAGCTGCTCCTGGTGCTCGTGGCTGCGAGTCGCGATGGAGATCTGGATTCCTACGACACCGTAGGGCAGCCCTGCCCCTTCGCGATGGTGCTCGACGGACAGCACGTTGGCGCCGGAGTCACCGATCATGGTGAGCACCCGGGCTAGCTGACCGGGCTGGTCGGGCACATGGACGTTGAATGCGGCAAACCTGCCTCTTGATTCCTGGCCGTATCGGACGAGCGAGTCGAGCAGGAGCAGGTCGATATTGCCTCCGGACAGCACGGCAACCACGGGACCGTCTCCAGGAACCTTGCCCTCCAGGATGGCAGCCATTCCGACCGCCCCCGAAGGTTCGACGAGCAGTTTGGCGCGTTCGAGCAGGAGCGCGACGGCCTCAGTCACGGGCGGGTCGTCGACGGCGACGATGTCATCGACATGCTGTTCGATCAGCGAGAAGGCGATAGCACTCGGCCGACCTACCGCGATACCGTCCGCGACGGTCGTTTGCACCGGGACTGTGGTCGGCGCACCTGCCCGCCGGCTCTCGAGGTAAGCCGGGACCGCGCTCGATTGCACGCCGACGACTCGGGAGTCGGGGTGGTGGCTCTTGATGGCCAGCGCAGTACCCGCGATCAAGCCGCCGCCTCCGACCGGAATCACGAACGTCGCGGCGGGCTCGTTCAATTGCTCGACGAGTTCGAGCCCCAGCGTGCCCTGCCCCGCGATGATCGCCGGGTCGTCGTAAGGGTGGATGAATCGGGCACCGGTCTCGGTCGCGAAGGCGGTGGCCTCATCCACCGCCTCGCCCAGGTCTGCCCCCTCCAGACGTATCGCGGCGCCGTACGCCCTTGTCGCGGCGACCTTCGGAATCGAGGCGCCAACGGGCATGAAGACGGTCGCGGCGATCCCCAGGTGTGATGCGGCGAGCGCCACCCCCTGGGCGTGATTGCCGGCAGACGCCGCGACCACCCCCCGGCCACGCTGGGCTTCGGTGAGCAGCGACAAGGCGCTCAGCGCACCCCGCACCTTGAATGAACCGGCTCGCTGTAGGTTCTCCGCTTTCAGGATCACTCGCCGACCGACCTGATGGGTGAGCGACGTGGTTTCCATCAACGGCGTGGTCAGGACGAGATCCGCACCGCGGACTCGAGCAGCTTGGATGGCATCCAGCGTCGGCGGCGACATCATGGCGGCAGCCTATCGCCTGTCCGGGCCGGCCGGTGCTGTGAGTTGGAGTTTCTCCCCGGTTGGCGGTACCATGCGGCTTCGCTCCCGGTGCTCCGGGGGTTCCTTTGTGTCCAACCTGCTTCAGGATGCTCGCATGAAACCCAAGCTTCAGAAGACCTACACGCCTAAGCCCGGTGACGTCAACCGGGAATGGCTCGTTGTTGATGCCACCGATGTGCCGCTGGGCCGGCTCGCCTCGCAGGTCGCCCAATTGCTGCGCGGCAAGCACAAGCCGATTTGGGCGCCGCATGTCGATGTTGGCGACCACGTCATCGTCGTCAACGCGGAGAAGGTCGCCGTCACCGGGAACAAGGAGGTGGCCAAGATGTACTACCGCCACTCCGGCTACCCCGGCGGTCTGAGCGAACTCTCCCTCGGAGAGATGCGTGAGAAGCACCCAGAGCGCATTATCGAGATCGCAGTCAAGGGCATGATTCCGAAGAACAAGTTGGGCCGCGCCACGCTGTCGAAACTCAAGGTGTATGCCGGACCAGACCATCCGCATACTGCCCAACAACCCCGTTCCCACCCCGTCGCACGAAAGGTCCAGGCCTGATGGCAAAACCGCTCGTTCAAGCCACCGGCCGCCGCAAGAGTTCGGTGGCACGCGTGCGTCTCTATGAAGGCACCGGCCGCATGGTGCTCAACGGCAAGAGCCTGGAGGAGTACTTCCCTGAGATGGCGTTCCGGCTCAGAGTGCTTGCACCCGTGAGGACTGCCGAGGTCGAAGGCAACTACGACGTCCATGCCAAGATCGAAGGCGGCGGGTTCACCGGCCAATCCGATGCGCTGCGACTCGGCATTGCCCGGGCGCTCGTCGAGATCGATCCAGAGCTTCGCACGACGCTCAAGAAGGAGGGCTACCTCCGCAGGGATGCCCGGCGTGTCGAGCGCAAGAAGTACGGCCTCCGCAAGGCCCGGCGTGCTCCACAGTTCACCAAACGCTGACATCGCCTTGTGCCGGGCGCCGCGCCACGGCTCCTGCGGCCGATCGTAGAAGCAGAGGTTTCCTTGCCCAGACAGCGTCTCTTTGGTACCGACGGAGTACGCGGACGCGCGAACACCGAGCTGACGGCACAGCTGGCCTTCGATCTGGGCCGGGCCGCAGGTGAGGGGCTGGCCGGCTCGGTACTCATCGGGCGAGACACCCGTCGCTCCGGGCCCATGCTCGCTTCCGCGCTGCACGCCGGGTTCAACTCTGTTGGCGTCGATACAGTCGATCTGGGCATCATTCCGGTGGGAGCCGTTTCCCGCATCGCTCGCGACGCAGGCGGCGCCTACGGCGTAATGGTGAGTGCGTCGCACAATCCGGCTGAAGACAACGGGATCAAATTCCTCGGACCTGATGGGGCAAAGCTGCCAGATCAGCAGGAAGCGGCCATCGAAGCCAGAGTGATCGAGGGAGAGCCCTACCGCAGTCCGGGGGGTGTCGCGGTCGGGATCCAGGTGCAGATGCAGGACGCAGTGTCGCGCTACGTCGATCGGTTGGCTGCGGGGTTCAACTACAGCCTGCGCGGCATGGAGTTCGTGCTCGACTGCGCCAACGGCGCGGCATTCGAGTCGGCACCGCAACTACTCGAGCGGCTCGGCGCGACGGTAGAGGTGCATGCCGACGTGCCGGATGGCACCAACATCAACGACGGATGCGGCGCAACCCACCCGGAGTACCTCGCTTCCCGCGTGAAGGGCAGGATCGGGCTGTCGTTCGACGGTGACGCCGACCGGCTGATCGCGGTCGACGAGTCAGGGCAACCCGCCAATGGTGACGTGCTGATCGCGGTCTTCGCCAAGCACCTCAAGGAAATCGGAGAACTGAAGAATGACACCGTCGTGACCACGGTCATGGCCAACCTCGGATTCCGACGAGCGATGGAGGGCCTTGGGATCGAGGTGCTCGAGACCAAGGTAGGTGACCGGTACGTCCTCGAGGAGATGCGACGCTCTCGGGCCGAACTCGGCGGCGAACAATCCGGTCACATCGTGTTGTCCGACCGCTCCACCGGCGATGGGCTCAGGTCGGCGCTCCAACTCGCGGCCGTCGTGGCCGCGACCGGCAAGCCGCTCACGGAGTTGCGAACAGTGATGACCGAATACCCGCAGGTGCTGGAGAACGTGACGGTGGCCGATCGGGTCGAGCTCGAAGACGCGATGAAGGTCTGGGCAGCAGTGGAGGCTGCCGAAAGCCGACTCGGAGATGACGGCAGGGTCCTGGTAAGGGCCAGTGGCACCGAACCGCTGGTCCGGGTAATGGTGGAGGCGGCCAGCGCCAGCCGCACAAGAGGTGGCAGACGAGCTGGCGGCAGTGGTGACCAACGAACTCAGCTGACACGACGCTTCAACCGAAGAACAGTCCTAAGCTCTTCAAGTACAACTCAACGTCGACCGGAGCATCCCACTTCAGCGCCAGCCCTCGCTACGGCGAGGTGACGAGGAAGAGGGTCATCGAATTGTCGGCGGATGCCCTCTCGGCCACTCACGGTCGTCACGGAGCGAAACAAACCCGGAAGGTGACTTCCGGAACAGAAGTCGCTCCGCTGTGAGGCAGAGCCTCGGCTTTGCTTCTCGCCTCCGGTCCCGAACATCGGAGGTTCGCGCATGTGCGGAATCATGGGATACGTAGGGCCACGTCCGGCAGCACCGTTGCTGTTAGATGGACTGAAGCGCCTGGAATACCGCGGGTATGACTCCGCAGGGGTTGCAGTCGCCAATGGGCTCATCGAAGTCCGCAAGGCAGAAGGCAAGATCGATCGGCTGGCGACGCTGCTCGACGGCGACCCACTCGCAGGGAACGTCGGAATCGGGCACACGCGTTGGGCGACACATGGAGCGCCCAGCGATGCCAATGCCCATCCCCACACCGACCCTTCCGGCCGATTCGTGGTGGTCCACAATGGGATCATCGAGAACTTCGCGGTACTGAGGGAAGGTCTGCAGGCGGGCGGACACGAGTTCGCTTCGGAAACCGACACCGAAATCCTTGCCCACCTGGTGGCCATTGCCTTCGAAGGAGACCTCGTGGCGGCAGTGCGCGCCGCGGTCGCCCAGGCCGAAGGCGCTTACGCGTTGGTGGTGATGAGTGTTGAAGAGCCAGGCACGATCGTTGCGGTTCGGCGCATCAGCCCGCTTGTGGTGGGCCTGGCACCGGGGGAGACCTTCATTGCATCCGACATCCCGGCCGTGCTGCACCACACTCGCGATTTCCTCATCATCGAAGACGGCGAGCTGGTGGTCGTCACCGAGGACGGAGCGACCGTCGAGAAGATCGAGGGCGGCGTAGTGGAGCGCGATGTACTGCGCGTTGACTGGGACGCTACTCAGGCAGAAAAGGGCGGCTACGAACACTTCATGCTGAAGGAGATTCACGAGCAGCCGGCAGTGATCACAGAAACAGTGGCAGGGCGTCTCGACGAAGCCGGCGTAGCCCAGCTGGAGGGTGTGTGCTTCGATGACCGGTATGCCCGCGACCTGGAGCAGATCTGGATCACGGCCTGCGGTACCGCATTCCACGCGGGACTGGTGGGAAAAGAGATCTTCCAACGGCTGCTGCGGATCCCGACGTCTGTTGAGTATGCCCATGAGCTCCGCTACTCGGACCCGCTCATCACTCCTGCTGCGCTGACGGTTGCGATCAGCCAGTCGGGAGAGACCGCGGACACCCTGGCTGCCGCCCGCCTCGCTCAGGAGCGAGGATCGCGCATGCTGGCGCTCACCAACGTGGTGGGCTCGACGCTGTCGCGCGAGGCGGACGACGTTCTCTACACCAGGGCAGGGCCGGAGATCTCGGTTGCTTCGACCAAGGCGTACCTAGCGATGCTCATCGGGCAGTACCTGCTTGCACTGCGCATTGGGCAGGCACGCGGTGTCGTGGATGCCGAGCTCACTCGTCGCGTGGTGCACGGACTCCACCAGCTCCCGGGTCAGGCAGAGGACATTCTCGAGCACGAATCCCGCGTGTTAGCTGCGGCGGAGGCGCTGGTCGCAGCGGACGACATCTACTTCATCGGACGCGGGCTCGACTACGCCGTCGCCACCGAGGGGTCGCTGAAGCTCAAGGAGATCAGCTACGTGCACTCCGAGGCGATGCCGGCAGGGGAATTGAAACATGGGACCCTCGCGCTCGTGACGGAGGACACGCCGGTGGTCGTTGTATTGACCCAGCAAGCGGTCTACGACAAGACCATTTCTGCAGTGCAGGAAGTCAAGGCGCGCGGCGGCAGGGTTATTGCAATCGCCTATGAGGACGATGTCAACATCGGGAAGCACGTGGATCAGGTACTGACGATCCCTCGGGCAGACGACCTCTTGTCACCTGTCACCGCAGTGATTCCTCTCCAGCTGATGGCCTATCACGTGGCCCGGCTACGTGGGAACGACATCGATCAACCCCGGAATCTTGCCAAGAGCGTCACGGTGGAGTGAGCCAACCCCCTAGATTGCCGGGATGAATATCGTCGGGCTCGGGGTCGACCTCGCCGAAATCGACCGGGTGCGGTACCTGTACCGCAAGTATGGCGAACGGTTCAAGGATCGGTGCTTCACCGACCACGAGTGGACCTATGCCCATCGCTACCCGGATCCTTCGGCGCGGCTTGCGGCTCGATTCGCAGGCAAGGAAGCAGTGATGAAGAGCCTGGGGGCAGGTTGGCGCCGGATCCACTGGAAGGATGTCGAGATCACCGGGGGAGGCGCCCCCCGGGTCAACCTTTCCGGAACCGCACTCCGCAGGGCCGAAATGATCGGGGTGACGAGGGTATTGGTGACGATCACTCACACAGACGACTCGGCGCTGGTCTTCACGATGTCGCTGTCCGACTGAGGGGTCGAGGCATGGCCGGCTTTGGTGCCGCGACACAAGCGGCGAGAATGGGCCGGTGAGGCCGGTACTCGATGTCGCAGAATCCAGGCGCCTCGACGCTACGGCAGATACGAGCGTCGATGTGCTCATGGATCGCGCCGGCTTCGGGGTGGCGCTGGGCGCGGTGGAGATGGGGGCAGGGTACGGAACGCGGGTAGCGGTCCTCGCCGGCACCGGCAACAACGGCGGTGACGGTTATGTTGCGGCGCGCTATCTCGCCGCTCGCGGGGCGCAGGTGACGGTGTACGCGTTGGGTCCGCCGCGGTCCCGGGTCGTGGCGGCGACGGCAGCCGAACGGGCGGCCGCAGCCGACGTCTGCATCACCCAACTGGACGCACCTCGACCGGCCGACCTCCTGATCGATGCACTGTTCGGCGTAGGGTTCCGCGGTGAGCTACCGGCTCCGGCGACCGCGTGGATGGATCTCGACACGACCACGCTGGCAATCGATGTACCGAGCGGACTCGATGCCGACTCGGGACGGATCACCGGGCGAGCTTTCGCGGCCGCCCGAACCGTGACATTCCATTCCCTCAAGCCGGGCCACCTGCTGGGCCGGGGCCCGGACATCTGCGGAGAGGTATCCGTCCTCGACATCGGCCTGCAGGGCGGTGATCCGGTCTATCGGGTCTGCGAGGCGGCGGACGCGCCGCGACCCGACCGGAGCCGTACTACCCACAAGTGGACTGCGGGCTCGGTTGCGGTGGTTGGCGGCGCGCCCGGAATGTCGGGGGCCCCGCTGCTGGCGGCACAAGGTGCGCTGTCCATGGGTGCGGGTGCGGTGGCCTTGGTTGTTCCCGGTGCCCTCGCCCCCGGCTACGCCACCTGGCCGGACATCATGACGAAACCAGTCGGCGAGGGGGATCGCTTCGTCGCAGCGGACGCCCCATCGATTCTCAATCAGGCGGGGCGGTACGACGTGATGGTGTTGGGCCCAGGGCTGGGGCCTGAGCAGGAGGGCCTGGTGGCAAGACTCGTTGCCGAATGGGCAGGAGCGCTGCTGATCGACGCGGACGGCATCAACGCTCTGGACGGCCTCGACGTGCTTGCTGCGAGACAGGCGCCCACGGTGATCACCCCCCACGCCGGTGAGTTCGAGCGTCTTACCGGGCGGCCTGCCACGGTCGCAGGTGCCGCGACCGTGCCGGACGATGCTGGAGCCGCCGTCCTCCTGAAGGGCAACCCAACGCTGGTTGCAGGCGCCGAGGCATGGCTGGTAACGACGGGTGGTTCCGAACTAGCGACGATAGGGACGGGTGATGTCCTGTCTGGAGCGATCGGTGCCTTGTGGGCGCGCGGTCTCGATGCGGAGGTGGCGGCGCGCTCCGGCGCCTACTGGCACAGCGCGGCGGGCGCTGCGCTGAAGTCGCGCGGCGCCGTGACCGCGGGGGAGTTGGCGCGAGAGTTGACCCGCTACGCCTTCGCTTGACCGGATCGGATCAGTTGATCGTCCGCATGTAGGCCACGATGTCTGCGAGGTCCTCGTCGCTCAGAGCCGGGTTGCCGCCTTTGGGCGGCATCAGGATGCCCGTGGTGTTCTCCGGATCATCGGTGGGGCGTCCGATCCTGATGAAGGCGATCAGGCCATCGTCGGTCTGGCCGCCGATGAAGACGCTGTCGACCCACGGCTTGCCGAGTCCTTCAACCCCAACGCCACCGGGGCCGTGACAGGCCTGACAGCTGCCGACATACAGTTCTGCGCCACGAGCCGCATCTCCCGCGGGGGCAGCCGGTGCCGTTGTCTCCGACCCGGAGCTTCCGTCATCGTCGTCGCTGTCGCTGCCGCCGCAGGCGGTCAGCATCACTGCGCCGGCGATCAGCAGGATCGTCAGTCGCTTCCTCATCAGGCATCACCCTCCGTGTCGTGGTTTTCGATGTGGTTCATATCTTCGTCGTTTCCCATGGCTTCGTCATGATCAATATCTTCGTCGCTCATCCCGTCCGCCGCATCGGCGCCTTCGTGGTGGTGGCCGACGAGACCATCAACGATCGGGAGCAGCAAGACCGTATCCCAGTCGATGACCTCGCCGTCAACCCCCGCCGCGAACTCCATCGCCCGCGAGTGATCGGCGAAGGCGACGATGCCGTGCGCCATCGGAGTGGCGACCGAACGGGTCGGCACGAAAAACGCCGCAGCGGCTTCCACCCACTCCTCAGTCTGAAAGTCGTGCACCCAGGTGACGACGCCCGTCATCTCGCCGGTCTCGTGATTGTGTTTCAGCATGCCACCGATGTCATCGAATGCCATCTCGCTACCATCATCGAGTCGGTAGGCCGCCGCGAACCGCGTCTCCGAGATGACCATGTTGCACTCAACACAGATGTCACGGCCGTACTTGATTTCGGGCGGGCCCGCGGCGGCCTCCGCACTGCCACAGGCTGCGGCCAGGCCGCCCAGCAGCGACACCGTGAGGAGCAGGGCAAACCATTGCGATCGGGGGAAACTGATGCGCATGTCACAAATCCTTACGCCGCGTGAAGAACCACCACGCGGCCACGACGGGGACAACTGTCCAAACGATCAGAGCCATGAAGATGAGCGGATCGAGGGCGGCGCCAAATCGGTCGATCGCATAGGACCCAACCGGGCCGAGTACATCGAGTGACCCTGAGAACGAAGTCAGCGCGGCAAGTCGGAACGCTTCGATCGGGTTGAGGAGCGCGGATGCGAATATGGCCTCTGCCGGCAGCCGGGTGGCGACGGCGGTCCCCATGATGCCGAGGTCTCCCAGGAACGCCAACGCCAACCAGATGAACACCGCGACACCGAGCGCGCTGCTCCCCTTGCGTACGATGCTGCTGATCAGCATCCCGACTCCGAGCATGGCGGCTGAGAGCACCCAGGACAACAGCGCGATGCGGACGAAAGCGCCTGCATTGGTGCCCGATCCACGCATCGCGGTGACGATTCCCGCCGTGCCGAATCCACCTGCGACGGTAGCGAAGAGAGCTGCGAGCAACCCGAGGTAGGTGCCGAGAAACGCCTCAGTCCGGCTCACCGGGTGGCTCAGCAGGTACCGAAGCGTGCCGCGTTCGTTCTGGCCGGCCAGGCTCTGTGCGCCGAGGGTGAGGCCCATCAACGGCACGATCAACTGCACCAGTGCTACCAGCGAAGCCGCGGTCCGACCAAAGCTCCCAAATCCTGACACCTGGGAGCCCGGGAGCGCCACCATAGCGAGGGTGCTGGCGACGATTGCGAATCCGGCGGCGTAGAACCAGAACCAGCGCCCGCGCACGGCATCTCGCAGTTCCTTGCGCGCGATGGTGAAGACCAGGCTGGCTTGCGGCCGTTCGGAGATCGCGGGGATTCGTGCCTCGGCGGTGGTCATCGCCAGACCTCCAGATCATGGACCTCGATACCCGCGCGCTGCAAGCTTGCCAGTGCAGGCCCTTTGCCTTGGGCAGACACCTCGACCAGTACCCCGTACGCGTTCCGGTGCGCGTCGAACCCGTCGGACGTGAGGGTGTCGACGGCCGAGTCAAGGAGACCGTCGCCGACGACGATGTGGAGCCAGGCTCGCAGGCCGAGTCGTTCGGCGAGTTCGGCGGGCGGGCACTCAACCGTGATGTGCCCTTCGTCCATTGCGATGACCCGATCCACCAGCATCCCAACCTCCTCCAGATGATGAGACGTGACGACGAGGGTGCGGCCTTGTGATCGCAGGTCATCGAGCAGTGCAACGGCCGACTCTCGAGCAGCAGCATCGAGGTTGGAGGTCGGCTCGTCGAGCAGGAGGACCGGCGGATCGGGCAGGAGTGCCGCAGCGAGCCCAAGGCGCTGCCGCAACCCGCCGGAAAGCTCCCTCACCCGCTTGTCGTGGTGGCTGCCGAGGTCAACCAACCCGAGCACCTCGTCGACCCGTTCGGTCGGCAAGTGACGAAGTGAGGCGGAGAAGTCGAGGGTTTCGAGGACGGTGAGGTCGTCGTAGAACGCGAGTTGCTGCGCGACGTAGCCCATTTGGCTTCGGGTCGACTTGCCGAACTTGCGGACATCGAGGCCGCCAACTTCCACGTTGCCTTCGAACTCGAGCAAACCAAGAATGCAACGCACCACCGTGGTCTTGCCTGCGCCATTCGGTCCCCATAGTGCTATCGCTTCGCCCTGCGGAACCGAGACGTTGAAGTCGTCGACGACGGTCGTCTTGCCGTAGCGCTTGGTGAGGCTCTCGATTCGGATCATCCGGTCAGTCCTTTGCTTCGGGGGGACCGGAGGGCCAGTGCGGTCAGCAACCCGGCGGCGCCAAGCAACAGCAGCGACGCCAGCCCAAGCGCCAATCCGGTCGGAATTCCCGCGCCGCCGACTGTCGCGATCTGTGGCGGGCGAACGAGCGGCGCCGAGTCCTCCAATTTCGGTTCGGGGCGCAAGGTGGGGAACAGCAACGCGGCGGCATCGATTGCCCTTGCTGCCGGGGTCTGCGTGAAGAACTGAAGTTCGGGGTAATCGTCCGTCATGGTGGAGTACAAGTCTTCCAGGCGGTACGGCCGGTCACCGATGCCATTGCCGTCTGCGTCGTACCCGGCGAAATCGCTCCAGTAGTTGCCCACGCCGGCAACCGACCAATCATTGCCCCCAAAGCGTCCCGATCCGGCAATGCCGACTTGCTCGGCGTTGTCGATGAATGCGTTTTCGCTGAACTGGTTTCGTTTCACAGCAGGCAAGAACATGATTCCCACATCGTTGTACGCAAATAGATTCCGCCGGAACTGTTGATACACGTTGACGTCACCCGGCGAATTGTCGAGGTAGAGGCCGATGCGGTTGTCGATGAAGCGGTTGCCTTCTGCCACGACGCCGTCCATGTCCTTGAGGCCGATGCCATAGCCGCTGGGGCCATTGTTCTCAGCGATCAGATTGTCGATGAACCGCAGATCCTTGCTGTACATGAGGAACGCGCCGACCGAGTTCTTGCTCAGTTCGTTGCGTTGGACCAGGGCTTGATCCGAGTACATGAAGTGCAGACCGTACCGGCCCGCAGTGATGACGTTGTCTTGGACGACGAGATCGTTGGAGAACCACAGGACAACATCGCGACCGTGGGCGACGGTGTTGCCTTCCACCACCGAGCCGGAGCTTTCCCACAGTCGGATGCCGTCGCCGCGTCGAGCCGGGCCGAGGTCCTTGGCGCCGATCTCGTTGTTCGAAACGAGGGACCCCTCAGCTCCGCGTAGGAATACTCCAAAGAGCACGTCCTCGAAAACGTTGTTGGTAATGGTCACCCGGGGGGCATTGGCCTCGACACCGGAGTGTTCCCGGTCGAGGGAGTCGCCCGAATTCCGGATGATCAGATTGGTGAGGGTGACATCTGGAGCTTCAACCGTGATCACGGTGCTCTCACCGAAGGCGTCGACCACGGTACCGTCTTGACCGCGTATCGTCAGCGGTCGCGTGATCTCGACCCCTCCCGAGTACGTTCCTGCGGGGAGCACGAGTTCGCCTCCCGTTCCAGTGGTGTCGATGAGCGCCTGCAAGTCCCTCGGTTCGATGTCGGTTTGGGCGGCGGCAACACCGGACGCGATCGGCGCCAACAGCGCGGCTCCTGCTGCTACGAGGGCCAGTCGCCTCATCATGCGTTGCCGCCCCCCGTCGTCATCCGCTCTACGAGCGGTTTGTAGGCCTTGCGGTGATACCACAGTCCGATAGCGGTGATGACGGAGGCCAGCACGGCCAGCACCCACCCCCATCCAGGCAGAGCCAGCGTGTCGAATTGGGCGATGGCGGCGGTACCGAAGATGGGCGGGGTGAACTCGCCGACCGCATCGGCGAAAGGAGCTGAAGAGTCGAGGTTGTGGCCGTAGCGCCACAGCCACCATTGCAGGTCGGCGACAAAGACGAGGGGGAACAGCAACGCCGGGAGGGTGAACAGAACCACCCACCGGCTGTGAAAGAGAATCGCCGCGGCGAGGAGCCCGCCGAGGACCAGAACTGCAGCGATCGCAATCGATCGCTCGAGAACGGCGCCGTCGTCGAAGGACCCGAGTCCCACGTAGTGGTTGAGCCCTTCGAGTTCGACAACGTCGCCCTCGAGACGGTTGACGTAGGCAGAAATGCGCAGACCGTCCGGAAACTGGGGTGCCTTCAGGAGCATTGTCCAGTAGGGCAAGAAGATGCTTACCAGCAGCAGGAACGCTGCGAGGGAGAACAGCGCCGTCGGTATCCGATACCGCTCGGCATGCTGCTGCATCTCCTCCCGGGGAACCCGGGGCCCCAGAATCCGGTCGCGCCACGTCATTACGTCTCTCGGTCTCCTACGGTTGTACGAGCATGTAGCCGGCCATCTCGAGATGCAGCGCCGAGCAGAACTCGGTGCAATAGAACGGGAAGGTCCCGCTCTGATTTGCCACGAATTTCACCGTCGCCGTCTCGCCGGGTTCCAGGCTCAGGTTGACGTTGTAAGCCGGAATTGAGAACCCATGCGTCGCGTCGATCGAGGTATCGATATTGGTGAGATGCCACGTCACCTCATCTCCTGCCTGGAGCTCGACTCGATCGGGCGTGTAGTGGCTTCGGATCGCGGTCATCTTGATTTCGACCTGATTGCCGTTGCGCGTGATCCCCTCAGTTCCCTGGGTAGGTGCATTGGGGTCCACCGCCATGATGGCCGGATCGAATCCGATTTCGGGATACACGTCCCAGGGTGCCAGCTTGTCCGCCTTGATGATTTGCGCGTAGTGCGGCTCACCAACCCCGAGCGGCATGTCGTAGAGCACCTGCATACCGCCGGTCTCGGGATTCGAGTCAGGAGGCTGCGAGATGTCGACGAGCTGCAAGTTCTGCGGAAGCAGCGGCCCCGGCGGGAAGAAGCGATCGATCGACCACTTGTTCAAAGCCACCAGGAAGTTGCCGTCCGGGTCGACTGTGTCACCTTCGGCCGCCGCCAAGTGACCGATGTTGTATTGCACCGGCACTGCACCTTCGAGCTTCCAACCTTCATCGCGGTAGGGAGGACCGAGGCTCCAACGCGCCACGGTGCTATCCAGGAACAGGCTGGTGTACGCATACCCGTCCGCATCGAACTCAGTATGGAGTGGCCCGAGGCCAACCTCGACCTGAGCCTGCATGACGCTGTCGAAATTGAGGATCGGAACCCCGTAAGGGTCCGGCTCCCAGTCCTGATTGGCGATGGCGGTCTGGATCTTGTCGAACGAGTAGATGGTCACGTGTGGGTCGAGCTTGCCTGATACCACGATGTAGTCGCCCCGGGGGGCAACGTCTGAACCGTGCGGGCTCTTGGGCTCCGGCACGAAGTACAGCAGGCCTTCATCGATCGATGTCTGGAGTCCCACCACCGGGAAGCCATTGACGTCGAACGTGTTGCCGGCTGCCGCGATCTCGGCTGCCTTTTCCAGATTGATGACATGGAGGTAGTCGTTGTCCCGAGCTGATGCGCCGGCCTCAAACGGTTCTCCACTGCCGTCTGCGCCTTCACCGGTGGCGCGTTCGGTGTTGAACGAACCGCAGAAGACCCAGCCATCAGACACGAGTTTGCCCGCATCACACAGGTCCTGCCAGTACGGCGGAAGCTCCATGGCGAACGACTGATCCTCGAGGATCCGTCCGCTGGCACGATCGAACTTCCAGAACGTCACCATGCCCCGGTAGACGTCGTTGTATTGCTCGACCGGTGCGTATTCCCATCCATGCGGAGTGGCGTACTGACCACCCTGGATGACCCAGTCCGTGTCCGGCGTGACCTTGGTCCCACCGTGATCGACGATGGCGATCGGGTTCTTGACGATTTGCTTCGCCTCGAAGTCCCTCAGGTCGATTACCGCTACCCGGGCGTTGGCCTTGTCGTTGATGAAGATGTACTCACCGTCGTAGTCGCCACCCGTCTCGGACAGTGCCGGATGGTGGGTGTCTGCCCAGTTGATTTCGTTGCCGTCGACGTCACCGGATCTGAGCGTCTCTTCGGTGCCGACGTTGCCATATCCCCAGCCCTGCCAGGGTTCGGGGGTGAACACCGCGATGCTCTTCAACAAGCGCATCGACGGGACACCAATGGCGAACATCTGGCCGGATTGACCACCCGACGCAAACATGATGTACGGATCCCACTCGCCCGACGGCATGTAGGTCTTCAAAGCCGCTTCCACCTGCTGATCCGTGAAGCCACGCTCAGCAATGATGTCGGCCCCGGCATTGCTGCCGGACCCTCCATCGTCGTTGTTGCACGCTCCCGCGACCAGTGCCAGAACGGCGACCAATATCCCGATGGACCAAAGGTATCGGGCCGGTCCCGCTCGTCGAGTGGACCTCCTAGGCATCACTACCCTCCTTGTTTGGAACTCACTGGTGCACTTCAGCTACGGGCGTACCAGCGAGTTCGTTCATTAGGGCGCTCCGTGCTCGAGTCCAAGGTTCATGCAGAGCGCAAGGCCCTTGATCCGGACACGGAGTGCCTTTCAGTACACATTGGCCGTCTTCGGCTGGGCCTTCGACGGCTTCGATCAACTGCAGGAGTGAGATGTCGTCGCTGCTGGTAGCGATGGCATAGCCGCCGCTCGGTCCGGCGGTGGATGCAACCCAGCCGTGCGAGACGAGAGGAGACATCACCTGGGGGAGGTAGTTCTTGGTGGTGTCCAGTGCGGCGGCGAGGTCCTCACCGCGGGTGACCGTGGTGCTCCCTCGACGGTTCAATTCGTTGAGCGCCCGTATCGTCAGTTCGGTCTTTCCGGTGAGCTCCAGCCGCATCTTCGGACAACTCTCAGTCTTTGGCTATTGATTAGTAGCTGACTATGTGAAAACCTTCACAAGATATCACCAGATGTTGCTCGTGACGAGTAGGGCCGAACGTCCCCTGAAGATTCGCGGCTTCTAGTATTCGCCGGTGCCCCACACAGTGCAGCCCTGGTGAGACCCTCGTGGATCGAGGTCGACCTCGACGCCGTCGCGTCCAACGTTGCAGCTATTGCTGCCGAAGTCGCGCCAGCTCAGATGTGCGCCGTCGTCAAGGCAGACGCCTATGGGCACGGAGATGTCCCCGTGGCGGAGGCTGCCCTGGCCGGCGGCGCGACCTGGCTCGCGGTCGCGCTGGTTTCTGAAGGCGCGCGACTCCGCGAAGCCGGGATCGAGGCCCCGATCCTCGTACTCTCGGAGCCGGCACCTGGTGATGCGATGGATCTCGTCACGTGGCGGCTGCGGGCAACCGCCTATCGGCAGGAGTTCGCTGCCGCACTGGCGACTGCGGTGCGAGCCGCCGGGAGCGCGCCTCATCCGGTTCATGTGAAGCTCGACAGCGGCATGCATCGGGTGGGCGCCGCCCACCGTGAGGCTCTCCAGATTGTGGAGATGGTTGCCGCGGAGCCGGCATTGGATTTGGAGGGCCTGTGGACGCACTTCGCGGTCGCGGACGAGGACCCCGGGTACACCACGTCACAGCTCAATCGGCTCACCACGTTCCTTGCCGAAGTGCCGGACGGGGTACGGGCTCCGATCGTGCATGCCGCGAACACGGCGGGCGCACTCGAATTCCCCGAGGCTCGCTTCGACATGGTCAGGGTCGGGCTCGGGATCTATGGACTCCGGCCCACACCCGAAATGGCGTCACACGTTGTCCTGACACCAGCCATGCGAGTGGTGTCGGAGGTCACGCTGGTGCGCCGGCTGGCGGCCGGCAGTCGGCCTTCGTACGGCAGAGCCAGACCGCTTCCGAAAGACGCGACGGTTGCCACGGTTCCGATTGGCTACGCAGACGGTGTCGCCCGGCGCCTCAGCAGTGAGGGTGGCGGGGTGCTGGTGCGCGGCAGACGGTATCCCTTCGCGGGCACCGTCACCATGGACCAGGTGGTTGTCGACGTTGGGGACGATCCGGTCGAGGTTGGAGACGAGGTGGTGGTGCTGGGTACCCAGGGCGCACAAACGATCAGCGCAGATGAGTGGGCGGATCGCCTCGACACGATCAACTACGAGATCGTCTGCGATTTCGGGCCGCGCCTGCCGCGGCGATACAAACGGAGCGGGGCATGATCCAGGATGGCACGCTCACCAGCGTTACAGGCGTCGAGGTCGGGCATTGGACCGACCCCACGGCAGCCACCGGGGTGACGGTGATGTCGTTTCCGGAGCCGAACGTGACCGCGGTTGAGCTGAGGGGAGCCGCTCCCGGCACCCGCGAGGTCGGACTCCTGGCACCCGGGATGAAGGTGGAGACCATCCAGGCCCTCGTGTTCGCCGGCGGCAGCGCCTACGGACTGGCTGCTGCAGACGGCGTGATGACCGCTCTCGAGGCGGATGGGCGCGGCCACCCCAAGGATCCGTGGGTGGTGCCGATCGTGCCAGCGGCGATCATCTTCGACCTGATGGTGGGTGACGGCAGCGCGCGGCCCGGGCCCAGGGAGGGAGCCGCGGCGTACGCAGCCCGGACCCGGCAACCGGTGGCAACCGGGAGTGTTGGTGCCGGTACCGGAGCCACCATCGGGATGTGGCGGGGAGAGGAAGCGGCGCGCAAGGGTGGAGTCGGCTCTGCCGCGGTGGAGGTCGGGGCCGCCACGGTGGGGGCCCTGGTGGTGCTCAACGCGGGCGGGGATATCTTCACCCTGGAAGGCGAGCCCCTGACGGGTGGTTCCCACGTACCATTCGAGGCCATGCATCGGCGCAGCACCATGGAGCAGACGACCCTGGTGGCGATCGCCACCGACGCCGCGCTGCGCAGAGTGGACCTGCAGCGGCTCTGTATTCGCGCTCACGACGCGCTCGGAGCATGCATTCGCCCCGTACACACCCGCTACGACGGTGACGCGGTGTTTGCAGTTTCCAGCGGGTCGGTCACGGCAGACCTCGACCTGATGGGCGAGGCCGCGTTCGAAGTCGTCGGGCGCGCGATCGAGTCTGCGGTGCGGTCTGCAACACCACTCGGGGGACTGGAACCGGCAGGTGATGAGTCATGACCGCTGCGCCTGCGTCGGAACGTGCGCTCGAGCTTTCCACTCTGGCCGAGGTAGCGGAGGGGTGCACGAACTGCCGGCTCGCGGATGGTCGCCTCAGTGTCGTCTTCGGGTCGGGAGCGGCAGACGCGGATGTCATGTTCGTGGGAGAGGGTCCCGGTCAGCGTGAGGACGAACAGGGTCTTCCGTTCGTTGGTCCAAGCGGCGATATTCTGGAACGGCTGCTGGGTGAGATCGGCCTGGCCCGCAAGGACGTCTACATCGCAAATGTCGTCAAGTGCCGCCCTCCAGGCAATCGCGACCCACGCCCCGATGAGATTGATGCCTGCAAGGACTACCTGCGCGCCCAGTTGCGGTTGGTCGATCCTGCGGTCGTGGTAACGCTCGGCAACTTCGCTGCGAAGTTGCTGCTGCGGACCGAGACCGGGATCACTCGCCTGCGGGGCACCGCCTATCCGTGGTGGAATCGCTACCTGGTGCCCACCTTCCACCCGGCAGCCGCGCTTCGCGGCAGCGCCCAGGTACTGGAGCAGATGCGGGAGGACTTCGCCACCGTCTCGCGCCTCGTAGACGCACCACCCCCTGCCGAGGCGGCCTCAGATCCCGCCGATGCGGAGGAGTTGTCAGCTCCGCAGCAAGAACCGAACCAATTGGATCTTTTCGAATGAACGACTCTCCAGTATCGCTGGTGACCGAAGGACCTGAAGGCACCCTGGCGGCGGGGCGCCGGCTGGCCGCGCTGCTGCGTCCCGGCGACGTGCTGTTGCTGGCCGGCAGGCTGGGCTGCGGCAAGACCATGTTTGCTGCGGGTATCGCGGAGGGCCTCGGCGTTGAGGGGCCCGTGGTGAGCCCATCGTTCGTGCTGGTGAACTCCTACCGGGGCTTTCTTCCATTCACTCACGCAGACGTCTACCGGCTCGGGTCCTCCGCGGAATTCGACGATCTGGAACTGCCGGCGCAGACATCAGACGGAGTCCTGGTGATCGAGTGGGGAGACGCGATCGCGGCGCGGGTCCCGCCGGATCATCTGGTGGTTCGCATCGATATCCTCGACGAGTCGACCCGGCGGATTTCCTTCGTCCCGATGGGATCATGGGACGAACGACCGCTCCAGGAGCTCACAGCGTGAAGATCCTCGCCATCGAGACTGCAACACCGGCGTCGTCCGTCGCCATCGGCGAGGACGGGCTGCTGCAAGCGATGTCGGTGCGCACCGATCCGCGCGGCCACGTGGGGTTTCTCGTCCCGGCGATGGAGTTCTGTTTCGCCCTGGCGGGCTGGACCCCCAATCAGCTCGACCTCATCGCAGTCGATGTCGGGCCGGGACCCTACACGGGGATTCGGGCCGGGATCGCAACTGCGCAGGCGATCGCGGCTGCAGTGGGAGTCCCGATCATCACGGTGAGTTCCCTCACGATCCTTGCGCTGCGAGCCGCGACCGGTCGGCGGAAGATCTACCCGGTAGTCGACGTGCGTCGCGGACAGCTTGCCACGTGTCCCTACCTCCCGGTGCCGGGCGGCGTCGTGCGCGACGGGATGGCCGAGATCCTTGATCCAGACGAGTTCCGGGCCGTGTTGGAGAGCGATCCCGCCGAGGCGCTGCTGGTGGGTGATCTTCCGGCGCTGCCCGAGGACTTCTTCCGCGGGTTGCATCGGGTGCGTCGCGGCCGGCCCCGCTATCCCTCCGCCGAAGTGGTGCTCGAAGTAGCAGGGCTGCTAGGCAAACATGACGAATTCTCCGGAGCCGAGGACATTCGGCCGCTGTACTTGCGAGAACCGGACGCCGCGATCAACTGGTCGACGTTCCGCGAAGAAGGCGTGTGGCCCGGGGAGGCGTCATGATGGCTGCGATCGATCGCATGCGGCAGTCGGCGGAGTTCACGATCCGTCAGATGCAGCCTGGTGACCTCTCCACGGTGGCACGTCTCGAGGCTGACGTGTATCCGCAGCCCTGGTCGTTGCGGGTGTTTCAGGATGAGTTGCGGGCCCGCAACCGCTCCTACCTGGTGGTCGAAGACGGCAGCGGGGCTTTGGTCGGATACGGTGGCCTGCTCGTGGTCGACAGCGATGCGCACATCACCACGCTCGCGGTGGATCCCCGAGTGCGAAGACGCCGGCTGGGCACCAGGCTGATGCTGGCGCTTGTCGATGAGGCTTTCGGCATCGGCGCCGAACACCTGACGCTGGAGGTGCGGATGTCGAACGAGGCTGCCCAGCAGCTGTACTCCCGGTTTGGCTTTGCTCCGGTCGGGCTGCGGAAGAACTACTACCAGAACGAGGATGCGCTCGTGATGTGGGCTATTGAGATCAAGACGCCGGAGTACCAGGAGCGGATCGATGCAATTCGCATCGATCTGGAGGGAACCCCCGATGGCTGATCCACTGATCCTCGGGATCGAGACGAGTTGTGACGAGACCGGCATTGCGGTGGTAGAGGGGTTTTCGGTGCGGTCTTCCGTTCTCGCCAGCCAGACCGAAGTCCATGCGCGGTTCGGCGGGGTCGTTCCCGAGGTCGCAGCTCGAGCGCACGTCGAGGCAATCCGGCCTCTGGTGCATGCAGCGCTCACCCAGGCAGGGGTCCACTCCGATCAAATCGCGGCGATTGCGGCCACGCGGGGCCCCGGACTCTCGGGTGCCTTGCTGGTTGGCTTCTCATTTGGGAAGGCTCTGGCGTGGAGTCTCGACAAGCCGTTCATCGGAGTCGACCACATGGAGGGCCATCTATTCGCTCCTCGATTGGAGCATGCCGGCTATGAGCCTCCGGCCGTCGTACTGTTGGCATCGGGCGGCCACAGTCAGATCGTCCACATGCGTGCCTGGGGTGAGTACGAGGTGCTGGGCCAGACCATCGACGACGCCGCAGGTGAGGCGTTCGACAAGCTGGCACGCTTCATGGGTCTCGGCTACCCGGGCGGTCCGGCGATCGATGAGGAGTCAACTGACGGTGACCCGGCTGCGATCGCGTTTCCCCGCGCACTGCGCGATCGCCCGTACGATTTCTCCTTCTCCGGCCTCAAGACGTCGGTAGTTACCTCCCTGGAGAAGGCAAAGCAAGCGGGGTCGGTGCCGCCCCTGCCGGATGTGGCAGCCTCGATCCAGGAGGCGATAGTCGATGTGCTCGTCGACAAGACATTCAACGCGGTAGATGCCACCGGCGCCAAGGTGGTAGCAGGCGGAGGCGGCGTGCTCGCCAACCGGCGATTGCGGGAGCGGTTCGCAGCCGCCGCAGCCGAAAGGGGAGTGGATCTCTACCTCCCGACACCAGCGCTTTGCACAGACAACGGAGCGATGATCGGGGCGGTCGGGGCATACCGGCTGGAACGCGACATGGTGGACACGTGGCTCCAGGATGTCGATGCCGGACTTCGATTGGGATGAGCGGCGTCCGTATTGCCCGGATTTCGGGAATCGATGTGGTCGCGGACGGATCGCTGGTGTTCCTGGCGGCGCTGCTGACGTGGGCGCTCTTCCTCGACCTGAACCGATCATTTCCGGAAGCGCGCAGTTCGGGTCTCGCGCTCTTCGCGCTCTTCGGCGGAGTGGTGTTCATCGGCAGCGTTCTGGCCCATGAGTTGAGCCACAGTGTGGTGGCGAAGCGCCGCGGCCTAGTGGTGCGACGCATCAGGCTCTTCGTGTTCGGTGGCGTGTCAGAGATCGAGGAGGAGCCCCGATCACCCTCCGAAGAGCTGACGGTATCGGTGGCGGGCCCGGCAGCTTCGGCTGCCATCGGGCTCGTACTGTATGTGGTGTCGCTGACGATGAGCGCGACTCCGGGACAGCGGATGATCTGGGTGCTCGCGATGGCGAACCTGGCGCTGGCCGCCTTCAACCTGCTGCCCGGCCTGCCGCTGGATGGAGGCCGGGTGTTGCATGCGTTGCTCTGGCGAGCCTGGCACGATCGGTCCCGGGCTTCGAGGTGGGCAACTGCTTCCGGGGAGGGCCTGGGCTTGATCGTGGCTACCGGCGGCGTTGCGATCCTCTTCGGGCGGGGGGATCTGGGCGGCCTGTGGATGGTCGCAGTCGGATGGTTTCTGTATCGGGCTGCCGCGGTGACCCGGGAGCGCGAGGCATTGGTTGCAAAGCTGTCCGGTCTCACGGTGGGCGACGTGATGCGATCGGTCGACGTGGCGGTGTCCGGCGACCTGACAATCGAGGAGTTGCTCGAGCAGCACGGGTTTGGCACGCGGATCCAAACGTACCCGGTAGAGGTCGGTGGCAGGGTGCGTGGTGTGATCGGGAATCGGGAGCTCGCGCTGGTGGAGCCGACGATGCACCGGTTCACTCTGGTCGCTGCCGCCATGGCACCAATCGGACCGAACGACGTTCTCTCCACCACGGCGCGGCTCGAGGAGCTCTTGGTGAGGGCCGCCGGCGAAAGCGGTCGCGCGGTCGTGGTCGCAGATGGCAGAGTGGTGGGCTTGGTGACACCGGAAGAGCTGACGGGTGTATTCGGTTGATCGCGGACCCACTCCGGAAGTGCTCGAGTATGGGCGAAGCAACCCAGAAGCCGGGGTCCACGTTCTGGAGTCGTTGAGCTCCGCACCCGGCGCCGAACCGGGCTATGTCGACAGACTGTTCCTCTCCCGAGCGTGCATGTGGTCAACGAATGCGCTGCGCAAAGGGCGTCGCCGGGTGCGACAGAGCAACCGATTAGGGCGGCATTTCGCGACCCTGGCACTCCCACAACGGGTCTGCTAGCAGTCGTCTTGTGGGAGTGCTAGTATCTGGCACTCAAAGCAACTGATTGCTAATCCTGTCAGAAGGAGGAATATCGGCATGAAGCTGAATCCCCTGGGCGACCGTATCGTGGTAAAGCCCAAGGAAGAAGACGAAGCACGCACCGCCAGCGGTCTCGTGATTCCAGACACCGCCAAAGAGAAGCCCCAGCTGGGTGAGGTTCTTGCGGTCGGTCCGGGCGAGTACAAGGACGGTGAGCGGATCCCGGTCGACGTCAACGTCGGCGACCTCGTCTTCTACTCGAAATATGGAGGCACCGAGGTCAAGGACGACGGTGTCGACTATCTCATTCTTTCGTCCCGCGACGTACTCGCCGTTCTGGCCTAGAAGGAGTCTCAACAACACATGGCAGCAAAGGAACTGAAATTCAGTGAGGAGGCCCGCCGCGGTCTCCAGGCGGGCGTCGACCAGCTCGCAGACACGGTGAAGGTCACCCTGGGGCCCAAGGGCCGCAATGTCGTCCTCGAGAAGAAGTGGGGTGCTCCCACCATCACGAACGACGGTGTGACCATCGCCAAGGAAATCGAGCTCGAGGACCCGTACGAGAACATGGGTGCCCAGCTCGCCAAAGAGGTCGCCAACAAGACCAACGACGTTGCCGGTGACGGTACGACGACGGCGACCGTTCTCGCTCAGGCAATGGTGACCGACGGGCTGCGTCTCGTCGCCGCCGGAGCCAACCCGATGGAGATGAAGGTCGGTATCGAGGATGCCGTTGCCAAGGTCGTCGAGACCATCGCCGAGCAGGCGACTCCGGTCGATAGCGAGGCTCGGGACCAGATCGCATATGTCGCCGCCAACTCGGCTGCGGACAAGACGATCGGTGAGCGGATCGCGGACGCACTCCAGAAGGTCGGCAACGAGGGTGTCATTACCGTCGAGGACAGCCAGACGTTCGGTGTCGACCTCGAATTCACCGAGGGTATGCAGTTCGACAAGGGCTACATCTCGCCGTACTTCATCACCGATCCCGACCGGCAGGAAGCCGTGCTCGAGGACCCGTACGTTCTGATCGCCAACCAGAAGATCTCATCGGTCCAGGACATGCTTCCTGTGCTCGAGAAGATCATGCAGACCGGCAAGCCGGTGCTGGTGTTGTGCGAGGACGTGGAGGGTGAAGCCCTCGCGACCCTGGTGGTCAACAAGATCCGCGGCACATTCGCATCCGCGGCCGTCAAGGCTCCCGGGTTCGGTGAGCGCCGCAAGGCAATGCTCCAGGACATCGCGATCCTCACCGGCGCCACGGTCATCTCGGAAGAGGTCGGCCTCAAGCTGGACAACGTCACGGTCGACCTGCTGGGCAGAGCCCGCAAGGTCGTGATCACCAAGGATGACACCACGATCGTCGAGGGCGCCGGCTCTCACGAAGAGGTGGAGGCCCGCGTGAAGCAGATTCGTGCCGAGATCGACAACACGGATTCGGACTGGGATCGTGAGAAGCTCTCCGAGCGTCTCGCCAAGCTCTCCGGCGGCGTCGCCGTCATCAAGGTGGGCGCGGCGACCGAGGTGGAGCTGAAAGAGAAGAAGCACCGGATCGAGGACGCTATTCAGGCGACCAAGGCCGCAGTCGAAGAGGGCATCGTCCCCGGCGGCGGTGTCGCGCTGCTTCGTGCTCAGGAAGCTGTGGAGAAGCTGCGGGGCGGCACCGACGACGTCAAGGCGGGTCGGATGATCGTTCAGAAGGCACTCGAGGCGCCCTTGCGTCAGATCGCGGTCAACTCCGGCCACGAGGGTGGCGTTGTCGTTGAGCGGGTTCGTGAACTCGACGGCGCCGAAGGCTTCGATGCTGCAACCGGTGACTACGGTGACCTGATGCAAGCCGGGATCATCGATCCTGCCAAGGTGACCCGTTCGACACTGCAGAACGCAGCTTCCATCGCCGCCTTGCTGGTGACGACAGAGGCGCTCGTGGCGGAGGAGCCTGAGGAAGCTCCGGCAGGCGGAGGTCATGGCCACGCCGATCCCGGCATGGGAATGATGTAACACAGGAGGCATGTCGGGCGCCTCGGCGCCCGACATGCCGCATCGAGTCGGTTTCGTCACCGGTAGGTGCCGAAACCGGACAAGACCCCCGGCGCTTCTGCGCCGGGGTTTCTCGCGTCCGGGGTGCGTAGCGGGCAGCGGGTGGGGTATCACGAGAATCACGTCGGGCGCTCCGGCGGCGAGGTGCGGCCTTCCGGGAGTTGATCGCGAAGAAGGTGCAGAGAGGCGTCTGCCGTCTGCTCGACCCCGCCGGTTACCGCCGGACCATGACGAAACAGGCGTCGTGCGGTCCCGCGTCGACCGTGTGATAGCGCTCGATGTTCCAGTCGGCGCCGAACAACTCCTGTTCTTCCCCCGGTTCGATGGGTGGTGCGCCCCAGCGGGAGGCGCCACCGAAGTTCATCCGGGGTAGGTCTCTCATCGCGGCATAGAAACACCACATCACGAACACAGAGCCCGGTCTGCTGAGTTCGGTGACGACGGATGCGATCTGGCGGCGGACCCGCGGCGGGAAGTCATCCAGGGTTCCGCCGTCGAACAGCAGGTCGAAGGGTCCGGTGACAGTGGCGGTCGGCAATTCGAGCAGATCGGCAACCACAAATCGGGGAGGCGGTTCGAGCCCTCCCGCCGCAGCCGCCAGGTCTGCCTTTTCGATTGCGACCGCGCTGAAGTCGACGCCGGTGACGGAGAACCCCCGCTTCGTCAGGAAGATGGAGTCGGCGCCGGTGCCACACCCGAGATCGATGGCGTGTCCCGGGGCGAGGGCCTGTGGAGTGATGCGGCCGCTCGTGCACAGCTCGACGAGCGCGGGACGCGGTCCCGATTCCCAGGGGGCACCGCGGCGGTACATCCAGTCATACGGACGGGCTCCCATTCGCCAGAACAAGTCGAGCAGGCTTCGTCGTGCCACGTCCAAGATCGTATCGCACCGAGCTCGGTCGGTGTCGGGTCAGTGAGCCGCGGCCGGTTTCCTGTCGACTCGGCGGCCCAGCTCATTGGCAACCGCCATCAGGAGAACGAGGCCGAGGAGGGCGCGACCATGATGATTACGAGCACGTCTGGGTCATCGCTGAGGTTCTGTGCTGCCACGATGAGCGCCGCCGAGAAGTTGCGCTGCGCGGTTCCCAACCCGAGCACGGACCGTATGGCGGGATCGGATTCCACCGGCGAAGTAACCGCCGGCGAGGGCCACCAACAGGAAGACCACGATGGAAACGATGGAGCCGGTCCCGAACGTGTCGAGGATATCGGCGAAGTTCACGGCCAAGCCGGCGACGAGCAACAGCACGAGCGACACCGACGAGGCCCGACTCATCTGTGGATGGAGCGTGTCGGCGACGCCGGGGTACCGCGCTTTGAAGAAGAGACCGACGGCCAGCGGGACGAGCATCGTCCAGAAGAGTGAAGATGCGATCGCGCGGGCATCGACGTCGCCGCCGCCGAGCAGCAGCGGCAGCACGATCGGCATGTGGACGATCGTTACCACCATCAACAAGACCATCAGACCCACCGAGAAGGCCATGTTCCCGTTGGCGGCTTGAGCCAGCTCGGGATGGAACGGAGCACCGGCGGCCACTGCCATGACGAGCAGCCCGACTTCATGGCCGTCGCGCAGGTCGAGCACCTCGGTCATCCCCCAGACGGCCAGAGGCACCAGCACGAAGTTGGCGGCAAGCGCCAGCAGGACCAGCCGCACGTTCTTCAACGGCCCGATGATCTCGGGGATCGTCAGGCTGAACCCCATCGCGAGCTGGAAGTGATGACAAGTGCCAGGACCGCGACGTCGAGGATTGCCCCGAGTATCTCACCTTCCACGGCCCACTCTTGATGAGCTGTGTGGTCCGTGTGGCAGGTGCGAGAGGGGCTAGAAACCGGCCTCGTCGGTCGGCTCACCCGGACTGTGTCCGTAGATGACTACGGGAGCACCCTCCGGCATCACGGTGAACAGGAAATCCTGGTCGGCGTTGGCAGTACGGACGCAGCCGTGGCTTGCCGGGTAGCCGGGGACGGAGGACGATCCGTGGATCGCCCAGCCGCGATCGAAGTACAGCGGGCGATAGAGCGACCCGAGCGCCGCCTCGCGGAGCCCGTCGACCCTGCGCTCGACCACGAAGTCACCGGTTGGCGTGTACGCCACGGACTCGCCGCCGTCCGGCTTCGAATACGTTTTACCAGATCCGCTGGAGACGTTGACGACGGTTCTGCCGCCCTGCTCGTCGACGAGGAACAGGATTTGGCGGTCCAGGTCGACTTCGACTCGAGGCCCGCTCAGGTCTTCGCGTGGGCCGGGACCTGTCGGATTCTCGAGCCGCGCCAGCACCTGCTCACCGGCGACACCGTCACGCTGCAGGCCCTCCTGCTTCTGGAACGCCATTACGGCGGAGGCGGTTTCGCCGCCGTAATGCCCGTCTGCCTCACCCGGTCGGAAGCCGAGGTCGGTGAGCCGCTGCTGCAGGGCCAACACCTCGTCACTCTCATCCCCGCGCCGCAGAATCGGACCCGCCGCATCGGCTGCCGCGGCTTCGGTTGTGAGATCGGCGTAACCAGATGCCTCGAGGGCGGTTGCCACCACCTCGGTGTTGTAGCGCTGCCGCAGCAGCTCCCATGTCTCGTTGGTCACCTCACCCGATGGATCCAGTCCACCGTCCCCCTGCAATGACGCGATCGCGTTCTGGGTGGCGGGGCCCCACACCCCGTCGATGATTCCGACGTCATAGCCGAGTTCGGTGAGGGCGGTCTGGATCGCACCGATGATGAGCGGCTCGACTCTCGGGTCCGCGTTGAAGAGCGCCCGCGTGGTCTCGGCGTCCATATCGCCTGTTGGGGTCAACCCATTGTCACCCTGGAAGGCTTGGACGGCCTTGGTGGTGCGCTCTCGGTACACGCCGTCGATCGGCCCAGGGTCGTAGCCGACGATGTCGAGCGCTTCCTGGAAGTTGAGAACCGCCTGATCGGCGACAACCACCGATACCCCTGAAGGAGGACCGGAGGGTCCGGAGCCCGCCGCGCCCGATCCGCCACCCTCTGCATCGTCGCCTCCGCAAGCGACCGCGATGACCACGAGCGCAAGCGCCAGGGCTGCCGTTCTCCTCACCTCGCCGTTCACCTTTTGATCGCTGGAACCTGCATGGGACCGACTTCCCAATGTCCGAACAGGGCGGTCGCCGCGGCGGCTTCGAGCGAGTCGGCGGGTGAGACTGTAGTGGTGACGGTGGGCAATTCGCCTGGTCCGGGAACGGGCTGTTTTACGATGCGAATGAAGGTCGCGATGACGACAACTGCGACGAGCACGCTGACGACCGCGAGCAACGCGTACTGCACGGCTTCGAGGGCGAGATGAGTCGTGCTCATCCGAGAGGGCGAGCGGTGAGGCTGGAGGGTCACGTCCAGGCTTCGCTGCTATAGCGATTCCGCTCGACCCGCCACTCGGCGTCGAGGAGGCCCCAGAGCGTGTGGTCCAGCCAGCGGCCACCCACCTTCACGTCCTCCCGCAGGGTGCCCTCCTGCAGGAACCCCAGCTTTTCGGCGACCCGCTCTGAGCCGCGGTTCCCGAGGGCGATCCGGAGTGTCACCCGGTGGAGGCGCAGTTCCTCGAAAGCGATCTGCAGGATGCGAGCGGTGACCTCCGTGCAGACACCCTTGCCGGTCTCGCCGGTGCGGACCCAGTAGCCGATTTCGCCGACCTGATTGGCGCGAGAGGTGAACCAGACCGAGACATTCCCCACGTGACGGTTCGGTTCCTCCGGCCGGCGGATCCCGAAGTCGAAGGCACGGCCATCGTCCCAGGCACCCATCGAGTCGCGGACAAAGTGCTGCGAGACCGAACGCGAGTAGTCCGGGCTCGCCCACGGCAGCCACGGCTGCAGTTCGGTGAGAGATTGAGAAACCGCTTCGTGGATCGCTCCGACGTCGCGCCGACGAAACGGACGCAGCACGAACCGTGGTGTGTAGCGAGCCCGGGAGTTGATCAGCGACGCCATAGCGGTCAGCCTATCGCCTTAAGCTGGCTCGATGCGCGACGTGTGGACCCGGCTCGAATCCCTGCCGGAGGTCGCTCAGCCCACCAAGGCCCGCGCTGCGGTGCTCGTGCCCCTGTACGTCGATGAAGCCGGCGTGCGGGTGATCCTCACCAAACGCCCGGATGATATGAGGACGCACCCAGGGGACGTGGTGTTCCCCGGCGGCAAGATCGAGGCTGGTGAGGGAGTTGTGGCCACGGCGTTGCGAGAGGCTGATGAGGAGATCCGGCTCCCGCCGACTGCGGTGGTTTCCATCCTCGGTGGACTGACACCAATCTCCACTCGCAACCGCAACAACCTGATAGTGCCGATTGTCGCGCGGGTGGAGCGTCCGGCTCTACTCGTCCCTGATCCGGCGGAAGTCGACGTGATCATCGAACCGCTGCTGGCCGACCTGCTCGATGATGACCGCTGGCGCACCAACGACTGGATGGGTCACACCCTCTGGTTCTTCGAGTTTCCTGAGGGGATCTTGTGGGGGGCGACCGCCTACATGGTGCGAGAACTGCTCGACTACGTGCGAGATTGAGCTAGGTCGGAGCGCTCAGTCCTCGCTATCGGATGGCGCTTCATCCGCGGTAGGATCGTCGTCTGCCGCCTCTCCTTCCAGCACCGCGACGGCCGCCTCAACATCGTCGCTGCGCACCAGCAGCCGATGACCCTCCGCCATCCCGAGGGAAGGGATCATCCCACCGGCACTGTCAGATCCGACGTACGCGTCGATCCCGCCTGCCTTCAATTGCTGGGTGGCGAGCTCAGCCTCCCACTTGGATCCGAAGATGGCGACCTGGACCAACTCGTCACTCATGATTCCTCCTGGATCGCTGGGGTGTGGGTATCGATGAGATTCCAGAGGCGCTCAACGTGTTCGGCTTCGGTGTAGGACTGGCCGACGGAGACCCGGATGATGGCGTCGTCACCGAGCTGCATCGGGGTGACCGCAACATCCCCTGCTGCGTTGATGGCTGCGGCGAGTGCCTCAGTTGTCTCATTGCCGGCCGAGGCTCGGAAACAGACCAGTGCAAATGGATGCGGGGCGACCAGTTCGAACCTCGGATCGGCGCCGAGCCGCGCCGCGAGTTCGTCTGCGAGCGCGACGTGGCTTCGGATGAGATATCGCAAACCCTCTGCGCCATAGCTGCGGAGCACAAACCACAGCTTCAGTGCCCGGAATCGTCTCCCCAGTGAGACGTGCCAGTCCCGGTAGTCGATCACGGCTCCGGACTCCGTCGCGGCGTTCTGGAGGTATGCGGGCATGGTGCTCAAGGTCTCGATCAGAGGTCTTCGGTCTGCGACATAGAGGATGTTGCAGTCGAAGTTGGTCAGCAACCACTTGTGTGCGTTGAACGTATAGGAATCGACCAGCTCCAGGCCGTCCTGATAGACCCTGAACTCGGGGCAGATCATTGCATTGCCCGCATATGCCGCATCGACGTGATGCCACAGCTCGTTCTCGGCCGCGATCTCTCCGACCGCCCGCACGGGATCAACCGCAGTGGTCGCCGTGGTGCCGATCGCGCTCGTCACCGCCACCGGGATCAGGCCGGATGAGCGATCAGCGGCAATCTGCCGGCGAAGCTGGGCGTGGTCCATGCCATAGCGGTCGTCCACGCCGATGAGACGAACCTGGCCGTACCCGGCGAGCCTGGCGCCGCGCTCGATCGATGAGTGAGCTTGGTTCGATGCGTAGGCCACCATGTCCTCGGCCGGTCCACGGTCCGCAGCACGGTGCCTGGCAACAGCGAGGACCAGATGGGTGGAATCCGACGTACTGGAGTTGATGACACCGCCGCCGCGATCGGTGGTCTTCCAGTGTGCGGGCAGCCCGAGCAAGTCAACCAGCCAGTCCAGCACAACGGATTCCACTTCGGTGGCAGCCGGGCTGGTCGACCACAACATGCCTTGCACCCCGAGCCCCGCACTCGCCATCTCGCCCAGGATCGACGCTGGTGAGCTGTTGGCAGGGAAGAAGGCAAACCAGCCTGGAGATTGCCAGTGGGTGATCCCCGGCATCACAATCTGGTCGAGGTCGGCCATGATCGCAGCGAAGCCCTCTGGCGCTTCCGGGGCGTGGTCGGGAAGCATGGCGCGGATATCGCCCGGCTTCACGTCTGGAGCGATCTGACGTTCTCCGATCGTGGCCAGGTAGTCGGCGATCCAGTCGACCATCTCGTAGCCGTGGGTTCGGAATTCGTCCGGAGTCATGTGATAGGGGTTGGCCACAGTCCAACCCTACCCAGCGTTTGGCTGGCGGCCGGCGGTGTGCCGGGGATGACGTGGCCCGCTTCTGTAGGTTCGAGGCGGGATTACGCTTTGCCTTGCTCCTCTCACAGGCGATTCGGGATGTTGCAGACACAACCAAACGCTCGCCGGTTGCGATCGCGCCTATCAACGGTGGTGGTGCTGACGCTCGTGGTCGTCACCGCCTTCGCGGTCCCGGCTGCTGCGGGCGAGCCCGTGATCGATCCCGACTTCATCACGGGCGTGTCCGCGCCGATGGCCGTGGACGCGCCGGCTGGTGACGGGAGGGTCTTCGTCGCCGAGCGCGGCGGCAAGATCAAGATCTTCAGCTCGGCGACGGGTGCCTTTATCGGCACATTCCTCGATGTGGGGGGCCTGATTTCGCAGGGCGGTGAAGGCGGCTTGCTGGGCATGGCGTTCCACCCCGACTACGCCGTGAACGGCAAGTTCTACCTGCACCTCACCAACCGCAGGGTGTCTCCCGGCGATGTCGACATTGTCGAGTACAGCGTTTCTGCCGATCCGAATGTCGCGAATCCGGGCAGCTACCGCAGGCTGCTACGCGTTCCGCAGCCGGCATCAAATCACAACGGAGGCACCGTCGTCTTCGGCTCCGACGGCTACCTGTATATCTCCCTCGGAGACGGGGGGAGCTCGAACGACCCGAGCAACAACGGCCAGAGAACCGGCACTTTGCTCGGCAAGATCCTGCGGATCGACGTCGACGGCGGTTCGCCGTACGCGATTCCCGACGGGAACCCGTACAAGGGCGGAGGGGGCCTGCCCGAAATCTGGGCTCGCGGTGTGCGCAACCCGTTCCGCATGGCCTTCGACCCGGCGACCGGCGACCTCTATATCGGCGACGTAGGCCAGGGCGCTCGGGAAGAGATCAACGCAATCGGTCCGACCCACGCCGGGGCCAACTTCGGATGGAAGATCTACGAAGGGACGATTTGTCGTCCGCCGACGAGTGGTTGTTCCGCTCCACCCGGGTACGTCCCACCCATCCACGACTACAGGAACACGTCATCCACCCGATCGGTCATCGGCGGTGAGGTGTACCGGGGCAAAACACTGCCGGGACTCGAAGGCACGTACTTCTATGCCGATTTCTACAGCTCCAATCTCAGGAGTTTGCGCTACTCGGGCGGGTCCGGAGGCACGGTGTCCGATCACACCAACTGGAAGTCCGCCATGGGACCTGTAGCCGGCGTCGTCGGTTTCGGCACCGACGGATCCGGCGAGATCTATATGGCGTCTCTGACCAAGAACCGCGTGTCCAAGATCGTCCTTGGCTCGGATCGGGTGTGGGGCGATGACCGCTTCGAAACTGCGGCCGCGGTTTCGAAGCAGGCGTTTGGGTCGGCGTCGACGGTGTACGTGGCCTATGGCTTTGATTTCCCGGATGCGCTGGGGGCTGCAGCGGCAGCGGCGGCAGCAGATGGACCGGTGCTGCTGGTCACGAGTACCGGAATACCGTCTGCGACCCGTACTGAGTTGAACCGGCTGGGTCCGTCCCAGATCGTGGTGGCGGGTGGTCCGGGCGTCATTTCCGACGGCGTGGTTGCCCAGTTGAATGCGATCGCTCCCACGGTGCGGAGTGCGGGCATCGATCGGTTTGCGACGGCCGCTGCCGTGTCCAAAGCGGCCTTCGGGTCGGCGTCGACGGTGTATGTGGCGTACGGGTTTGATTTCCCGGATGCGCTGGGGGCGGCAGCCGCAGCGGGAGCTGCCGGAGCTCCTGTGCTGTTAGTGGGTGGCGACTCGGTTCCGTCTGCGACCCGTACTGAGTTGAACCGGCTGGGCCCGTCCCAGATCGTGGTGGTAGGGGGTCCCGGCGTGATCTCACGCGCGGTGCAGGCAGACCTCGGCGCCTTCGTCGACTGATCCCAGATCACGACCACCGGGCACCTCATTGGCGCGCCCACTAGGTGACGAGCTAGTCAACAAGGTATCTCGCAGGACTATCACCCAGACGTCAGGCCCTCCTGCGACAGTGTCGGTACTTCTCCATCCTCTAACTCGGAGGGTGCGGCAGGTGGGAGTCGCTCATCATTCGGTGTAGGCAGCCACGTATTGGATTCATCCGGATCGGCGTACTGACGCTGGTCATTTCCCTCTTGCCGTTTGTCGGTCCGCAGACCCCCGCCGCGGCGGCTCCGACCTCGCAGCAGTCCGGATTCGCGCTTCAGAGGATCTTTGGTGGATACAGCAGTTTCACGCAGCCGGTGGGGGTGCGCTTCGCCCCGGACGGCACGGTGTTCGTCGCGGAGCGAACCGGACTCTGAGCGGAGCGTGCGGTGGTCACCCGACGCGCATGAACTCGAGCGCGTTTCGGTTCGAGCAGCGCGCCGGGAATCAGGCGTGGTATTGATCCAGTATGCGGCAGTCACGCTAACCTCGGTCCCACAGAGGTAGGGGGGCCGCACGGTGGGAGTGACTCATTACTCGGCGTAAACGATCACATCATTGGATCACCCGGATCAGCGTGTTGCTGCTCACAATCGGACTGATGCCGCTCATCGGTCCCCAGAACCCAGCCCAAGCGATAG
>CAYNHF010000041.1:0-56918 GCA_964397045.1 uncultured Acidimicrobiaceae bacterium | reverse complement strand
GATGACCTCACCCTGTTCGGTGATCTTGATCCGGCCGTCGACCGTCCCCCACGGCTGCGCCAGAATCGCCTCACCGGTGGGACCGCCACCCCTGCCGACGGTGCCGCCCCTGCCATGGAAGAGACGGAGCGCGACTCCGTGCGTCAGACAGACGTCTCGTAGGTCGCGCGATGCCTTGTACAGCTCCCACTGTGACGTGGCGAGTCCGCCGTCCTTGTTGGAGTCTGAGTATCCGAGCATCACTTCCTGTACGTCGCCGCGTAGTGCGACAATGCTCCGGTAATCCAGGTTCGACAGCAGCTCGTCGAGGATCGGACCTGCCCTGCGCACCTCTTCGATTGTCTCGAACAGGGGAACGAAGCCGATCCGGGCCACGCCGACATGCTGATCGACGAGACCCGCTTCGCGGGCCAGCACGACGGGTGCCAGAATGTCTGCCGTACTCCGCGTCTCTGAGACGATGTAGCTCTCGATGACGCTCGGCCCGTACTTGTCGAGAGCCTGTACGACCGCTTCCATCGTGGCGATTGGCCCTGTGCCGGCCTCACTGCGTCTGCGAACCGGGGAAACGAGCGGTCGCCTGCCTGCCAACTCGGCTGCGAGAAGGTCGCTCCGCGCTGCAGCATTCCGGTCGAGATACCCAGGCGATCCATTCAGTGCAAAGAACTCGTCAAGGACAGCATGATGCGTTGAAGCGTGTTCACGTACGTCCATGGTTGCCAGATGGAACCCGAAGCCTTCCACCCGGTGCATGAGGCGAGCCACCATCCCCCGCGCCACCAGGGTGCCCCGGTTGGACTCCATCGACCGCGCTATCACCTCGAGGTCGGCGATGAGTGCACCGGGTTCCCGGTAGGCCAGCGCATTCGATCTCTCGATTTGCTCCATCGTCCACGATTGCGTGTTCACGAGTCGCTGATGGACGTATGCCAGTTTCTGTCGATAAGGCTCGCCTGCAGACAACCTGGTGAACCGCGCGTGGACCTCGGGGAACAACTCGGCATCCTCGCCGAGGGATGCTTGGAGCTCCGCTGCAGCCGAGATGATGGCCTCGGCGGTCGACAGCTCTTCGGCCAGCTCTTCGATCGCGACAAGATGGTTGCGCAGGGCGTGTTCTCGTTGTCTCGCCAGGATTCGCAACGTGGTCTCCGGCGTGACATTTGGGTTCCCGTCGCGATCCCCACCAACCCAGGTGCCGAGTCGCAGCGGCGCCAGCTTGCCGGCGACGTCGATCCCGCATCGCCCGAGCTGGAACGCCAGCTCGTCGTACACATCGGGAGCTGCATGTCGGTAGATCTCGTCGAAGAAGTGGATCACGGCCCGAGCCTCGTCGTCGGGTGTCGGCCGCGCCGCGCGCAGCTCGTCCGTCTGCCACATCAGATCGATCAGCTCCTGTATGCGGCGATCGATTCGGTCGCGATCGGATGAACCACGATCGGGGCGACGCCGATCCCGCAACAGATCTGCGATTCGCCTGGTCTTGGTCTGCAATGAGCGACGAGACGCCTCGGTGGGGTGGGCGGTGAACACCGGTCGCACTTCGAGGCGGTCGAACACTGCGGCGATGTCTTCGCGTTGGATGCCAGCCCCCAGAATATGGTCCACCGCTGTTGCCAGCGTTCCAGCCGCGGCGAACGAACCTACGCGGTGCTCCTGCTCTGCAACGTTGGCCAGCTGGAAGTAGGTGCTGAAGGCGCGTACGAGCTGGATTACTGTATCGACGTCAAGTGCCCCGAGGAGCCTATCGAGCTCTTCTTCCGCCGCAGGGTCGCCACCGCGCACCAGCCGAGTGAGCCTGCGCACCTCTTCAACGAGATCGAGGAGGTCCGCACCGTGCTGCCTGACCAGCGTCTCGCCCAACATGGTGCCGAGCAAACGAATGTCGGACCGCAACTCGGCGTCTGTGTTGCTTGTTTGATTCATGGAAGCGGAGGATGGTAGGGCACTACCTGGTGCGCGCGGTTTGCCCCGCGGCGGCCCGGTGGCCACAACGATTCCGAGAACACAGTCGGTTCGAACCCAGCGACCGGGTCCGGCGTGCCGCTGTCCCTGTCGACCCCGCTCGTCCCGACAACGGATCCCACGCCGTCCGCCCTCGGGCCCCGGCTGCGTCCTGCCGGTACGCTGGGCCCCACAGCAGCCAAGCCGATCAGCCGGAGCAGTAGCATGACCGCAGCCAACCCAGTGGAACAACCGCCCTACCAGTCGGGTTTCGGCAACGAGTTCGCCTCCGAAGCAGGCCCCGGCGCACTCCCGGTCGGGCAGAACAACCCACAGCAGCCTCCCCTCGGCCTGTACACCGAACAACTGAGCGGCACCGCGTTCACCGTACCGAATGACCGGAATCGGCGCACCTGGTCGTACCGCATTCGTCCCTCGGTACGCCATGCCTGGCAATTCCGGGAGGTGGATCGTCACTTCATCCGGACCTCTCCCAATCGTGAGACCGAACCACCGATCGGGCAGCTGCGTTGGGATCCCCCACCGTTCCCTGATGAGTCAACGACGTTTCTGAGCGGCATCCGCACCATCGCTACCAACGGCGATGCTCACACCCAGACCGGCATGGCGGCTCACATCTACATGGCGACCACCTCGATGACGGACACCTACTTCTACAACGCAGACGGCGAGTTCCTCATCGTTCCGCAGCAGGGGCGGTTGCGCGCCGTCACAGAATTCGGCGTCCTCGTCGTGACTCCTGGGGAGATCTGTGTGATCCCGCGCGGCGCGAAGTATCGCGTTGAGCTCATCGACGGCGCCTCTCGCGGTTACATCTGCGAGAACTACGGCGTCTACCTCGAGCTACCTGATCGCGGCCCGATCGGCGCCAACGGACTCGCCAATCCGCGGGACTTCCTCTACCCGGTAGCAGCCTACGAGGATGTCGATCAGGCGGGGGAACTGTTCGTGAAGTTCGACGGCCGGATGTTTGTCGTCGAGACCGACTACTCCCCGCTCGATGTGGTCGGCTGGCATGGCAACCACCTCCCCTACAAGTACGACCTGACGAAGTTCAACGTGATGGGTTCCATCAGCTTCGACCACCCCGACCCTTCGATCTTCACAGTGTTGACCTCGCCATCCGCCGCCCCCGGCGTCGCCAACATCGACTTCGTCGTGTTTGCCGACCGCTGGCTCGTGGGGGAACACACCTTCCGGCCACCGTGGTATCACATGAACATCATGAGCGAGTTCATGGGCATTCTCTACGGCGTCTACGACGCGAAGGAGGAAGGCTTCGAACCCGGAGGGATGAGCCTGCACAACATGTACTTCCCACACGGCCCGGATCACGACGCTTGGCTCAAGGCAACTGCGTCCGACCTGGCTCCGGAGAAGCTGGAGGACACCATGTCGTTCATGTTCGAGACCCGATATCCGCTGATCCCCACGGCCTACTCGTCGAGCATTCCGGCGCTCCAGGACGACTACCCGAGCGTGTGGCATGCACTCGAGCGCCACTTCGAGGGTTGACCGGCAGCAGAGGGGTGGATGAAAGGGCAACGTTTCCCATCCGCGACGCCTCCGACGGGTGACCGGACATCCACCAGCGGCTCGACACCGTCGGACGGGAGCCGGGCGCTGAGAGCCCGACATGGGACAAACGACTGATGGCCCTGGATGCCTGCCCCCATGTGCGATACGGTCGAACCCGTGAATCAACTAGAACGTGGTCCACAACGCGGCGATGCATTCGGCACCGCGCTGCTCGACGTAATGCAGGGTGGCGACGGGATCCACATCGTCGAGCGGGACGACGGGTTGGTGGAGGCAATGCGTGCCTCCGTCTATTTCGATGACCCGGATGCGTGGCCGGAACCCGAAGCCACGTTCCTGGCTCGGATCGAGGGCCGCGCCCTCGACATCGGAGCAGGAGCAGGCCGTCACAGCCTCGCCCTTCAGCACCGGGGTCACCAGGTGGTGGCGCTCGACACCTCGGCGGGAGCCATCGAGGTGTGCCGTGCTCGCGGCCTGAACGAGACCTTTCTCGGCGCTCTCGACGATTACGCGGGGACCTCTCCTGGGGTATTCGACGCTATCCTGCTGCTCGGGCACAACCTCGGACTGCTCGAGTCTGCCGAGCAGTCGGAGGTGCTGTTCAGTCTGATGGCCCGTTTGCTTGCACCCGGCGGTGTCGTCATCGGCAGCGGGATGAATCCGTACCTCACGGACGACCCGGTCCACCACGCCTATCAGCAGCAGAATCGTGAACGGGGCCGCTACCCCGGCCAGATCCGGCTGCGCATCCGGCACCGCGACGTCGCAGGAGACTGGTTCAACTATCTCTTCCCCTCCCCCGAGGAGCTCGGTGAACTCGCGGCTCGTTCCGGGTGGCGGATCGAGGACATCATTGAGCCCGACCCGAGCTACCTCGCGGTGCTCCGACCTGTCTGATCGATTCTGAAGCAGGCGCACGCGTGAAGACTCCCCTGCCGATGCAGGGGAGTCTTCTCGATACTGCGGCCGCGGTGCTCTGGCGCCTCAGCCGATGGCCGCTGCTGCGATGGCGGCGACCTTCTCGTGACCACTGTCGTTGGGATGCAAGCAGTCCGGACCACCCACCCAATCCCCTTCGCCGAGTTGGCCAAGCGTCGTCGCTACGGATGCTCCGTAGGCGCCGGCAACACTCCGAGTGACCTGGTCGAGCTGGAACAGCACCAAGTCACTGAGCGCCGCGGCCCCTTCGAAGCCTCCCAGATAGCAGTACTCGACCGGGCTGTCGTAGGTGACGAGCACGATCGGTGTCTGCGGCCCTGCTGCGGTGCGCAATGAGCTGACGATCGTGTTCAAGTTCACGGCCACGTGATTCATCACCTCAACAATGGTGTCTTCACATTGCTCTGGCGTACCGAAGATGCACGCTTGGATCACCGGTCCGCTGACGTCGTTCCCTCCCGCGGACAGGTAAATGGCCTCCACATCGTTGCGCGGATTCGCGTCACCGTTACGGTCCTCGATCACTGGAACGATCACCGGAAGTTGCTCCTCGATCACTGCGTCTGTCGTCACCCCGGACAGGCCGGGAACGGCAGGGCGGGCAATATTCAGCACCTGCAGGTGTTTGCAGCCGTTTCGGGCATTGACCGATGACGCAGGCAGACAATCCAATTCGTCCTGAAGCGTGTCGTTGGTGAGCCCGAAGTAGCCACCGGTAGCCGGATCAGCGGCCCCCTGGCCGTACGTCCAGGAGTCCCCGAGTCCCACCATCACCGGGAGCCCCGGCGTCGTGTCCTTTGCGGCAAGCGCCGGAACCGCGCCGGCAAGAACCACCGCCAGCACGGTAAACATCGCAGCAAGTCGTTTGCGATTCCTCATGTACTCCTCCTATCCGACGCCCACCCTGTTGGGCGTCAAGGCCCACACTGCACAGAGCAGGTGCAGCGTGGTATCGGGAACAACCCCCAGCTTGGCTAACGGTTCCCGACAGTCTCGAGCGAAGTGCTGCTACGGGCTCTTTCGAGTCCCGCGCAACCGTTCCTACGCAAAGGTACAGCAGCAACGGCTCCAGCACCACCGGAATAGGTCCCCTTGCCGCGAAGCATCACGTGCAGTCGGGGATGGGTATTCACCAACCGCGGTCGATCCACTCCTGGAGATCGGGCCGTTCGGCGCCAATCGTGGTCATCCTGTCTCCGTGGCCGGGATAGACGTAGACACCATCACCGAGCGGAAAGAGGCGGGTTGCTATCGACTCGATGATCTGGTCGAACGAGGAGTAGTCCCATCGAGTGGCGCCGGGGCCTCCGGGGAAGAGCGTGTCGCCGGTGATGGCGTGTTCGCCGACCAGAAACGTGACCGATCCCGGGGTGTGTCCTGGCGTGTGCAGGACTGCGACTTCGACCTCACCGATGACGATCCGCTCCCGGTCGGCGAGATAGCCATCCACCGCGAGCCGGCACAAGTCGGGCCGCAGGTCTGCGGGGTGGATCCGCAGCGGAGCCTCGAGCAGGACACGAAGTTCAGACGCGGCCGCCAGGTGGTCCCAGTGGCCATGGGTGAGGAGGATCTGCTCAACCGTGACGCCGTTGCACTCTGCCGCGATGTGGTCCGGTTCGAAGGAAGCGTCGATGAGGGCGGCCCTGCCTGTGGCCTTGCAGGACACGATGTAGACGTTGTTCTCGAGGTCACCGACCCGGAGCCTTTGGATCAGGACTCCCGCTGAGTCGACGAACCAGCGCGCTTGGTCCGCGCCCACGCCGGTTCGCCTCAAGCTTCCGGGGCGGCCTCGCGAGCGCGAGCCACGATGAATTCGTACTCGTCCTCGGATACCGGCTGAACCGAAAGCCTGGAGCGGTTGAGCAGCACCATGTCTGCCAACTCGGGGTATTCCCGCAGTTCAGGGAGCCCCACCAGGCGGGGCAGCTTCTCCACGAACTGCACATCAACCATGATCCAGCGCGGGTCTTCCGGGTCGGACTTGGGGTCGAAGTGTTTGTCCTCCGGATCGAATTGGGTGTGGTCCGGATACGCTGCGCTCGCCACCTCGGCGAGCCCGACCACCCCGGGCGGCTTCGCATTCGAGTGGTAGAACAGCACCCGATCACCAACCTCCATCCGGTCACGCATCAGGTTGCGCGCCTGGTAGTTGCGGATCCCGTCCCAATGCTCCCGACCGTCTTGCTCGAGGTCATCAATCGAGTAGTCGTCCGGCTCCGACTTCATCAACCAGTACTGCATCCGGCCATGGTGACATGCAGCTTCCCCGTCTGCCAACCAGCCCATCGCGGGGCCCGTCGACCGAAGCTCAAAGCTTGTCGCGGATCAGGTGCGCTCCTGCCACCAGAGTGGCGAGCTTGCTTCGCGAGGCCCATCGGGCCGTCTGGGAGAGTCCACAATCGGGGCTGACACTGAGACGATCGGCCGGCATGAGTTCAAGGCATCGCGCGATCCGCTCGGCGACGTCCTCGGAAGTCTCGATGTAGTAGTTCTTCACGTCGATCACCCCGACACCCACATCGAAGCGGTCGGCGAGCACCCCGATAATTTCGAGTTCGGCGAATTCGCGACTCGCCATCTCGAGGTGAATCTCGTCGACGGTGAGTTCGAGAAAAGCAGGGAACATCGGTGCGTAGCTGCGCGGTGCCACGGCTCGCCCCTTGAAATTCCCAAAACACAGGTGGCTTCCGAGGTAGCACCGACCCAGGATCGGAGCAACGGTCCGATTGAAGACGTCGACCAACCGCTCCGGATCCTCTTTGTGGGCGTAGCAGCTCATCGACGGTTCATCGACTGTGATAGTCGGGCAGCCGGCCTCAACCAAGCGCACGAGTTCATCCCGCACCAGTGGAAGCAGCGCCTCAGTGACTGCGTAGCGGTCTGAGTAGTCGCCGCCGGGAACGATGCGGCCCGACAGTGTGTAAGGACCCGGGATGCTCGCCTTCAACCGGACCCCCTGTGGGGCGAGGCGCACCAGCCGCTCGTACTCTTCAACCACACCGAGGCCTCGCGGCGCGGTCAACTCACCGATGATTGCATGCCTTCCCCGCTGGTCGTGCGCCGGAGGTCCGAAGGTGCGAGGCGGGGACACTTCACGGTCGATCCCCTCAAGGTACGCATAGAACGAAAGGTTGAAGTCGAACCGGGACTGCTCACCATCGGTAATGACGTCGAGTCCGGCACGAACCTGATCCATCACCGCAGCCGTCACCGCGTCTTCCTGCAGCTCTGCGATATCGGCGGGCCCGAATGAGTCGAGATCGCCAGAGGCATGTTCCAGCCACCCGGGAAAGGGATAACTGCCGATGACCGTGGTCAGCACTGGCTCGTGGGGCATGGCGATGAGGCTAGTGGCGGCTTCGCGACCCGAGTCGAAAGGACGAAGTGCCGCCCGGCCCGACACTCAGCCAACTCGGAACCCCCCTGCTCCTTGCCCCCAACACCTGTTGCGCTGGGTTGGATAGAGTCCGGCCTTCGATAGTCGAGGAGTCTTGAGATGACAGCGAACCCGGCAGTAACCCGAATTGGGTGGATCGGTACCGGCGTGATGGGTTCATCCATGGCAGGCCACCTCCTTGATGCCGGCTACGCGGTGACCGTGACGACTCGAACCCGATCCAAGGCCGCCGACCTCGAGGCTCATGGCGCGTCCTGGGCAGACACTCCGGAGGCCGTAGCCGCGGTCTCCGACGTCACGCTGGCCATCGTCGGGTATCCCGCCGACGTACGTGAGGTGTTCCTGGGGCCACAGGGTGCACTGGCAGGAGCAGATCCCGGCTCCGTCCTCGTGGACATGACGACGAGCGAGCCCTCCCTGGCCAGGGAAATCGCCACGGCGGCCGCGGCCGAAGCGGTTGGGGCAGTCGACGCTCCGGTATCCGGTGGAGACGTCGGGGCTCGCAACGCAACGCTCTCGATCATGATCGGAGGCCGCGATACCGACGTCGCCAAGGTGTGGCCCCTTTTCGAAGTCATGGGCTCCACGCTCACCCACCTCGGTGACCCCGGGGCCGGGCAGCACACCAAGATGGTCAACCAGATTCTGATTGCGTCGGGCATGGTGGGTGTCGCCGAGGCTCTTCTCTACGCCCAGGAGGCAGGGCTCGACCTCGACAAGACCCTCGAGGCCGTTGGTGGCGGGGCGGCCGGGTCGTGGTCGCTGAGCAACTACGGACCACGCATGCTCGCCGGTGACTTCGAGCCCGGTTTCTTTGTCGACCACTTCGTCAAGGACATGGGCATCGCCCTCGACGAGGCCAGAGCGATGCAGCTGTCTGCCCCTGGACTCGCGCTCGCCCATCAGCTCTACGTCGCGCTTCAGGCCCAGGGTGGAGGCCACCAAGGAACCCAAGCCCTGCTGCTGGCCTTGACAAGACTGAACGACCTGGAATGGTCGCGAGAAAGCCGGGAAGGCACCCGATAGGTGGACACCGGGCGCTCTCCATCCGCGAAGTGTTGTCCGCAAGCGAGAACGAAGACGCCGTCACCGGGTCCCCGAGATTGCCGCGGAGCTCGGTTGGTCCGACTTCCTGTCGGGTTCAGTGCCAGGCACACTCCGGGAGTCGACAGGAGGCTCCTCAACCGTGCAACGTCTGATTGTGTTCGTCGCGCTGCTGGCGCTCGCCTCCGTTGCCTGTGGCGGTGAGGCTGAACCGGCAGCTGCTCCGGAAGCCACCGCACCCACCACCACCACCACCACGACAGAACCCCCGACAACGACGCCGACCACCACCACGATGGCGCCGACCACTACATCAACCACTGCGGCGTCGACGACTACCACGACGATGGCCGCGATCGTTCCCGGCGAGGATCCGGCTGTGGACGCAGTGGTTGTGGCGTATACGACCGTTTTCGACAGCGAATCGACGTACGAGGAGAAAGCGCAGTATCTCGATGATGCGTCGGGTCTCGAAGACACGGTGCAGCGCTACTTCGACACCGGCGAACTGACGGGACGGGTCACCATCGAGGCCACCGCCGTTGAGATCGACGGCGAAACGGCAACGATCACCTACACCATCCTGTTCGGAGGTGCTCCGACGTATGCCGACCAGAAGGGCGAGGCGTTCGGTGGCGAGGACAACTGGCTCGTGCCTCGCGAGGTGTTCTGCGCGTTGATGGCATCTGCCCGGGTGGGGTGCCCGCTCGGGTGACCCGCAAGCTCGGTCTCGCCGCTCTGGGGTTTGCGCTCGTCGCCGCGGCCTGTTCCGGAGGCGAGGCGGCGGCCCCGCCGGCAGGCGAGGTCGGTTCCACGACGACCACCACCAGCACCGAAGACACCACCCCGACCGCCGCGGCGCCTGGCACCTTCGTCGGTGCCGACGGAGTCACCTCGACGATCACCGACACGAGCCGCATCGTGACCTTGACCGGAGACCTCACCGAAATCCTGTTCGAGTTGGGGGTCGGCGACTCAGTCGTCGGCGTTGACCTCACCACCGTGTACCCGGATGAGGCGACTCAACTGCCCATTGTGGGCGTGGGTCGTTTCCTCACCGCCGAAGGAGTGCTCGCGCAACAGCCGACTCTCGTGATCGGTGATACGCAGACAGACCCGGTCTCGGCAATCGAACAGATCCGCGGTGCCGGCGTCCCCGTGGTGATCCTGGAGGCACCGACGAGCTTCGAAGGCCTCGGGACCAAGATCCATACCCTCGGCGACCTCCTCGGTGCCGCAGACGCGGCGACGATGCTCTCGGACCGGATCGAAACTGAAGTGGCAGCAGCCACGGCAGTCCTCGGCGAGACTCCTTCCCGCAGAATGGCCTATGTCTACACCAGGGGGCCGGATGTGATGCTGCTGTTTGGGGACGGCATGGTGACCAACCCGCTCATCGAGGCTGCAGCCGGTATCGATGTGGGCAAAGCCAGCGGTATCGAGGGCACCATTCCCGCCACGGCCGAGGCGCTGGTCGCCGCAGCCCCCGACGTCATCGTCGTCCCCGAGGAGGGATTCGGGATCCTCGGGGGAATGGAAGCATTCCTGACGATCCCCGGCATCGCGCAGACCCCTGCAGGGCAGAATCAGGAGATCTATGCCTACCCGGAGGGAGACTTCCTTACCTTCGGGCCACGCGTCGCTGAGTCGATCCGCCGGCTCATCGCAGACGCTCACGGCCTCCCGTGACGCCTTCTGCGAAGCCCGACATCCGACCCGCCCGGTATCGGGGGGGCTGGGTCGGTGGGCTCACCGGCGTCCTGATTGTGGTCTCACTGATCTCGCTGCTCGTTGGCGAAGTGCCGATCTCAGTCGCCGACGCCTGGCGTGCGACGTTGAGTCGGCTCGGGATCGAGACGGAGGCTCCTTTCGAAGCCGTCTTCTGGTCGATCAGGGTCCCGCGGGTGTTTGCCGCCGTGCTGGTAGGCGCCTGTCTCGGTGCGGCGGGAGCCACGATCCAGGGCGTCTATCGCAACCCGGTCGCCGACCCATATCTACTCGGCATTTCCTCGGCAGCTGGCCTGGGAGCTGCGCTCGCCATCTCGTTCACACCGGCCGCCACGCCTGCGTTCGTGGCTATCGCAATCGCGGCCGGGGCCGGGGCGTTGTTCGCGCTCGCGACGCGCAGCGTGAGTGGGGCCACGGTCGACCCGACCCGCTTCATCCTCGTCGGGGTGATGCTGGGTATCTCGTTGTTCGCCTGGACGGTGATCCTCGTCTTCGTACAGGACAGCCCTCGTTTACCCACCTTCACCTACTTCGTGTTCGGCAGTCTCGGCGGTGTCACCTGGGCCGCGCTGTGGAGTGCTTTCGTGCTGGCGGTCGCGGGGCTAATGCTCGCAATGATCTTCCTGCGTGAACTCGATCTTCTCGCAGTGGGAGAACGCGAAGCCGGGCACCTTGGTGTCCCCGTCGCCAGGGTTGTCAGCGCCGTTCTCGTGGGGACAGGTATCGCGGTCGGCGCATCAGTCGGCCTCGCCGGCGTGATCGGTTTCGTCGGGCTCCTCGGTCCCTTCGTCGCTCGGATGCTGGTGGGCCCTTCCCATAGATACCTCGTACCGGCCGCTGCGCTGACAGGTGCAATCTTCGTCGTCGCCGCCGACGTCTTGGCCCGTTGGCTGGCAGGATCGGTCGAGATCCCCATCGGTATCGTCACTGCTGCGATCGGTGGCCCACTCCTCGCCTGGCTGCTGACGCGCCGCCGGAGGGTCGCATGACAACGGTGCTCGTCTCTGCGCGCAACGTCTCGGCAGCCGTGGGGGCGGTGGTGCTGGTACGCGACCTGAGCCTCACGGCGGAAGCCGGACAGGTGGTGTCGATCGTTGGGCCGAACGGAGCAGGCAAATCGACATTGCTCGAGATGCTTGCCGGCGACAGGCCTCCCGACTCGGGCACCGTCACCCTGGCAGGACAGAACGTAGCGGACGCGGCACCTCTCGACCGCGCCCGAGTCCGCTGTTTTCTGGGTCAACACGTGGCTTCTGAGGTTCCCTTCTCGGTGCGGAAAGTGGTCGCCATGGGCAGGTACGCGCAACGTGGCGCGCCGGGCAACTCGGCAGAGCAAGACACTTCGGCCACGGCCAATGCCATGGCGGCGACAGATGTGACCCATCTCGCCGACCGCACCGTGGCAAGCCTGTCCGGCGGCGAGGAACAGCGGGTGCATGTCGCCAGGATGCTCGCCCAGAACACACCGATCATCCTTCTCGACGAACCGACGAACGCGCTGGACATCTCACACCAGGAGCTCGTGATGCGCAGCCTCCGTGCTGCATCTGCGGCTGGAAGCGCAGTGGTGGTGGTGCTCCACGACCTGAACCTGGCAGCGCTGTTCTCCGACCAACTGGTCCTGATGACCGATGGTGAGGCAGTGTCAACCGGCACGCCACGGGCCGTACTCACGGTGGACAGGGTGTCTGACGTCTACGGGCACGAGGTGCAGGTGATCGATCACCCATTTCGGGACGCGCCCCTGGTGCTTCCGACCGGCCGCGATTGAGGAAAGGGGTCGCCCGGTGCGGACCAGAGAGGCGAGATGACCCGGAAGCTCGACAACGCCGTCGGTTGGAACATGGACGGAATCCGGAACAGCAACCAACGAGTCGCGGTGGTGAAGCAGACCGGAGATCGCTACTCGCAGCACTCGACCGGAGGTCGCGACGGCGCAACAGGGTTCGTCGAGTTCTTCGATGACTTCCTTGCCGCAACCCGGATCGCGACTTTTCGATCATCCGGAGCCGGGAACGGACGACACGTGTTCGTCCACGTCCTCCAATCACTCCAAAGACCTGGGACGACACCGAGTTTGCTCATGTCGACATCTTTCGGATCGAGGACGGCTTCATCGTCGAGCACCGGGACAACTCGGAGCCGGTGCCACCCTGCGCCGCGTGGGCGAACAGCGGCAAGTTCTCACACCGCTGATTCGACACGTCAATCTGCCGGATCGGCCTCATGCCGACCAGCGCCCATTGCCGGGTGCGATTGGGTGAACTCGCGCCAACTGGCCACTTGCTTCAATTTGCCTGCGCGTCGGAGCGCGAAATACCGCCTGGTCTCCGGGATCATCGCGACCGTGAACAGCAGGTTGATCGCAATGGCGTACAGCACCTCGGCGGAGCTACCTCGCCACATGAACCAGGGAATCAGCAGCCACTGCCCCAGGGTGTAAGCAACCATCATGTCGCGAACCACCAAGAGTCCGAGAGCGGTGCCGATGGCCGTCGTCACCGGAATCGCAACCCAGTCGACGGCCAGCAACCCGCCGTAGAGCGGGCTCTGGCCGCGGCCGCCCTGGAACCGGTAGTAGATGGGATAGATGTGTCCCGCCATGACCGCAACGGCCACGATGAGGTAGTAGTCCTCGTCAGGCCAGACGAGTCGCACGATCAACGTCGGTATGAACGCCTTCAACATGTCGGCCACGCCCACCACGATGCCCCACCTCGGTCCGGTGCGGGCTCCGACCGAAGTGGCACTCACTCCCCCGTAGTCGAGGGTGGCTCCGCCGGGCAGCTCGAGAGGCGTGGAGGACAGGTCGGCCTTGGGAACCACCCGTTTGCCGACGATCCGAGCGAAGGAGACAGATCCAATGAGATACCCGATGATCCCGATCGCGATCGCTATGCCCGGCTCCACGTATCCTCCTCACCCGCAATGGCGGACTCCCAACCGGTGGTGGACGGGTCCGCCATCAATCGCCCACGTCGTCCGCAGCAGCTTGCTCGATGACCACCGTGCCTGCGTAACCGTCAACCGTCACCGTGGCACCGTCTGGCAATCGAGTTGCCCCTGCAGCCGAGACCACACATGGGATGTGGTACTCGCGCGCAACGATGCTGCTGTGCGACAGCATGCCCCCGGCTTCGGCCACGACGGCTCCTGCACGTGCGAAGAGGGGAGTCCATCCGACATCGCTGAAAGGGATCGCAATAACATCGCCTGCTTCGACCTTGCCGAAGTCGCCGGTGTCGAGCACCACGCGCAACGTGCCTCGATGGTGACCCCGTGACGTTGGAATCCCCTGCAGAACGGTCGCGGCAGGTTGCGGCGGCGCCGGCACGTAGTCATCCCCGTAGATCACCTCAGGCATCTGGATGTCTCGCACGCCCTCGATCTCGTCGCGGCGCCCGTCGACCAGGTGCCTGGGATCGGGCTCGGTGGGCCAACCAAGCAGCGCACTCCGGACTTCTTCGAGGTACAGGTACATCACATCGTCCGGTGCGTCGAGCGTGCCCCGATTCGTCAAGCGCCGCCCGACCTCCAGGAAGTACCTTCGGAAGAGGCCGTATCCGTAGGTGTACGTGAAGCTGACTCGCTCGCGATGCACGACGTACTCCTGAGTGCGTCGCTGCAGCGTTCGCATGACAGGCAGCGACGCGCGGCTCAGCACCAACTCCGCCTCGCTCCATTCCAGCCGCGTTGCGTTGCCGTGGGTGGCGGCGTGATCGAGCACCATGAGAACCACCTCGTCTGGTGTTTCGCTCCAGGAGGCGACCGAGAAGTCGTTGCCGCTCGACGAAAGGTGACCGAAACGACCGAGGAACTCATCGACGTTCGTGCGGAGGTCATCCGGAAGTCCGGCATACCCTTCATTACGAATTCGGACGCGAGCCTCTTGGTCCAGAACTGCCGCGCGATTGCTCAGGTCATCCAGGTGAACATTGGGGTTGAGATCTGCCAGTTCCGCCGTCCCGGCAATGTTCACGGCCTCCGGGTCGAGCCCGGCACGTGCCAGACGCCGGCGCAGCATGGCGTTGTAGAGGTTCGCCAGCAGCGGAGTGACGATGTTGGCGTAGGCGGCGCGGGTTCCGAGGTCGCTCAAGGCTCTGATGTCGCTCAGCAGCGCCGAGTCCGAGCGGTCCTCCAGATCTTGACGATCGAAGGGCCGGTAGGCACCCATCAATGACCCGACCTCTGCGTTCACCGTCTTCCCGTACCTCGCCTTCCCCGCCGCGACGGCGAGCAGCTTGGGAAGCAGACGCATGGTCGTCGGGGTTGGCTTGAAGGATGGCTGATCGTCGCCCTTTGGCAGACCAAGGAGCAACTCCAGCGAGTCGCGAGGCATCCCGAGCAATTCGAATATGTCACCAATCGCCCCCATATTGAAGTATGAGCGGTATGCAAACGCTCTGGCGAGCTGCTCGGGTTCGATGTCGTTGGGACCGATCGCTTCCGTGAAGAGTTCCACCCAAGCCTGGTTGACCATCGGAACGTTCACCGACCAGACCAGCGGCTTGATGATGCCGGGCATCACTTCGCGTGAGATGCGGTTCGAGTAGATGGCGATTGAGTCGATCCCCGTGATCGGTCTGAGTTGGACCCACCACAGCGTCTCGCCGTCCCACACCCATTCGAGGTCGACGGGCGACCCGAAATCCGCGGCTATCCGCTTGGTGGCCTCGACTATGGAAAGGGCAACGTCGAGGTCGAGAACACCGGAGTCCGGCTGCTCCGTCCAGGTACCCCAGCGGTGAATCCACCGATCGGGGGTGACTCCTTCGTCGACCAGACGATCGCCACGGCCGGCAACGGCTTCGACCACAACCTCGCTCAGACCCGTCATCGGGTTGCGAGAGAAGGCCACTCCCGAAGCAGCTGCCGGGATCATGGGCTGCACGATGACGGTCATCTTCACATCGTCTACGGCGTGGAGATGGCTCCGATAGGCAGCAACCCGCTTCGAGTCTGCCGAGTCCCTGACCAGGTTCACTGCGTCTGCGACGTCGCCCTGCTCAACGTCGAGCGTGGTGACGAACTGACCTGCGTACGAAGCTTCGGTCCCGTCCTCCACGCTCGCTGAGGACCGCACCGCGTACCGGACTTCGGCGGTCAGAGAGCGATCTACCGCTCCGGTGAACTCGTCAACGGAGACTTCCGGCCTGATCACCCAGGTCGTCGGGACCCGTTCGCCTTGCGCGATCAGGCGGCTGAGCAGCGCCGCCTTCCCTCCGAGCGACTCATCCGCAGGTGTCGTGAGGTGTTCCATGGTGCAGACTCCTCCCGGTCACTAGCCCCCACCTGGACCCGACCCATTCGACGGTCCAAGACGGTAGCCTCACGCCCAGAAATCGGCCAGCAACCGGGGGAACCAATGGGAAACAAGGTGGCTGTTCTACTGTGCGGCTACGGCGAAGTCGGAGAGTACGAGGAGTTCGCCGACTATAACGAGCGCGCGTTTCGTCTCCTGGTTTCGAAGTCGATCAAGTTCCCCGACTTCTCCATCCCATTCCTGTCGCGTCGGCTCGAGCGGGCGCAACGCAAGGAATGGCATACAGCCAACCACTACCACTCGCCCCACAACGCCATCTTCGAGCGCCAGCGCACCGGCATCGAAAACGAGCTACAGGATCGATACGGCGACGATGTCGCCGTATTCAAGGCATTCAACTTCGTCCCTCCCTACCTGCCGGAGCAGGTGCTACCAGAGATCCGCTCGCAGGGCTTCGAGAAGCTGGTGATCTACCCCTGGCTGGTGGTCGATTCTGTCTTCACAAGCGGCCTGGCTCTCGAGCAGATCAACGAAGCGCTGTCCCCCGACCCATCATGGGTGAAAGAGATGCGGTACCTGCCTTCTTTCTGGGAGGAGAAGAACTTCCAGCAGCGGCTGATCGACCAACTAGAGGACGAAGTCGCGCCGCTGCGCGACCGATACGCGCCGAGCCAGATCGGCATCGTGCTGTGCCTTCATGGCTGCCCACTCGAAACCCGTGGCTACGAAACCGGGGTCCGGGAGAGCGAGGCTCTCTACTACGCCCTCCAGGAGCCACTTATCCGGAGGTTCCCGCTCATCACACCCGGCTGGATGAACCATCCCGTGCCTGGGAAGTGGACGACGCCCGACGTCGACCAGGCTGCGAAGAACCTCATCACGCTCGGGGCAAGGGCGCTCGTCTTCTTGCCTATTGGGTTTGTCACCGAGAACCACGAAACGCAACTGGATATCGGGTACACCATCGACAAGGTCAAGGATCAGGTCGAATGTGTCCACCTCCCGGTTTTGAACGACGACCCGGCGCTGCTGCGGATGGGCGCCGAGTGGATCTCGCCGTTGATCGACGAGCTGCGCGAACCCGCTCCCGCAGCCGAAGAATCGAGTTGAGGCTACGCGTCGATGGGTACGGCGTACGCAACGAAGTTGTCGTCGTAGCTGCGTACCGACCGATTGAAGTCACCACCACATGTGATCAACGTCAACACCGGGCCGCCGGTCTTGGCAAAGATGCGCTCGATCGGAAGTTGCTGCTTGTCATACTGCGCAACCTCTACGATCTCGAATTCTGAGCGAGAGCCATCCTCGAAGCCAACAACAACCCGATCGCCGATCTTCACCTTGGTGAGGTGGCGGAACACCCCATTGACCCCGTTGTAGTTGATGTGAGCCGCGAGCACCGAAGAACCTTCCTGGCCCGGCTTGGCATTGAACCGATACCAGCCGACGGCCTCTGCGTCTGGGAGTTCCATATCTCCATTCTCTTCGACTCCCACGCCCACGATCGGAGCACCGTCGACATCGAGGCGGGCAATCGAGATTGAGGTGGGAGCGGGCGAGTCGTCGATATGATCCGACGGGTCGTAGATGGCAGACCCCAGCGGTTCGACTTGCGAGGCGAGAGGCGAAACGGGGACGCCATCTGAGGTGGCAGGGGATGGTGCAGCCGTGGTATCCGGAACCAAGCCCTCAGGAGACGACGTGGTCGAAGCTGGTGTTGTGGGAGTCGCGGCGGTGGATGAGGGGGAAGGTGGAATCTCTCCGGCTTGCGAGCCGGCCGCGCTGCAAGCAGTCGCGACCAGGGAAGCGGCAACGAAGAGAATGGCGAATCTGGTTTTCATGACGAGGGGAGCCATTATGTACGGGAGCGGGGCCTAGTGGCCCCACTCCCGTCTCAATACTGCTTCGCTGACTGCGTTGTCAGTTGCTGCGGCGGACCAGCGTGAGTCCTCCGGCAGCGGCGAGGGTGGCGATGACCACCATGCCGGCGACTGCGGCCAGCGGGAAACCGCCATCAACCGGACTGTTCCCGGAAGGAACTTCTTCGGGCGCCCCGCCCAGACCCGTGATGGACTCGGTGAGAACAGTGAGGGTGTCGCCCTCGAGCGAACCAACGGCGTAGACGATCAACGAGTCGCCGTCGGCAACACCAATATCTGCCGGTCCGATGACAACTGGGTCGTCGGCGCCGGTGGGCACTACCTCAACGCTGTATGTGGCTGCAGGCAGATCTGCTTTTGCCTCGTTCGGGTTGCTCAGGTTGCTGAAGGCGACTGCGCCGTCTGCCTTCACATCTACAGCCGGGGCTGCAGCAGTGTGACGTACCTGAAGTCGGCCCTCGCCGGCCGCGATCGACGTGGTGTCGTTGGCGAACACGGTGATGGTCGGAGTTCCGGCGGCATCGAGGTGTGCGATGATCGAGTAGTTGCCAGAGGCGGGGAGAGCAACGTCACCCGCGTCGATCGCGACGGTGTCGGTGCCTGCCAGGACGACCTGCAAGCCGACGAGCGTTTCTCCTGCGAGAGAAGAAAGATCCTGGGTATCACCGAACGAGAAGTTGGTGAACACCGGAGAACCGTCGACGATTACGTCAACATCGGTGTCCGGAATGCCGTGGATGAGATGGATACGGGCCGAACTCTGCGCCATTGCAGGTGCGGCGATTGCCAAAGCCATGAGTGTTGCGGCAAAGACCGCCACCAGCTTCTTCATGTTCTTCCCCTCCTTATGGGGTTGACTGGTACCGGTTCGGATCTACTCGATGAACTGGATGTATTTATCGCTAAGAAACCCAGCACCGCCTGATCTTGAGCCGTTTCGCTCCTAATTGCCGGGGCCCGACACCTCACGCCTCTGCCGGGTAGTGTCGGAAGTCCCGCAACGGGGGTGCCATCGAACCGATCACCCTCGGGCCCACCGAGACCGCAAAGCGCCGCCCCTTCACGTCGGTCGCGGCAGTCCTGTACACCCTGCGCAGCGAGACGGCTGTCACCCTCGCACCACAAGACCGTCCGGATCCACAACGCCCGGTTGAAATCTGGCCAGTCCGCTCAGCCGGGTAGCGAGATCCTTCGCACCAAGTACTTCGACTGCGAAGACGGCTCGGCCTGGCAGGCGATTCGCGAATTGCCGGTCCCGGGTTCGGCCTGAAAGCCCTCCGAGGACGCAACGATAGAGTTGCCGCGCGGCACCGGTATTGTTCACCGCGGCCGTGCGGTCCCCACAACCTTGCCGTACGCTGACAGGAGGGCACGCATCGTGAGCAGCGACAACAAGCGAGTGATCCGGAAGCGGCTGGACACACTCCGCAGGCGGTCTTCCCCCGTCGAGAACCACCTGATCGACGAGTATGCCGCGGGGAAGATCTCGCGTCGTGACTTCATCAGGCGGGGCACCATCGTCGGCATGTCGTTGCCTTTCCTGGGCATCGTTGTTGCCGCGTGCGGAGACGACGACGGCGGCACAGCCACCACGGCCGCCGGTATCACCACCACGACCACCGCCGCCTCCGGCGAACCGACGACGATCAGGGCCGCGTTCATCGTGCCCGCTCGCGCGCTCGACCCTGTCACCATCAGCGACGAGGGCGGCCTGGCCACATTGGGGCAAACCGGTCAGTACCTCACATGGTCGGACAAGGACCTGAACCTGATCCCGGTCCTCGCCGAAAGCTGGGAGCCAAACGCAGACTTCACCGAATGGACGTTCAAGCTGCGGCAGGGGGTCATGTACAACGACGGGTCCGAAGTTAAGGCCGCAGACGTGGTTGCCTCGGTCGAGGGAGTCCTGCCAGGCAACGCGGCCTCCGCCGCCCAGACCTTCAACATCGCACCCGGTGGCACCGTGGCGGTCGACGACTACACAGTGAGGTTCATGCTGGACGGACCGAACGGCTCCTTTCCATTCTTCACCAGCTCCGACAACTACAACGCGGCAATCCTGCCTGCGGCCTGGTGGCAGGGCTACGCAGAGGGCAACTACGAACAGACCTTCCCCGGCACCGGGCCATGGGTCAATGAGAGCTTCGAACAGGGCATCGGCGCCGTGTACGCGAAGAACCCCAACTACTGGGGCAACAACGGGAACCAGGCCGATCGCCTCGAGGTCACGTTCTACGGCGACGAAGCGGCCGCCATCACCGCCTTCCAGGAGGGCCGCATCGATGTGATCCCGCACATATCGTTCTTCGGAGGCCAGGCGCTGATCGATGACGACAACGCGGTGAAACAAAGCATCGGGTCTGCCCAGCATCGCCAGGTGCACTTGGCGACCGACGTTGAGCCATTTGCCGACGCCAGGGTCCGCCAAGCCATGGCGTTGATGTTGAACCGGCAAGCGCTGGTAGATGGGCTGCTTGGAGGTTTCGGTTCAGTCGGCAATGATCATCCATTCTGGGTGAATTACCCGACGTACAACCCCGATGCCACTGCCCAGCGTGAACAGGATCTCGCCGCAGCCCAAGGTCTGCTCGACGCGGCCGGTTTGGGAGATGGGTTCGAGGTGACGCTGCACGGCCTGACCGAAGTGGAAATGCCGGACCTCGGTGCCCTGATGAAGGGGTTTGCAGGTCAGCTCAACGGCGTGGTGCTGAATCTGCAGTTCGATGACGCCGGCACCTACTACGACCAGTACTGGCTCGACTCCCCGATCGGAATCACGAACTACGGCCACCGTGGCGTGCCGGACGTGTTCCTCGGCGCACCACTGCGCAGCGACGGCACTTGGAACGCAGCTCATTTCCAGAACGCCGACTACGACGCGCTCAACGATGCCTACGTTGCGGCACCCGATCTGGAAACCCAGCGCCAGATCGCGGGGCAGATCCAGCAGCTGCTCCACGATGAGACGCCGATGATCGTCCCGTATTTCGTGGACTTCATCTCGGTCCACCAAGGCAACTTTGCCGGGCTCGAGGTAACGGCGATGGGACATGTGAATCTGGTCAACGCCGTCCTCACCGGCTGATCGCATGACTTGGCGCGGCACGGGCTCCAGAAACTTCCTGGGGCCCCTTCCGTCGACCGCCTGATGCCCAGGTACGTCGCCCGCCGGATCGGTCTGGCGCTGATCACGCTCTTCCTCCTGAGCATCATCGTGTTCGTCGGCACGCAGTTGCTCCCCGGGGATGTGGCGCGACGCATCCTGGGACCGTTCGCCACTCAAGAGGCCGTCGATACCCTCGCCGCTCGGCTGGGCACGGATCAACCCCTCTACACCCAGTACTGGACCTGGATCTCGGGAGCCGCCACGGGCGATCTAGGCCAGTCGGTGAACTACTCACGCCCGGTCAGCGAGCTGCTCGGGCGAGCAATCGTCAACTCCGCCAAGCTTGGGGTTGTCGCATTCGTGATGGTGGTGCCGCTGGCACTTCTCGGCGGAGTCGTGGCTGCGCTCCGCCGGGGAAGGCTGACCGATCGAGTCATCACCGTCGGCGGCCTGTCTGCAACCGTGATCCCGGAATTCGTTTCCGGCATCGTGCTCATCATCGTGTTCGCGGTGTGGCTGGGGTGGTTTCCGGGAACCGCAACCCCACCCGAAGGCGCCGGTTTCCTGACTCAGCTCCACCATCTCATCCTGCCCGCGATCCCGCTGGTGTTGGTGCTCTTCGGGTACATCGCCCGCATCACAAGGGCCGGAGTCATCGAGGCGCTCGATTCCGACTATGCCAGGACCGCGACCCTCAAAGGTCAACCGCGCTCCCGGGTGATCCGCAAGGATGTGCTGCGTAATGCGCTCCTGCCGACCATTGCGGTAATCGCCTCTCAGATCGGATACCTCATCGGTGGACTCGTTGTTGTCGAGGTGCTCTTCAACTACCAGGGCATCGGGCGGCTGCTGTTCGACGGAGCACAAAACGCAGACTTCCCATTGCTCGCCGGTGGCGTGCTGGTGGTGGCGCTCGCGTTCCAGATCGCGATGCTGCTTGCCGACCTGGCATACGCGTGGCTCAACCCTCAAATCCGGTTGGGTGAATGAGATGGCCGTGCCCGTCACCACGAAGTCTCAACAGTGGAAAGTCCTGCAGCGATCGCCCACCTTCTGGGTCGGACTCTCGATCACGCTGATGTGGGTGTTTCTGGCGGTCTTCGGTGAGTACCTCACGCCCTACCCCCCGCAGGGCGACCCGCTCGACGTGCTGAACCGGCTCCAACCTCCTTCGGTGGAGCATTGGTTCGGGACGGACGAGCTCGGCCGCGACGTTCTGTCACGCGTCATCGCCGGGGCCCGCCAGGTCCTCACCGTGGCCCTCGCAGCCACCATCATCGGTACCGTGTGCGGCACGATCCTCGGACTGGTCATCGGCTACTACGGCGGCATCGTGGACGACGCCATCAGCCGCGTGCTGGACGCGTTCCTGTCGATCCCGCTCGTCATCACCGCGATGCTGGCCCTCGCGGCGCTCGGCCCCAACACCTTCGGGGTCATCGTCGTCATCGGGCTCGTGTTCACACCATTGATCGCCAAGACGGTGCGAGCTGCGGTGCTCAACGAGCGGCAACTGGACTATGTAACCGCAGCGCAACTCCGCAAGGAGAGTTCGTTCTACATCATGTTCGTTGAGATCCTGCCGAACGTCACGAACGTCATCACGGTGGAATTCACCGTCCGATTGGGTTATGCGATCTTCACAGTGCTGGCTCTGTCGTTTCTCGGCTTCGGCGTCGAACCCACCCTCCCGGACTGGGGCCTCGCGATCTCGCAACACTACGGCTACCTCACCGGCGACGTGTGGTGGCCCGTGCTCTTCCCCGCCCTTGCCATCGCCAGTCTGGTGGTCGGCATCAATCTGCTGACAGACGGCATCACTCAGGCGTATGAGTCATGAGGCACCTGCCATGACCGGCGACAGCGTCCTCGAGGTCGACAACCTCGCCGTCGAATACCAGATCGGGACCGAATGGAAGACGGCAGTGCGCGATATCAGCTTTGCTATTCCCAGGGGAAAGTCGTTCGGTCTTGTAGGTGAGTCTGGCTGCGGTAAGACCACGGTGGCCATGGCCATCATGCACCACCTCGCCCGCAACGGAAGAGTCAGCGCAGGCTCCATCCACCTCGGAGGCCGCGACCTCGTGGACCTCTCCAGCCGCGAACTGCGTGAGATTCGGGTCAACCGGGTCTCGATGGTGTACCAGAACCCTGCCACCGCGCTGAACCCGTCGGTGCGAGTCGGCCGCCAGGTCGGCGAGGTATACGACTTGCTGGGAGTCCCGAAGGCCGAGATACCAAGCAGGGTCGTCGAGGTACTGCAGAGGGTCCAGATCTCAGACCCGGAACGAGTGGTGCGCCGCTATCCGCATCAGCTCTCCGGCGGCATGCTGCAACGGATCGTGATCGCGATGGCGATCGCCTCGCGGCCTGAACTCCTCGTGCTCGATGAACCCACTACCGGCCTCGATGCAACGGTTGAGGCTGAGGTCCTGGATCTCGTCCGGGGGTTGCGGGATGAGGTCGGCATGTCTGTGCTGTTCATCAGCCACAACCTCGGCGTGATTCGCAAAATGTGCGATCGGGTCGCGGTGCTGTATGCAGGACGGCTGATGGCCGAAGGGCCGGCCGAGGAGATCTTCAGTGAGCCACGCCATCCCTACACCAAAGGCCTGCTCGCAAGTCTGCCCACGAAAGAAGGGGATCGTGCCGACGGCAAGCTCGACACCATCCCAGGCTTCCTCCCTCCGCTCGGCGCAGACGTGACCGGCTGCGTCTACGCCGCTCGGTGCCCGATCGCAGAGGACATCTGTCGCGAGCATGAACCAGAATTGAAGCGTCTCGCCGGCAACCGCGTCAGCCGCTGCCACTTCCCAGACCGGACGATCACGATGCCTCGAAGCGAGCAGGCGGAACCCATCCGGCGCGGTGCCGTCGGCGCTCCCCTCGTCGAGATATCCGGCCTTTCGAAGACCTTCATGCAAGACGGCCAGCCCATCTACGCTCTCAGCGACATCGACCTCACCATCCACGTCGGCGAGACCGTTGCGTTGGTCGGTGAGTCGGGGTCTGGCAAGAGCACGTTGGCCAAGCTCCTGCTGGGCATCCATCCCCCGGATGACGGCACGGTCATCGCACTCAACGGTGAGGAACTCGAGGCCGAGATACGGAGTCGCGATCGCGATGACATCCGGGCAGTCCAGATGGTGTTTCAGAACCCAGACAACGCGCTGAACCGCCGCCACAGCGTGAAGCGCATCATCGGCAGGGCAGCCCAGGTGTTGGGCGATACCGGGAAGAAGCAAGCGGACGCCCGAACTCGCGAGTTGATGGATGAGGTCCGCATGGGCAGTGAGCACATCAACGCGAAGCCCCGTCACCTTTCCGGCGGCTTGAAGCAGCGCGTCGCCATCGCTCGAGCGTTCGCCGGGTCCCCTGCGCTCGTGGTGTGCGACGAGCCAACCTCGGCACTCGATGTGTCGGTGCAGGCGGCCATCATCAACCTCCTGGCTGACCTCCAGGCGGAGGAAGGCGTCGCCTATCTCTTCATCTCCCACGACCTCAGCATCGTGCGCTACCTGGCCGACCGGGTGGCGGTGATGTACCTCGGCCGGCTGATGGAGGTCGGCACTTCCGAACGCATCTTCAGGGGACCCCATCACCCCTACACCGAAGCGTTGCTCTCGGCTGCACCCGAGACCGCCGGCGACACTCGCATCCGTTTACAAGGCGAGATCCCGGCAGCTTCGAATCCGCCGAAGGGATGCGTGTTCCACACCCGCTGTCCTCGCAAGATCGGCCCGATCTGCGAAAGCGAGGAACCGGCCCTCACCGAGGAGGAACCCGGCTACCAGATTCGCTGCCACATTCCGGTGCCCGAATTGGCTACACCCCTGACCATCCTTCCGGCAGACAAGCCGTGAAGATCACCGCGCTCGAAGCCCGACGTTATCGGCTCCCGCTCGACCCACCCTTCTCCGCGGCCTGGGACCCCGCCCCGCGCAGACATGTCCACGAGACCATCGTGGCAGTCCACACCGACGCCGGCGTCAGCGGCTACGCAGGTGGAACGCCCGTCCCCGATCTGGAACTCCTCGAATCGCTCCTCGTCGGCATTGATCCCGGGGACACCGCCCGTGTCTTCGACACGGTCCAGACGGTCGACTTCCACCGCGGCCGCAATTGGACGGTGGAGGTTGCAGCACGCGACGCCCTGGCTCGCGCACGGAACGTGCCGCTGTGGAAGCTCCTCGGGGGGACTCGCACCGCAATGCTCGCCTATGCCTCCACGGGAGAACGCCTCCAAGTCGGCGAACGGGTGGAGCGCACCCTCGAATGCCGCGATCAGGGGTACAAGGCACTGAAGATCCGCCTCCACCACGATGATTGGCGGAAGGACGTCGCCGTTGTGGCGAAGGTGCGCGAGACCGTCGGCGGCACGATGGAAATTATGGCCGATGCCAATCACGCGTGGCGGATGCCGGGTGACCGGTCGCGCAGATGGAACCTGGCGACTGCGCAGGCTTGCACCCGGGCCCTTGCCGAACTCGACGTGTACTGGCTTGAGGAACCGCTCCACACCGACGCGGTGGAGGACTACACCCGATTGCGTGAGTCCTCTGAGGTGCGAATCGCCGGAGGCGAAATGGTGCGAAGCCTGCGCGAAACCAAGTCGCTGATCGACGCAGGAGCGTTTGACGTCATCCAGAATGACGTGGTGCTCGCCGGCGGCATCAACGGCTCCCGTCACGTGGCGCAATGGGCGAAACGGGCAGGCATCCAGTGGTCGCCCCACACCTGGTCCACCGGTCTCGGACTCCTCGTCAATCTGCATGCTGCGCTGGCGCTGTCCACCTCCCCATTCCTCGAAGTCCCTTTCGACCCTCCCGGCTGGTCGATGGAGCGCCGCGATTTCATGCTCCCGGAACCGCTCGTCGTCGGCGCAGACGGGATGATCGCGGCGCCGGATGGCCCCGGTCTCGGCGTCACGCCTGATTTCGACGCCCTCGAACGATGGCGCATCGGCTGACCGCCTTGCCTGCCGATACCAGCGGGGTGGAACTCTTAGCCGGCTTGCCGCAGGTCCCTCCGCGCGAACAGCCAGACCGCCGTTCCGATCAGCATGACAGAGATTCCCGCGAGCAGAGCGCCGTGCCCCCAATGCATGCCCTCTGCCAACGGGTCGTTTCCGAGGTAGTAGTAAAACGGAGACAGCCGGGCCCACTCCGCCAGGCTCTCGTCCAACTGCAGAAAGGCATTCCACACGTAGCAGGTGAGTGCTGCGCCGACGGCCCCGTACACCGCGATCTTGACCTGCCCGGTACCGGCGCTCAACGCCAGCGACAGCGACCCGAAGACCAGGCCCACCAGTGTCACCAGGAGCGACGCGGCAGCGACGTTGCCCAGGTTCATTCCCAGACCTCCCAGCAGAGATCCGATTGCCACGCTGGCGAAGATCGCGAACCCCACCACGAAGGCGTAAAACACCATGGCCCACATCTTCTCGAGTACGACCTTCGAGCGGCGAATCGGATTGGCGAGCAGAAGCCCCATGGTGTTGTGCTCTTCCTCGCCGGCGAGCGCCCGCGCCCCGATCGCGACGGCGACGACCATCACCGCGATCGGGGCCATCAGGCCGAAGATCTCGATCTGAAAGAAGCCTTCCGGTGTGCTCATGTCGCCGCCCCCGAAGAGGGCCAGCAACGTCTCCGGGAATTGGTCGGACAGCCTGGCCAGCGACTCGTCCATCAGCGTGTACATGGGACCGATCATGACCCCCATGAAGAACATGGCTCCCGCCGTGATCAGCAGCAGGCCCTGATGCTCTGAAGCCGTCTTGATCCAGATCTGGGATACGCGGGTCGACCCTGCCAACCGATCAAACACCTGCTGCGTCATCGGGTTGCTGCGCAGCCGATCGACCAGCGTCGTCCCCACCGTCTGAGACTTCAGGTCGCGTCGATTGACGCCGACCAACGCGGCAACTGCGAACATCAAGATCCCGGCAAGGAGCACACCCAGGTGACCCCAGTCCACTCCGTTGTTCACGGGTTGGCTGCCGATGAAGTAGTACCACGGAAACGCCTTGGCGAGGTTCTCGAGTCCTTCGATGATCGGAAACAGGCCTGCGGCGACGAACGAGATGAGCATCACGGCGGCGGCTACACCGGATGCCAGGGCAGGACTCCCAACCCAGGCTCCGACCGCCATAGCGAGGAATCCGAAGAAGAGCGCCATCACGAACAGGTGAAACGCAAACGCTCCGACGTGGGTTTCCCCGATCGAGACATCGAGGATTGCCGGAGCAAGTTCGCCGGCCCCCCAGAGGAAGAGCGCCCCGAGACCGGTGAGCAGCACCATGGCTGCGGCCTTGGCGACGAGAACGTTGGTGCGACTCCTCGGATTACTGAGCAGGAGGCCGAGGGTGCCCTTCCGCTCTTCACCTGCAATCGAGGCAGAACCCATCACAATTGACATTGCGGCCAGAGTCATGGCTCCGTACGACCCGTAGACGGCGCCGTAGGCCAGCGACGCGATATCGGCATCCTCCGGGATGTTGACCAGCGACCTGAACGCCTCCGGAAGGTCCGTATAGAACGAGAGATCAATGTCGCGGTAGACGGCCATCGCAAAGGCAAACATCACTGCCAAAGTCACAACGGCGATCGCTTCTCCTCGCCACCGGTCGCGGATCGTCTTGGTGAAGACATTGGCGAGCATCAGACGGTCACCTCCTCATCGCGGTAGTAGGTGAGGAAGATTTCTTCGAGGTCTGCCTCCTGAGTGTGGATGTCCACCAGGGTGTATCGCCCTGCGCTGGCTTCGAGTAGTGCCTCCACCCGGCCGTCGAACGACATCGTGACGTGATGATTCTCGACCTCGACATCGTGAGCGCCTGAGACTGCTGCGAACACCGCAGCGTCCACCGGCCCGTCGAAGTACAGGTCGACTCGACGGATCGCCTTCGATCGCAGACTCGACACGGCCTCGACGGCAATCAGATGGCCGTGGCGGATGATCCCGACCCGATCGGCAACGCGCTGCACCTCGGAAAGGGTATGGCTGGACAGGAACACGGTCCGGCCCGCCGCAGCAACCTCGCGCATCATGGTCTGGAACTCGCGCTGCACGAGTGGATCGAGACCAGAGCTTGGCTCGTCCATGATCAGCACGTCCGGCTCATTCATGAACGCTTGGATCAACCCGACCTTCTGGCGATTGCCGGAGGAGAGGTCACCGACCTTCTTCGTCAGGTCGGCATCGAGCCGCTCTGCCAGTTCGTCGACGTATGTCCAGTCGACCCCGCCGCGCAGATTGGCGTAGTAGGTGAGGGTGTCGCGTCCCGTGAGGTTGGGATACATGGTGAGATCACCGGGTACGTACCCGATGAAGCGACGAATCTCGACTACTTGCTCGTGAGAGTCCATTCCCAGAATCTCGGCACGGCCCGCGGTGGGGCGAATCTCATCGAGAACCGTCCGGATCATGGTGGTCTTGCCCGCGCCATTTGGGCCCAGGAACCCAAAGATCTCGCCGGGACGTATCGCCAGGTCGAGGTCCACGAGGGCGTGAACATCTCCGTAGTGCTTGGTCAGCCCATCGGTGTAGATCGCGATCTGATCGGTCATGTGGATTCCTTGCTCGCAGGGTTCGAATTGTCTGTCGCTGGTTCGGGTGAGGCTGGCAAATCGTCGCCGTCGGCTCCGTCCGACACCGCAGGGAACACCTCCTGCAATCGGGCGGCGAAGCTGGTGGTGAAGACGCCTTGGCCCATGACTTCGTACGCGGGCCCGGCATATCTTCCGATGGCGGGATCCTCGGCAATATCGGGAGCAATGAGGTCAACTCCCAGAATCCTTCGCACGTGCCGATGCAGCACGAGCGCACCCAGCGCCCACAACAGCAACACCGCGGCTCGGCCTCGCGGGTTCGGAGAAGGACGTACCATCCCGGTTTCGACACCTTGTTCCAGATAGCTCTCGGCATCCGAGACCAGATCATCCACGAGCTTCGCCACCGCCGGCGAATCATCGCCCAGCCTCGAAGCCAGGTAGCCCATCAGCGGCCCTGAACCCACGCTTTGCAGCGCAGCGAGCACGTCGAGGTTGGGACCGGCAGCAAGTGCTTCCTCCTTGTGGCGGCGGATGGTCGAAGCAACATGTTCATCGCAGGTGAGGCGCAGCCCATCCATCGAGCCGTAGTGGTGCATGACCAGGCCCGGAGATACTCCGGCGGCTGCAGCGACCTTCCGGGCAGTGGTCCCTTCCGCTCCCTTCGCCGCGAAGCACTCGATTGCTGCGTCACGGATACGCGCCTTCGTGGTGCGATCGTCGAGTACCGAACCACCGTCCACCGCGGCCGAAACTGAACTCATGTTCAGTATTGTAAATGGGCGTTCAACCCGCAACAAGGGGACGCCATAGAGGCGAAAGACCTTATGTCAGGGCCTCGGATGGAAGGGGAGGGCGCCATCACAGCCGGTTCCGACGGTCACCTGGGCTGCTGAGTTGGAGGTATCGCTGATCGGTACCTCCCCGCAACGCCGCGCGGCGTACTGCGATCACAGCAACCAAGCCACACGGTGGGCCGGTAGCTGAGCCGCGATTCAGCCATTCGGGTCGTAAGGACCGCCCATCAATGCCTGGTAGCCACCAATGAGATCGGTCGCACCCGGAAGACCCAGCGTTTGAAGAGTGGCTGCCGCCAGGCTCGATTGATACCCCTGGTCACAGACGATCACGACACGACTGGAATCGTCGAGGTCATGTTCCCGCGCCGCGCTCGATGGGGCAAGGCGCCACTCCAACACATTGCGCTGGATCACCGCCGCCCCCTCCAGTTCTCCGTCGCGCCGGCGCTGCTCAATCGGACGAATGTCGACAACGAGGGCACCGGCCGCCATCACTGCCTCGAGATCCTCGGCAGCAATTCGATCCAGGCTGGAGCGCGCCTCCGCCAGGTACTGATCCATGGATGTCACTGCTTCTCCCTCGCTGCCGGGGGCTCCCGATATCGACTCTCGCCGGCTCCCCAATGCTATCCCCGACGAAGTGCCGATGCCGAGCGGAGAGGAGGCGAGGGGGTCCGGGCCGCGCACTGCGAGCCATCGCCCAGCAGGTGGTCGTCGAAACAGCCAACCTGCTGACCCCCTTCCGCTTCAAGGTGGTTGCCGCAGGATGGTGCGGGAGCGAAGTCGTGATCCGTGGCGACGTTGGCCACTCGTTGCACATCCAGAGTGGCAGGGTCGCCCGCAGCGTCTTCGTCACGCGTTGACATCGTTGAGTAGCCTCAGCAAACCTGGAGCGGTCACCATCGGAAGGCAGGGTCATGAGCGAACGCGAAAGCTACGACGCGATCATCATCGGCGCAGGCATCATCGGCGCCAACCTCGCGTTCGAGATGTCGAAGGCGGGGTACCGCACGCTGAACCTCGACAAGCTTCCCTCCTCAGGGTACGGATCCACATCGAACTCGTGCGCCATCATCCGCACGCACTATTCCACGTGGGCCGGCGTCGCCATGGCGTACGAGGGCTTCTTCTACTGGAGGGATTGGGCCAATTACCTCGAAGCTGAGGACGAACGGGGCCTGGCTGATTTCGTCGAATGCGGCGGGGTCTACCTCGGTGACGATGCCCGCTACACCGACAAGGTGTTGCCCCTCTTCGACGAGATCGGAGTGCCCTACGAGGTGTGGACCAACGAGCAGCTCAACGAGAGGTACCCGACCATGAACCTCGGCCGCCACGCCCCTGCTCGCCGTGCCGACGACGACGAGTTCTGGAGCGAGCCGACCGATGATCTCGATGGAGCCGTGTTCTCCGCGGCGGCCGGGTACATCACCGACCCCCAACTCGCGACTCATAACCTGCAGCGAGCCGCCGAAGCCAAGGGTGGCCGATTCCGATTCGGCACCACGGTGACGGCGATTCGTCGGGAGAACGGCCGCGTGGCCGGGGTGACCCTCGAAGACGGCACTGAGATCGACGCCCGGATCGTCGTCAATGTGGCAGGGCCTCACTCTTTCATCGTCAACGACATGGCAGGCGTCACCGAAGAGATGAACATCAAGACGCGGGCGCTACGCCACGAGGTCCACCATCTCCCGTCGCCCGAAGGAACCGATTTCGAACACGAAGGCACCCTCGTAGGCGACGACGACTTGGGCACCTACTTCCGGCCCGAGGTCGGCAATCACATCCTGCTGGGCAGCCAGGACCCGGAGTGCGACCCGCAGGAGTGGGTGGAAGACCCCGACCTGTTCAACCGGGACCTGACCGACGACCAGTGGCAGACCCAGGTGTACCGACTGGCGAAGCGCCTGCCCGACCTCGGGATCCCGAACCAGAAGAAGGGGATCGTCGACCTCTACGATGTGAGCGACGACTGGATCCCGATCTACGACAAGACCGACCTGCCCGGCTTCTACGTGGCGATCGGCACCAGCGGCAACCAATTCAAGAACGCCTCCGTCGCGGCGTACTGCATGACCGAGTTGATCCGTCAGGTCGAAGCAGGCCACGATCACGATGCCGACTCGGTGAAGGTTCTGGGTCGATATACCGACGTGACGCTCGACATGGGGGCCTACAGCCGCAACCGCGAAATCAATCGGGACTCGTCATTCAGCGTGCTCGGCTGACGGGCAGCTTCAGCAGAGGTGATCGAGGAAGTCGCGACAGCGATTGGTCAAATCCCGCTCGGTCTCTTCCCACGAGTCTGCCCACCGGCTGAGCGCTCAGCAACGTCTCCGGACGCCGCAGGATCGCGTCACAATGTGATCAAGATCGGTGCCGAGTGGTCTTCCGCAAGGCAGAAGTTGGCCGTGGTGCACTCCTCGGCGGCGGCGTGGGCGCCATCGTCGGACTCTTCGCTCCCCCGTTCTTGCTTGCCACCGGCATTGGTGCCGGCATCGGCGCCAATGCGGGTGAGATCTCGAAGAAGCATGAGGACAAGGAACTCGGCGTGGACCTGGAGGAGTACCTCCCGGAGGGTTCTTCCGCCATCCTCGTGGTGATGGACGACCAGTACCTCGACCGGGTCCAGGGGGCGCTGACCAAGGCAGACAAGCAGGTCAACAGAGCCATCAGCTCCGGCGACTATGACAAGCTCCAGAAGGCCGTTGCGCAGACCCAGCGCGAAGTCGACGACGCCGTCGAGTCCTAGACCAGAGCACCAGAAGACCATGGGAAGGGGGTCCTGATCGGGGCCCCTCCTCATGGTCGCTGTGGGCGACCAACGGCGAAGGCGCCGGCCCTCATCTCGACCGTTCGGCCCCACTTGCCGATTCCTTTACACCGCAGACGAAGCAGGACTCGTTGCGCAGGTACAGGCCGCCGCGACTGCAGTGAGTCGATCCGTCGGAGATTGACCAGATACTCACGGCGATCCGGCCTGAACCACCGTTTCCAGTAGAGCTAGGGTGAACCGACGGTCGCGTACTGGTTGCGGAGGGTGACTCGGGTGCCGAAACGCACGACATCGGCTAGATACTCGGCCCTGACCCTGTTTGGGCGCGGGAGCGCCGCCAAACCCTGGCCTCGGGCCTGGCGTCATCATGAACTGCAGGCAACGTACGACGTCGTCATTGTGGGTGGCGGTATCCACGGACTGGCGACCGCCTACTACCTCGCACGCAACCACGGCATCACGAACGTAGCGGTCCTCGAGAAGAACTACATCGGTGGCGGCGGCTCCGGCCGCAACACGGCGATCGTGCGCTCCAACTACCTGACACCGGAGGGCTCTCGCTTCTACGACCGATCGGTCCACCTCTATCAGAACCTGGCGTCGGATCTCAACTACAACGTGATGTTCGAACCGCGGGGACACATGACGTTGGCCCACAACGACGGGTCACTGCGCACCATGCGCTGGCGAGCCGAGGTCAACAAACTGGTGGGTATCGACTCGGCAGTCATCGGGCCGGCCGAGATCAAGCGACTCGTACCGCTCATGGATGTCGGCTCCGCGGCTCGCTACCCGATTCTGGGTGCACTGTGGCATCCGCCTGGTGGCATCGTGCGCCACGACGCGGTGGTGTGGGGTTACGCCCGCGCCGCGGACGCGGCCGGCATCCACATCCATCAGCGGACCGAGGTGACCGACATCGACGTTGCCGGCGGTCGCGTCATCGGTGTCGGGACCAGCCGCGGGCCGATCGCCGCTCCGATTGTCGTCAACTGCACCGCAGGGTGGAGCACGCTGATTGCCGACATGGCAGGTGTGCGCCTCCCTATCACCACGCGACCGTTGCAGGCCGCGGTTACCGAGCCGGTTCAGCCGCTGCTCGATCCCGTGGTGGTCTCCGGAACCCTCCACGTCTACGTGAGCCAGACGGCACGTGGTGAGCTCGTGTTCGGCGCCAGTGTCGACCCGTTCGCCTCGTACTCCACCCGGGGTTCGCTCGGGTTCGCAGAGGGTTTGGCAGGCCACGTGTTGGAACTCATGCCTTCGCTGCGGGGGATGCGGCTCCTCCGGCAGTGGGCAGGCCTGTGCGATATGACGCCCGATTTCGGACCCATCATCGGGCCTACTCCGGTAGACGGCTTCTACGTCGATGTCGGCTGGGGCACCTACGGGTTCAAGGCAGGTCCGGTCGCGGGCGAGCAGACCGCGGCCATGGTGGCGACGTCATCGATACCAGAGCTGATCAAGCCGTTTGGTCTCGATCGGTTCGAAACCGGCAGCCTGACGGCCGAGAAAGGGGCTGCCGCGGTTGGTCACTGAAGCGACGCTCGCACGAGGTATTGCATGCTCGTGATCACCTGCCCGCATTGCGGGCCGCGCAACTCCAACGAGTTCTCTTTCGGCGGCGAACTGGCCACCCGGCCCGGCCCGGACCCCGACCCCGCCGCGTGGCGGCGCTACCTCTATGTGAAGAACAACGTCGCCGGCTGGCAGCGCGAGCAGTGGTTCCACGTGTCCGGATGTCGCCGCTTCCTCATCATCGAACGCCACACGGTCAGCAACGAGGTCCGGTCCGTGCAGGATGTTGCCGAGACGAAGCGATGACCTTCCACCGCCTGTCCGTTCTCCCCACCGAGATCATCGACCGCGACCGCCCGATCGCCTTCACGTGGAACGGCCGGGTCAAGGAGGGATACGCCGGGGACACCATCGCCTCTGCACTGGCGGGATCCCGCGTCATCATCATGTCGCGCAGTTTCAAGTATCACCGCCCTCGCGGCATCCTGACCGCCGACTACCACGACCCCAACCTAATGCTCCAGGTCGGCGACGAACCCAACGTGCGGGCCGGACATCGACTCCTCGAACCCGGCATGGAAGTGCGGGCGCAGAACACGTGGCCTTCACTGCGAATCGATGCCCGCTCTGCCAACCGAGTGCTCGGCCGCTACCTCTCCCCCGGCTTCTACTACAAGACATTCATCAGCCCAAGACAGTTGCAGCCGTGGTACCAACGCACCCTGCGACGGTTCAGTTCGGGCGGGACAGTCGCGGAGCGGGAACATCTCGCAACGGAAGACAAACGCTACAGCCATCCCGACGTGCTGGTGGCCGGGGGCGGCCCGGCCGGGATGGCAGCAGCACTCGGTGCGGCGTCGCGCGGCGCGTCCGTTTTCCTGGTGGATGAGAACCACCAGCTCGGTGGGCACCTCCGGTATGCAGGGCCGGATGCGACGGCAGCCCTCGAGGAGCTGCGCTCTAGGGTCGCGGCGGAGGAGACCATCGAGGTCATGACCGACTCCGTAGTCGCCGGACGCTACGACGACAATTGGGTGGCGGTGGTCGGCCGCCGCGGTGCGAGCGAACGGCTGATCAAGGCACGTGCGAAATGTCTCGTGGTGGCCGCAGGGACCATAGAGCGGCCGTTCGTATTCGCCGGCAACGATCTCCCCGGCGTGATGCTGTCAGGCGCCGCGCGTCGTCTCATCAACCTGTGGGCAGTTGCCCCCGGCAGCAGAGCGGTGGTGGTCACCGCCAACGAGAGCGGGGACGCGGCCGTGGCCGATCTCGAACGCATCGGATGCGACGTCGCCGCGATCGTCGACCTTCGGCAGGCCTCCTCACAGCTGATCCGGGCCCGCGGAACCGGGCGACTCGCAAGCGTGGAGCTCTCGGGAGGCCGCAAGATCGAGGCCGATCTGCTCGTCACCGCGGTCGGCTGGACCACCCCGACCTCACTCATCAACATGGCAGGTGATGCCCCGACGTATAACGAGCGGGCCGCACGATTCATCCCCCCTGCCTTGCCAGATGACGTGATGGCCACCGGGGGGATCGTCGGCGACGGCGCCCTCGAGAGCCTTGTAGAACACGGCATGGCCGTCGGTGGCGAGGCAGCCCGCCGCGCCCAGGGCACCGTCGCAATGTGGCTCGCCTCCAACCCGCGCAGCAGCGAGAAGCTTGCAGAGCCCGGTGTGCCCGGGACCATTCCTCCGCTGCCCCCCGCCGGTCACCCCGAGCTGTTCATGGGTGCGACCGACGGCTTCGTCGACTTCTCGGAGGACGTGAGGGGCAAGGATCTCGCTGCAGCCGTTGCCGAGGGTTACGACTCGATTGAGCTCTCCAAACGCTACACCACCGCCACCATGGGGCCGATCCAGGGCAAGCTCGAGGTCATGAACGCGGTCGCGGCTCACGCCAGAGCCTTCGGAGCGACGATCGCAGAAACGGGTACCACCACCTGGCGTCCTCCGTACGCGCCCATCACGCTCGGGGCACTGGCCGGAACCACGGAGGACCCGCTGCGCAGGTCCCCGATGCATGACTGGCACGCCGCGCACGATGCCGTTCCTCTCGTCGCCGGACAGTGGATTCGCCCCGATCACTACGGAGATCCGCAGCGCGAAGTTGCCAACACGCGTGCCAACGTCGGAATCATCGACGTGAGCCCTCTCGGCAAGATCGACTTGCGCGGCACAGATGTGCCACAACTCCTCGAGTTCGTGTACACCAATCGTTGGTCGAAGCTCGCCATCGGACGGGTTCGCTACGGGGTGATGTGCGCTGAAGACGGGGTGGTGATGGACGACGGGGTCACGGCTCGTCTCGCCGGCCACCACTTCTATATGACCACCACATCTGGTGGTGCCGGCCGGGTCTGGAACTGGCTCGAGGAGTGGCTTCAGACCCGCCTGGCGCACCTCGACGTGCGCACGACGGCCGTGAGCGACGGATACGCAGCCATCAACGTTGCCGGGCCTCGCTCTCGTCAACTTCTCGGCAGACTTGCAGCGGACGTTGCCCTCGACCCCGACTCCTTTCCATACATGCATGCCAGAGTCGGGACCGTCGCCGGAATACCCGGCTGCCGAATCCTCCGTATCGGGTTCACCGGCGAACTCAGCTATGAACTCCACGTCCCTGCCGGCCACGGGCTTGCGGTCTGGGAGCGGCTCATCGAAGCAGGGGCCGACCTTGGAGTGGCACCCTTCGGAGTTGAGGCCCAGCGGATCATGCGGCTGGAGAAGGGGCACCTCATCGTGGGCCAGGACACCGACGGGCTGACCAAGGGTCACGCGGCGGGGCTCGGCTGGGCCATCAGGCCTGAGAAACCGGACTTCGTCGGCAGACCCGAACTGATTTGGGAAGAGGCAGCGGGACCATCGGTGCGGCTTGTCGCTCTGCAGCCGGATGACCCGGCAATCGTGCCCGCCGAAGCGAGCCAGATCATCGCCGGAGACGAACTGCTCGGGCGGGTCACGTCGAGCCGGATGTCGCCCACGCTCGGTCGCAGCATCTGCCTGGCCCAGCTACGAGCCGACTCAGCCGTAGCCGGCACCCGGGTCACGATTCGGCTGTCCGATGGTCGCCATGTCGCCGCCACCATCCTCGACGAACCCGCCCACTACGACCCGGAAGGAGCGCGCCTTCGTGGTTGATGTCGGCGCCATGCAGTCTCCAGTGAACGACTCGAGGATAGAGATCGGATCAGTCGTTCTCACCGACGAGTCCGCGCGGTGCAAGTGGCGAACCTGGGTCGATCCGGGCGGCGTGGCAATCGGTCGGTGCCGCCATGTCTCAGACGACCTCGTGCTGGCGGTGGCTCCAAACGAGTGGATCGTCATTGGACATGAACCCGCAGGGGATGTCGTCGACCTCACCCACGTCCGGGCCATGATCCGGGTGACCGGACCCTCCGCGCGCTACCTGCTCACACATGTGTGCGCCTTGGACCTGGGTGACCTCATGATGCCGGACGGATCTGCCGCCCGCACCCTGGTGGCGGGAGTCCCCACTGAACTGGTGCGAGACGATGCCGAAGGAAACCCCGCCTACCTGTTGTTGATGTCCCGATCGTTCGCTCGATCCGTCTGGGACCACCTGGTCGACGTGGCGGAACGGCTCTAGGCGCCCAGCCTCGCCCAGGTTGAGGGCCCCCGCACCACCTATCCCGTTGGAGCGACGACTTCGAACGTGTCTACACGCCACACGTGATCGGGGATCTTGTCGGTAGACGTTACGCGGTCGAAGACGTAGATCCCTGCCATCAGGTTCGAGCATCCGGTGATGGTTTCGCCCGCTGGTGGCTCAAACATGAACCATATATGTTCCGAATCCTGATAGCGGCAACACCCGGCATAGGGCTGGGTCTTCCGGCACTATGCAGCGGGGCGAACGCCGAGGATTATGGGGGGTTGAGAGCGTGCTGGAGCTGCCATCCGGCGCGAAGTGTCGCCGGCGCCCAGCGTGAGGGAGAAGGGTGCAGCCATGGTCAAGACAGACGGGAAGCAGCGCCATACGGCCGGGACGCTGCCAAGCGCACCGGATCAAGAACGATCGGAGCAGATCGTCCTGCCTGGTGAGGAAAGGGCGGCTACCAGCCCTCGCTGGTGGCTCTTCCTCATGTTCCTCCTGCCGCTGCTGATTCCGGTCGTGGTGTTCGCCGGGTGGCTCATGCTTCGTGATGACACCGGAGCGGGCTCGACGGAAGCCATCGAACCGGACTATGTGGTCGACTCGCCGGCGGTCCTCTACACGTACTCGCCGGGCGAGACACGCTTTGTCGGAGCGGACGTGAATCTGGATCCCGACCTCGCCTACATGCAGGGTGAGTTCGACGTCGACACCACCTTCGTGGCTCCGCTGGCGCTGCCTGCGGGCGCCCGGTTTGTTGGTGGCGACGCGGTCTTCGACCCCGACTTCTTCTGGATGCAGGCGGAACTCGAAGGTGACACCGCATTCATCGCAGTGCTGGAGGTGCCGCGCTCGATGCCTCATTTCGTCGGAGCAGACGCCGCCTTCGACGCAGACCTCGCGTGGATGCAAACCGAATACGACATCGACACCGTGTTGGTACCGATCTCGGTTGGGTTGAGCGGGCCGGGTTGGGTTGGCGAGGACGTCGGACTCGACTGAGCCGGCATCCGGCGCCTCCCGGTCGAAATCGAGAAACGACGCCGCGGGGCGGGCGCGGGCTGCCGACGGATCAGAACGGCCAGAAGACCGGGATGAGCGCTAGACCGACGATGAGGAACAGCACCAGAAGCGGCCCCCCGACGCGGGCATAGTCTGCGAACCGGTAGCTGCCGGGGGTCATCACCATCAGATTGGGAGCAGTTCCGATCGGGGTGAGGAATGCCGCGGAAGCGCCTACCGCGAGGCCCATCATCAAGGGGTGCGGGTCGACCCCGAGGCCGGCTGCGGCGCCGAGCACGATCGGTGACATGAGCACCGCCGAGGCGGTGTTGCTGATCACCTGGCTGAAAGCGGTTGTGACCAGGATGACTCCTGCGAGCATCGGGACCGGGCCGAGACCGCCGAGCGTGTCTACCAGGCCATCTGCGATCCGCTGCGCACCTCCCGTGGCCTCGAGGGCGATCGCCATCGGGATCATGGCCGCGATCAGGATCACCGTGGACCACGAAACCGCACGGTAGGCCTGGGTCGTGGTGAGGCAGCCGGTGAGCAGCATGGCACCACCGGCGAGCAGGGCAGCGATCACCACCGGCACGATGCCGCTCACCATCATGGCGACCATGGCGACGAGGATTCCGATCGATATCCAACTCTTTGCGTTCAACTCGCTGACCTGGGTCGCGATCTGCTCCGGCTGGCCAACCACCACGAAGTTGCGCTTTTCCTCAGCCATACGCCCAATGGCCTCCCAGGTGCCGCGCACCAGGAGCGCATCTCCGAACTGCAGCGGGGAGGTGCTCGGCAGCGGACGATCTCCCCGGCGGATCCCGAGGACCAGGACGTCGAAGGTCCGCCCGATTGCACCTTCGGCAACGACTTTGCCGTTGTACGAACTGCGCGGTGTGATCAGGACCTCGGCGATCCCCAGTTCCTGGGACAACAGGTCGCCCAGTTCTTGGCCCGCATCGTCAACCGGCAGCACCCCGAGATTCATGTGGACCTCGAGTTCACGAATCTGCGGAGGAGTTCCGCTCACGGTCAGCAGATCGTTGTACTCGATTGTCTGATCGGGATCGGGCAGGGCAGTCGGATCCGGCGTCAAGGCATCCACGCGGTCCCGAACTGGGCCGGGAAGAGCGGAACCAAGCCTACTGGGGGCGTCGGGTCCGGTATCGATCTCAAGCACCGCAACACCGAAGCGGTGACCGAGGTCCGACCCTCGCAGCGAGGAGCCGACCAGAGGGGAAGACTGGCGAACCCGCATCCGATACAGCTCCCCGCGCAGGGAGTAGGCATCTGCCAGTTCCGCCATCTCCTGGTCGAGGACAGGTGGGGCATCTCCCAGTCGCCGCTTCGGCAACATGCGCCTGCCGAAGGTGGCCATATAGACCACCGATACCAAGAGCAGGGGGATCCCGATGAGGGCGAACTCGAAGTACCCGAATTCCCGAAACCCGGCGGCGGCCAGAGCGTCCGTCACCACGATGTTTGGCGGGGTGCCGGTGAGCGTCAAAAGCCCCCCGGCGTTGGCGGCGAATGCGACCGGTATCAGGAACGCGGACGGCATGCTGCGTACACCCCACGAAGCCACCACCACTGCGGGCATCAGGGCGGCAACCGTCCCGGCATTCGAGATGAACGCCGAAAGGACCGCAGTAGCGATCATGGCGAGAACCAGTAGCCGCAGAGCACTCCCCCGGGCGCCACCGATCAGCTTGTCACCTACGTAGGCGGTGACTCCGGTCCGGCTGAGGCCCTCCCCAACGATGAAGAGCGCACCGATGAGCACGACTGTCGTGTTGCCAAACCCGGAGAAGGCCTCACCCAGGCTGATCACACCGGAGAGGTAGAGCGCTAGGAGTGACCCGACGGCTACGAGATCTGGCTGCCACCGACCCCAAACGAAGAGCACGATCGTGACCGCGAGGATGAGAAAGGTGATCGTCATTTCGCTCACGGCGTAAGCCTTTCCGTCGCGATCGCATCGAGCACGCGCATTCTGGCACTGGAAGGCGGTGGGGTCCGCGGACGCTCACCGCCCGCGGCCGACCCATCGGTTCAGGCTTGCGGGCCTGCCTCGGCGACTGCTGAAGACACCCCGTCTGCGTATTGCGCGAAGTTGTCCGTGAACAGCTGGCCGAGTTCTCGGGCCTTGGCGTCGTAGGCGCCCGGATCGCTCCACGTGTCACGCGGCCAGAGCAGCTCAGCAGGCAGATTGGGGCATTCCACCGGAACCTCGAAGCCAAAGACCGGGTCGGTCCGGTAGTCGACATCGTCCAGTTCGCCGGCAATCGCGGCACGAACCACGGCTCGCGAGCTCGCGATCTTGAATCGCTCTCCCTGACCGTGCGGCCCACCGGTGAACCCCGTGCTCACCAGAAACGCCTGCGCCTTGTGTTCCGCCATCTTCTCTCCGAGCATTTGCGCATAGACCGCAGGGTGGCGAGGCATGAACGGTGCCCCGAAACACGCCGAGAACGTGGCCTGCGGCTCAGTGACGCCACGCTCGGTACCCGGAATCTTGGCGGTGTAACCCGAGATGAAGTGATACTGCGCCTGCTCCGGCGTGAGCCGGGCGATCGGAGGGAGCACCCCGAAGGCGTCGTATGTGAGCATGATGATCGTCGCTGGGTGGCCCCCCATCCCGGAAAGCACCACGTCATCGAGATGGGTGATCGGGTAGGCGCCCCGAGTGTTCTCGGTGCGCGCCTCGTCGAGATCGAGTCGTCGCGTCTGCGGATCGATCGTTACGTTTTCGAGCACCGTCCCGAAGCGGCGCGTCGTCTGATAGATCTCCGGCTCTGCTTCGTCAGACAGCCGGATCATCTTGGCGTAGCATCCACCCTCGAAGTTGAAGACTCCGAAGTCACTCCAGCCGGTCTCGTCGTCTCCGATGAGCGCGCGGCCTGTATCCGTAGCGAGTGTTGTCTTCCCCGTCCCGGAGAGGCCGAAGAACACCGCAGTGTCACCGTCATCACTCATGTTCGCTGAGGAGTGCAGCGGAAGGACGTCGAATTCCGGCAGGAGATAGTTCATCACGGTGAAGATCGATTTCTTGATCTCCCCGGCGAAACTGGTACCACCGATGACCACCGTCCGCTCCGCGATGTCGAGCAAGACAAATGCCTCGCTTCGGGTGTGCTCTACGTCGGGATCTGCCTCGAAACCAGGAGCGTGGATGACCGTCCAATCCGGCTCGAACTCTTCGAGTGCATCCGGGTCGAGTTCTCTGATGAACATATTGCGGGCAAACAAGCTGTGCCAGGCCTGTTCCGTGATCACGCGCACCTTGATGCGATAGCGCGGGTCGGCGCCTGCGTAGCAGTCCTGCACGAACACTTCGCGACCCTGGAAGTAGGAGCGAAGTCCGAATCGAACCAGATCGAAATCGCGGGGTTCGAATGGCTTGTTGACCGGTCCCCACCAGATGTTGTCCTCGGAGGAAGGTTCCTTGACGACAAACTTGTCATTGGCAGAGCGGCCCGTGTACTTGCCGGTGCTGACAACAAACGGTCCGAGGTGGCCGACCTCGCCTTCGCCTCTTTTTACGGCCTCTTCGTAGAGAGCAGGGGTGGACAGGTTGTGGTAGACCGCTTCGAGGTTGGTGAGGCCTGCGCCGGACAAGTCGATCATTGGGATGCCTTTCCTTGGGATCAGCAGTGTGCGTACCGTGAATCGTCTGAATCCAACAGGCTAACGCTGCCGTCATGCGCAGAATCCCTGCGAATACCGCACTGCGCGAGCTGCTCAGTCTCTCCGACCGGACCGAGTTGGCTTTGCGGAGCATCATCGAACACCGATTTCGACCGTCAGTTGGGATCAGCTCAGACTCGGCTCCATCGCACGATCTCGACACACCCCCCTCCATCATTCACGATGAGGAAGACACCGAGGAGCTGGACCCGCACGCCGCAAGAGTGGCAACCGCTTGGAACTGCCCAGTTGATCCGGACCCCGGGGACTCGGCCCCTACTGGATCCTGCGCGATCCGGCCGTCGTCGCAGCCAACGTCGGCTGGGTCGAGCGGTGCACGCTGCAACTCCATCGGACTGATCAGTCGACTGGGTGGGGCATCGCCTCCGTCGCGTGTGGAATGCAGTGGCAGCTGAGATGTAGCCGAAGCCGCAGGCACCCACCGGCCCCGAGTGCGGCGTCTCGCCCGCGGCCGCGAGCGAACGCGGCAGGACGGTCCTGGGCAGATTCGTCCTCAGTTCGTGCTGTCAGGCTCACAACACGGAAGCGCACCGTCGTCTGACGGGCATACTTCGAACTCTGGCAAGGTCAGCGGCCGAAGGTTCGATCCACCGATTGGCTCGCACCGGTCCCGTGACCCGCCTTTTTCGCCTTCTTGGCCAGGCGTTTCTCCTTGAGACTCCTGGTGGCCACTTTCTTGGTGCTCTTGCTGCCTTTGTCCTTGTTCGCCATCAGTTCCTCCCGGCGGTCACTCATACGGTGACCGCACCTGATTGTCTCACACCTGGCCCGGCGGTCCACCCAAACCCGTCGGCATCCAGTCCCGCGACAGGTCCCGATCGCGGAGCGAGCGGTCCGCAGCGCAGACGTGCGCCAGGAAGTCGCGATGCACTCGTGCGGTGAGTCGGCAACGCTGCAAACAGGCAGCCGGCGACCCGATACCCGGCGACGGGAGGGCGGTCGATGTTTCTCTCTCACACGGATGAGTTGTGCTCGCTGCCGTCCCGGCTCAACGGCTTCGTGCCATGCCACCCACCCGACCTGCTCTGGTCGCCGCGAGCGAAACCCTCGGTAGCCGTCTCCCGTCGCCAACAAAGGGCCGAACGGCCCGGGTCATCGCAAGGCAGCCTGAGGCAGACTTGTGGTCGAGGAGTATCACCATGGCTCTCAGCCGCCGGACGATGCCCTCGGGTATCGGTCTGGCTCTCATTGCGGCTCTGATCAGCGGGGTCGCCGTTTACGCCAACGGCTACGGAGTCTCCTCGTGGAAGTCCGCTGGGACATCGGCGGCTACCTATACCACCGCCAAGAATCTGATGGCGGCCTCGATCCTCCTGCTGCTGGTATGGCTGGCGAACCGGCGCCGCTCAAGCGAAGGCTTCACGAGACCGTCACGCCCGGGCCAATGGCTGGGCTTGGCGACAGTGGGGATCATCGGCGGTAGCCTTCCATTCTTGCTGTTCTTCGAGGGCCTTACGCGTGCCTCCTCGGGACAGGCAGCCTTCATCCACAAGACACTCGTCATCTGGGTCGCCCTCCTCGCGGTCCCATTGCTCCGGGAGCGCCTGGGCTTGATACAGCTCGGCGCCATCGGCTTGCTCGTTGCCGGCCAGTACTTCCTGGTCGGAGGGATCAGCCACGTCGCGCTCGATACAGGCGAAATGATGATCCTGGCCGCCACCTTGCTATGGGCGGTGGAGGTGATCATCGCCAAGCGGCTGCTCACCGATCTGTCTCCATTGACGGTGGGCACCACCCGCATGTGCTTAGGAGTTGCGATACTCATCGGCTACGCCATCGCCACCGGAGCTCCGGGCGAACTTGCTGCCCTCGGACTGCACCATTGGTGGTGGGTAGTAGCCACCGGCGCCATCCTCACTTTGTACGTCGCAACATGGTTCTCCGCCCTGGCCAGAGCATCGGCAGTCGACGTCACCGCAGTTCTCGTGGGGGGAGCGGTGATCACCGCCCTCCTCCGATCGGGACTTCAGAGCGCACCGCTGCCATCGGCCGTTGGTCTCGGGCTCATCGTCCTGGGGGCGATCATTGCAGTCACCCTCACCTGGTGGGCACCTCGTCGCACCCTCGCTCGAGTCCCTGAGGCCGAGCTCGAGACCGCCTCTCCCTACGTGATCGTCGGCCTGGGAAACGAGATCGCCTCAGACGATGGCGTCGGCATCCACGTCGCACGGGCACTCGAGACCAGGTTCCAGGACCGTCCTGAGGTCGAAGTGGTCGCGCTGCCCTGGGCCGGCTTTGCCCTACTCGACGTCTTGAGAGGGAGGCAAGGAGCCGCGCTCGTCGACTGCTTGACCACCGGGATCTATGCCCCAGGCTCCGTCGTCCGCCTCGACACCACCGATTTCCCGGGCTCGGTGCGGCTCAACTCGTTCCACGACATCAGCTACCCAATCGCGATAGACCTCGGCCGAAACCTGGGCTGGGAGATGCCCGATGATGTCGCGATCTGGGGCGTCGAAGCGGCTGTGCCCGAAGAGTTCGGCGAAACACTCTCTCCCGAGGTCGCCGAATCCGTCACTGAGGTGGTGCAAGAAGTAGCCAGTTTCATCGACGCTCGAGTTGCCTCGTCCGCCGAGCTAGTCGGAGCGTCGCGATGAGCACGGTCACCGACCCCCGCACCGGGCCGGCGACACCGGGGGTGCTGTCCCAGAATGAGCAGGCGCTGAGGGATGCCTTCCTTGCCGAAATCGATCGCATACCGGGCGGAGCCCGGATCAACCAGTGCATCCAATGCGGCACGTGTACAGCTTCGTGCCCGGTCAGCTTCGCCATGGACATGACGCCGCGCCAGGTCATCGGCATGTTTCGTGCAGGGGCTTTCGAGGAACTCCTGGAGAGTCGCACCATCTGGGTTTGCGCGTCCTGCTACCAGTGCACGATGCGTTGTCCGGCAGACATTCAAATCACGGATCTTCTCTATGCCCTGAAGCGGATCTCCATCGAACGCGGCATCTTCCCCGACAAGTTCCCGGCGCACGTCTTCGCAGAAACCTTCGCCCAGATGGTGAAGAAGTACGGCCGCAGCTACGAGACGGGACTGCTCGTCCGGTACTTCCTCCGCACCAAGCCAACCGCACTCCTGGGTCGCAGCGGTGTTGCGATCGCTCTGTGGCGTCACGGCCGGATGCCGGTCCGACCGCACACGATCGACGGCATCGAGGGGCTCCGCCGGATCATCGCGAAGGCCGAAACGTTCGACCTTCCTCAGGAGATCGTGATGACCCAGAAGATCACAGACGAGGTCGGCTACGAGGCGATCGGGAAGTAGGAGAACCGACGTGAGATACACGTACTACCCGGGCTGCAGCCTCCACGCCGGCGGGATCGGCTACGACAAGTCAATGCGAGCGGTGTTTGCCAAGCTCGACACGGAACTGGTCGAGTTGGAGGACTGGAACTGTTGCGGCGCCACCGCCTACACCTCGATCAAGAAGACCGTCGCCTACGCCATCTCGGCGAGAAACCTTGCACTGGCCGAACGCACAGGAGACGATGTCGTGGCGCCTTGCTCCGCCTGCTTCTACGTGCTCAACAAGACCCGGACGGCGTTGACCGAGGTGCCGGAGCTTTCCGAGAACGTCGGTGCGGCACTCGCCGAAGCCGGCCTCACAACCGACCTGTCGGTTGAGGTCCGTCATCCCCTCGAGGTCCTGCTCACCGACGTCGGCATCGAGCAGATTGCCGCCCTGCAGACCCACTCGATCGCAGAGTTTCGACCTGCCTGTTACTACGGCTGCCAGATTGTGCGACCCCACGGTGCAATCGACGAAGACCCCGAGCTCCCCACTTCAATGGAGCGGCTGTTCACCGCGCTCGGTGCCCAACCCGTCGACTACCCACCGAAAGTGAGGTGCTGCGGCGGCATGCTGGTGGCGACGTTCGGCGAGATCGCTGAACAACTCTGCACCGAACTGGTCGGCTGGGCGGTCGAGCGCGACGCCAATTGCATCGTCACAGTCTGTCCTCTCTGCCAGATCAACCTCGACCTGCTCAGCTTGAACGGCGCCGGCAACGGAGCGTCCCTGCCGGTCCTCTATTTCACTCAGCTTGTCGGACTGGCGCTGGGATGCACCCCGGAGCAGGTCGGACTCGAACACGGTCTGGCACCCGTGAAGGTCCCGGCGCCTCACCTGGCTTCCGCCACCGCCGCGACCACGACGACCTCCTCGGGAGAGCACGCATGACGCCGACCGACGAGCCCAGAATCGGTGTCTACGTCTGTCACTGCGGCTCCAACATCGCAGCAACCGTCGACGTCGAGGCGGTCCGCGAGGTTGCCGCCACCAAGCCGGGAGTGGTCTGTGCCCGCGACTACCAGTTCATGTGCTCCAATGCGGGCCAGGACCTCATCAAACGCGACGTCGAAGAGAACGGCGTCAATCGGGTCGTGGTGGCGGCGTGCAGTCCTCTGATGCACGAGCCGACCTTCCGGGCTGCCGGTGAGGAGGCAGGCCTCAACCCGTACCTCGTCCACATCGCCAACATCCGCGAACAGTGCGCCTGGGTCCACAACGAACGCCGTACTGCCACCGCGAAGGCCACGTCACTGGTGAACGGAGCTCTGGGTCGGGTCGCGCTCCACGAGCCGCTCAAGCCGGCACGAGCCGAAATCAACCCGACCACTCTCGTGGTCGGTGGCGGAATCGCCGGCATCCAGGCTGCTCTCGATATATCGGACGCCGGCAACGACGTCTACCTCGTCGAGCGCCAATCCACCATCGGCGGCATGATGGCCCGCTTCGACAAAACCTTCCCCACCCTCGATTGCGCCGCCTGCATCCTGACACCGAAGATGGTCGCGGCCGATCGGCGCGAAAACCTCCACCTGCTGACCGGATCGGAAGTGGAGTCCGTCGACGGGTTCGTAGGCAACTTCAGGGTCTCCGTGCGCCAGAAGGCGCGGTACGTCACCGCGGACTGCACCGCGTGTGGTGAGTGCATCGAGGTCTGCCCCATCTCGGTACCCGACCCCTTCAACGAGTACACGTCGGACCGCACCGCCATCCACAAGGCATTCCCCCAGGCGATTCCGAGTACGTACGCCATCGATCGACAGGGCAAGTCTCCGTGCATGGAAGCCTGCCCGATCCACCAGAACGCTGCGGGGTACGTGTCGCTGATCGGCGAGGGCCGCTTCTCCGAGGCTGCATCCCTCATTCGCTACTCCAACCCCCTGCCCTTCATCTGTGGCCGGGTCTGCTACGCCCCCTGTGAGGAGGTCTGCAGCCGGTCGGAGGTCGATGCGCCCATCTCGATTCGCGGGCTCAAGCGCTTCGCAATGGACTGGGAAAGAGAGCACGAGCCGCGGCCCACGCCGCCACCGCCGGACCACGACTACCAGGAACAGGTTGCCGTGGTCGGATCTGGGCCTGCCGGCCTGACCTGCGCCTTCGACCTCGCTCTCGCCGGCTACCAGGTGACCGTCTTCGAGAAGCACGACAAACTGGGCGGAATGCTGGCCGTCGGCCTCCCCGAGTACCGATGCCCCCGCCCCATGGTCGAACGCGACATCGACTACATCCGCGAACTCGGAGTCGAGATGCGAACCGGAAGCGAGCTCGGCCGGGACTTCACCCTCGATGACCTGACCGGCAGTGCCCCGGGCTTCGGCTACTCGGCAGTCTTCCTCGCGATCGGCGCCCATCGGGGCGTCAAGCTGGGCATCCCGAACGAAGATGCGGAAGGAGTGATCTCGGGAGTCGATTACTTGCGCAACATCAACCTCGGGATTCGCCAGGAAACGGGCCGTCGGGTGGCCATCGTCGGCGGCGGCAATACCGCCCTGGATGCGGCACGCACCGCTCGTCGCGAGGGTGCCGAAGTCACGGTTCTCTACCGAAGAACTCGAGCCGAGATGCCGGCCGAAGAAGATGAGTTCGAAGACGCCATCGCCGAAGGTGTGCGGTTCGAGTATCTCGTGACTCCCGCCGAGGTACTCGTCAGCGATGGTCGGGTGCGCGGTCTCGAATGCGTCACCATGGAGTTGGGCGAGCCGGACGCGAGCGGTCGCCCTCGGCCGGTCCCGATCGAAGGTTCGAATGACGTACGGGAGTTCGACACCGTCATCACGTCCATCAGCCAGCGCCCCGACAGGGGTTGGTACGGCAATGGAGCGTCTGCGGGACCGTTGCGGTTCAACGAATGGGACACCTTCGAAGTTGACGCCGAGTCACTGCTCACGACGGTGCCGGGCGTCTTCGCAGGGGGCGACGCGGTGCTCGGGCCGGCAACGGTGGTTGAGGCCATGGGTCAGGGCCGTCGGGCCGCAGAGGCGATCGACCGCTACCTGCGGCAGCGCCCGCTGGTCGATTTCACCACCCACATGCCCCCTGCGGATGTGCGGCACGGGTTTGGCGAGCGGCCTTTCGCTCAGTCTCCCGACTACGCGGCCCTTCCTCAGGCACCGCGGGCAGCTATGCCCAAGCGACCCGTCTCCGACCGACTCGCCAACTACCAGGAAGTCGACCTGGGCCTGTCCGAGGTTGAGGCTCGACGCGAAGCCAGACGCTGCCTCCACTGCGGCGTCTGCGTCGAGTGCAGGTCGTGCGCCGAGATCTGCCCTCCCCGGGCCATCGATCTGGCCATGGCCGACACCGTCACGAATCTCGAAGTAGGACAGATCATGGTCTCAACCGGGTTCAAGAGCTTCGATGCCGGACGGATAACTCAATATGGCTACGGGCGGTACGACAACGTGGTCACGAGCCTCGAGTTCGAGCGCATGCTGAACTCGACGGGCCCGACAAGCGGCAAGGTGCTCTGCAAGAACGGTGAGGCTCCCAGGGCGATCGGCATCGTTCACTGCGTCGGGTCTCGAGACGAGAACTACAACCGATATTGCTCCCGGGTTTGCTGCATGGCTGCCCTGAAATTCGCCCACCTCGCGATAGAGCGCACCGATGCGGATGTTTATCAGTTCTACATCGACATGCGAGCATTCGGCAAGGGCTATGAGGAGTTCTACTCACGGGTTCTCGCCGAGGGAACGACGGTCATTCGAGGGAAGGTCGCTGAGGTCGTCCCTGCCCGGGTCACCAATGGAGGTGGCGACCACCTCATCGTCCGCTGCGAGGACACGCTGATCGGCAAGTACCGCGAGATCCCTGTGGACATGGTCGTGTTATGCAACGCGCTCGAACCCCAGGCAGACGCAGAGGATGTTGGGCGAGTCTTCTCACTCAATCGCAGCCCTGACGGCTTCTTCATGGAGCGCCACCCGAAGCTCGACCCGGTAGGGACCACGACCGACGGTGTGTACATCGCAGGGTGCAGCCAGGGTCCCAAGGATATCCCCGACACGGTGGCCCAGGCTCAGGCATCAGCGGCGCGCATCCTGTCCTTGATCGGAAGGGGTGAGGTGTTCATCGACCCGATCCGGGCATCGGTGAACGAACTCCTCTGCGGCGGGTGCAAGACGTGTCTGAGCCTTTGCCCCTACACCGCGATCTCTTTCGATGACGAGCGGGAGGTCGCCGTGATCAACGACGCGCTGTGCAAGGGCTGCGGGACCTGCGTCGCGGCGTGTCCGGCAGCTGCTATCAGCGGAGCCGGTTTTACGGACGACCAGATTTTGGCAGAACTCGCCGGAATTCTGGAGCCCATTGGATGAGGTGAGAGATGACGATGGTCACCGAACACGAGACGCCAGTCGGAAGCCCGAAGGTGGCCGAATGGCAGCCGAGAATCGTCGCCTTCCTCTGCAACTGGTGCAGCTACACAGGCGCAGATCTCGCCGGCATCTCTCGCACCCAGTGGGATCCGGCGGTCACCATCGTCCGCATTATGTGCACCGGAAGAATGGACCCGACATTCATCGCCAAGGCGTACCAACTCGGGGCAGACGGAGTGATTGTGTCCGGGTGCCATCCAGGGGACTGTCACTACCAGGAGGGAAACTACAAGGCACTTCGTCGAGTGCACCTCCTCCGCCGGCTGTTGGCCGGGTTCGGGATCGACCCCGAAAGGCTCAGGTTGGTGTGGGTTTCGGCCAGCGAGGGTGACCAATGGGCGGCAACGGCCAATGGAATGGCAGGCGAGATCCGATCCCTCGGCCCGCTGGAGTTGGAATCATGAGCGTCGCGGTCGAAGCCGTTGCTCCGGGAGCCACCGGCGTCAAGCCCAAGCTCGCGCTCTACTGGGCAGCGTCTTGTGGAGGCTGCGAGATCGCGGTCTTGGACATAGAGGAGAAGATCCTGGACGTCGACGCCGCGTTCGACGTCGTCTTCTGGCCGGTGGCGGTGGATTTCAAGGTCAAGGACGTCGAGGCGATGGCGGACGGTGAAATCGACATTTGCCTGTTCAACGGTGCCGTCCGCACCTCGGACAACGAGTACATGGCCGAACTGCTCCGTCGCAAAGCGAAGGTGCTCGTGGCATTCGGTTCCTGCGCCTGCGACGGGTGTATCCCGGCGCTGTCGAACACCACCACCCGGACCGCGACCATGGACTGGAACTACCGCGACTCCCCCTCCACAGATAATCCAGAGGACGTTCGACCACAGGAGCAGACCGAGACCCCGTTCGGCATGCTGGAGCTTCCCGTGTTCTGGGAGACAGTGCGCACCCTGGACCAGGTCGTCGACGTCGACTACTCGGTGCCGGGATGCCCGCCGCAAGCCCACCAGATCTGGGCGGTCCTCGAGACGGTCATCGACATCCTCCAGAACCAGAAGCCCCTGCCGCCGAAGGGCACCGTTCTGGGAGCCGGCGACCGGACGTGCTGCGAGGAGTGTCCCCTGGAACGCGAGGAGAAGAAGATCACCGCATTTGTGAGACTGCACCAGGTCATTCCTGACCCTGAACAGTGTCTCCTTGACCAGGGGATTCTCTGCATGGGGCCGGCAACGCGCAGCGGTTGCGGGGGTCGGTGCGTGTCGGTCGGCCTGCCGTGCCGGGGATGCTACGGCCCACCACCGAACTCGAAGGACCAGGGCACCAAGATGATCGCCGCCCTGGCTTCGGTCATCGACTCCGAGGATCCACAGGAGATCGAGGAGATCATCGATGGCATCGTCGACCCCATCGGGACCTTCTACCGGTTCTCCATGGCGCGGGCGACCCTCGGACGTGTTCCCACCAACGGTTCGCCCGATGCGTATCGCGCCCCGGAGGTTCGGTCATGAAACGCATCAAGATCGACCCGATCACCCGACTTGAAGGTCACGGCAAGATCGACATCTTCCTCGATGACGCGGGCGAAGTTGCCGACTGCTTCTTCATCGTTCCCGAATTGCGCGGGTTCGAGGCATTCTGTGTCGGGAGGCCGGTGGAGGAGATGCCTCGCATCACCTCTCGGATCTGTGGCGTGTGTAGCGAGGCGCACCACCTGGCGTCTGCCAAGGCATGCGACGATGTCTACCGCGTGGACATCCCTCCGACGGCCCGAATGCTCCGCGAGTTGTTGTACTCGGCGTTCATCACAGGAGACCACCTCACTCACTTCTTCATCCTCGGAGGACCAGACTTCGTGATGGGCCCCGAGGCGCCCCCGGCGGAGCGCAACATCCTCGGCATGATCCACAAGCTGGGGATCGATACCGGCAAGGTCGTCATCGCAGCCCGAGCCGCCGCTCACGACATCGTCAAGATCCTCGGCGGCAAGACCATCCACATGGTCACCTCGATCCCCGGTGGGGTGACCAAGGGCGTGACTGAGGAAGAACGCGCCGAGATCATCGAGCGTGCTGAGCAACTGATGGAGGCGGCGAAGTTCACCCTCTCGATCCTCGAAGACGTGGTCCTCGCCAACCAGGCGTATCTCGATCTGATCCTCTCCGATACATACACCCACCGGCTCCACTCCATGGGAACGGTCGACGAGAACAACCACCCGAACTTCTACGACGGGATGGTCCGGGTCGTCGATCCCGAAGGCACCGAGGTCATCAAATACCACCCCCGGGATTACCTGCAGCACATCGCCGAGCACGTGGAGCCCTGGACCTACCTCAAATACCCGTTCCTGAAGGCGAAGGGTTGGCACGGCTTCGAGGAGGGCCCAGACAGTGGGGTCTACCGAGCGACCCCACTGGCACGGCTGAACGTGTCGGCAGGCATGGCGACACCGCTCGCTCAGGCCGAATATGAGCGCTTCTTTCAAACCCTCACCGGTGACGGGAGCGGATCGACACCCGTCCACCAGACACTCGCCACCCACTGGGCGCGCGTAATCGAACTTGTCTACGCAGCCGAACGCACGATACAACTCGCCCGAAACGAGGAGCTCACGAATCCCGATATTCGAACCATCCCCACCGCGACCCCGACCGAGGGTGTCGGATCGCTCGAGGCGCCCCGGGGCACGCTGATCCACCACTACGTCACCGACGAGCAGGGAATCCTCGAGCAGGTCAACCTCGTCGTCGGCACCACCAACAACCACGCCCCGATCAGCATGTCGATCAAGAAGGCTGCCCAAGGACTCATCCGCGAGGGAGTCGAGGTGACCGAGGGGGTCCTGAACAAGATTGAAATGGCGTTCCGTGCCTACGACCCGTGCTTCGCATGCGCCACCCATAGCCTGCCGGGGAAGATGCCTCTGGTCGTCCGGGTGCGCGCCGCGGATGGCACTGTGCTCTCCGCAGGACAGCGAGACTGATGCACGAGCTCGCACTTGCCGAGGAGATCGTGGCGGCCAGCCTGCAGGCGTTGGCCACGCACGGAGGACAACGCCTCCACCGGGTCCACGTCGTCGTGGGCGAGCACAACCACATCGATCCGCTGATCCTGAGGGACGCCTTCACCATCGCCGCCACCGGAACCGAGGCCGCGACGGCGGTCCTCGACGTCGAAAGGCCGCCGGATCTGTGCGCGGCGTGTGCTGCCCAGTCCACGATCTCAGGCAGCGGGGCAGCCGTGACCGCTATCGATATCGCCGAGGAGCTACCACCGCATCCGAGCGGGCATGGAACCGTGGCTTAGAGGTTCGGCCCGCCGCAGCACGGAGACACGCACTTCGAGTGTGCCGATCATCTGGAGGATGCTCCAGAGGGCATTGGAGTACATGCCGCGGTAGGCGATCGCCGAGCTCGTCGACTCTTGTCGCGATCGATTCGGAACGATATGCACCATGGATCCGGGCAACCACATCTTCATTGGACAAAGGGAATCTCGAGAACGAGATCCAACGGGCCACGACGCGCCAGCGTGCACGGCGTGGCGATGTCGAAGCTCGGTGATCCGGCGTCGATCGGACCATCGGGTCGACCCGGCCGAATTGATCGCTCCAGTATCAGAAGACGCCAACCAGTGCCGACCCATCCGAGTTGTCGATGATGAATCTCCAGCTGCCGTCTGCCTGTCGTCGAAGCACCTCGGCACTGACACCTTCCATCGAGTGCCCATCAACGCGATCTACCGTCCAAGACCAGTGCACCAACGCGATATCTTCCGCTTCGAAAACAACCTGGTCGTTCAACGTCAAGGTATGGCCCGAGTTCAGGAAGCGCTCATGCGCAGCCCGGATGGCGGGCAAACCCCTGGCTACTCCGTCGAAATCGACAAACGCTGCGTTCGCTTCGTAGAGGCCCATCACTCCGTCGAGATCACCTTTCCGGAGAAACGCAACAAGCGACTTGCTGACGAGTTCCGGCCTTGCTGAGCCCATCTCCTGCTGCCCCTTCTGACGGATCAAGGCGCTCGAGCACTCTAGGATCGGATGCCGCGCCGTTCGCATCACCTGCTGCCTGACGAACTCACCGAGTATCTATCGGGTCGATCTAAGCGGATTCTCGAGGTACCGGCCCCTCGGATCCGACGGGACCTGGTTGATCCAACAGGTGCGATGGATCGGCGACCCTCTGTCATGAATGCCCAGCAGGCGACAACATCACACACCCCGCCTATCGAGGCACATATGGCTAACTCGCCGCTGACGGGTCCCCACCGCTCTGAGCGTGTGGACATGACATGCGGCATCGTCCCTCCCCGCCGGTTGGGGCGGGTGTTGAAGCTGTGGACGTCCTGACTATGCCTCGGCTAGCTGCTTGAGGTTCTGGAGGATCGCCTGGCTTGACTTCTTGGCCATCCGCTCGCCAAAGAAGCCCATGACCTTTCCCCACGCCCCGTACGGAAACTCCATCGTGTCGTTGAACGAGAACCGACATCCTTGACCGGTCGGTTCGATTTCCCAACGTTCCGCATAGCTCTTGAAGAAGTTGCCTGAGGTCATTTCGAAGGCAAAGACCCGATTCTCGACCCATTCTGTGGTTTGGAAGTGGTTCGAGTAGATCTTTCCACGAACGTCCTCCTCCCAGTAGAAGGTGGAGTGTGGTCCTGGACCGTCGCTCTCATACTCGAACTTCTTCAACATGGTGTACCACTGCATTGCCTTTTCTGGCTCAACTAGATATGGCCATACAGCCTCTGGTTGGGCTTCTATGTCCACAGACATGTTCATCTGCATCTGACGATCTCCTCTGAACCAAGCTTTGCTACGCGTCTCAGACAACGAGGGACGGTGGTGGACGGGTCCTGTTCCCTCTTGCCCACGCCCAACCCTACGCAACTCGGCGGACCCGCGCCGCGTTCCCATAGAACCGCGCAAACTGGACGGCTGAGATCCGGTAAGGTCGAATCATGCGACGCATACTCAAATGGGTTCTCGGATTTATCGTCCTCAACACGCTCGTGTGGGCAGTAGCTCGGGCCATCACACGCTCGAAGACAACCCGCGACCTGACAGCCGATGACGTGGAGTTTCACACGTTCTGGGACAGCCCCACCTTCGTTCCACGGTCCACATCGCTGCGACAGGTCAAAGCCCACGTCGTGATGGCGGGAGCAACCATCGATCTGCGCGCGGCGCAACCGGCCGAAGGGGGCACCGTCGTCGACGTATCCACCCTGCTGGGCGGCACCGCCGTACTGGTAAGAAGGGACTGGAACGTTGAGGTCGTCGAGGAGACGAAATCTTCCCAAGTCGAGGTCAGGCTTGATTCCGGAACCGAGATCTCCCCTGATGGTCCCAAGGTGACTGTGCATCTACGAACCAGCTTCGGTGGGGCACTCGTTGGATACGAACCGTCCAGCGAGCAGACGGCTTGACACCACGCCGGCGCATGTGCGCCACCCGTACCTGCCGTCACTGACGCCACCGGGTGACGTGTCGCACCACACTCCGCCACCTGGTAGCCGACACCACGGACGACTTCCGGCTCCGCCCCCCTTCCCCTGCGGTTCAGACTGACCCAGATCGTCCTCGTCGGTCAACTCGAAGTCCGTGTCTGCCGCCGCTTCGATGGCAGATCTCGCCTCGACCCCGAAGTGCGTGTCTCGAGTCGTGCCATCGCGGGTGAGCCGGCCCGGCTCGATGAAGGTGAGGAACTGCACCAGAAGAGACATGAGCATGTTTGCGAACCGCACGATCTCGATCACGTGTCTGCGATTTCTGTCAGAAACCGCGTTCAATCCAGCCGAGAAACCGATGAGAGCGGCAGTGGGTCGCGCGTCAAGCCAACCCCTCCGTATTGGCTACGCTGGGTAGCGTCCTCGAGGGAAGGTGGGATGATGCGGAAATTCGTTGCGCTAACTGCGGTGGTTGGAATGCTCCTAGTGGCGCTTCCGGCTGCGGCTTCTGAGCAGTTCCCGGACGAGATCGACCTGCCGGCCGGCTTCTTCCCGGAAGGGATCGCCGTTGGCGAGGGCTCGACGTTCTACGTGGGCTCATTGGCGGACGGCTCGGTCTACAAGGGCGATCTGCGGACCGGCGAGGGCGCCGTCGTCGTCGAACCCGCCGGCCCGTTCACGACTGTCGGCATCGAGGTCGACAACCGTGAGCGCATCTGGGTCGCCGGGGGACCCTCCGGAACCGGCCGGGTGTACGACGGGGTGACGGGCGAACAGCTCGCCGCCTACTCCTTCACAACCCCGTTCACATCCTTCATCAACGATGTCGTCGTCACCAAAGAGGCCGCTTACTTCACCGACTCTGGAACCGCCAATGATCCCGACCCGGGCGCCCTCGTGTTCGAGGGTACGCCGCGGCTCTTCGTCGTACCGCTCGGCCCGGGTGGGACCCTGCCCGACGCGTCTGCAGTCTCTGAGCTGCCGGTGGACGCGCCCGACGTGACGTTCCCGAACCTCAATGGCATCGAGTCCCTGCCCAACGGCAAGGGCCTCGTCGTGGGCCACACGGTCGGAGAAGTGTTGTTTGCAGTTGACCCGACCACGGGAGATGCCGAGGCCATCGAAATCGGCGCGCCCCTCGTGGGTAACGACGGCCTGATCCGACGCGGCACGACCATCTACGTGGTCGAGAACGCAGTGTCCCAGATCACCGCGGTTCGGATTGCTCCGGATGGCTCAACTGGAACGGTCATGGCGGTGTATCCCGTCGTTGGCTCCGAGACCCCGACGACTGCAGGCCTGTTCGGCAGCGCCCTCTACGCCGTCGACGCTCGCTTTGGGTCGATGGCGGGGCCATACAAGGTGTTCCGGGTCGAGCTCAACTGACCCGGTTGGTCGCGTCGGCTACATGCGACCGCGCACGAGCCGCCCCGGGGATGCTGACGGGGGGGCACTCGCGGGGCTCGACGCAATCGCCTGCCTGGCTGCCCAGTGGCTGGCGGGTTCAGCCGATTCTGGTGACCCCAAGGGGGCATGGCATCAAGGAACCCACCGGGCGCCAACCGGTTCACCCATCTGACGGGCCCGGTCAACGCTACCGGCAGTGGCCATCATCAATCGGGACCGCAGTACCGTGCTCCTCGTCCCGCACGCTGGAACGATCATCCATGGCGAGATTCGAGAGGCCTTCGAAACGCCGAAAACCCCTGCAGCGCAAGGGTCTTCGTTCGTAGCGGGGGTAGGATTTGAACCTACGACCTTCGGGTTATGAGATCGAATGGGGCCGTGCTGGCGAGTCCCTTCGAGTCCCAGAATGTCCCCTCTAGCTGGGAGGATCAATTTGGTCTTGTCACCTCCCATCCCGTTCCATCCCACCCCGTCCCATGCAGCTCGTTATCGAGCGTTATCAAACTTGGCACCGCGGCCCGATGGGATCAGCTCGGCTCTCTCGAGACAGCGCCAGGGTCTCCAGCCGCCACAGTGCTTCTTCTGGCGTGTTGGCGTGCACGGTGGACAT
>CAYNHF010000040.1:0-45719 GCA_964397045.1 uncultured Acidimicrobiaceae bacterium | reverse complement strand
GCCCTCGTGAACCTGGTGCGCCGGTTCAGGCGGAGTGTGGGAGAGGAGCGACTGCAGTACCGCTGGGTCACGTGGGCGTTGGCGATTCAGGTTCTGCTCATCTTCGGCTTCTCCTGGCTGCCGGACTCGAGCCTCATAGGCACGGTCGCACTTGCGCTCGTCCCGTTGTCATTTGGCGTGGCGATTTTGAAGTACCGGTTGTATGACATTGATGTGGTGATTAATCGGACGATTGTTTTTGTGTTGTTGGCGGTGTTTATCACGGTGGTGTATGCGGTGGGGGTGGTGGCGTTGGGGTCGTTGGTTGGGGGTTCGAGTGTGTGGCTGGCGATGGCGGCTACCGCGGGGGTGGCGGTGGCGTTTGAGCCGGTGCGGGCTCGGGCGCAGCGGTTGGCGAACCGGTTGGTGTATGGGAAGCGGGCGACGCCGTATGAGGTGTTGTCGGAGTTGTCGCGTCGGTTGCCGGAGGCTGAGGACGAGGTGGGTCTGCTCGACCGCATGGCTGAGCAGTTGGCGTTGGGCACGGGTGCGGAGCGGACCGGGGTGTGGCTGGTCGAGGGGGACTGGTTTGAGCTCTCGGCCTCGTACCCACCGGCTGACGGCGAGGGTGAGGCCCTTGAGTGGGGTGACCTGCCGGGTCATGTGACGGCGATCGAACACGACGGGGAGCGTTTGGGGGCGCTCACGCTCGAACAACCGGCTGGGTCCACGTTGCATCCGGCTGAGTTGCGCCTGGTGGAGGACCTGGCGGGCTCGGCCGGCCTCGTGATACGCAAGCTGCGCCTCGATGCCGAGTTGGAAGAGACGGCGGCGGAGTTGGAGTCGTCACGCCGACGGCTGGTGGAGGCGGAGGACCTGGAGCGACGCAAACTGGAGCGGGACCTGAATGACGGGGCGCAGCAGAACGTGGTCGGTTTGAAGGGCAGGCTCTCATCGGCGGCGCGGTTGGCTGCCGAGGAGGAGTCGACTCGGACTGCTGAGTTGTTGGAGCAGATGAGCAACGATGCTCAAGCGGCGGTGAACGAGATCGGCGATTTGGCGCGGGGTATCTACCCACCGTTGTTGGAGTCAGAGGGCCTGGAGGCGCCGCTGCGGGCGCTGGCCGCCTTGGCACCGGTCGACGTGTCGGTCACCGGTGTTGTTGGCCGCTATCCAACCGAGATCGAAGCCGCGACCTATTTCTGTATCTCGGAGGCGATCACCAACGCCGTCAAATATGCCGAACCACCGATTCGGGTCCAACTCACAGAAGAATCCAGCGAACTTCGGTTCACAGTTTCCGACCACGGCCCCGGGTTCGATCCCGCCACCGTCAACCGCGGTGCCGGACTCACCAACATGTCCGATCGGGTTGACTCCGTTGGTGGTCGGCTGGGAATCGCGGCCACCGAAAGTGGCGGGTCCTCGATCAACGCAACCATTCCGCTTCCGGTCGGGGTCGCCTCAACCTGAGACCGCAGGTCGGTCAGGCGGGCTCCCAGGCTGCTTCGAGCGCGTCCGGACCGAATTCCGACTTGGAGATGAACGCCACTGCGCCGGCGTTCACCGCGATTTGCTCGTACTCCACGGCCTCGTAGGTCGAAAGCACGACGACCTTGAGGTCGGGATGGTCTGCCAGAAGGCGCTTCGTCGCTTCGAGACCATCGATACCAGGCATGTTGATGTCCATCAGCACCAGGTCGGGTAGCAGGTTGGGCACCATCAGCAGCGAATCCTCGCCACTGGCTGCTTCTCCGGCGATTTCGAAACCGTCGGCGAGTTCAACCACAAGCCGTGCAGCAGAGCGATACGACTCCTGGTCATCAACGATCAATACGCGAACCGGTTTGGTCATGACGTCCACCCGCTCATCGTCGCGCCGCACTGGTCGCCCGGCGAGGGTGGCCCTACGGTCCTCTTGGTGGTGGTAGCCACACCCCCCATCATGTCGCCTCCGCCAGATACAGCAAGACGGCCTGCACTCGCCGGTTGGCATCGGGCTCAGGTGGAAGATCGAGTTTGGTGAAGATCGAGTTGATGTGTTTCTCCACGGCGCGCTGTGAGAGGAACAACGAGTCGGCGATTGCCGCGTTGCTCTTGCCGGTGGCGATCTCGGCGAGCACCTCGGTCTCTCGGGGTGTGAGCCGGTTCAGCTTGGAGGCTTCCTGCTGAATCCTGCCCGCCACCAGAGCATCGACCACCTTGGGATCCACAACAGAGGCGCCACGCTGTACTTGCGTGATGGCATCTTCCAGTTGGTCGAGGTCGCCGACCCGTTCCTTGAGGAGATAGGCGAGATGGTCGCTGCCGTCCTCGAAGAGGGCCAATGCATAGTCGGGTTCCACGTATTGAGACAGCACGATCACGCTGGTGGTGGGGTGAGCGCGCCGGATCTCTCGTGCGGCACGGACGCCTTCGTCGGTACGGCTCGGAGGCATGCGAATATCGGTGATGACCACGTCCGGGTCGTGTTCTTCGACCGCTGCCATCAACTCGTCGTAGTCCTCGACCGCAGCCGCCAACTCATACCCGGCCTCATCGAGCAGCATGCGAATGCCTTCTCGAACCAGAAAGCTGTCCTCTGCGAGCACTATCGACACCGTCACGTAGGCGACGATACCTGTCGTCGCTGCCCGCGCCGTCGCGCGCTCAGCCGTAGTGATCGTTTCTGCGAGGTGTGTCGTCAACGCTCTTCCCCGAATCCGATGTTTCGAGCACACCGCCGAACTGAAGTGAACGGTGCTCGGATACGCTTGCGCCGATGATTCCACCTTCGGCCGAACGACGGCCCCACCAAAGAACACTGCACGGCGAGACGGTCGAGGACGCCTACTTCTGGCTGCGGGACCGGGAAGACCCTGCCGTGGTCGACTACCTGCAGGTAGAGAACGCCTATACGGCTGCCGTGATGGAGCCAACGACGGGGCTGCAACAGGAGATCTTCGACGAGATCAAACGCCGCACGCAAGAGACGGACATGGACGTGCCGGCGCGGCGGGGTGCGTTCTTCTATGCAACTCGAACCGAGGAGGGAAAGGACTACCGCATCTGGGTCCGGATGTCTGGGTCCCCCGCCGGACCGGTCGAGGTCATGCTCGACGAGAACGCAGCGGCGGAGGGTTCCGACTACTTCCGGCTCGGTAACCTCGCGGTGAGTCCCGACGAAACCTCGGCCGCCTACACCGTCGACCTGGACGGTTCAGAGCGGTATCGCCTGCGCTTTCGCGACATCGAGAGCGGTACCGACCTCGAAGAAGAGGTTCCGTTGTGCTCGTACGGACTGGCTTGGTCGAGCGATTCGGGACACATCTTCTACTCGGTGCCCGACGAGGCGATGCGACCGTGGCAGATTTGGCGTCACCGGCTGGGTTCGGACCCAGCCACCGACACCCTGGTGCTGCAGGAAGACGACGAACGGTTCTATCTCGGCGTGCACCGGACTCGCAGCGGCAGCTTCGTGCTGATCGAAGCCGAGTCGGCGACAACATCAGAGACATGGGCAATCCCCGGGGAGGCTCCTGATCCCGTGCCGCGTTCCGTGCTGCCGCGCAGCGACGGTGTCGAGTATGCAGTCGATCATCGGGGGCCGGCTTTCTGGGTCGTCACCAACGACGGCGCCACTGACGGCAAACTCATCCGGCTGCCCATCGACGGAGGAACAGCCACCGAGGTCATCTCCCACGAGGCAGGAGTGAAGCTGTCGTTCGCGGACTGTTTCGCCGGGCACGTCGTGGTGTGGGGCCGACGTGGGGGATTACCGGCGGCGCTGCTCATCGTCGAAGGAGATGCGCCCCGGTATCTCGAGATGCCAGAACCGGTTTATCAGGTGGGTCCAGGGAAGAACTATGAGTTTGAGGCCACGTCGCTGCGATACCGGTACGAGAGTCCGATTACCCCCTTGAGCATCTTCGACCAGGACATCGCATCGGGGGAACGAACGCTCCTCAGACAGACTCCGGTGTTGGGTGGATTCAATTCGGAGGAGTACTCGACCGAACGAGTGTGGGGCCAGGCCGCCGACGGCGCGGCGATCCCCCTCAGTGTGGTGTACCACCGCGACACTCCAATCGATGGGTCCGCTCCGCTGGTGGTGTATGCCTACGGGGCGTATGAGACTTCGATACCGGCCGGGTTTTCGATTCCCCGGCTCAGCCTCCTCGATCGCGGTGCCGTCTATGCCGTAGCCCATGTACGCGGCGGCGGTGAGATGGGTCGTGCCTGGTACGAGGCAGGCAGGATGGAGAACAAGCCCAACACATTCAGCGACCTGATCGACGCCACGCGGCATCTCGTGGGGGGCGGCTACGGGGATCCAGGCCGTCTGGCAACTCGCGGAGGGAGTGCAGGTGGCCTCACCGTGGGAGCCGCGCTGAATCTGCGCCCGGATCTCTATCGGGCCGCGGTGCTGCAGGTTCCGTTTGTTGATGTGGTGAACACGATGTTGGACGGTTCGTTGCCGCTGACCGTGGTCGAGTGGGAAGAGTGGGGTAACCCGAAACTGCCAGAGCAGTATGCGTGGCTGCGGAGCTACGCCCCGTACGAGAACCTCGAGGAGGCTGAGTATCCGGCGTTGTTGGTGACCGCAGGCCTCAACGACCCCCGGGTTTCGTACTGGGAGCCTGCCAAGTGGGTGGCCAAGTTGCGAACGGCTGATACCGGCGATCGTCCGATCCTGCTCAAGACGGAGATGGGAGCAGGGCACTTCGCTCGTTCCGGCCGCTACGACATCTGGCGGGACGAAGCGTTCACCTTGGCGTTCCTGCTGAGGCAACTCGACGCCGCGTAGCTGTCCATGCAGCGCCGGCCCTTCCTGTTCTTGCGGAACATCTACGGGATATGCCCCGCGAGGGGACGCAAGAACGGGGAGGGTGGCCCTTCTCGTTGGTCAGAACTGGACCCAGGGGGGTTGGCCGTCGCGCTGAGTGATCTGCACCGTCCGAGAACTGAGGGGTACCGCTCGAGTGGAGGGCGTTCGATGGGGCGTGACCAGACGCTGCCGGTACCGGCCTCGCCACGATGCAACGAACCGGACGACTCGGTTGGTCAACTGCCGGCCGCCCCTGAAGCGGGCCCGTCTCGCGCTATACGTCGGCGGCGACGTGCCGAGTGCGACCTCTGGTGTGTTGGTCATTGTTGCGTTCCTTTCGGCTCTCGTTACCGCCGGACACTCCATCTGAGAGGTCGGCGATGCGGCGACGACACCACGCATTCACGTGACGAAGCTCCTCACTTCCCGGTTCGGCCGAACTGCTCGGTATATGTCCACCCACCCCCACGGACCCACGCACAAAGAAATTCCGTGGGTCGCCGGACGAGTTGGACATGTAGGTTCTGAGGAGCACCCGGAGAGAAGGATTCGTGGGACAGGCGCCGAGCTCAGATGCGACGTTTCGCCGAGTCTTCGACGCGCATCACGAATCCATTCACCGGTATTGCCTGCGAAGACTCGACACGGAAGATGCGAATGACGCCACGGCAGAGGTATTCATGGTGGCCTGGCGGCGAATCTCCGAACTCCCAAAAGGAGAAGAGTCTTTGCCGTGGCTGTACGGCGTCGCTGGCAATGTGGTGCGCAATCAGCGACGTTCGAGCCGCAGGAAGTTCCGGTTGGTGTCTCGTCTCGGATCGATCGCCGAGCCACCGGTGGACCCGCCGGACCTGCAGGTGGTGCGGCACAGCGAGGTAGTTGAGATGCACGACGCGCTGGCGAAGTTACGCCCCAAGGATCGGGAACTGGTTCGGCTCAAGATGTGGGAAGAACTGTCCAATCAGCAGATCGGCCAGATCCTGGGCATTTCGGACCGTGCCGTCGAGGGTCGGTATGCGCGGGCCCTCAGGAAGCTGGGCAAGAGCCTGGCCACCCGGTCGAACCTTGTATCGCGAATGGTTGAGGAAGGAGGGGCGTTGTGACTTCGTCAACCGACGTCGAACAGAGGCTACGAGCCGCCAACCTGGTGCCCGCTGAGTCTGAGAAGCCGGAAGCAGCTTGGTCGTCGAGCACGATTCTGGAACATATCGACCGCGGCGTTGCCGAGCAGGGAGCGAGCACGACAACTGCCACCCAGTTCTTGCCTACTGGGGTGACGTCACGGCGACGTGGTTCGGTCGTTGCGATGGGGGCGGCGCTGGTGGTGCTGCTCCCGGTCCTGGCGCTGATGCTGTTTCTGCGTGGAGCGGGCGAGTCGGATGTCGCCACCACCCAACCCCCGACGACGCAACCTCCCCCGACCGTCCTCGAACCGATAACAACCGACGCGAGCGCGGTGCCGTTCTACGCCCGCTTTCCAGAGGGGCAGATCCTCCACGATGAAGATTGGGCGGTGATCGTATTCCACCGGCCACCGAACTGCATCCCGCCGGCGATGAACCTTCTCGACATCCCGCCGAGCGCTGTGGTGGAGGACTGTGGCCCGCCAGCGGTTACGGGGACCGCCACCTGGGACACCGGACCCGACGTCGATCCAGCGCCAACAGAATCGGTGTTCACCGGACTCGGTTCGGTGCCCGTGTGGTTGGCACCTTGGCCACTCGTGGAAGCGGTCGCGTCCGACGGCAACCTCACCCGCCGAGAGCTGCTGTCGATGCAGACAAGGATTGAGGCGAGCGCGACGACCTATCTGGAGCGATCCGGACCCGACTCGATGGAGGTCACCGGCAGCGGGCGGTTGGCCGATGGGCGTGCGTTCTCATTTGCGGCTTCCCGCGATGGCTCCGTGCTCCAGACGACCGTAGAAGTCCCACATGACGCTGACACCATCTCCAGCGATGACCTCTTTGGCGTTTGGGAGAACCAGTTCATCCGGGTTGAGTTCCTCCGCGACGGCACGCACGCGGTCTCATATGTGCGATCCTCGTCTTGGGCAAACATGGGGCCGGCTGAGGCCCCAGCGGAGTTGCGAACGGGCGTGAACGGTCTCTTCTTCAGCGAGGGGAGGTACGAGCTGACTTCCGGAGTGGTGACCATGACTCAGACCGATGGCGACATGTGCCGGGCCGTCGATGATCCAGCCATCTACCTCGCGTACATCAATGAGGACGGTCAACTCTTGTTTGATCTGATCAGCGACGAGTGTGGGCGCCTCGGCGGGGTTCCGCTCACAAGGGCGGGGTAGCCCGGATCTTCAGCTTCAGTAGGCACATGCCAACCGGACGTCCGGCATGCTGTGTCGCGCCGAGAGTGACACCCGGTTGACCGAGTCGGTGGGTCGTCCACTTCGAATCTCCGCTTCCCTCCACCTCGAGATCACGATCTGGCGGTGCTTCGCACGGTGGGACAGTCGGAAACCGGAGTAGGCCAGTCGCATGCGCCCCCCAACTACGAATTCCATGGGTCGCAAGCTCAAGCGGACATGTTCTTCGCAGAGGAGTGAGGAGCCGGCCCCCTGGGCATAGGGGTCAAGCGGCCTCGATTGAGCGGTCGGACCCCGACCTGAAGGAGGAACAGATAAAGAGGATGTCAATCGTCTTGGCCCTGAGCCTGCTGTTGCCATTGGCGGTAGTACCGGCTGTCAGCGCAGCTCCAGGCAACGGAACCGGATGGCAGGCCATTGTCGCCGAATGCGACCAAGGGCCGCTCGAACTCGTCGGACATGAGGGCCTGTGGTCGGCCACACATCTCGCCGATGGCGGCCGCATGATTCTGACGGCACAGCGGGTCGTCATCAACGGACAGGTAGACGTCGATCTCGAACATCCCGGCCACAAGAACCAGGAACCCGACGTCACCAATTGTGAGTTCTCGTTCACGGTCCCGACTCCGGATGGCGACCTCCGATTCGAGATCTCGTTGACCGGCTTCTTCCGCTAGAGGTCGGATACCGCAGACTGGTGCTGCCGACTGCGTCTCACGGCACATCGACACTTGATCCCCCTGCTCCCTGCAGGGGATCAAGTTTGCGTGAGACCCAGGGGGACATTGAGTGCCCGGTATCGCCACACCAGCCCAGATGCCCCGGGTTCTTGCGCACATTCGCGAGATGTGCGCCGGAAGGGGACGCAAGAACGAGGAGGGCACCGGTCGACTCTCGCGTCTAGGTGTTGGGAGTCACTCGGCGGCAGGTGTGGCGCCCTGCAGTTGACTCGCCCGAACGTCGATCGCCGCCTGGATGGCGGTGACGACGGCGAGTCCGATGATCACAGCCTGTGCCGAGATCGGCAGCAGGGCGATGACGAGAACGAGAACCGCTGCCGGCACCCGGCGCATGAACACTGCGACGGAGGAACCGTCTACCTCGTCGGCCGCCGCTATCAAACCGAGAGCCAACAACGACACACAGAGGGATCCCCCGAGGATCAAGGCCTCTGCCATGTGAAGGGATTCACCCCTCTCGAAATGCACGGCAATCTCAATGCCGACACCTAGTGCCGTGATTCCCATCACGAGTGGTGCGTGGGCGAGAATCCACCCGATCGGGCGGAATCCGCCGAGGTGACTCATGGCGGTCGCCGAGACGGTCTCGAAGTAGATCCACCACAGAGAGAACGAGATCGTCAGACCAATGGCTCCGAATACGGCCGCGGTAGTAGCCCAATGTGCTTCGGCGACACCGATAACCACTGCCAGGACGGTTTCTCCGAGCACGATGATGGTGAAGAGCCCGAACCGCTCAGGAAGGTGTTCGAGATGAAGCGGCACCGAAGCGACCAGCCGTTGCCATTGGGGGACAAACGCGACGGCCAACTCCACCAGGATGGCCGCGGCCCAGAACAAGAACCGGGCATCTCCCGAGACGAACGCCGAAGCTATCCAAATCACGGCGCTGACGGTCATCTGAGCGATGAGGCGATTGGCAATCGGAACGGCCTCCGGAATTGCCAGCCTTGCTCTGGCATACGAAATCGCCACCAGCAATCGAAAGGCAGCAACCGCGATAGCGAACTGGATCGCGGTCGCTTCGGCGATGCTTGCAGCCATGGCCGCCACGGTGAGCATCTGGGCGAAAGTGATGAGACGCTGAACCAGGTCATCGGTGTCGAACCGGTTGGCGTAGAGGGTGGCGAAGACCCACGACAACCAGACTGGGAAGTACACCAGAACGTAGATGCCTGCACCACGCCAGGTCGTGTTGTGAAGCAGAAACGTGGCCAGTTGTGCGACAGCCACCACGAAGATGAGGTCGAAGAACAGTTCGGCCCATGTCGCTTGCCGATGACCTGGTTCGACCGACCGGATTGCCGGTCGATTCCACACCTGCTGCTGGTTCGCCATTGGCACCAAAGGGCTCGTTTGGTGGGCCCACCTGGATTTGAACCAGGGACCTCATCCTTATCAGGGATGCGCTCTAACCAAGCTGAGCTATGGGCCCTCGAAGGTGGGCTTGCTCCTGGCGGTGCAACTCACCTCTGAGGCGAGGCAGCATAGCGCCGGACCCGATTCTCGGGGAAGCCGGGACGCAACCCCTGCCCGGACGAGGCCTGGTGGCTGCGACGCCGGTGACCGGAAGTCTACGAACTGGTGAGCAACGCCTCGCGCATGATGGGGCCGGCACCCGAGCGGCCGGTCCAGCGCTCGAAAGCGATCTCAGCCTGCGCTACCAGCATTCCCAACCCGTTGGCCGCCGGCAGGTCGCGGTCGCGGGCGCGGCGCAGCAGCTCCGACTCGGATGGGGTGTAGACGAGGTCGAAAACCGCCGCGGAATCGGGGAGCGCTCCGACATCGAAGGCAACGCCCGGTTCCATCATGCCCATTGTGGTCGCGTTCACGGCAAGGCCGACTCGACGGAGCGCCGCTTCGAATTCGGCACCGGGGTTCACGGCTCTCACCTGGTCTCCGTATTGGGTGGCGAGTTCGTTCGACCGGGATGCCGTGAGGTCGCAGATGGTCACGGACCCGGCACCAGCTGTGACGAGTGCGTTGACCACTGCTCTGGCTCCACCCCCGGCGCCCGCCACCGCAGCGCGGAGGCCGGAGAAGCGGATACCCAACCCGGCCTCCGCGCCGCGCTGGAATCCGGGGGCGTCGGTGTTGAAGCCGGCGAGCGTGCCGTCCGCTTGCCGGATGACGCTGTTGACGGCTCCGATTTGGCGGGCGCCATCCTCGATCTCGTCGAGGTGTTCCATGACCGCCAGCTTGTAGGGGGCGGTCACTTGGAAGCCCAGCCAGGCCGGGTCACGAGTCTCGACCACGAAGCCGGGCACCTCATCGGGTTCCAGGTCGTACAACTCATAGTCAGCATCGATCGAAAAATGACGGAACGCAGCATTGTGCATCACCGCAGAGTGGCGGCGTTGCAGCGGATGTCCGATCAACGCTACGCGAGAGGTCACGCGGTCACCCTCATCGGTTCCTGAACTCGGCGGCCCGCTTCTCGACGAATGCCGCGGTTCCTTCCAGCATGTCCTCGGAGGAAAACACCCGCTCGCTGGCTTCGAGTTCTCCGATCTGCCCTGCCGCGAGCGATCCGTCGAGGGTTGTATCGAGTACCCGTTTCGCTTCACGGACCGCAACCGGGCCCCGCGACGCCAGCCTCTCTGCGAGGTCGTGGGCCACATCTTCGGCCCGGCCACGCGGTGCCACACGATTGACCAGCCCATAGCCGAGTGCAGTTGTGGCGTCGATGATGTCACCGAGCAGAATCATCTCCTTGGCTCGGGCCAGACCGACGAGTCTCGGCAGGCGCTGCGTTCCGCCCGAACCCGGCATGACCCCGAGTCGCACCTCTGGCAGTCCGAGAAGCGCGGCTTCTGAGGCCACTCTGAGGTCACAGCACAGCGCCAGTTCGAGACCGCCGCCAAGCGCGTCCCTCTCGATTGCAGCGACCGTGGGGATCGGCAGCGCGGCGAGTTGGTCGTAGGCCGCATTCTCCGCAATCAGCTTTCCTTCGCCGACTCGCCCGCGGAGTGAAGGGAACTCCTTCACGTCGGATCCTGCTGAGAAGGCGCGATCGCCGGAGGCGGCCAGCACAACTGCGCGGACCGTGCCATCGCGGGCGACAGTCGAAAGGGCAGCGCCGAGCGCGGCGGTGACTTCTGTGGAGATGAGGTTGAGCGGCGGGTTCTGCAGCCGGATCGTGGTGACGACTCCGGACTCGACGGCAATCAACTCTGTGGTCACCGCTCCCCCTGGGCGAGGCGTTCTCGAATTCCCATCGTACCTATCGCGAAGACCGCGGGATCGATGGGGGTGAGGTCCGGCGAGATTGCGGGACGGAACCCCATGTGGGCTATGACATCCGTTTCCGGGTCGAGGCCGGCGGCGACCTCGATCATGGTCACGATGCCGTTGACAAGTGCAAAGACCGCCCGCTCCGTGATGTAGCGGACCTCCTGACCACGTTCGGCTGCAGCGGGGCCGCTGAAGGTGACCTCCTGCACCCGGTCGACGAACCGGCGCACCGCGCCTTCATTGACGACCTCGATCCGCCCGTCCTGTACGTCCGCTTCGAAGCCTCCGGTGGTGAGGGTGCCCACGAAACAGACCTTGCGGGCGCCCCGACTGATGTTGGGGAACCCACCGGGCCCGCGCAATCGATCCCCGAACGCGTGGACGTTGATGTTGCCCACCGAGTCGACCTCTGCGAAGGAGAGACTGGCAACGTCGATGCCGCCGCCGTCGTAGAAGTCGAACATGGCGGGTTGGTCGATCAGTGCCTGGTAGTTGAATCCTGCGCCTCCGTCGTTTCCGGCGGCAGGGACCCCACCGAAGACCCCCTGCTCTACCGTCAGTACGAGCAGGTCGGCAACCGCTTCTTCGAGTGCAATGGCGCCGATGTTCTGGCTGATCCCGAAGCCGAGATTCACCACCTCACCGGCTCCGAATTCGAGCAGCGAACGCCTCGCGATCACCTTGCGCACGTTGAGCGGGATCTCTCCTGTGCTGGGTGGGTCCTCCACTCGTGCGGCCCCTGCGAAGTAGGGCGAGTACTCGGTGAGGTACGTCTGGGTCTGATTCGGGTCGAGGATCGTGTAGTCGATGAGCGCTCCCGGCACTTGCACGCGGCGGGGGATCAGCGTGCCCGTAGGCACCATCTCTCGCGCCTGCGCAATGACGATGCCCTTCGAGTTGTGGGCTGCCATGGCCATCGCAAGCATCTCGCCGTTGATTACCTCCTCGTCGAGGGTGAGGTTGCCTTCCTCGTCGATGATGGACCCCCTGATCACAGCGACATCGACGGGGAATGATCGGTAGAGGAGCCATTCCTCGCCGACGAGTTCGACGACTTCGACGAGGTCTTCCTCGGTTGCTCCTTGCCTGCCGCCGGTCTGACGCGGGTCGACGTAGGTGTGGAGCCCGACCTTGGTGACCAGGCCGGGTCTCCCGCCGGCGATCTCGCGGCACAGCTGGGAGAGGACGCCCTGGGGAAACGAGTATGCCTCGACCTCACCGCTCGCCACCAGCTCGGCGAGCCGGGGTTCGTTGCCGATATTGGATCCGATGGTGCGGCGCATCAGGCCGGGAAGGGCGAGTTGGGAGAAACCGCGATCGGCGAAGTCCCCGATCCCGACGACTCGAACCGTGGTGAGATCACGGGGCCGGCCCTCGTTGCGGTAGACGTCGGCGAGGGCGTCGATGAACCGCTGCGGAACTGCGTGGCCCGCTCCGGAACCACCGAAGATCACCGTTGCGCCGTCTGGGATGAGACGGGCGGCGTCTTCCGCAGCAGTCAATTCCACTGACGAGCTCCGATCACTGCATGAATCCGCCGCCGTTGGGGTTCAGGGTCTGGCCCTGGAACTGGGCGGCAGCATCCGACAGGAGGAACAGAACGGCCGCGGCGACGTCCTCGGGTTCAGGAAACTGGCGAGAGGGGAGTTCGGCAAGGCGGCGTCGCCCCGACTCGGTATCGACGATGTCGCGGGTCATGTCGGTGACGGTGAACCCCGGTGCGACTGCATTCACCCGGATGCCGCGCGGTCCGAATTCCCTTGCCAGGGACTTCGTCAGGCCGAGGAGTCCGGCCTTTGCCGCCGAGTAGTGGGCGAGTTCGGGCCAGCCGATCTGGCCGAGCCGTGATGAGATCATGACAATTGAGCCGTTGCCGCGCTCCACCATGGCCGGCAACGCGGCTCGCGCGCAGTAGAACGGCCCAAATAGATTGGTGTGCAGTACCTGGGTCCATTCCTCGTCGCTCATCTCGAGCAGAGGGCTCGACGGCATGACGCCTGCGTTGTTGACGAGACCGTCGATCCTCCCGAACGAGTTCTCGACGTCCGCGATCAGGCGCTTCGCTTGCTGCGGGTTGGAGACATCGGCTTGAAACGCAGTAGCCGAGCTCCCCATGTCCTGGAGGCTCTCCACCACCGAGGTGGCCGCTGCGGCGTGTTCTCGATACCCGACGGCGACGTTGGCCCCGGCTCTCGCTGCGGCCTTGGCGATGGCGGCGCCGATGCCGCGGCTTCCTCCCGTCACGAGGACGACGCGTCCCGCCAAAGGACTCGAATCGTTGGCGTGATTGTCGGCTCGTCTGCTCATGTGAAATCGATTGTACGGGACCGAGGAGCATGCTTCGCAGCGGCTGGAACTCCGGCGGGATCGCACAGACGGCCCTCAATTCGTTCGTGGGAGGGGCCGGTCAAGCAGTAACTTCGTCGGTTGCCATTCCGCCCGGCGCGATTGGGTCCGGCAGCTTCCCCGAGGACACCTTCCGAGGACCGCAGTGCCGATGCGTCGCAGCCAGGTGTTGTACGAGGTGGGGGTTCGCTCGCCGAGGGCGCAGACGCCCGCGACGGGTCCGACCTCACATCGGCAGACCCGTCGGCGCTCGGCACGATGTCTCCACGGAGCTGGCCGCGATCGCAGCGGTTGAGGCAGGGCGCCTCCGGGTAATCCAGCAGGATCGGGCAATGACGGCGGCCGGTACGGCGATGATGGTGGCCCGGAAGCCCGGTACCATGGCCGCTCGCCACGGGGACGTAGCTCAGTCTGGCAGAGCACCTGGTTTGCAACCAGGGGGTCGTCGGTTCGAATCCGATCGTCTCCACCGCCCACGGCAAGGAGTTGAGTGCATGGCTGATGCCGTCATCGTCGACGCAGTTCGCACCCCGGGCGGCAGGCGGGGGGGCAAACTCAAAGACTGGCACCCCGTCGATCTCTTGAGCGAGGTCCTGCGCGCCGTCGTCGAACGTAACGATCTCAATCCGGTACTCATCGATGACGTTATTGCCGGGTGTGTCATGCAGACCGGGGAGCAGACCTACAACGTCGCCCGCAACGCCGTACTGGCTGCCGGCTTCCCGGAGACCGTTCCCGGCACGACGATCGATCGGCAGTGTGGCTCTAGCCAGCAGGCTGCGCATTTCGCGGCACAGGGGGTGATGGCAGGGGTGTACGACATCGTGATTGCCGCGGGGGTCGAATCAATGACGCGGGTGCCAATGGGAGTGACCGCTCAGCAGGGCCCCGGCTTCCCGTTCGGACCGCGAATGATGGACCGATACGACGCAGGACTCGTGCCCCAGGGGATTTCGGCGGAGATGATTGCGGAGAAGTGGGAGTTGAGCCGGGAGGAGTTGGACGATATCTCGGCGAGAAGCCACCAGCGTGCCGCCCGCGCAACGGAGGAGGGCCGCTTCGAGCGTGAGATTCTGCCGATTGAGGTGCAGAACGAAGACGGCACGATCGAGCTGATGGCAACCGACGAGGGGATCCGTCCAACCACCACCACCGAGGTCCTGGCCGGACTCAAGCCGGTGTTCAAGGAGGAAGGCAGGGTCACCGCAGGGAACTCATCGCAGATCACAGACGGGGCGGCTGCAGTACTCATCATGAGTCAAGCGAAGGCGGAGGAACTGAGCCTGACACCGCGGGCGCGGATCCGCGCCATGGTGCTGGCCGGCGTCGACCCCGTGCTGATGCTCACTGGACCCATCCCGGCGACGGAGAAGGTGTTGCAGAAGTCGGGTCTGACGCTTGAAGACATCGATCTCTTCGAAGTCAACGAGGCCTTCGCCAGCGTTGTTGGAGCCTTCCTCCAGGAGACGGGCGCCGATCCCGAGAAGGTGAACGTGAACGGCGGTGCCATCGCGCTCGGGCATCCGCTCGGTGCTTCCGGGGCGAAGCTGATGACCACTCTGGTCAACGAGCTGGAGCGGTCCGGCGGCAGGTACGGACTGCAGACGATGTGCGAGGGTGGCGGGATGGCGAACGCCACGATCATCGAACGTGTCGGCGTCTGAGCACCTCGGGAGATGAACGTACTGATCGCCGTCGCGTTGGGGGTTTCCGTGTTCGCCGCGGGCCTATGGGCGGTTCGGCTGCTCGCACGACCTGTACCCGCGGAGCCGGATCCCGACGAGGTGATCGAGGTGGCAGTGGACTACCGTTGTACGGTTTGCGGGCTGCGTCTCACGGTGACGCATGCGCAGGAGGAGTCCGAGGTGACGGCGCCGCGCCACTGCAGGGAGCCGATGGTCGAGGTATGAGGAGAGACCCTGCTTCGTGTCGAATCGACTACCCGAAGACGGCATATCCCCAGCTGTGGACACTCCGGGGGATAACTACACGCGTGTAACTAGGTCGGAGCGCCGGTCAGCGGTAGTTCATCGTCATCGCGAACCCGACGCCGATTCCGGCGAGGCCGGCAAGGAGATACTTGCTGTCTGTACCACCGGGCAGCACATCCATGTAGTTAAGAAGGATGACGATGAGTCCCACGGCCATCAGGCCGAACATGAGAATCACGTACCAGAGCGGCGACGGGCCCTTGGCCTTGACCGGATCCTTCTTGGCAGGTGGAGGCGGTCGTTTCTTGGCCTTCTTGCGACCTTTGGAGACTGGCATGGCCCCAAAGCGTAGTCGGAGAGTGTCACAAGTCCGCCGGGATCCGTTCCGATATAGGTGATCGGAAGGTACCCTCGCAGGGGGTCAGGCAACAGGAGCAACGTGTGATCGAAGACACGGCAGAGGCAACCAGCCGTAACTGGGAGCCGCTGGAGGTGAAATCGGCGGGTCGCGTCGCGCGCATCTTCGGCGGTTTCGGCTGGCTGATGGTCTGGTTCGGCCTGCTCACGCTCGGGTTTGTCGCTCACCAGCTGTGGGTGACCACCTGGTTTGCCGAGCAGGGACAGGGGGCGCTTTCCGAGGAACGGATCGACTACTTCGCGACGGCCGAAGTCGAGACCGTCGTCGTCACGCAGCAAGCCACCGTGCTTCCCGACGGGACCCTCATCACAGGAGGTGAGGACGCCCCGCCTTCCGGAACATTCGATCCTGCTGAGGCGCTGCCGCTCCAGGTGGAGTTGAGCCCCGAACTCCACCAATCGTTCGCTCTCATCCGAATCCCGAAGATCGAGCGTCTTCAGGAAGGTTGGAACGTTGTCCAAGGGGTGACTCGCCGCGATCTCAAGACTGGTGCCGGTCACATGCCACACACGCCGCTTCCGGGGCAGCCGGGTAACTCGGTGATCAGCGGACACCGCACGACCTACGGCGCCCCCTTCCATGAGCTGGATGAGCTCGTGCTGGGAGACACCATCGAGGTCGAGACCGCCCTGGGGACGCACGTGTACCAAGTGAGGGAGACGTTCATCGTCAAACCGAAAGATGTGTGGGTAGTGGACGCGATGCCGGGCTCCTGGTTGACACTCACCACCTGCCACCCCAAGTTCTCTGCCAGACGCCGTCTCATCGTGCGGGCCGAGCTGATCGATGGGCCGAACCACGATGTCATCCAGCAGATCGGATCGCGGCTGTGAACTGGATCCCACGTGGCTTTCGTGCCCTGCCGGGCCCACTTCCGGTCCGGATCCTCGAGTCGGTGGTGATTGTTGCGGCTTTCCTCGTCGCGTTGCACTTCTTCTACGAGTGGGCAGGTAACACGTTCCTCGATACCGGCGGTGCTGTGGGATGAAGGTCCTTGTCATCGATAACTACGACTCCTTCACCTTTAACCTGGTCCAATACCTCGGCGAACTCGGCGCGGACCCCATCGTGGCGCGCAATGACGAACTTCCGCCGGGTGCAGGGGCCGCCCTCGAACCCGATCGTCTCGTGATTTCGCCCGGCCCCGGCCGTCCTGAGGATGCCGGGTTCTCCGTCGCGTACATCCAGACTCTCGGTTCCGAGATTCCGACGCTTGGGGTGTGCCTGGGCCATCAGGCGGTGGCGGTCGCGTTCGGTGGCAGGGTCGAGAGGGCGCCGGAGCCCCGGCATGGGAAGACCTCTCAAATCACCCACGACGGCCGGGGCGTGTTCACCGGACTGAGTAATCCGTTCACTGCAACTCGCTACCACTCACTGGCAAGTGTCGCGCTGCCGGATGAGCTCGAGGTGACCGCGCACTCCGAGGATGGAGTGGTCCAAGCCGTTCGTCACCGAGAGCTACCGGTGACCGGCGTGCAGTTTCATCCCGAGAGCATCATGACGACGGAGGGCAAGGCGCTGCTGGCCAACTTCCTCGGCTGACGATCAGTCGGAAAGCCGGTAGCCACCATCCTCGGTGGCCACCAGCCCCTCGGACGCCAGATCAGCAGCCGCCTCTTCCACCCATCCGGGTTCGAATCCCGTGGCCGCAGCCAGCTCTTCGAGGGTGGCAGGCCCCATGACGAGGCGACGGACGATCGCACCCCTGAGTTGGCGTCCGGAACCCTCGAAGCGTCGCTGGGGCCGCGGTGGCACGTACACCTCGGGGCCGGCGCACCAGTCTGCAACGGGGCATTGCGGGCAGGCTGGCGACTGTGGGGTGCATCGTGTCGCCCCCAGTTCCATCATCGCCTGGTTCCAGGCCGCGGCATCAGCATCCGCCATGTCTTCGGCGGCCACGCTGGTGAGGACTACTCCGTTCAGAGGTTCACCATGCCAGCGACCGAGCACACGGCGCACATTGGTGTCGACGGCGGGCTCGCTGAGGCCGAAGGCGAAGGAACCGATCGCCGCCGCGGTATACGGCCCGACTCCGGGTAGCTCGGCGAGGCCAACAAGCGTCCGGGGCCACCCGGCGACAACGACGACTCGTGCGGTATCGCGCAGCCGCTTGGCCCGGTTGTTGTAGCCCAGACCCGACCAGGTCTCCAGCACCGCGCCGAGCGGGGCTGTGGCGAGGTCCTCAACGGTCGGGAACCGTGCCAGGAACCGTGTGTAGTGAGCAACCACCCGTTCGGCCTGGGTCTGCTGCAGCATTACCTCTGCGACCAGGATGCCGTAGGGGTCTGATGTCCTGCGCCAGGGGAAGTCGCGATGTCCCGCCGCGTACCACTCGAGCAAAGCAGTGTTGCGTTCTCGGTCTGATGCCGGTGCGCGGGCCGCGGTCATCCGTCCGGTGGGGCGGTGGTGGTCGTCACCGCGGTGGTGGTCGTAGTAGTCGTCGGAGGCGGGAGGGTACCGATCGTCGCTTGAACGCTCGACCCGTCGGGAAGCACCGTCCCTGCCGCAGGATCCTGGGTAGCGACCGACCCGACGAGTTCGGGGTCTTCGGTTTCGGTTTCGCCAATCACGTCGAGCCGCAAGCCGAGCCCGGCGAGCAGCGAGTCCGCCTCCGCAGGGGACAAGCCGATGAGGGGCGGCACGGTGACCTGGATCAGCTGACCGACGGAAACCGTGACGGTGTCGCCGGCTACCAGCTCGGTGCCTGCGGCCGGGCTCTGCGCCGCCACGAGACCGTTGAGGCCGCTGGCAGCGGTGACATCGGTCGGGTCGCCGACGGCCATCACCAGCCCGAGACCATCGAGAGTTGCGCCGGCCTCGGCCCGAGTGTCGCCCACGAGGTTGGGGAGCTCCACCGGTTCGGGGCCGAGCGAGACGAATACCTGCACAGTGTTCTCGCGAGGCACCTGCTGCCCCGCGACCGGGTTGGTTCTTACCACGAAGCCTTCGAGTACGTCTGCGGAGTACTCATCCAGCGTCTCGATGTTGGTGAATCCGGCTTCGGCCAGCGTGGTCAGCGCGCTGTCGAGGGTCATGTTGGCCACGTCCGGCATCGTTTGGGCGAAGGGTCCGGTGGAGACCTCGAGGTCGACCACAGTTCCCGGTGGCTGCGGCCCCGGGCCCGGTGACTGCCGAATCACCACATTCGGTTCAACGGTGTCCGATGGCACATAGTTGGTGAGGCCAACCTCGAATCCGTTCTTCTCGATTCGCTCTATCGCGGAGTCGAGGGTGTCGTTGACCACATTGGGCAGCGTGAACTGCTCCGGCCCGGTCGAAATGACGACGGTGACGAAGTCGCCGGGGACAATTTCCGTTTCCGCCACGGGATCGGTGGCGATCACGAAGTTGGCGGGAACGTCTTCAGACACCTGATCGCGTTGTCGGACCTTCAGGTCCAACTCCTGAAGCGATTCGAAGGCTTCGCTCCGTTCCATCCCTACCAGGTTGGGAACCACAACCGTGTCCGCCGGGGCGGCCACCGGGGCAGGTGCCAGCAGACGCCACAACACGAATACCCCGACCGCAAGGATCACGAGGAGGCTCACGATGGTGCCTACGTAGGCGGCCGTGGATCCCTGTCGCTCCTCCGTGTCGTACGCCACAGCCCCGTTTGCAGTGGTGGCAGCCCCTCCAGCATGCGTCATGAGTTCGGTGGCTGCCGCTCCGGCAGGGGCGGCGACTACGACGGGAGCCAGCGCGATCGGGTCACCCTGAAGGTAGGCAACGAGGTCGAGCCGCATCTCGGCAGCCGTCTGATAGCGACTCGCCGGGTCCTTCTCCATTGCCTTGGCGGCGATCATCTCGAGTTCGGCAGGTGCATCCGGATTCACCTGGCGGGCAGGGAGTGCGTACTCCGACACGTGCTGGTACGCCACAGCGACCGGGCTCTCGCCGGTAAACGGGGGTCGACCGCACAGGAGTTCGTAGAGCACCACGCCGAGGGAGTAAATGTCTGACCTGGCGTCGGCAGGCAACCCCTGGGCTTGTTCGGGGCTGAAGTAGGTGGCGGTCCCAATGACGGCTCCCGTGCGAGTGAGTTCTTCGGAGTCGTCGAGCGCCCTGGCGATCCCGAAGTCGGTCACTTTCACGCTGCCGTCCGGCGTGAGCATGATGTTGCCGGGTTTGATGTCGCGGTGGAAAACCCCTGCCTGATGGGCAACGTTCATGGCTGCGGCGGCTTCGGCAACGATTTCTGCAGCGCGCTTCGGAAGGAGTGGGCCTTCGCTGCGGATGACGTCGCGCAGGGTTCTGCCCTCGATCAGTTCCATCACCATGTAGTAAGTAGCGCCGTCCTGGCCCCAATCGAAGATCGACACGATGTTGGGGTGCGTCAGGTTGGCCGCAGCCTGTGCCTCACGACGAAAGCGTTCGACGAAGGCGTCGTCTCGAGCGAATTGCTCATGGAGGATCTTGACCGCGACGTTACGGCCGAGGAGGAGATCTTCGGCGCGATAGACGTCCGCCATGCCCCCACGGGCGAGATGTCCGCGGAGCCGGTACCGGTCGGAGAGAACGCGATCTTCAATCACGGCGGGGGATGGTACCGGTGGTCGGGGGGAAGGCGTCGCCCGTCGCGGTCCTTCGTGGTCGGTCATGGTCCTGCCTGGGAGGGATACGCCGCGCCAAAGCGACGTCATTGTCACGTCCAGGTTGAAACGTATCCGGACGCACCGCAGGTTCCCGTTCAGCAGCGTCAATCTCCACACGGAGCGGTCCCGCGAACTCGTATCCGGACACGGCTGAGGTCGCGGCGTTCGCAGCCGCCTGCCGTAGCGGATGAGTACGCTTTACTACGTACCGGTTTCAGTCCCCTGAGCCCGACCCACGGCAGCGAGCGGGGAGGCGAAGGGGGAGCGCGTGGCGAAGTATCCGACCCGATCGATGGTGGGGCTTGCTGCCGCACTGGCACTAGTGGCTGCAGCCTGCGGCGGTGACTCCACCGAGGACGCGACTCCGGCCACCACCGCCGCTACAGCCACTACCGCAGCCGCTCCGGCCACCACCGCTCCCGCTGGTCAAGAAGGCGGCGCGGCTGCGGATGATTCGACCGCCACCACCACGGACTCGGCTGCTGGGGAGGAGGGCGATGCCGGGAACGCACCAGAGCAGAGCGGCGCTGGCGACCTCAGTCTGGTGCCACCCGGCGAGACCGACATCGTGGGCAACCCGGCGGGGCAAGGCTTCGTCGAGCTCGACGGGATGCGGTACGACTTCATCCTCAACGGTGCATGTCAGAAGATCTTCGGGGGTGTGCAAGCAGCCGGTGCGCCGGCAGACGGCTTTGACGGAGGAGTCAACTCGATCATTCCACCGGAGGACTGGGAGACCGACACTGCAGCCGGATGGGATCCTCCTTCAGTTGAGATCGCCATCGGCGACGACAATTGGCAGGCCCAGGCCGGCTCGGAGCACATCGTCGGCGGCGAGACCGTCGCGTTGTCGCCGGAGCAGAGCTCCGTGACGTCCTTCACGAACGACGGGTCGCGCGTCGCCGGTGACGCGGTCTTCTTCAGCACGTACAACTTCCAGGAGGTCGAGTCGGCCTCTGGCAGCTTCGAGTTCTACTGCCCCTAGCCGGCTACCCGTCGATCGGCGGCGAGACATGACGGCCGTGCTCGGGTTCGACTCTGGACCGCGCGGGATCATGCCCAGCCCTGTGACACCACCAGCCATCCGGCGATGTAGCCAAATGAGTTGGTCGCGATGTGGGCCATGATCGGGGTCAACAGGCTGTTGCCGCCAAAACGCAGCCAAGTGAAGCCATAGCCCACCAACCCGGTAAACGCCACAGTCCCGAGCACGGACCCCGCCAGTGCGATCGGGCCCTCGATGAGATCCCCGGCGGGGTTCGTATCGATCGCATCGAATGCCGGGATGACGTGCCAGAAACCGAACAGCAGGGCGGCGATCGTGGCTGCGGCCCAGATCGGCCATCGCCTGAGCAGGAGCCCGAGCACGACTCCGCGAAAGAGCAGTTCCTCGAAAGCCACGGTTCCGAACGGGATGCGGAACGCAGCTTCGAATACCATCTCGCCCGCCCCCACGCCGAGGAAGCGGTCATCTGCGAGGAATTCACGGGTCGCGGGCAGCGCCGTGAGTAAGAAGACACCGGCTCCGATGACGGCGAGCACCACCGCCCCGATGGTCAGCCCGCGACCCACCATGTCGCCGCGCAGGCCGAGGTTGTCGAGGGTGGCACCTGCCTTGCCGGCCAGTACTACCACCAGAAAGGCGAACCCGAGGTTGGCAACGATATGGGCGGCCTCGGGGAGCAAGAGGTTGAGGGCAGGGTTGTAGAGGATCAAGAGCCCGAGGATCAGCCAGATCCACCGGCGGTCGCCTGGGCGGGGAGGCTTCGGAGACGCCCGCCAGTTGCGCGGCCGCCACAGTGAATCGGGGAGGAATTGGTCCGGGTCGAACGAGACGACGTCGCCGGCGTGCTGGTCGGTCATCGCATCATCGTGGCCCGAGGCTAGCGTTGACGCGCCGTGACCGGCGGGACGGGCCACCTGTGCCGATTGCGGTGGCACCAAGCCGCTCACAAGCCGAAGAATGTGCTGAGCACCCGTTGAGCGATCGGGGCCGCCAGCCTTCCGCCGGTGGCGTCCTCCCCGACGTTGCCGCCGGATTCCACCACCACGACTACGACGACCTGGCGCTCGCCGGGCTCCGGGTCCACGGGGCCATAGCCGACGAACCAGGCGTGGGGAGGGCTATTCGGCACCTCGGCGGTGCCGGTCTTGCCGGCAATCCGCACGCCGGGGACTGCCGCACGGGAACCGGTTCCAGACGCCACAGCCTGTTCCATCAGTTCTGCAAGAGCACCCGCCGTCGCCGGACTCATTGCACGCCGCCACACGATTGGCTCCGCGATCCACTCCACGTCTCCGTCGGAGGCGAAGACCTCTGACACCACATAGGGCTCGATGACTTCGCCCCCGTTGGCCACTGCGGCGGCGGCAAGCGCCATCTGCAGAGGAGTGGCCCTCACGTCGCGTTGGCCGATCGCGCTTTGGGCAACGGCCGGCAGATCGTCGCCGAACGCCTCGACGGAGGGGATGAAGGAGGCGACTCCTCCCAGCTCAAACGGGATCTCGAGCCCGAAACCGTACCCTTCGGCGGCGTCGACGAGCGGACCGGGGCCTACCTCCATCCCGAGAGCCGCGAAGGTCGTGTTGCATGAACGGGCGAATGCCACTGCTAATGAAACCGCGTCGCTTGTGCCACAGGTTCGTCGATCGAAGTTGCGGATCGTGGCCGTGGAACCTGGCAGGCTCAACTCGCGCGGGTTGGGGTACAGCGTTCCAGGCCCGGCAACTCCGGTTTCGAGACCGGCGGTCGTGGTGATGACCTTGAACGCGGAACCCGGCGCATACGTTTCTCGGATCCCCCGGTTCAGTAGCGGGCGAGCTGGGTCGGCGTCGAGGTCGTCTCCGTACGCGCCGGCGCCGGGGCCCTGCAACAGATTGGGATCGAAGTCCGGCTTGGAGACCATCGCCAGGGTCTCTCCCGTCGTCGGATCCAAGGCGATTACGACTCCCCGCTGATCACCCAGCGCCTCGTTCGCCACCGATTGGAGCTCGTGATCGAGCGTCAAGCGAAGTCCTCGGGGTCGGAGATCATCGCCGAACAGCGCACTCATCACCCCGGAAAGTGTTGCATCCCGATCGGAGGTGAGTTCGGCGGCACGGGACTCCTCGAGGCCGGTATCGCCAAATAGCAGGCTGTCGTAGCCAACGGTGTGGGCGTACAGTGACCCTTCCGGGTAGAAGCGACGAAAAGCCCTGGGGTCTTCCGGGTCTGCGACGGACTCGGCGATCACCACCCCGTCAGCCGAGATGATGACACCGCGCTCACTGCCAGCCCTGGCGGCGACTGTCCGCAAGTTACGAGGATCGTCTCGGTAGCGATCAGCGTCCACCGCCTGGATCCAGGTGAGCATCAGGATCATCACGGCAAACACCGCAAACACCGTCAAGGCCACGTGACGTACGGGTCCGTTCATGCGGGCTGCTCCCGCGAGACCATGGCCAGCAGTGCGAGCATCACCATGTTGGCAACGAGCGACGACCCCCCGTACGACATGAACGGGAGGGTGATTCCGGTCACCGGGAGGAGCCGGATGACACCACCAATGATGAGGATGGCTTGGATCGCCAACACCAGGGTGAGTCCGGCGGCCAAGTACTTGGCAAAAACGTCGCGCGCCCGAATGGCGATACCGAACCCAACTGCGACGAGCAGGGCGTAGCCCGCGATCACCACGACGGTCCCGGCCAGGCCGAGCTCCTCACCCACGGCAGCGAAGATGAAGTCGGTGCTTGCGGCCGGGATGAGTTCTGGACGCCCCAAGCCCACGCCCGATCCGGTGAGGCTGCCGCTCCCGAGTGCGAAAAGGCTCTGAGCTACTTGGTATCCGGACCCCGCGTAGTCATCGAACGGGTGCAGCCAGGAGCCGATCCGTTCCTGCACGTGGCTGAAGGCTTGATAGGCGACGAGTCCGCCTGCGAGCAGCAGGCCGCCACCTGCTATTAGGTAGGCGATCCTTCCCGTCGCGATGTAGATGAGTCCCACGAACAGCAGGAATATGAGCAGCGAGGCTCCGAGATCTCGTTGGTAGACAAGTACACCGAACGCAGCAGCTGCAGCAACGAGGATTGGACCGAACCGACGGGGGGCAGGAATCTGAAACCGACCGATCCGGCCACCGGTCGCCGCCATGGCTCCAGCGCGATCTGCGAGGTACGAAGCGAGGAAGATGGTCAGGAATACCTTGGCTAGTTCGCCGGGCTGAAAGCTGAGTGTTCTGCCGAGCAGGTCAACTCGCACCCACAGCCGCGCCCCGTTGACGGTGGCACCGTGGATCGGCCACGACGCCGGCAATAGAGGCAGCAGAAGGAGCAGCACTGCGGCAAGCAAGAACAGATACCGGTACCGACGCAGCAACCGGACGCCGTCATTGCGAAGGAGATACACCGTGCCACTGCCGAAGATGCCGGCGGCAACTAGCGACCAGCGTTGCAGTGCCGCGAGATCAGGGTCCAGCCGGTAGATCTCGGTGAACCCGATGGCAGCGAGGAAGGCGGCGAGCGGGAGCAGGAACGGGCTCGCTTCTGGGGCCCATCTGCGCAGCGCCAGGTGCACCAAGCCAAACCCGATCGCAAAAGCCAGCAATGTGAGCAGGACATCTGCGTTCAGCCACTCGCCCTCGGTGAAGCTGCTGAGGGCAACACCCGCGGCTGCCACGAGAGACGCCGTTGCCAACAGCGCGGCCTCGGCATTTCGTGTCATGGCCCGACGTCGACTACGACAACGGACGTGTTGTCGAACCCTCCTGCGGCATTGGCTGCTTCGAGCAGCGCCCAAGCAGCACCGGTCGCCGTCTCTTCGTGACGCAGATGGGCAGCGATGCGCGCATCCTCGAGCATCGTCGTGAGTCCGTCGCTACAAACGAGAATCCGGTCCCGTTTGACCAGATCGAGGGTCGTTTCGTCGATCGTCAGCGAGTCCATTCCGAGTACCCGGGTGAGCAAATGCCGACGAGGATGGTTTGCTGCTTCTGCAGGACTCAGTTGACCGCGAGCAACCAGCTCGCCAACCCAGGTGTGATCGTTGGTGAGCAGCCGGAGTTCATCGTCGCGGAACAGATAGAGGCGACTATCGCCAATGTGGGCGATGTGCATCACACCGTCTGTGCCGATGATTGCCAGGGTCAGCGTGGTGCCCATTCCTGCCAGTTGATCGTCGGCGCGGGTGGCATCGACGACCGCTTGATTCCCTCGGGTCACCCGGACGGCCGCCTCGAGGTCATCAACGACTTCGGTGACCGCGGCTTCGATCGCCAGGCGACTGGCTACCTCGCCGGCAGCGTGCCCTCCCATACCGTCCGCGACGGCAACGACCAGTGGACCGGGCCCCGAGCCATCTTCGGTTGGGGAGAGTGAGTCTTCGTTGTGATCACGCACATGACCGGAGTCGGTTGCGCTGGCCCAGGTGTAGTTCATTTCGCCTCGAGGTAGCTATTCACCCGGCGCAAGGGTGTCCGCAGGAGATGCACCGCGCGACCGGAAATCAGCACGCCGAGAGCCGCGTTCAGTGCCCCGAGAGCAAAGCCACCCAGCCAGACCTGGACGGATGTTATTGCAGGTTCACCCCACGAGGCGAGCATGAGGGACCAGATGACGCCGATGAGTGGGACGGCCCACCACCGCAGCGGCGACGGTCCGGCGACCATGCCGAGCAGGATGGCGGTGGGGATCATCGTGTCACCACCGAGTCACCGGCGTGGAGTTCGTTGAAACCCGTGCTCATGGTGTCTTCACCTCACTTCAAATATCGTCTTACCGATTTGGATCGAATCTCCCTTGGTCAGTGAGGTCGGCACGGTGACTCTCCGTCCGTTGATGTAGGTTCCGTTGGTACTGCCGAGATCGCTGAGGATGATCTTGCCCTCTTGCTGGCCGATCCGGAAATGGAAGTCGGAAGCGTAGGAATCATCGAGAACTATGTCGGCATCCTCGGACCGACCGACGACGGCTGGGGTCCCGATCGCGTACCGTTGCCCGGCCAAGGTCTCAGACTTGACAATGACCAAAGTCGAGGCCGTCTTCAGCGTCTTGGTTGATGAGCCACTGCCGAGGTGGCCGCGGATCGATCGGGCGATTTGCCACAAGAAAAGGAACAGCAGCAGCAGGAAAATCAGCTTGAGGGCATTAAGAAAGAGGGCTGGCACCTGGCACCTTCTACAGCATCTTGAAGGTGAAGGTAGCCGGTCCGAACCGCAGGGAGTCGCCAGTGGCGATCGTGGCCGGGTCGCGAGCGACGGGTGCATCATTGACTGAGGTGCCATTGGCAGACCCGATATCCAGGAGCCAGACCGCGCCGTGGTGGCGGAAGATCGTCGCATGGTGCCTGGAGACGCGAGGCTCCGCGATCTCGATGTCGGATCCGGGAGCACGTCCAACTTCGCAGCGGTTGTCCGTCAACTCGAACACGCGACCGCCGCGGGCATCGATGAGTTGTGCCCACGCCTGCAAGGCCCCCGGCCGGCTGCTGCCTTCGATCTCGATGCGGCCGTGGAGGACCGACTTGTCTGCGGTGACGATGACCGACGTCGGGCCTCCGATTCGCCAACCGCGGTCGGTGGCGGTCGTCGACACCACGCGGGCGAGTTCGCGACTCAGGTCGGCGGGATTCACCGCATCGGGCAGTTCGCCAGGGTGGACTCGTATCGAGTAAGCGTTCGGGATGGCTGCGTCCAACGCTCCGCCGGCTTCCCGGTCGATGTGACGAACGAGTCGGTCCGCCAGCTCCACGGGGTGGATCCGCCCGCGAAATACTGTGGCGGACAGCCCCTCGACGAGGTCTTCCATGCGGCGTTCCAGCTGGCGGGCGAGTTTCATTCCATCCGAGTCTACGAAGGCTGGGGGCCCACCTCCGAGAGCGGTCGCGGGCTTACTCGTAGGAACGCCTCGACCGAGCGCGACGTTCCCTGTCGTCGCGTGATGGGCAAGTGACGGTATTCCGCGGCTTTGGTACCATCGTGGCGTCCGGGCGAGTGGCGGAATTGGCAGACGCGCAGGATTCAGGTTCCTGTGAGGTAACACTCGTGAGGGTTCAAGTCCCTCCTCGCCCACGCCTATGGCGTACCCGCACTCACCGCTCACGCGGCGTTCTCGCCGGCGGCGGGGCCTTGTGATCGTCTTTCTGATCGCTGTCGTGCTCGCAGCCGTCGCGCTGGCCGTTCGCTACCGGACCGACGAACGGATAGCCGGTGACTATCTCGCGGTCGCCAAAGATGTCTCCGACGGACAAGCGGTGCTTGCGGGCCGCCTCGAGGCCGTCTTCGTCAGCATCAGCGATATAGAGCGTCCCGAACTGCTACAGCGGCTGGATAACCTCATAGAGGAAAGCACCGCTCTCAGCACCGACCTTGGTGCGGCAGAAGTAACCGCATCGACCAGCGAGGCGAACGGCTATCTCACGGTTGCAGCAACGAGTTGGACCGGTGGGCTCAGCGCAGTGCGGGAGTCCGTCGTTCAGATCCTCGATGAACCCGACGTCGCCCCCAAGGGGGCCACCATGCTGACCGCCGCGTTCAACGAGCTGCGGGTGGGCGACTCGGCGTATTCGAGTTTTCTCACGGCGCTCGACGAGATGAATCCCGAGGCGGTGACGCTCGACTACCCGGTGTTCGGCTATGCGGCGCCGCCGCGCGACGAGATCTTCGACGCGGTCACGGTCGCCGGCCGGATGCGGGTGATTCTGAAACTGGAGGTCAACCACGATGTGGCGATCACGGCTGTGACCGACCCGGAGCCGCTCGGCGAGAACAACGGCTTCCCGGTGGTTCCCGATTCGGACACCTTCGCGGTGCAGGCGGTCGTCACCAACACGGGCAATCTGTCTGAGGAATCGATCCTGGTGCAACTCTTCCTTGATCCCCGCAATCAAGATGAACCGACCGTGGACATTCAGACGCTGGTTCCGTTTCTCGAGGCAGGTGAGGCGAAGACGGTGGTGTTCGAGGACCTGCCGGTGGTAGCCGGTTCGTTGTACGAGATGCGTGTGTCCGCCACCATCGAGGACGAAGATGGCAGCAGCGACGACAATGTGTGGGAACTCGTCTTCTATCGGAATGGCCCATGAACATCATCCTGCTGAGTCTGATCGCAGCCACTCTGCTGATCACGCTGTGGCTTTCGATACAAGTGAATCGGCTGCGCACCAAGCTCGCCGCCGTTCCGCAAGACGGGAATGTCTACGCACTGCTCGCTGAGGTAGACGGAGAACTGGACCGCATCGAGGCGTTGCTGGGCGACTTTGGGCCGCGGCTGGTGGCGGTCGAGCGCCAGTTGCCGCATGCGATCAGCCGGACCGGAGTGGTTGCATACGACGCCTTCGGTGACATTTCGGGCAACCTGTCACGTTCGATAGCACTGCTCGACGCCACCGGAAGTGGAGTGGTTATCAGCCTGCTCGTGGGCAGGGGAGAAACCCTGTTCTACGTGAAGCAGATCCAGGACGGGAAAGGAACCGAGGTGCTTTCCCCCGAGGAGGAGGAAGCACTCGCGGTGTCGGCAGCTGAGTAGCATCGCGAAATGATCGATGTCACGATTCTTCGGAACGAGCCGGAGGCCCTCATCCAATCGCTCGCCAGGCGCGGCGTCGAGATCGACGTCGATTCACTAGCACGACTCGACCGGGAACGGCGTGAGGTTCGCATCCAGGCGGAGACGGCCCGAGCCGAGCAGAAGAAAACCGGCCAAGCGATCAAGCGCCTCGAGGGCGCAGCGCGCGACGCGGCGATTGCCGAAGCAGGCGAACTGGCTGCTAAGTACAAAGAGCTGCTGGCAGCGGCGGATGCTCTGGACGAGCAGTTCACCGCCCGCTGGATCGAGCTACCGAACCTCACCGACGAAACGGCCGCTGCAGGCATGGAGGAAGAGGACGCGGTCGAGTTGCGGACCTGGGGTGACGACCTCCGCACAGGAGGCGACCTCAAGGATCATGTGGAGTTGGGTACCGCGCTCGGGATTCTCGATATTGAGCGCGCTTCCAAAGTGTCGGGGAGCCGATTTGGATTCATCATGGGTGAATTGGTGCGGCTCGAACTCGCCCTCGTCAACTTCGCGCTCGATCGCCTTACGCCTCAGGGGTTTGTGCCGGTGACCCCGCCGGTGCTGGTCAGGGAGGAAGCGCTCTTCGGGACCGGATTCTTCCCCGCCGACCGCGAGCAGGTCTACGCCATGGCAGACGACGACCTGTATCTCGTCGGGACCTCCGAGGTGCCGTTGGCCGCCTTCCATGCAAACGAGATCTTCGACGCTGCCGATCTCCCGATGCGGTACGTCGGGATCTCCACATGTTTCCGCCGTGAAGCGGGCACCTATGGGAAGGACACCAGGGGCATCTTTCGGGTGCATCAGTTCGACAAGGTGGAGATGTTCTCGTTCTGCCTGCCCGAGAACAGCCAGGAAGAGCACGACTTCCTGCTCGAGCAGGAGGAGGGCCTGGTCCAGGCACTCGGAATACCGCACCGTGTGGTGAATGTCGCAGCAGGCGACCTGGGAGCTTCTGCCTCGAAAAAATACGACATCGAAGCCTGGTTCCCTGGGCAGGGCAGGTATCGCGAAATCACCTCGACCTCGAACACGACAGACTTCCAGAGCAGAAGGCTCAGGATCCGGTACAGGGGTGAGTCCGGCAACCAACTGGTGCATACCCTCAATGGAACGGCGGTTGCCGTCGGTCGAACGCTCATCGCAATCATCGAGAACTACCAGCAGCCGGATGGTTCGGTCTCGGTTCCTGAAGCGCTTCAACCCTATGTGAAGTTCGATCGCATCGGCTGATGGCCTTCCGGTCGGCAGATACGGTGGGTGAATTCGGTGGGGCCGCCTAGCGTTGGGGTATGTCCAACGGTGACGTTTTCTCCGACATTGCGGCTCGATACGACCGCATCAATCGCCTGTTGTCATTAGGCCGGGATCAGGCCTGGCGGCGGCGGGTGGTGGCGCACCTTCCTGCGGGTAGGCGCCTCGATCTGGGTGGCGGCACTGGGGCTGCGAACCCGATTCTCGGTCCCGACCTGGTTGCGCTTGATCCGGCCTCGGAAATGCTGGAGCTGAATCCTGCCACGCACCGAGTTGTGGGTGTCGGTGAGACCCTGCCGTTCGCAGACGGATCGTTCGACGCGGTGTTTTCCGCTTACGTCTTCCGGAACCTCGACTCGATCGACACAACGCTGGCAGAAGTTGCTCGAGTGCTGCGCTCGGGAGGGAAGGCGGGCGTTGTGGATCTCGGAAGACCAGAGGTGGGCTGGCAGCGTTCCCTCCATCGCGCCGGGTCGGCGGTGATCCTGCCCGCCGTTGGTGCTGCGACCGGGGCGCGGGAGGAGTACACCTACTTGCACCACAGTCTCGACTCGTTGCCGCAGCCCCAGGAACTCTACGCGGACGCGCTCCTGGAGATCGAGGACCTGTGGCGGATGGGCCCGTTCGGCTTCGTCTACGGAGTGATCCTGGCCAAGCCGCAATAGGGCTGCCGTTCGAACGAGCTCACTCGGTGACTTTTCGGACGGATCTCAGCCGGTAACCGTGCACCCCGCCCTCGTGAAGGCGATCAACCGGCGCGTTCCGGGCCGGCGACTCCAGCCGGGCACTCCTACGGCACCCGGAACTGGCCTGCTTAGGGCTGCTTCCTTCCGGACCTGACCCGGTTCACAGCGTTCCGCCGCGTAGGACCCGACTCTCAACATCGTCTGATCCCGGTGCCGACCCGATCAATGCCAACCCTCGGGCGGGGGATTCGGTCCCGCATGAAGAGGTTTTCGGGAAGAGGGCACCCCTAGCGCCCCACTTAGCACGGTCACCGGATGGTACACCTGTGGCGTCGGCTTGTGTTCTTGCGTTTCGGCACGGTGTGTATCCCGCAGGGGGACGCATGTTCGCAGGGAGGAGCGAATCCACCGAAGACATCATCCGAGGTTGGGCGTCGCTTCGTATGTGACGAAACGGGCCAAACGAAAAGGATAACGTCCCATGAGAACACGGCTTTTCTCCTTCGTCGCATTGCTGCTGGCGCTTGCACTGGTTGCAGCCGCGTGCGGTGATGACGAATCGGAGACCACTACTACGGCTGCCACCTCGACCACGGTAGAGACCACTTCGGTGCTCGACCTGGCGATCGAGTCCGGCCAGTTCAGCACCTTGATCGCTGCGATCGAGGCTGCCGGACTCGGTGACACACTCGAAGGCGAGGGTCCGTTCACGGTCCTGGCTCCGACCGATGCTGCTTTCGAAGACGCCTTCGAAGCGCTCGGCATCACGCCTGAAGAACTGCTCGGCGACACTGAGTTGCTGACTTCGATCTTGACCTACCACGTTCTGCCTCAGGCGGCAGACTCGACCCTGGTCGCCACTCTCGACGGCCAGACGGTTGAAACCGTTCAGGGTGAGTCGGTCACCATCTCGGTGGTGGACGGCCAGATCATGGTGGACCAGGCAACTGTGGTCTCTGCCGACCTGGAAGCCGACAACGGCATCGTGCACGTGATCAACGCGGTGATGCTGCCGCCGACGGTCGCTGCCGAGCTCGGGGTTGCCATGGCCGACGAGATGGTGGAAGAAACGACCACTACCACGACCGCGGCTCCCGAGACAACCACAACCACCGAGGCGCCGGCGGAACTGCCGACCATCGCCGAGATCGTGGCCGCTTCGGCTACCGCAGACCCGGCCGAGTTCACGATCCTGCTGCTCGCTCTCGAGACCGCCGGTCTCGTGGATGCGCTCAACAACCCGGACGATGAACTGACCGTGTTCGCCCCGACAGACGAAGCGTTCGGTGATCTGCTCGAGGCGCTCGAAATCACTCCAGAGGAGCTCCTGGCCCGTGAGGATCTGGCAGGCATCCTGCTGTACCACGTGTCTGCCGAAGGGGTCTTCGATGCTGCCACAGTGGTTGGCGCAGCTCCGATCGATGCGCTGCCGACCTTGAATCCGGCCGGCGGGACGCTCAAGATCGAGGTCATCGACGGCAGTGTCGTGATCAACGATGAATCCGAGCCGCTTGGTGGTTCGACTGTTGTTCAGCCAGACGTGTTCGCCAGCAACGGCGTGATTCACGTCATCGACGTTGTGTTGATCCCTGCCGCCTAGCGAGTAATCGTCCGCGACCGAAGAGGCGTCCTTTCACAGAGGGGCGCTTCTTCGCGTGGTGTACTCAATGCATCCATGTTGGCGCCGAAACGCGAGGACACACGCGCCGGGCCACCATGTCCGGGAGGCGAGCTTCGAGCTCCGGCACGGCGCCGTCGATTTGGCGGAGGGAGTGGGATTCGAACCCACGAAGCGGGTTACCGCTTACACGCTTTCCAGGCGTGCGCACTAGGCCAGACTATGCGATCCCTCCTAGGGTCCGGGAGTGTAGAAGAGGCGGTGCGAGTGTGAATCCCGATACGAAATGGGCGGCACCGATGCAGGTGGCTCTCGGAGAGGCGCGCGCTGCTGCGACCGAAGGTGACGTTCCGGTGGGTGCGGTCGTCGTGGCACCGAATGGCACGGTGGTGGCTGTGGACCACAACCGCCGTGAAGCCAACGCCGACCCGACCGCACACGCCGAGCTGCTTGCCATCCGTGCGGCGGGCAGGGCAACAGGCGACTGGAGGCTCGTCGGCCATACCCTCGTCGTGACGTTGGAGCCATGTGCGATGTGTGCGATGGCTGCGGTGTGGGCCCGGTTGGATCGCATCGTCTATGCGGCGTCCGATGCCAAGGCCGGCGCGGCATGGAGCCTCTACAACATTCCCCAGGATGAACGCCTCAACCACCGCTGTGAGTTGGTCGCCGGCGTCTTGGAGCCCGAATCCAATGCGCTTCTGCAGGAGTTCTTCCAGACCCGACGTGAGACCGCCTGAGCCGGCGACTCCGGATCGGGTGCAACGTCGAACTCGACATCCCTTGCTCCAGATGTGGCGCAGGTTGCCGATATTGTTGGTGTGGATCGTCACATGCGCCTCTGGTCCTTCCACCGCCACGGCCTGGCTCTGGCGGCACTGTTGCTCGCCGTCCTCGCGACCGCGTGTGGAGGGGCGGAGGTGGCGGTCGATGTCCGCAGCCCTCAGATGACCACGATCGTTGAGGCGTTCGTGGACGATGAGGTGTCGGCGCTGGCGACGATCGACTCCATGGGTGATCCGCTTGCACCCGGCCTCGGCAACGGTGGATACGACGTCGCCTTGTACGACCTGGCGATTGAGTGGAACCCGGAGGATCGACTTCTTGCTTCAGAGGTGTTGATCACGGCAACGGCCAAGGAGGACCTTGTCGCGTTCCATCTCGACTTCGAAGGCTCCATTGTGAGAGGGGTGACCGTTGACGGTATCGACGCAGAGTATCTGCGGGACGAGGCTGAAATGGTCATCACGCCGGCAACGCCGATTGTTGCCGGCAACAAGTTCCAGACAACTGTCGAGTATCTCACCGACCCGGCGGGAGCCTCCTCCCGCTCTGAACTGACCAACGGTCGGGTGGGGTGGATCGATACGACCGATCCGGCGTGGTACGTCAGGAGCGCGCCGGACGGCGCCCATCTCTGGGTTCCCTCCAACGATCATCCTTGGGACCCTGCAATGTTCACGACTGAGCTGACGATGCCGGACGGCACGGTGGCCGTCGCCTCTGGCGCCTTTGGCCGCGAGCAGCGTGGTATCGGCCAGACGACCACCCGCTGGGAGACCTCGGCCCCGATCCCGACGCATGCGATGACGGTGATTCTCGGCAATCTGGTGATTGTGGACGACCCGCGGGGAAGCGACGCCAGCGGGGTCGAACTCCGTCATTTGCTGCCTCCGGACCTGGCGGACGACATGCCCGCCGTGCTCCACAAGGCGGACGACATGATCCTGTTCCTCGAGCAGCGCCTCGGCCGCTTTCCCTACGACGCCTGGGGCGTAGCAGTGGTTGCAGATTCCGCTGCTGCCAAGCCTGCCAACTCGTGGACGATGCTGACACGGACTGAGCTCGAGGCAAACGACGTCGAACTGCGCATGATGCGGGACCTGGCATCGCACTACTTCGGTCACGCGGTTGGGATCGAGTCCTGGTCGGACATCTGGATTTCCGAAGCGATCCCGACCTACATGCAATGGCTGTGGTTGCAGGGCAGCGTCGGCCGTTCCGGCCTCGACGTGACGATTGCCGCCGCCAGGGCCAAGGTGAACAATGCAGCGTGGCCGGCTCCGGACGAGCCGCGTCCGGGAGACGTGTATATCGGTAGCGGTCCGCTGCGCGGCGCCCTTTTCCTCCACGCCCTGAGTTTGCGAATCGGGCAGTCTGACTTCTTCGACGTTATCTCGACTGCGTACCGGGACTACGACGGTGCCACGATATCCACGAATGACTTCATTCTCCTCGTTGAGGATGTCACCGGCGAGAGAATTCGAGCTTTCGCAGACGCGTGGTTCAACCGTGATCCCCTTCCGGGTTTCCCTGACGCCTGAGCTGGCGACTCACTTCGCTCACGCCAGGCTGCGGCGCCGCAAAGTCACCGGCTTCATTGCTGTAGCGACGTAGGCTGAGGGTGTGTTGCGAGCAGGCACCCGCTGATGGAATTCCTGAGCAGTCAACCAGCACAGTTGGGCGAGTGTCCGGTGTGGGACGGCCGCACGGGACATATCTACTGGATAGACATCGACGGCCAGACGGTGCACCGCCTTCACCTGGCGTCTGGGGCCGAGCAGCAGCGCTCGACCCCGGGCAGACCCGGATCCGTGGCACTCACTTCGGAACGGGATCGGCTGTTGCTGGCTCTGGAACACGAGGTCGGCTGGCTCGAGTGGGAGGGAGGCGGCTTCACTCCCTGGATTGCACTTGAAGCCGCCGAGACCGGGAATCGTCTCAACGACGGCCGCGCGGACCCCGCCGGCCGTTACTGGGTCGGAAGTATGCACACCGACGCCTCGGAGGAGCTCCAGACCGGCATGTTGCATCGGCTCGAGTCGGATGGGTCGCATGTGACGACCCGCCACGGCGTGGGTGTCTCGAACGGCCTGGCCTTTTCCCCGGATGGGCGGTTGATGTACTACGCCGACACGTTGAAGGACACCGTGTGGGCATTCGACTATGACGTCGACACGGGCGTGGCAGGCAATGAGCAGGTGTTCACCGACTTCTCGGAGCTTCCTGGTCGACCTGATGGGGCGTGTGTGGATGCCGCCGGTTGCTACTGGGTGGCGTGCGTCTTCGGTGCGGCCGTGGCACGTCTCACCCCAAACGGCGTAGTCGACCGCATCATCGATCTGCCGGTTGAGAAGCCGACGATGCCCGCTTTCGGAGGACCAGATGTGGAGACGCTGTTCATCACCTCCATCGGCGGCGGCGGGACCCACGAAACCAACGCGGCCGAACCGAACGCAGGGCGTCTGCTGGCGATCGACGTCGGGATTGGCGGTGTGTCGGAGCCGCACTTCGCCGGCTGATCGCGCCTGGTGTCTTATTGCGAGGATGTGCTGGGCGGGAGAGTTCTAGCATCGCAGGGCGGCCGGCAAGGGAGCAGGGTGTGAAGGAAGAGTGTTACCCCGTCTGGTTTGAACGGCCTGTGACCGACGAATTGCTGGATCTCGTAGACCCAACGGTCGAACAGTTGGGCGGGGGCAACTCGCAGGACCCGTGGTACGGGATAGAGTCTGCCCGTGCGGTGGTCGCTTCGTCGCTCTCATATGACGCCGCGGTAATGGATCGGGCTCCGCGCCTCGAGGTGATCAGCCGCACCGGTATCGGATACGACCTGGTTGATGTTCCTGCCGCCACTGCGCGGCGGATTCTGGTGTGTAATGCCCCAGAGGGGCCGACGGTTTCGACTGCCGAACACGCAGTCACTCTGATCCTCATGGCCAGCAAGAACGTGTTGAGGTCGATCGATGAGCTTCGCGCAGGCGGCAGTGACTACTACGTGAACAATCGCGCTTTGGAGTTGGACGGCAAGACGCTCGGTCTGGTCGGCTTCGGACGTATCGCCCGCCATGTCGCCCGGGTGGCGCAGAGTCTTGGCATGCGGGTTGCCGCCTTCGACCCGTTCGTTGCGGAGGCCGAGTTCTTCGTCGATCGGGTTTCGTCACTTCCCGAGTTGCTCGCCATGGCGGACGTTCTTTCGGTGCACATCCCACTGAACGACGACACAGCACAGCTGTTCGGAGCCGCGGCGTTCGCTCAAATGAAAGAAGGTGCCGTCTTCGTCAACACGGCCCGCGGTGGCCTGGTGGACCATGACGCGTTGACCGCAGCGCTGGATTCGGACCACTTGTTCTCCGCCGGGCTCGACGTGACCGACCCTGAGCCGCTCGCGCCTGAGGCGGCCCTGCTGGCTCGCGATGATGTAGTCGTAACGCCCCACGTTGCTTCCGGGACGTCTGCGGGCCGCAGACGGATCTTCCAAACGGCACTTGAGCAGGCGATTCTGGTACTTGATGGGGTGAAGCCGCCCCACCCGGTGAATCCAGAGGTCTGGTCGCGTCGCTGACGTTTGCGATGGCTCGACTCGAGCCTGTTCGCGGTATCTAGTCAGGTGATGATTTTGCCAATGGTTCTTCAGTGTGACCTGGTGAATGACCGATATTGGGGGTATTGCAGTTCGTTGGGTGAATCATGTCGGATAGACAGACCGCCGGGGGCCGGCCTCAGGCCGAACTCCTGCCGTTCGGCCGGAGATCGTTCCCTTCTCCTGGTGTGGACGAAGACCGCCTTCTGCAAGTCCAGGTGGAGGCCTTCCTGCTGAAGTTGGGATGTGATGTCCCCGACCTTGGCGTGGTATCGGAGCATCGAGGAGGTCGGCCATGAGGTCGGATGACACCTTCTGCGAAATGTGCGGATCCCCAGCCTTGGCTCGAGTTCAGAATGTCTGGCTTTGCGCCGGCTGCGGCCTCGAAGCGACGCGCGGCAGTGGTGAAGCCGCCGGAACCTCTGGCTTCCGGCGATTGGCGCGGCGGGGCCTAGTCGCCTCAGCCATGAGCGCCGGGCTCCTGACGAAGTTGATGATCGGGGCTGTTGCGGTGGCTGCGGTGAGTGCCGCCACAATTCCTTTTGCTCAGCCTGGCGATACGCCGGTGCCCACCAGTGCGGCAACCCTCGTTGTGGACTCGGGTTCCGGACTGGACGAAGCCGCCGCCGAGGGGCAACCCGAAGAAGTCACGGGCTTCGTCGACGATGTCCAAGCGTGGAGCGCATGCATCAAGGCGGCGGTCGATGAGCACGTAGCCGGCCGCGGCGACTCGCGGGCAGGATTCGATCCTCAGGGAGCTTGTGGTGAGCCGCCCAAGTACGTGGGCCGGGATGGCGAACTGCCTGCGCAGGCCGCAGACCAAGCCGGTGAGAATCGTCGCAAGAACGATGGCACAACGCCGGGCGAGCCACAGGGAAACGCCAACGGCAAGGCCGCTACAGAGGAAGACGAAGCCACCGAGGCGGACAAGGGCCGCACCGGCAACGCGAACGGCAAGGGCAACGCCAAGGGCAAGGACAAACCGAAAGGCGACACGCCGTAGCTCCCCCTCGCCCGTGAGCGAAGACCACCAGGACTCGCCCCTCGCCGGTTCGTGGAGACCACCAGGACTTGCCCCTCGCCCGTGAGCGCGACCACCAGGATTCGCCCAACTGCGCGTGGAAGTTGGCCATTGGGTGGCAGGGAATCGTCCACGGCCGGTTAGCGCCGGACGATCTCGGTTGGAGATCGTCTCAGCAGCACCTTCTGTCACCGGCTTGTGCGCGCAATGTGGGCTGCAATGAGAAGCCGGCGATTGTCCTAGCGGCACTGTTTGTCACCTGCGCAGGCCGGTTGTGCGGTTCGGCACGTCGCTGAGAGCAGCGGAGGGAGTGGGATTCGAACCCACGGAACCCGCAAGGGGCTCACCAGTTTTCAAGACTGGCGCCTTCGTCCGCTCGGCCATCCCTCCGGACGACTACGTCCCGGACAAGGTTAGGTCCGTGGATCAGTTGGTCATGCACCGTGACTCGGGCAGGCGCGACGACCCTGGGTTTCTCGTCGCAGCGGCGTGGTACGTTCAGTCGAGTAGCCAATCAGGGAGGACATCGATGGCACACCCGAACGGAATGTTTTCTTGGACTGACATCTCGCTTGCTGACGTATCTGCCGGCAAGGAGTTCTATCAGCAGCTGTTTGGATGGGAGAGCGTCGAACAGCATGACCCGGACGGCAACCTCATCTACGTCCTGTTCTCAAAGGATGGTGATCTCGCAGCCGGTATGGGTCCGATGCCGCCCGAGATGCAGGCAGCAGGCTTTCCCCCGATGTGGCAATCCTATGTTTCCGTCGATTCTGTCGATGACGTCGGCGCGACTGTGATCGCAGCCGGGGGTTCGGAAGTGCTCCCGGCCGTGGACGTGTATGACTCGGGAAGGATGGCGATCCTTGCCGACCCAACCGGCGCTGTGTTCTCGATCTGGCAGGCAGGCAACCATGCCGGCGCCGACCGATTCAATGATCCCGGGTTCATGACCTGGAACGAACTTGCTACCCGTGACGCAGACGCCGCGCAGAGGTTCTACGGCGAGGTCTTCGGCTGGACGGCCCAGACCGATGAGATGCCAACCGGCATGCTGTACACCATGTTCTCGAACGGAGACCGACCCAACGGCGGCATGCTCGCCATGGATGAGAACTGGCCGGCTGAGATCCCGGCTCACTGGATGGTGTATTTCCGCGTCGGCGACATCGACGAGGCCCTCGGCGAGCTCACGGCGCTCGGCGGGTCGATTTCGGTTGAACCGTTTGACACCCCGGCAGGCCGGACGGCTGTTGTTGGCGACCCACAGGGTGGGACGTTCAGCATCATCGGACCTGCTCTAGAAACTCCGACCGGCTAGCGCGTCGGCTGCTGGGTTCAGCCACGCCCCTCGCCGGTTCGTGGAGACCGGCACGAGTTGCCCACGGTGGTCGTGGAAGGGGTGAGGGATCATCTAGGCGGCACGTGTGGAGGCTGGGTGACGGCGTGGTTCCAAGCGGCAGGTTGTATCGCCGGCGTGGGGTCACCGCGTGGTTCTGCGCGGTGCTGAAGAGAGCGGAGGGAGTGGGATTCGAACCCCTCGCCGGTTCGTGGAGACCGGCACGACTTGCCCACCGTGGTCGTGGAAGGGTGCCATTGGGTGGCAGGGAAGTGCTCGGGTGGGGTAGCGCGGGATGATCCCGGGTGCGGGATCATCTAGGCGGCACGTGTTGAGGCTGGGTGACGGCGTGGTTCCAAGCGGCAGGTTGTATCGCCGGCGTGGGGCCACCGCGTGGTTCTGCGCGGTGCTGAAGAGAGCGGAGGGAGTGGGATTCGAACCCACGGAACCGGAAAAACCGGTTCAACAGTTTTCGAGACTGCCGCCTTCGTCCGCTCGGCCATCCCTCCAGGTCGCGCCCGTGCATCGGTCAAATGAAGGTGCGGTCGGCGATTGTACCCGGCCCGCCGTGTTGCCGATTTCCGAGATGCTCAGAAGATGGTTCTGAGCAGGGCACCCAGCGTGGTGATGACGAGCCAGAGGAGCACCGCGCCGGTGACGAGGACCAGCGCGCCAATGACCACGATCGCGATGGCCGCGGGCCACCCGGCCAGTCGTTCCCGCCACTCGCTTAGCTGAGGTTTGGGTTCCCCTGCTGGGTCGCTCTCCATGGTCGTGACGGTAGTGAGGTTCAACCGGGTGTCGGCTCACAACCGGAGCCTGATAACCTTTCCCCACCGGGAGAGGTGGCCGAGCGGACGAAGGCGCTCGCCTGCTAAGCGAGTAGGGGGTTTATAGCTCCCTCGAGGGTTCAAATCCCTCCCTCTCCGCCACGAACGGCGGCGCTCAGTGCGCCGCCGTTCCTTGGCTCGTTGCTTCCCCCTGTTCTTGCGTCGGTTTGCGGTGGATGTCCCGGTGAGGGACGCAAGAACCCAGCCGCCTCAGATGAGCTGCGCCCGGAGGTGGTCGAGAAGCGCCATCGCGTATGCATCGGCCGCATCGGGAGCGGCGAAGTCGCGGTGTTCTCCGCGGACGCTGGCGACGCATGCGAAGCCGTCTGTGGTGCGCCACAGCGACACGAAGTGCTCTCCGAGTGCCTGGCGCAGTTGGGTTTCGGTCGGAAGCCACACGACTTCGTGCTGCTCTATGGCGTCGAGAGCCCACTCGACAGCACCGTTGAACGAGATCTCCTTGCCTCCGGGCACGACTCTGACGTCAACCGTCATGTCGCTGATGGCGAACACCTCCTCATCGAGGTCACGATCGGGGATGAAGAAACGGTCGCCGTTGACCGGCGTCCATACCAGTCCGGCGTCGCTGAGTTCACGGGCCACCTCCACTGAGATCACGATTCGGCCCACTCGCCGACCAGGTCACCGAGCAGGGTCAAGGTGACGGGTCCCGAGTCGAGGACGGTGTCGTGGAACTCCCTGATGTCGAAGCGGTCGCCCCGGATGCGTTCGGCCTGTCGCCGGAGTCGCAGGATCTCGATCTGTCCGATCTTGTAGGCGAGGGCCTGCCCGGGCCACGCGATGTAGCGGTCGACCTCGTTCTCGATGTTGTTGAGCGCTTGGGGCGAGTTCGCGAGGAGATAGTCGATGGCCTGTTGCCGGCTCCATCCCATGGCGTGCATGCCGGTGTCAACCACGAGGCGGCCACAGCGCCATGAGTCGAACGAAAGGATGCCGAGTCGGGCCAGGTCACTCGTGTAGAGGCCCATCTCGTCGGAGAGTCGCTCGGTGTAGAGGCCCCAGCCCTCGACGTAGGCAGACACGATGGCATGCTTCTGGAAGTCGGGTACGCCCTCGAGTTCCTGTGCGATCGCCAACTGTAGGTGGTGGCCGGGTATCGATTCGTGGAATGCCAGCGCCTCGGACTCGTAGCGGGTGCGAGTGGTCGGCTCCGTTGTGTTGATGAAGTAGGTGCCAGGCCGGGATCCGTCCATGGCCGGCTGCAGGTAATAGCCGAGCGGTGCTTCCTCGGCGCCCGGGCCGGGGATCTCATGCATCACGCAGTCGGCCACAGGCAACCGGCCGAACCAGTCCCCCATTGCGGCGCGAGCCCGGTCCATCGACGTCTGGGCGGCCTCGCGCACCTCTGCGCCGGTTTCGAACCGCAATGCAGAGTCGTTGCGGAGGCGCTCGTAGATCTCCGTCAGGTCGGAGGTGTCGAGCACCCCGAGGCCGAGGGAGCGGTACTCGTCTTCGAGGTGCTCGATCCCCTCCAGGCCGATGGAATGGATTTCTTCGGGGTTGAGGTCGAGGGTGGTGTGGCGGCGCACCGCAGCGCGGTAGGTCTCCTCGCCACCCGTTACCCACATCACGCCTGCCCGCTCGTCGGATCTGGCGTTCGGGAGCAGCTCGTCGCGCAGCACATCGCGGTAGCGCGTGTATCCGGGTCTGATAGAGAACTGGGTCTGGTCCTCGAGCCTGCCTCGCCACTCTGTGACCTCTTCTGCGCTCATGTCCTCGGGGGCGGGAAGCTGTGTGTAGGGGTCGTTTTTGATGTCGCTCCCGAGGTAGGCATCGAGCTGAGCGAGGGTTTTGGTGATTGCGGTGGCCGAGGCGACGCGGCGGGCGGCCAGCCCGGAACGCAGGCGCTCGATCATGGCGTCGAAATAGTCGCCGAACCCCGCCCACTTGACCACGAGCGAATTCGCCACCTCTGCATTCGGAATCGGGATCTGCGCCGCCATCTGGGGCAGTGCCACGTGGATGCCACCAGAAGGATCGACCTCGAAGTCGGTCATCGAATGATCGAGGGAGACGGCGGTCTGGCGAGCTTCCTCCATCAGCATCGCCCGGGTGATCCGCTGCGACCGGTTGAGGGAGTCGGCCTCGATTGCTTCGGCCTCAGCGGCGACCGCATGGAGAACGGCGGCCTTGGCTGCTTCACCAGCGGCGCTGACGTCTTCCCACAGCGCGACGTTGCGGTAGTCGCCGAACAAGAACGCGATGGTCGGTGACGTGTCGAGTTGGTAGTTCCAGTACCTGTCGGCGAGCGCGGCGAGGCTTTCGCTCGGCGTGGTCTGCCCGGTCATTGCGAGGCCCACCCGGCAACCATGCGATCCAACGTTTCGAGTGGTACGAGACCCGACCCGAGCACGATGTCGTGGAAACCCTTGATGTCGAAGGCGGCTCCCATGCGGGACTCCGCGTCCGTCCGGATGCGCATGATCTCTAGCCGGCCGATCATGTAGGCGAGTGCTTGGCCCGGCATTCCGATGTAGCGATCGACCTCTCCTTCGATGGTGCTGAGACTCATCGGCGAGTTGTTGGCGAAGTAATCCATGGCCTCTTGCTTGCTCCATCCGAGCGCATGAATCCCGGTGTCGATCACGAGACGGCCGGCGCGCATCGAGTCGGCAGACAGCATTCCGATCCGGTCGAGCGGAGTGCTGTACAGGCCCATCTCGTCTGCCAGACGTTCGGTGTAGAGACCCCAACCCTCTGAGTATGCAGTGACACGGGCATTGCTCCGAAACGCCGGAACGCCTTCGAGTTCCTGTGCGATCGCAAGCTGGAGGTGGTGGCCGGGGATGCCCTCGTGGTACGCCATGGCCTCGATCTCGAAGCGTCCCCAGCGCGTGGGGTCTGCGGTGTTGACGAAGAAGGTGCCGGGCCGGGAGCCATCGAGTGCGGGGCGGAAGTAGTAGGCCGTGGGGCCGTGCTGGGTCTCCGCAACGACACACTCGGCCTTCGGCAATTCCCCGAACCAGTCCGCCATTTCTGTCCTGGCCTTTGCCATGGCGATCTCGGAAGCGACGACGACGTCCGGTCCGTTTTCAAAGTGGAGCGTCGCATCGCTGCGGAGGCGGTCGTAGATCTCGGTCAGATCTTCGGTGCCGAGTGCCTCGCCTCCGATGCTGCGGTATTCGTCCTCGAGAAGGCGAATCTGTTGGCGTCCGATCTCGTGGACCTCTCTGGGATCCATGCCGAGTGACGTGTGGCGATGGACCGCTCGAGCGTACGCAACCTCCCCGTCCGGGAGGTAGGTCAGGCCGGGCTGATCGATCGGTCGTGCCGCAGGCAACACGTCGTTGGTGATGACGTCCCGGTAGCGCTGATATGCGGGCCGGATCTGTTCGGTGACGGTTGCAGCGAGTCGGGAACGCCAGGCAGCTTCGGCAGCCTCGTCGTAGATTTCAGGCGCGCGTAGTTGGACCAAGGCATCGTCTTCGACGCTGCCGGCAAGGTAGGCATCGATCTGGGCGACTACGGCGTTCACGTGCTCGTCTGGCGGCGTGCGCCCGTTGGCAACGCCTTCCTGCAGCCGCACTGCCATCTGATCGAACATGCGAGCGATCCCGACGTACTTGTCGAGCATTGCTTCGGCATGCTCCGGCTGGACGATGGGAAACTGGCTGGCCGATACTCCGAGCATTGCGTGGAACCCCACCGCAGGGTTCACGTCGATTTCCGCGAGCCGCGTCTCGGCGCCTTCGGCTTCAGTGCTGGTGACGAAGATCAGCACCTCTCTGCTGATGGTCTCGTCCGGGGTGAGCGTGGTGGGGTCGATCGCTGTCGCGGCTGCTGCAAAGGCGTGGAGTTGTGCGATGTGAGCATCCTCTGCCTGGCGGGAGGCGTCTTCCATCTGGTCGTCGTAGCGGTGGTCGCCCATCATGAGCGCCGTCGTCGGGTTGGTGGAGAGTACGTACTCCCAGTACTCGTCGCCCAGGCGCGTGAGTTCCTCGTTCAACGGGTGGTTCCTTCCGGAGATGTGAAGGGGAAGGATACCGGGCCTGTGAGGAGGTGCCGAGGTGGGTCGAGCCTCAGGGGACTGTCGGACAGCCGGTTTCGCCGGGAAAGAGCGGCCGGGGGGTCGGTCGGTAGACGGTGCCGGCTTCATCCCAGAAGGTGAGCTGATTGGTCGACTGCAGCGCAGTCAGGGCTTCCTGAGCTGCGGCTGCTTCGAAGACATGGCAGCGCAGATCGAGCACTACGGGGGTGAAATCAGATGTCGGGGTCGACAGGGGCCAGGCCACGGTGGTTGCCTCAGGCTCCGCGCTGGCTCCGAAGTCCTCGGAGATCAGGATGTGCAGTCGGTCTACTTCGTATTCGCCCGTCTGTTCAGCGGTTGCCGACAGATCGTGGAGGAGAGAGACCAGATCCTGTGCCGCGGCGTGGCGCTGCTGTGTCGGGGTGTCTGTGATGCCAAGCGCATAAACGGCGTAGCGGTGTTCACCATTGGAGTCGGAGTAGGCGAAGACCGTGTCCGGGGCGTCTGCGACGTTGCCGGCATCGTCGAGATTGTTGTCGCGTTCGTCGGTCATCTGGGGGAGGCCCACCTGGTCGACCAGGCCGAGCACCTCGGACCGCTGGTCGTCGTTGAGTTGCGCCACCTGGAGGTTGGGGAGCTTGGGACCAGGGAAGATCGCTGCTGTTGGCCCTTGGGATACGAGTCGTCCGTCGGAGAAGAGAACGTAGATGGGTAGCGGATCGTAGACCGCATCAACCGGAGCGAAGCCGCCTTCGAAACCTACGGTGAGGACGACGGCGTCTGGCTCGGGAGGAAGCGTCGGCGTCCCGGGGGAGTCACCCGTGGCGTCAGATCCGCAGGCGATCGCAGTGAGAGAGAAGGCGAGGACCGGGACGACCAGACGCTTCATGATGGTTGAGACGCTAGGGCGGCTTAGGGAGGTTCCAGCTGTTTTCGTGCGATCTGGGCTATCCCTGTCCCCGGGCCTGTATTAGCGTTGTGCCCCGCACGCCCGTACTGCGCGATGCAGGCGCCCGTAGCTCAATTGGATAGAGCGTCTGATTACGGATCAGAAGGTTGGGGGTTCGAGTCCCTCCGGGCGTGCCAGGAGACCCCTTGTTCTGCAAGGGGTCTCGTCGCGTAGGTCTCGGACTGTTGCAGGGCGGTGTTGGGGTTTCTGGGTGATTTCTTGGTCGGCTCAGAAACCGATGCACTGTATGGCCCCGGGGGATTCGTGATACACGAAGCCCCTTGGTGCAGGATCGCGGTGCGTACACAGAACCAAGCTCGTGCTGCCCCAGGGCGCAATAGCGCGAAGTCTCAGAGTTAGTCCCAAGGCATCGGTGAACCGTGTCGTAGGGAGCGCATGATGAATCTCGTATGTCAAGGTGCACGGCGGGTTGGGTGGACAGGACTGGGATGGGCCACACCGTGAGGTGGGCAGGCTCGTATTAGGTCACACCGCCCGCAAAGCCTTTTGGTGGGTGGGGCCGACAGGTCATTATCAGGACAGCATCAACGATGCGTCAGCCGGTTAATCGGGTCAGACCCCACCCGGATCAAAGGGATCACGGTCAACTGCTCTAGCAGTGTCACCCCTTTCACTCGCTTTTGGCAACCAGGCAGCACATCGCACCTCGATGGCAGAGGGACCCTTCCGAGCTGTGCCAGCAACTCAGTCGGAGTCTCACCGCTCGTACGGTGCGTGCCACCAAACAACCAACATCATCCCTCCCAGCCGG
>CAYNHF010000039.1:0-12678 GCA_964397045.1 uncultured Acidimicrobiaceae bacterium | reverse complement strand
ACGGCTGCCACGAAGACCGCGGCCAAGAAGGCTCCGGCCAAGAAGACGGCTGCCACGAAGACCGCGGCCAAGAAGGCTCCGGCCAAGAAGGCTCCGGCCAAGAAGGCTCCGGCCAAGAAGACGGCTGCCACGAAGACCGCGGCCAAGAAGGCTCCGGCCAAGAAGGCTCCGGCCAAGAAGGCCACCCCGTCCGCCACGCGGGGTGCGGCGGCCGCATCGGCCACCGTACCTGCCACCACCACCCGAACGACGCGGACGAAGGTCCCCTTCAAGGTCAAGGACAAGGTGGTGTACCCGCACCACGGCGCCGCCACCATCATCAAGAAGGAACGTATCGAGTTCGCCGGCGAGCGCCGGGACTACTTCGTGCTCGAGGTGGCAACCGATCAACTCATCGTCCGAGTGCCGACCGACAAGGCTCTCGAATTGGGGGTGCGGCCGGTGATATCGCAGAACGTCGCCCGCAAAGTGTTCGCCACGTTCAAGGAAGAACCGCAGGAAGCCGGGTCGAACTGGAGCAGGTGGTACAAGCTGCTGACTGAGAAGATCAACAGCGGCGATATCTTCCAAGTAGCTGAGGTCGTTCGCGACCTCACCTACGCCCAACAGATCAAGGGTATCTCACCTGCCCTCAAGCGGATGCTGGCAAAGGCGCGGCTCATCATCATCAGCGAGTTGCGGTTTGCGCTCAAACTCGAGGAGGAAGAGGCGATCCGCAGGCTCGATCGTGCCCTGCCCAAGGTGGAGCCACCTCCTGAGGAGGAATGAGCGTGTCCGCTCCGGGTGCCGGCGCCACGAACCGCACGGGACTCGGGTTCGACGCCCACCAGTTCGGCGGTGATGGACCGCTGCTTCTTGGCGGAGTCGTTGTCGAGCGAGGTCGCGGTGTTGTTGCCACCTCCGACGGTGATGTACTCATTCACGCTGTGATCGACGCCATCCTCGGGGGTGCCAACCTCGGCGACATCGGGTCTCACTTCCCCTCCAGCGACCTCAAGTGGCACGGTGTCGACTCAACCGAACTGTTGGCAGCAACGGCAGCGCTAGTTGCCGTCGCCGGGTTTCGGGTTGACTACGTGGATGCGACGGTGATTGCCCAGACCGTCCGGGTCGCACCCCATCGGGAGCAGATGGCACAGACGATGGCGACGACCCTCGGCGTAGCTACGGCTGCGATCTCCATCAAGGCGACCACCACAGACGGTCTCGGCTTCCTGGGTAGGGACGAGGGGATTGCAGCACTGGCAACCGCTTCGCTCAGCCCGGCCGACGCTCAGGAGTAGACGCGGAGGGCTTTCGCCGGGTCGTTGGTGATGACGAGAGCCACTCCTATTTCGGCCGCGGCAGCGAACGCCCCCTTGCGGTTCAGCGTCCACACCCCAACTTCCATGCCGTGGCGATGTGCCGCCGCGACGAAAGCGGCTCCATTGCGCCGCAGGTGACGTTTGTTGGGCATGATCCACGGGTGACCCCGGCTGCTGAGGTAACGGAAGTACTCGGTGGGGTCTTCCCGCACGTCGAAAAGTCGACCGGTGGCGACGTTGCGATCGACGAACCGCATCTGGTCGGTGGTCTCGCCGTTGAACGACGTGACCAGGATCCGAGACTCTACGTTGTTCTCCTGGGCCCAATCGGCCAACACTCTGGTGGTGCGATGTCTCGGGTCGTGGTCCTTGTCCTTTGGCGAGTTCTTGATCTCGGCGTTGAGGTACATATCGCCGCTGACTTCGAGCACTTCGTCGATCGTGGGCACGGAGGGGGCCTTGTCGCGGATTTCCGAGAAGCGCTTGCGGCGAAACGGTCCGAGGCCCCGCACCGCGTCGTCGTGGTGGATGATCATCACGTTGTCCTTGGTGAGGCGGACGTCGAACTCGATCCCATCCGCGCCCTGGTCGCGCGCCACGGCAAACGCTTCTAGCGTGTTGTCCGCGGCGCGAGCGCTCGCCCCACGGTGACCGAACACCAGGGGGCGGCCCAACTCCTCCCACCTCTTTGTGAGTGATGTCATACCGGAGCAACGGTAGTCACTACGCAGGGTCGGGTCTCGCCGGACGCTGATACCATCGCCCGGAAGATGCAGATCTACAACACTCTGGGCCGGACCGTCGAACCGCTGGACGAGCGGGATCAAGGTCGTGTTGGTATCTACGTCTGCGGGCCCACCGTGCAAGCACGCCCCCATGTCGGCCACGGTCGAGCCGCGGTTGCCTTCGACGTGATACGCCGGTATCTCGAATGGCGGGGCTACGCCGTGACGTACGTTCAGAACGTCACCGATGTGGAGGACAAGATCATCGCTGCTGCGGCGGAACAGGGCCGTTCCACGGCGGAGGTGGCTTCGGAAGCTCAGGCTGCCTTCGAGCAGGCGTACGCAGCGCTCGACGTGATGGAGCCCACTGTTGCACCCAAGGCGACGGATCACATCCAGGAGATGATCGAGATGATCGAGTCGCTGATCGCCACCGGTCACGCGTACGAGGCAGAAGGTGATGTGTACTTCATCGTCCGATCGTTTCCCGACTACGGGAAGCTCAGCGGTCGCAACATCGACGAACTCCGCTCCGGCGCTCGGGTGGATCCCGGTGCCCACAAGCGTGATCCCCTCGATTTTGCAGTATGGAAGGCGACCAAGCCGGGGGAACCATTCTGGGATTCCCCATGGGGGCTCGGTCGGCCCGGGTGGCATATCGAGTGCTCGGCGATGGCCCGCAAGTACCTCGGCGTCGGGTTCGATATCCATGCCGGTGGACATGACTTGGTGTTCCCCCATCACGAGAACGAGATCGCTCAGGCGGAGGCCGCGGACGGATCCCGCTTCGCCAGGTTCTGGCTGCACAACGGCATGGTGACGCTCGGCGGAGAGAAGATGGCAAAATCAACGGGGCATGTCGTCGACCTGCTCGAAGCCGTCGAGTTGTATCCGCCGCTCGCCGTCCGGCTCTTTTACCTGCGTACCCACTATCGCAAGCCGGTGGAGTTCACCGATGAGACGCTGCGCGATGCCACGGCGCAGCTCGAGCGCTTGTGGGCGTTTCGGAGGCGAGGCGGCGAAGATGCCGAACAACTTTCCGACGGGGCGACGACGGATCGCTTCATTGCTGCGATGGACGACGACTTCGACGTGGCGGCCGGGCTGGCTGTGCTCTTCGACGTAGTGCGAGAGGGCAATCGACGCCTCGACGCTGGCGGCGAGGCCGGCCCCTGGTTCGCGGCCTATGACGAGATGGCAGGAGTGCTCGGTATCGCCGAGCCTGCCGTCGATCTGGCAGACGTGGCAGAGTCGCTCGCCACGTTGGCTATGCGGTTCGGCAGCGAGCAGGGGACACCGGAGGAGACGGTGGATTCCTTGCTGGTCGCCCGCGACGGAGCCCGCCGCGATCGGGACTGGACTCGCAGTGATGAGATACGTGACGCGCTCGCTGAAGTGGGCATCGCAATCGAGGATGCGGCCGATGGCGCCAGATGGCATCGGAGATAGGCTCGAAGGCATCCATGCAGTAGCTGCCGCAGTCGATGCCGGCAGGGTTACCAGCCTCACAGTCGAATCCGGCGTTCACCGGAGGCCCGAGATCGCTGCTATGTGCGACCTGGCAGTAGGAGGCGGCGCGACGGTGTCTCTGGTCGATGATGTACGACCGCTGGCTGCGACTTCAGCACCCCAGGGCGTGATTGCCGGCGCCCGGCCACTTCCGACGGTCCGGATCGACGACCTGGTGCGAGTCGGGTCACCCTCCGCTGTGGTCGTGCTCGATCATCTGGCGGATGGCCGCAACGTTGGGGCGATCGCCCGGTCGTCACTCGGTGCTGGTGTCACGGCGATGGTCGTTGCCGGTCGGCGGGCAGCTCCCCTGGGCCCCGCAGCGTTCAAGGCGGCAGCGGGTGCCCTCGAGTCGATGTCCGTGGCAGTTGTGGGTTCGGTGGCAAATGCACTCGAACGCCTCCGGTTCCACGGTTTGTGGCTCGTCGGTCTCGATGGTGGTTCGGAGACGACCGTGTGGGAGTGCGATCTGTTCGATGCTCCGGTGGCACTGGTCGTTGGGTCCGAGGGGAGCGGTTTGAGTCGGCTGGTCACCGAGAAGATGGATCTCACGGTTCGTATCCCGATCGAAGGTGTCGAGAGTCTCAATGCGTCGGTGGCTGCTTCGGTCGCCCTGTTCGAGCTGGCGCGCCGCCGCTCCCGGGGCTGACGTCCGCCCCTATCCGACGGTCCGCCTCGATGCAACAGTGGGGAGACTGGCGGAAGGAGCGCTGTGGCGAAGACGATGGAGGCACCGTTCGCCGTGGTGGACCGGCGGGATCTAGCTCCGCTGTGCCCACACTGCGATGAGCAATTGAACGAGGTCTATGCAAAGGGGAGGGGTTTTCCGTTGGGACAGGGTCGGACCATGATCTATTTCTGTCCGCACTGCCTGAAGGTTCTCGGCTTCGCTCAGGGCCGGGTCTTCTAGGGCTGGTCTCCAACCGTGGCGAAGGGCGCGACCCTTGGCTGCGGCGGTTGTGGGGGACCAGGTGGGGGTCACGTCGATTCCGGCTGTTAGCAGGGGTGGCTGGGGCCCTGAGTGGGCCCCTGACAACCCGCACTCTGAGCTGGCGGTGGGAATCGAACCCACGACCTGCCGCTTACAAGGCGGCTGCTCTGCCGACTGAGCTACGCCAGCGTGTCGCTCTAGGTTATCGGTTCATGAAGTGAAGGCGGGCCGCCTCACACGATGTCGACCTCGTTCCCTTCAGGATCCGACATGCCGATGGCGAAGTGGCCCTGCGCGGACTTGTCCATCACGGTGCGCAGAGTGGCTCCGAGTCCCGTGAGTCGTTCGACCTCTGCCTCGACATGTCGGATCCGCTCGGCAATCGGCACCTTCCGCCCACCGCCAACCAAGAGGTCGAAGTGGAGCCGGTTCTTGCGGCTCTTGGCTTCGGGGACCTGTTGAAACCAGATGCGAGGTCGGATGCCGATTGCGTCGACGATCGAGTCGTACCCATTTCCCATCTTGTCCGCATGGATGCCGAGGCTGCTCCAGTAGGCGCCCCAGGTCTCGTATGGAGCGGGCGGTCTCTCGAGGTCGTAGTGGAGCGCTTCCCTCCAGAACCGGGCCATTCGATCAGGGTCGGCACAATCGAACGTGATCTGATGGGCCGGGTCTGGCATTGGCACCTCCGCGCTGCTCGGGGTGGGTGTCTGTCTGGCGGAATTCAAGCAGCACCCGACGGATTCGCTCATCGATACGGGGCAGAACTCAGAATCGAGTAACGATTGCTGCGATATCCGAGGTCGCCCGGGTGAGCCCGAAAGCGACGGTGCCACCAACACCGAGATAACCAAGGAGCGGGGCCACCCGGCTCAGGACGCGTGGTGGCCGTGGCAGCAAGCAGGTCAGCCACCACAGGACTGTGGCGACGGCAGCGGCGGTCACGAAGGCCGACGCGATGACCGGTGGCTGGCAGTCACACGAGCTCCTGCCGAAGAGCAGCATCGGGACCGGGGAAGCGAGGAGCAGCCCGAAGCAGGTGAGCGAGGCATAGAGGAAGCGAGCCGGATCGTATCGAGCTTCAGCAGGCGGCAAGCGGGTGTTGAGCACGCCGAATAGCCAGTCGATCAACACCCCGAAGCTGAGGAACAGGACGACGATCAGTCCCACGAGGAGAGTTTCGTTGCGAAGGATGACGAAGTCCGGGTTGTCGGGATTCAGCATGTCCGAAGTCGCACTGGTCGCGCCGAACAGCACTACCCCGAAGACCAGACCGCGCCACCGCCCTGCCCACCCCAGCCACCGAAGGAAGATCAGGTAGTACACCGCGCCTGCGACTCCAGAGAAGATGCCGATGAAGAGCACCAACGCCAGCGTGCCGACGAAGGTGATCTCGCCGACGTGGAACCCTGCCTCGGTGGTTGCACCCTGTGCCGCGTCGCGGGCGGCTGCGCCGGCCGCCCGCATGAGGAGGCGCCCGCCAACGCCGCCCACAACGAGTCCGGTGGCGACACCGGCGATTCCTGCGCCGGCCGTGTGGCGGGTGAGGCCCCACAGGGTCCGGAATGGCGGCGCGTCGCCCTCCCGCGGTGCAAGTGCTTGCTCGTCCCGTGAGCCCGTATCGTGCACGACGGCCCTTCCTCCGCTGCCCGTGGCGTTTCACATACTGACGAAGAGTTCGCCGCTTCGGGTGACACCGACCGCGCAGTCCCTACAGCATGGATGGTCAGCGGCTGTCGCCGGCCATCGGCTCGGCGATGAGTCGCTTGAGCATCGTGTCACTGTGGCTGTCGTTGAACACGACCCGATAGCCGAGTGACGCGTACCAGGCCTGTGCGTAGTTGCTTCGCTCCGTGCTGAGGCTGATGCTGTGATACCCGGCCGCGGCGACCGCCGGTTCGAGTGTGTGCATCAGGGCAGTGCCGACGCCGTCGCCGCGGTGACCCACCGAAACCGCGATGGAGAGTTCTGGAATGTCGTCTGCCACGTAGCCGAAGCCGTGCTCAGCTGCCAAGAACCTCCTCACCCAGGCGGCACCCACCGGATGGCCGAGGATCTCTGCGATCACCCCGACGTCGCCGGGACGCGGCCAGCCGCTGATGTAGTGCGCCACTTCGGGGATTGCGAGCACGGCATCGAGTGTCAAAGGGGCTCGATGTGGGTCCCAGTTGAACGCTTCCTGCAGCATCGTGGCGAGGAAATGACCGTCCGTGGCCGCTGCGGGGCGGAGAGTGACCTTCGAGTCCATCAGTAGATGATCTCACGGAATTCGACCGAAATCCGCGGAAATGTCACATGTGTTATTTACCCTGCCCACATGCCTACAGGATCAACCGATCTCAAACCAAGGGAACGGCAGGTGCTCGACTTCGAGAGCTCGTGGTGGCTGTACCCGCAACCGAAGGATCAGGCGATTCCCGAGTACCTCGGGATGAGTGCCACGCGGTACTACCAGATTCTTCGCCGACTCATCGACGATGGAGCGGCGGAGGGCTACGCACCGCTGACCGTCCGCCGCCTCCGGAAGATGCGGCGCTCCAGGCTGGAGCGCTTCGTAGCCGAGGCCGGGGACGGCGACGGCGCCGGCTGACATGACCACCACCAAGGGTGCGGCCGACCCGGCCGGCACCGAAGCGACGAGTCCCCGCGTCGACCTGGCCGCACAGCTCACGCGCAGCGGGCTCTACGCATGGGCGGTCGTGGGGCTTCTCGTCGCCGGTTGGTTGTTGTTGCTGCTGCTCAGCCAGTTCGAGGTACTCCTCGGTCCGATCGTGCTCTCGATCGTGTTGATTTACGTGCTCAACCCTGTCGTCACGCGACTGCAGCGAGCCGGTCTGCATCGCATCGTCGGATCGTTCATCGCCTTCAGCATTCTCATCGGCGGCATCATTCTCATCGGGTTTCTCATCTGGCCCAGCGTCTCATCACAGGCTAGGGAACTGGCTGCGAATTTCGAGACGATCTACGGAGACACCGTTTCCGACATCGAGCAGATGCTCTCCGATCTCGGGGCAGACAACGTGGTGCTGTGGAGCTACGCCGATCTGCAGGACTTCATCAGCGATCCGGAGAACCAGGATCAGTTCATCTCAGGAGCCCTGGACCGCCTCGGGGCACTGACCGCCGGCCTGTTCGAGGCGGTGCTGCTATTCCTGGTGGCACCGGTCGTGGCGTTTTATGCGCTCATCGACTTGCCGCGTATCGGGAAGGAATCGAGCGACCTGATCCCGACCGAACACCGCACCGAGGTGGTCTACGTGTCGCGGCAACTGAGCAGAGCCGTCGGCGGGTTTTTGCGGGGCCAGCTCCTGGTGGCGTTCATCGTGGGGGCGATGACCAGCCTCGGGTTCTGGCTCATCGACCTCGACTTCTGGCTGCTGATCGGCATGATCGCCGGACTCCTCAACATCATCCCGTTCGTCGGCCCGTGGGTGGGAGGGATTCTCGGCGCGCTCGTCGGTTTGGCGACCGGAGGTTTGACTCAGGCGCTGCTGGCAGCGCTGGTCGCCGTCATCGTCCAACAGATAGACAACAACCTGGTGAGTCCAACCGTGTTGCGTGCGACCGTCCGACTGCATCCGGCCGTGGTCATTCTCGTACTGATCCTCGGCGGGGCGCTCGGTGGGGTGTGGGGTGTGCTGCTCGCGGTGCCGGTGGCTGCCTCCGTCAAGATCGTTGCCGGTCATTTCTGGCGCACTCGTGTCCTCGGCCAGTCATGGGAACAGGCGACAGACGCACTCATCGTTGAGCCGGAGCCCCGTGAGTCGCTGATCAGTCGCGTCCGTCGCTCCCGTGCGTCCTCAGGCAAGGAAGAAGATGCAGACTCCGGAGAGGAAGCCGCGCGGGAACCGGAACCCGAAGACACGCCGTTGGACGGTTGACCGGGGTATGACCCGACATCGGAGGTAGAGGTTGGTGGACTTCGTGCTGGGGGCGCTCATCGTGGCGCTGGCGGTGCGCGGCTGGATGCGCGGCTTCGTGCGGGAATCGATCAGCTTGGCGGTACTCGTCGTCGGGCTGTTCGTGGCCTTCCGCCTCTCGACCCCAGGCGGAACACTGGTCGAATCGCTTGCCGGCACGTCTACCGATGCCTCGCGGCTCGCCGCCGGCTTCGTCATATTCCTGTTGATATCGGCCACCGCGGCGGTTGTTTCGTCTTTCCTCCACCGCGGTATCCGAGTGATGCCGGGGCTTCCGACGGTGAATCGCGCGGCAGGGGCCGGGCTCGCCGTGCTCCTGGGTGTCATTGCTGTCACGATCATTCTCAGTGTCGCCGGCGTCCTTTCGCTACCGAGCGCGGTGGCCAGCCCGGTTGCCGAATCGACCATTGCAACCCGGCTGGTCGACCCCGCCGGACCCATGCAGGACGCAGTCGGCGTCATCTCCGGGGATAGGGTCATGGAACACGTCCTCAAGCTGCAAGACGCCGTCGGGGAGCGCCGCCTGGTGGCGGACGACGGAGTGGTGTTCATCCCGGAGGCGGAGCAGGGAGACCTCGATGCTGCGAATGTGAAGGTGGCCGAGAGTCGTGATTTGGTCGAGCGTGAGCGCGCCGCGGCCGGCGTGGGCTCGCTCGAGCCCTCGGCCCCGCTCGACCAGCTTGCGCTTGACTACGCGGTCGCCGTCTACCAGACCGGACGCTTCTCCAACGTTACCGCTGCCGGAGATTCGATCGAAGGTCGGCTGAGTGCCGCCGGCTTTCCGGTGACGGCTGCCGGACAGACGATGGTGCTCGCCTCGTCACCCCGGTCTGCCCACGAGGGGCTCATGGCAGACGAGGAAGCGAGTGCGGTCGTCGTGGACGATGCCTATCGCCGGATCGGGGTTGGAGCGGTCAACGGCCCGTTGGGGTGGATCATCGTGCAGGTCTTCACAGGCTGACCCCCGCGGGATGGTCACGTCGGCCGCTAGATCGGATCCTCTTGGATGAACGGATCTCCGCCCGTCGGCTGGTCCTCGGCGCCTGCCTGAGCCTGTTGCACGGCCTGCACGGACGCCTGCTGGCGACGACGCCCGAGCATAATCCCCAGAGCCACTGCGGCTAGCAGCACGACGACCACACCGATCACCCACCAGGGGAAGGAGGATGCGCCGGTGTCTGATACTGCGATCACATCGACCGCCTCATCATCGAGCGGAAGGTCCCACTCCAGACTCGCGTCCGAGCGCACCCGGGTGGCGTTGTGTTCGGTGACTTCACCCGGCATCGCGATGATCAGAGAGGCCGAGAAGAAATCGTCGGTGAGAGCCGACGGATCGAGTCCGAGTCCTCCGAGGTCACCCAAGTCGCCGAGGTCGCCGAAACCTCCGAGGTCGCCGAGGCCCTCGGTATTGAGATCTCCGGTACCAACGAGGGAACCGGTGACGGTGACCGTGTCCCCCTCGTAGCTGATGTCGAGATCGCCGACGCCGGTGTCCTCTGCGCTGGCGAGCACGGAGTCGAGCTCGTCGACATCTTCGAAGCTCGACGTCGCCACAACAAACGTCATGTCACCTTCGGTGCGTCGGGTGGTCTCGACATCTGGATCATCGATCTCGAAGCCCTCGAGAGGGTCGACGGTCTCGTCACCGCCCAGGCCGCCGAAATTCGAGATGGCCTGTTGCAGTTCCTCGTCCATGCCGAACTCGATGGTGTACGTGCCGGAGCGGTCGGGCTCGAGAGTGAGGATCACATGGCTCTCGACCCGGCAGGCTGCGCTGATCAGCGCCAGGCCGATCACGAGCAAGATCATCTTTCGCATCTGGAGCTCCTTTGAGCGGTAGCGCGACTCTAGAGAGGTCCCGGGAACACGAGAACGACCGCATCCGCCGTAGGGTTGGGGTATGTCATGGAATCTCAGCGCTGATGCCGATGCTGTCGTGACCACCTTCGTGGCGGCGTATCCGGCGTACGTGCGGTCCCGGGTGGGTACGGATGCGTTGACCCCGGAAATGGAGAACGCGATAGGGGTGGGCACCACATGGTTGGAGGCCGAGCTCACCGCGTTGCTGGGGACCGACTTTGCGGCGCAGCGCCGCGGCCCGCTCGAGTTGTTCCAGGAGGCGCTGCGGTTTCCGACGGAGGTGTTTGCCGCCGCCGGTACCCAGCTGCCGGAACGGTCGTCGGTTGAGCGAGCTGCGTTGCCCGGTGACCCGTTCGGCCTGGCTCCGGCTTCGTCGCAGGACCTCGGTGAGGCTGCCTGGCGGGCACATGTGGCATGGGGGGTGGCGAAGGCGGGCGCCGTGGCAGGCGCGGTCCCCGCAAGCCCGGCCGGCTGGGAGCCGAGCGTCGCAATCGTCGGGGGCAACATCTCCGATCGTGCTGTGGTGGAACACCACGCGCAGCATGCCGGCTTGCAGTTCGTTGTGTGGCGCAACCCGGCGGCCTTCGAGCGTGGATTGGCGGCTGGATGCCCGGCTCTGGCCGTGGTCGACCTGGACCACGCCGTCGCCGCGGAGGCGATCAGCGCGATTACCGCCGTTGGTGGGCGGGTGCTGGCGTTCGGTGGGGGAGTCAACGACCTCCGGCAAGCGGCGATGATGGCATTGGGTGCTGAGGTTGTGGTGGAGCGGGATCATCTCGAGGCAGCGCTGGTTCGGATGCTGCCGACGAAGGCCTGACCTCAGGAGACCACGACGATCGCCCCGGAGTTTCCCTCGAGCTGCAGCGACCCCGACTCCAGCCTTGCGGCTGCCGGCGTGGTGGCGAGCACGAGGCGCGAGCCGGCAGTGATATCCACGACTTGCGGCTCGGCTGCGAAGTTGAGAGCGATGATCAGCTCCTCTGTTCCGTGGCGTCTGGCATACGCGAACACCGCAGCCGGGGACGCGACTGGCCGGTAGTCGCCGGAGTGCAGCGCCACCGAACGGTGTCGCAGCGAAAGCAGGTCGCGATACAGGCTCAGCAGGCTGTTGGGGTCGGCGAGTTGCGTGGCCACGTTGGCCGTGGCCAGGTCGGTGCCCACCGGCAGCCACGGAGTGGCGTCTTGGGAAGCGAAGCCGCCGTTGGGCGAGCCGACCCACTGCATCGGGGTGCGACAACCGTCGCGGGTGGCCCCGCCTGCTCGCAACCAGGGATCCTGCCGCAGCGCCGACGGCAGTGTGGCTTCCTCCATCCCGATCTCATCTCCGTAGTACATGGTGGGGGTTCCCCGCAGTGTGAGCAGCGCCATTGCAGCAACGCGGGCGCGCTCGGGACCGTAGCGGGACATCATTCGCTCTTCATCGTGGTTGCCGAGCACGAGGTTCGGCCAGGCGTGCGCAGGCAGCACGGACTCCATTGCGTCAACCAGCTCACGGAATGCGCCCGCGTTCCAGGGGGCGTACAGCAGGCTGAAGTTGAAGGGCATGTGCAGTTCGTCTCCGGCTCCGTAGTAGCCCGCCCATTCCTCCCAGTCGAAGATGTGTATCTCGCCGATGGTGAAGCGGTCGCCTTCGTATTCGTCGATAACGGACCGGATGCGGCGAAACGTGTCGTGAACATCCGGGTGACCCTTGTCGTACCGGTGTTCTTGCTGGTCGTACGGGCCGAGGTTCGGTCCGGTCGGGTGCTTTGCTGCCGGCGGATTACTCCGCAGTTGAGGGTCCTTCATGATGTAGTGCGCAACGTCGAGCCTGAATCCGTCAACGCCGCGATCGAGCCAGAAGCGAAGCGTGTCGTGCATGGCGGCCTCAACCTCGGCGTTGCGCCAATTGAGGTCGGGTTGTTCGGCCAGGAATTTGTGGAGATAGAACTGGCCGGTGGCGTCGTCAAGTTCCCAGGCCGGTCCACCGAACACCGAAAGCCAGTTGTTGGGCGGCAGGCCTGCCTCGTCCGGCTCGGCCCACACGTACCAGTCTCGCTTCGGGTTGTCTCGCGACGACCGGGACTCGATGAACCAGGGGTGTTGGTCCGAGGTGTGGTTCGGCACCCAGTCGATGATCACCTTCAGGCCGTCGGCGTGAGCGGTTGCCAGCAGGTCGTCGAAGTCGGCAAGCGTGCCGAATCTCGGGTCGACGTCGCAGTAGTCGGCGACGTCGTAGCCGTAGTCGGCCATGGGCGAGGGATAGAACGGTGTCACCCACACGACGTCGACGCCGAGCCACGCCAGGTACTCGAGACGGTCACGCAGTCCCGCGAGATCGCCGTTGCCGTCGTCGTCGGAGTCGGCGAAGGAACGGACGTACACCTGGTAGCCCACTGCGTCTCGCCACCAGGGCCGAGTCTCGGTCGTCGTCGTGTCGTGCATCG
>CAYNHF010000038.1:0-94297 GCA_964397045.1 uncultured Acidimicrobiaceae bacterium | reverse complement strand
TCCCGTAGATCTCGATGGTCATATCCGACATGTCGAGGTACTCGTAGGCCTCCTCCAGATACGGAGTGATGAGTTCCATGTGATACGCCATGTTTTGCGCATTGCGATGCACCTGCACGGTGGTCACCTCGGTGCCGTCCTCGCTGACATAGAACGAGAAGTGCACCATGTCGGGCTCCTTCGCGTTCGCCAAGTCGACAACTCGTTGGGCACTGCGTTTGTAATCCTCGAGCTTCCCGTCCTTGACCCTGTAGGTGTTGACAAAGATAAACGGTTCCGTCACGACGCCTCCCTGCGATCTGCTGCCGAGCCTCATCCACTTTACGCAAGCAAGCACACCTCAACCGAGCGATTAGCCAAACCCCGACAAACCCCACCAACCCCAGCCGCCCATATCGGCGTGCGCGGCACGCTTCCGAGACGATCGAAGAGTCAACCGGTCGGGTGACATTCTCCGGCGTCTCCCGGGTAGCCTTTCAGGCATGACCGCACGGGAGGCGGGAGAGAGCACATGAGCAACCAACGTACCCACTACGTGACCACCACGGACGGCGTCACCATCGGTGGGACCGTGCACGGCCAAGGGCCGCGACCTGAAGCTGCGCAGCCATAACGGCGTCCGAGGATGGGGAACAGTCCATATCTTGCACCCGGATCATCAGTTCGGCCAAGAAACGACCAAGAAAACGGACAGAGCCCAATGTCCCGGAAAGAGCGAAACCCCTGCCTGAGCAGGGGTTTCGGTGGTCGGGCTGGCCGGATTTGAACCGGCGACCTCTTGACCCCCAGTCAAGCGCGCTGCCAAGCTGCGCCACAGCCCGTCTGCGTGGACGATACCACCGGCTGCCGCGATCAGTTGTCGGGGGGCCTCGCAACATGTGGTGTGTCCGGCGGGTCTTCCCCGTGTTGGTCGGCAGCGATCGGAACGGCGCTTTCGTGGGGCTGCTTCGAGTCGTCGCGGTGGAGGAGGCCTTTGAGGTCGTCGCCCTGTGGTAGGTCCGCTGGATCGCGAGGATCCCAGCGCTCGTGCATCGAGCGCGTTAGCTCGGCACCGGCGACGAACACCTGGGCCAGCACATACATCCAGACCAAACTCGCGAGGACGGCGCCGGCGGCGCCGGCCAGACTCACTTGTTGGCTGCGATCGAGGTACCAACCGTACGCGGAGGTAGCCAGCGCCAGGGCGACGACCGTGATGGCCCCGGCAACCAACGGAGGCCGCCACGAGATCTTTGCCCACGGCATGAACCGGTAAGAGATCACGATGAGCCCATACGCGATGAAGTAGACGGCAACGTCGGACACCAATTCAAACGTCTTGTCGAGCAGCGACCCGGGAGCAAAGCTCTCGATCGATCCAACGATTGCAGCCGCAAGCAGCAACATCACGAGCAGCGACGCCAAGGCGACAGCTGCCACGAACAGCACGAGGCGCCGGATCGCGTTCTCCCAGAATCCGTGCAGCTTCGGGGCATCCCAAACCATGTTGACGGCATCCTGCGTGGCGGCGAACGCGAAAGAAGCGCTGATACCCGCTGCAACGGCGCCGATGATGCCGAACGAGAAGCTGCCGGAGGTCCTTTCGAGCAGGGTCTCGATAGAAGCGCCAATGTCAAGAGTCGGATCCGTCGAGTTCAACATTCCCACAGCTGCGGTCGCCCAGTCGGCGATGTCGGCGACCGAGAAGAAAGCCGCTGCCATATGGAACGCCAAAGCGGTGAGCGGCACAATGGCAAACAGCCAGTAGTAGGCGACACCAGCGCCGATGCGGATGGCACGGTGATCCGACCATGAGCGGTACGCACCCATCGCGATCTCGTATGAACTGGTAACGGCGGCTGGAGCCACAGCACCTCCCGGTCTCCAAGAGGATAGAACTGCAACCGATTGGAAGGACTGGCGAGGGCCTCGCGCCGCGGTCAGGTTAGAACAGCCATTGGAAGAACTTCACGGTGAGCTGGATGAGGCGATACCCGACATACAGCGACACCATGACGATGGTGAGCATGAACCCGACCGGCCAACGCTCGTCGCCGGCCGTCTGGACCGTTTCTGGGTCGCTTGGTGCCGCGTCTGCGGTGAGATCGGGGTCGGGATCCGCACTCATGTAGCTCCTCGGCGGCCAGGGTAGCCCGCGGTTCTGAGCGCAGAAACCCCCGGGTTCAGCTGCAGGTCACCACCTGAGCGTCATCAACCGCCGATGCAGGCAGTGAATACGCAGCCAGGCCGGGCTCGAACTCAGGCGTGTTGGCCGCATCGGCGGCCGCCTGACTGGTCTGACCGTCAAAGCCTCCTGTGGCACTGCGCTCCATGCTTCCGAACAGGGTGACACCCGCGGTGGCCGGATCAACCGGAATGATCGTGACGTAGTACAGCAGGTCACCGCACTCGTGGGCTCCCTGGGGTGCCGTCACGATGGTTGGTGCACCTTCACAGACGGCGTCTGCCCCTTGGGGTGCCGGTGAGTTGCTGACCTCAGTCCAACCCGTCACGAACTGCGAGTTGCCGGGGCACACCGGGCCGACATCAGTCAGGTTGAAACCGCGATACAGGAGCACGTAGAAGCCGTTCCATTGATACCAGGCTGCCTCGACGGAGCCGGGTGGAAACATCGCAGCGCCGTTCCCATAGATGTTTTCTGCCGGCTGGCCAAGGATTGCCGTTACCGGCGTCGCCGGCACCTCGTACGCCGGCGGTGGTGTCGCTGTGGTTGTGGTTTCGGCGACGGTGGTAGTGGTTTCGGCGACGGTGGTTGTGGTTTCGGCGACGGTGGTTGTGGTCGTCTCCGGAACCTCAGTCGTGGTGGTGTCGGCGATCGTGGTAGACGTCGTGGGAAGGGCAGCCGTCGACCCGTCATCGCGGCTGCGAGCGGCGATCGCGAACACGAGAATGACGAGGACTACGCCACCGGCCCCGAGCGCCCACCAGACCCAGGTCGGGGTACCCGCGGCTGCGCCACCGGCAGCACCTCCGTCACCGCCCGCGGCACCGCCGCCGGCGTCGCCACCAGTTCCTGCGCCACCAGTATCCGTCACGACGTCCTCCCGTGTTCAGCTACGTGAAACTTACCCTTGACAACCCGGAATGTGGCGTTTTGTCCGCGCTAGGTGTCCTCCCGCCGCGAATGGCGGCGCCTAGTGCGAATGCGAATCGGGGTACCGATGAAGTCGTACTCCGCGCGGAGCCGATTCTCGAGGAATCGTAGATAGTCGGGCCCCAGGTCTCCCCCGCGGACGAACAGCACCACGGTTGGCGGTTCCGTCTCAGGCTGCACTGCGTAGATGATCCGAGGACGGCGACCCTTGCGCACCGGAGGTGGGTGCGCATCCGTCCATGACCGGATGAGCCGATTCAGTTCGGGTGTCGGGATGCGCCGCCTCCGGTTCTCCAACACGAGACGAACCGCCTTGGGCAATCGGTGCAGCCGTGATCCGGTGCGCGCCGACATGCGCAGCACCGGCGCCCACGATACGAATGCCAGCCGGTCTGCGACGCTGTCTTCGGTCACCGCCCTCGAGTCCTCGTCAACAGCGTCCCACTTGTTGAGGAGCACGACGAGACCCACACCGGCGTTCGCCAGCTCCTCTGCGAGACGTTGCTCCTGATGGGTTGCTCCCTCGAGCGAGTCGATGAGAAGTAGCGCCACGTCGGTCTGTCGCAGCATCTCGCGCGCTCGCAGGACGGAGTAGAACTCGACGTCGTCCTTGATCCTGGCTCTCCGTTTGATGCCGGCGGTGTCGATCACCTCGAATGGCTCACCGTCGAAATCGACAACGAGGTTGATCGGATCGCGGGTGGTGCCTGGCACATCTGACACCAGAACCCGTGGTTCTCCGGCGAGCTTGTTGAGTAATGTGGACTTACCAACATTCGGGCGGCCCATGATCGCCAGGCTTGCGATCGGCTCCGATTCGACTCCCGGTTCGGTTGATACGGGGAGGAGTGCGACCAGTTCATCGAGGAAGTCGCCGGTTCCCCGCCCATGGAGCGCACTCACCGGCAGGGGCGTTCCGAGACCGAGACCCCAGAGGTGGTCGAGATCCGCTTCCTGCTTCGGCGAGTCGACCTTGTTGGCGACCAGCACGTGGGGAGTTTCGGAGCGCAACAGCAATCGAGCAACGCCCTGATCGTCGTCGGTTGCAAGGGTTGTGGCGTCGGTGACAAAGACGACCACATCTGCTGCACCGACAGCAATCTCGGCCTGTTCCCTGATGTTCATCGTGAGTGCTTCGTCCGGGGTCAGCTCCCAGCCTCCGGTGTCGATCAGCATGAAAGGTCTTCCCGACCACTCCGCCTCGAACTCCCTGCGGTCTCGAGTGACGCCCGGTTGCTCGTCCACGACGGCGGCCTTGCGACGCAAAATGCGGTTGACGAGGGTCGACTTTCCCACATTGGGCCGCCCAAGCACCGCGACTACCGGGAGCCTGCTCATCGCGTCCCTCCAGCAAGGATCCCCGCTGCGGTGGCTGCAACGGTGACGAGCGGCGCAGCGGCGGCCTCTGCCACCTCAGCGAGACTCATCCCATCGAGAAACACGTCGCCGACGACCGTCAAATCGGGGAGGAGGTAGACGCCTGCTGTGCTCCCATCGTTGGAGAGGGCCCGAGCGACGTCGGTCCCCACCAGAAGCCCGGAAACGGCGACGTTGCCCCCGAAGAACTCGTTTCGTACCTCCAGCAGCCGTATCTGGCGACTCGCCAGACGGGCGAGCCGAGGCACGACCGGGTCCAGAACCCGACGCCCGTATTCGCCTGTGATCAGTACGACGGACCCCGGATCAGGATGTGGGTTCAGTCCGGTATGGCGCGGTGCCCGATACCCCTCAGCTGGGGCTGCCGGAATGGACCGCCATTCCCCTGTAATGAGGGGTTCTTCACCTGAAGCTCCTCGCTCGAGGCGGTCGACCTCGTCGTACAGCGCTCGTGCCATCCCGATTCCGTTCTCGTGCTGCGCGAAATCTTCATACGCAGCCGAATCTGGGAAGGCTGCTTCTGCCGTCAGGTAGAGCTCGTCAGACGCCTGGAAGAGGCGTCTCCCCAGCCGCTCGAGGGCGACGTCGCGCCAGAACTCGATGATCTCGAGGTCCCGTCTGGCGGTCTCCTTGTTGTGCGGCACGAGGTTCGACTCCTGGTTGAACCTGGAGATACCCAACGGGACGATTCCCACAGAAGCCAGCTTCGAGTAGCGAGCGATGATTTCTGCACAGGTACGGTCGAGCACATCGCCACCGTTCACGGTCGGCAGCAACACGATCTGGCCGTGCACGACGACGTCGTGGCGGAGCAGTGCCCGGAGCCACCGCAAGCTGGTGGCACCTCGCGGGTTGCGGAGCATGGCGGCGCGTACTTCAGGATCGGTGGTGTGAATCGACACATACAGCGGGCCCAGTCGTTCCTCCACGATACGCACAAGGTCGAGTTCGGTGAATCTGGTCAGGGTCGTGAAGTTGCCGTAGAGGAACGAAAGCCGGTAGTCATCATCCTTGAGGTACAGCGACTTTCGCATCCCTGGTGGCAACTGATAGATAAAGCAGAACTCGCAATGGTTGTCGCAGGTCTGGACCCGATCGAAGATCGAAGAGTTGAGGCGCAGTCCAAGCGGCGCACCCGGCCCCTTCTCGATGTCGACCTGCCACTCGCTTTCGGCACGGCGCAGCCGCAGCGATACGTCGGGATCGTCCACCAATTGCTGGTACTCGATCACATCGGAAGGCCGTGCCCCGTTGACAGCCATCAGCTCATCGCCGGGCTGCAGCCCGGCGACCGCGGCCGGACTGCCGGGTACCACCTCGAGAATCGTCGGATACGACATGAGAGGTCGCAAGTGTAGGGGGAGGCCCGGGATCTGGGTCTCGCAGGTAGCCGTTTTGGCGCGAGCGCGATGCTGCCACAACTGCCCCGAAGAGGTATCGCAGCGCACCTAGCATGCGCAGGTGGCACGAAAGGTACTTCTGGCGGAACCTCGCGGCTTCTGCGCCGGCGTCGAAATGGCGATCAAGGCGCTGACGTGGATGGTGCGCGTGTTCGAACCGCCCATCTACTGCTATCACGAGATCGTTCACAACGAAGCGGTGGTCGAAGCCTTCGCCCGTGCCGGCGTCGTCTTCGTCGACGATATCGACGAGGTGCCGGAGGGTCGGCCCATCATGTTGAGCGCTCACGGCTCGGCCCCGGACGTCGTGCAAGCCGCGGAGCGGAGTGCCGCAGTCATGGTGGACGCCGTGTGCCCGCTGGTCACCAAGGTCCACCACGAGGTGCGGCGCATGGCGGACAACGGGTACGACATCATCTATGTGGGTCATGTCGGCCACGACGAGGCGGTCGGCGCCATCGCCGAAGCACCCGAGGCGGTCACCCTGGTGGACCCCGCATGGGGCCTCGACTCCTTCCAACCCGCAGACGGAAACAGGGTCGCCCTCCTCGCCCAGACCACGCTCGGTCTCTATGAGTGGGAAGATGTTCTCGAGGAGGCCGGGGTCAGGTACCCGTCGCTGTGGACGGCTCGCAGGAGTGACCTTTGCTACGCCACCACGAACCGTCAGGCTGCGGTAGAACGCCTGGCCGAAGGAGCGTCGCTCATTCTGGTGGTTGGTTCCGAGAACTCTTCCAACACCAAGGCGTTGGTACGAGTCGCCCACAAAGCCGGAATCGAGGCTCACCGGGTGGATAGCCCCGAGACCATCGACCCCGGCTGGCTCAGAGGCCACGATGTCGTCGCGGTGACCGCGGGCGCATCGGCCCCGGATCAGCGGGTGCGTGAGGTCATCGCAGCTATCAACCCGAGCGAAGGTGTCGAACACGTGCGGGTGACCACCGAAGACGAGTACTTCCCGCTACCGCCTTCGCTGCGCCGTTTCATCCAGACCCTCCAGGCCGCAGTCGAGGGTGGCTTCGCCTCCCGAAAGCCGGGCCGGCCGGGGCCGATGGAACAGGACCGTGACTGGGGCGCTACCGAGGCGCTAGAAATGCTCGAGGTATAGACGACCAATTGCTGTTGACCGTGGTCTCACCTGTCTGCCAGCTCGTACAACCGCAACACGGCAGCTACGACCTGATCTAGGTTCAGTTCCGACGTATCGACAATATGTGCATCCTCCGCTGGGCGCAGCGGTGCCACCTCCCGGCTCGAGTCCAGATGATCCCGGCGCCGCAGGTCGGCTGCGACCGCGTCCACATCCAAGCTTCCGGCCTCGGCATCACCGGTGCGTCTGGCAGCCCGCACCTCGGGAGTTGCGGTGAGGTATACCTTGACGTCGGCGTTTGGGAACACCACCGTGCCAATGTCGCGCCCCTCTACCACCGCATCGCCTCCTCGATCCACCACCCACTTCCGCTGCATGGCCACAATCCGGCTGCGGACCGCCGGGATCGCAGAAACTGCGCTCACGGCTGCGGTGACCTCAGCGGACCGCACCTCAGCGGACACGTCGCGGCCGTCGAGCAGAATCCGTCCGTCGCGGTAGTCGATGGTGCTGGCAGCCACGGCTGCGGTGACTGCGGCGGCGTCTGCCGGGTCGATGCCTCCCTTGACCGCAACGAGGGTTGCCGCGCGATAGGTCGAACCTGTATCGAGATGGACCAGCCCGAGCAGCGTCGCGACCCGCTGTGAAACTGTGGATTTCCCCACACCGCCCGGTCCGTCTATCGCGATGACCACGTGGCCTCCAACACCTCGTAAAACCCCGGCCACGATATGTCCGCTGCATCTGCTCCGTCGATTGTCACCGGGCCGGTACATCCCACCGCGGCCACCGCGGCTGCCATCGCGATGCGATGATCTCCAGCGGTCGCGACGATGCCGGACTCGAGCCAGCCGGTACCTACGACCTCGAACCCGTCTCCGGTGTCCTCGGCAGCGCCCGCGAGGCCGCGCAACATGCGTACGGTCGAGGTGATGCGGTCACTCTCCTTGGCTCGCAGTTCTGTTGCGTCACGAACCCTGGTCACCCCTTCCCCCAGCGCGGCCAGCACGGCCACCAGAGGCAGTTCGTCAAGGGCGGCAACCGAGAGCGCGCCACCGATTTCGGTGCCGTGCAAGCCCCGCCCGACCACTGTGACATTGCCAATCGGCTCTCCGCCCACGTCACCTGTCACTTCGGCTTCGACCACAGCACCCATCTCTTCGAGCACCTGGAGAAACCCGATGCGGCCGGGGTTTAGCGAGACTGCGTCTGTGGAGACGCTCGACCCTGAACGGGCCGCTGCCGCAGCCCACAGAAACGCAGCAGAAGAAGGGTCACCCGGAATCATCCAGCGCCCCGCAGGCACCGGCGCTGGCAAGATCTGGAAACGATCACCTGCCTCACGGGTGCCGAGGCCCATTGCGCCCAGCCAACGCTCTGTGTGGTCGCGATATCCGCCTGGACTCGAAATGGAGGATGGACCTTCCGCCTGGATCGCTGCCAGAATGAACGCGGTGCGGACCTGGGCCGAGGCCACATCGATCGTGATATCGGCCCCATGGAGGGGTGCATCGGCTCCCACAACGAGCGGAGCTGTGCCTGCTTCACTCGTTTCGAAACTGCTCCCGAGCGACGTCAGTGGGGCGCGCAACCTTTCCATCGGCCGAGCTCGGAGGGACAGGTCGCCGGTGAGCGTGCTCCGGAAGGGTCGACCGGCCAGGGCCCCTGCCATCAGACGCATGGTGGTTCCAGAGTTGCCGCAATCGATGGGGCCGGGAGGAGCTGCCCAGTGGTCCACACCGGGAGAACTGACCCGGCCCTGGTCGACCACTACTCCAACCGCCTCGAGGGCGGCGACCGTCGAGGCCACGTCACGCCCGGGCCCAAGGTTGTGCACCTCAGATTCGCCTGCGGCCATCGCAGACAGGATGAGGGCACGATGCGACAACGACTTGTCGCCCGGCACCGCAGCGGTCGCCGTGAACGTGCCACGAGGTGCCGTGATCGTCCTGGTGCTCATGTTGATGGCCCCTCTCCTGGGGTGTCATCCTGCCACGGTAGAGACGCAGCCTGGTAGAGGGTGCGCACCTCATCCACTTCCAGTTTGCGCCAGGTGCCGGGGCTCAGCCGCTGGTCTCGCAGCGATCCGATCGCGGTGCGTACCAACCGTTCAACGGGGTGCCCCAACGCATGCAACATGCGCCGCACCTCCCGGTTCCTGCCTTCGGTCATCACGATCTCGACGAGTGTGTGTTGGTGGGAGCGATCGATGACGCGAGCCGAACGCGCCCGCGCCGGACCGTCCTCCAGGTCGATGCCCGCGGTTAGCCGGCGCACGCTCTGTTCCGTCACGTCACCCACTGCCAGGGCCACATAGGTCTTCGGGAACTGGTGACGCGGATGGGTGAGCCGCAGCGTCAGGTCACCGTCGTTGGTGAGGATGATCAGGCCTTCCGAGTCTGCGTCGAGCCTCCCCACCGGGTACACCCGCGGCGCCGCCGGCACCAGGTCGATGACTGTCTGCCGGTCGTGAGTGTCGTCACGGGTGCTGATGACGCCGACTGGCTTCGCAACCAGGTAGTACACGAGAGCGGGGTTGACCGGCAGCGGCAGCCCATCGATCTCGACTCGAGCACGCTCCGGGTCTGCCTTGTCGCCCAGCGTCACAACAGCGCCGTCGACGGTCACCCGACCGGCCGCAATGAGATCGTCTGCCTGACGGCGCGAGGCATACCCGGACCTGGCGATCAGCTTGTTCAGCCGCTCGATGGTGCCTCCGGCCTCAAGTCGGACTCGAGGGAATCGACGATGCTTGCCGGAGGCACGTGATCGGCCAGCGGCGGCAGATCGGCCACCTCGTTGACGCCGAGTTGCTCTAGGAACTCTTCCGTCGTTCCGTAGAGCACCGCCGATCCTGGGCCCGGGGCTCGCCCGACCTCCACGATCAGGCCGCGTCGCTCCAACGTTCGCATTGCATGCTCGGAATCCACCCCGCGCAACTCCGACACCTGGCCTCGAGACACTGGCTGCCGATAGGCCACGACGGCCAGCGCCTCCAACGCGGCGCCGGACAGCCGGGTGGCGCGTTCGGTCGCTGCAAAACGCTCCAGGTAGGGGCGGGCGTCCGGGTGGGCGTACAACCGCCAGCCTCCTGCGACCTGACGAAGCACCAGCCCCCTTTCGGTGTCGCGCAATTCGTGCTGGAAGGCTTCCAGTTCCAACTCCACGTCTGTTGTCGGGCGCTCCAGCAGTTCGGCGAGCTCAACCGTCGTCACAGGCGACTCGGCCACGAACAGGACCGCCTCGATCATGGCACGGTCATTCATCGCGTCTCCACTCGCTCGCTCGACTCAATGCGCCAATCTCAGACTGCGCGCTGCCGTCCAGGCGCTCCACGCGAATCTCGCTGGCTCGATCCGTCTGACTCACCCGGACGGCCCCCCACCGGGCTAGCTCCAGAACGGCGAGGAAGTACGCAACCACTTCGAGCGAGCGATCGGTGTGAGCTACAAGGTCATCGAACTCCACCTCGGCCGTGCTCGCCATGCGTGCCTGAATGTCGGCGATGGCCTCATCCACCGACGGCAGATCGAGATCCAGGTGGTCGAGATCCGGCTCACGAGTATCCGCTGTGAACACGCGGTCTGCCAGCTGGGCCAGGTCTTCCGCAGTGATGGTGAGCGGCACCCTGGGCACCTGCGGAGTGATGTCGGGATCGAGGCCCACGGTGCGGGGCACATACCGCAGGCTTGCTTCGTAACGATGGCCCATCACGGCAGCCACATCCTTGAAGGTGAGACACGCCAGAAGTCGGGAAAGCAGCCGGTCTCGCTCTTCCGCCAGCGCTAGTTCGTCGTCCAGTTCGGTCTCGATATCCCCCGGCAAGAGCCGGCGAGCTTTGAGCTGAATCAGGGTGGCCGCGATCAGCAAGAACTCGCTGGTGACCTCGATGTCGAGCTCGCGCATGCCATCGAGGTATGCCAGATACTCGGTGACGATATCGATGAGGCTCAATTCGGTGATCTCGAGCCGGTGGCTCGTAATCAGCTGCAGGAGGAGGTCGAGAGGCCCCTCGAATACCTTGGTTTTGACTTCGTAGGTCACAGCATCAGTGTCCGGGCAGAAGGTGACGCATGGTATTACGAGGCTCGACAGAAGCGGTGGTTTACGCGGCGCTGTGGTCTGCGGCTGCCACCGCGTACCAGCGGTCGGAGTCGACAGCGTCTGGTGGAGGTCCCGGGTGATGTCTGGCGAAAGCAACGACGAATCGGTCCACTCCGATCGACTCGAGGTCCTGGGCACCTAGCTCACCATGCCGGCGGTACGTCGCCCAGCGGGTCGGAAGGGGGAGATGCATGCCCCCGGCCAGGGTTGCCAGGGAACGACCGATCGCCCCGAGTGCGGCGTGACGCTTCCCGACATCATGCAACAGAGCTGCACGCGCCGCGACCCGGTCCCCCGGTCGGAGTCGCAGGGTTGCGTGCATCACGTCGACCGCGTGCCGCTGGTCTTCCGGGCGTTGCAGCCAGAACAGCTGCCCACCTGTGTCCCCGAGGAGCGCTCGGACTTCCGCTTGTTCGCGAGGCGAAGGCGGTCTGGCAAGTACGAACCCGAAGAAGCGACGGATCAGATGCGATGCCTCCACGCCGAACTCTCGGGTGGTGCTCGCTAGATGGTGCGGCGTTTGCTCTTGCACGCGACGCAGTAGCGAGAAGTAGGGCGGAAGTCCATGCGAGCCGGACTGATTTCCTCACCGCAGTCTTCGCAGGTTCCGTAGGTGCCCGCGTCGACCTTCTCCAGTGCCGCATCGACATCTTGGAGCAGATCGTGGAGGTTCTCGACGATTCCGAGCACCTCGCTGCGTTCTGCCGTCGCGGCGGCAGCATCAGCGAAACCTTCACCGAAGTCGACGTCGCCGGTGAGGTCACCCGACTCGGTTGCGCCGAGCACCTCGAGCTGATGCACCAACTTGACGCGCTCCTCGTTGAGGGCGTCGACTGCAGCATCGGTATCAACCACAACAAGCTCCCTACTGCCTCTGGCTGGGCTTCACCGGCTCCTGGGGTGGGCGATGACGTACACCTCCAGCAGATGTCGCGGTGAAACCCGCGTGTAGATCTGAGTGGTATTGATACTAGCGTGACCCAGGATCTCCTGAACTGATCTGAGATCTGCCCCACCCTCGACCATGTGGGTGGCCGCCGAGTGCCGCAGCACGTGTGGTGAGACCGCTGCGCCGGCGATCCCCGCCCGGTCCGCATGCTTGCGAACGATCAGCCACACTGCCTGGCGGGTCAATGGACGACCCCTGGAGTTGAGAAACAGCCGCCCAGGGTCGAGGTGATCTCCCTTGAGCTCGAGCCTGACCGGCAGATACTCAGCAAGAGCATCGACGGCATACCGCCCCAGCGGTACGAAGCGCTGTTTGTTTCCCTTGCCTCGGACGAGTGCAACCCCTCCGTCAAGGTCCACGTCCATTACTTCGAGGGCAACGGCTTCAGAAACTCGGGATCCCGAGGCGTAGAGGAACTCGAGCAGAGCTCGATCCCGGATGCCGAGCGGGACGGTGGTGTCGGGAGCTTCGATCAGCCGGCCGACCTCCTCAACGGTGAGCGCTTTAGGGAGCCCCAAACCACGACGGGGCGTCTCCATCCCAACGGTGGGGTCGGTAGCGGCGATCTCCTCAGCCACCAGGAAACGATGAAAGCCGCGCGCCGCGGCGGTCTTGCGGGCGATGGTGCTCGATGCGAGGCCTCGCTCGTGCAGGTTTGCGCCGTAGCGCGCCACCGCCGCGGGAACCACGTCCGCTGTGTCGGCAACGCCCTCGGCCCCCAGGAAATCGATGTACTGACGCAGGTCACGTCGGTACGCGGCGACCGTATTGACCGCGAGGCCGCGTTCAGCACTGAGCGCAGCCAGGTAGTCGGCGGCTGCGGTGTCCAGGTTCATCGCTGTCCGGCCACCACCCACCACAACGCGATGAGGGTCTTGGCGTCGCGGACTTCGCCGGCCTTGATGAGATCCGGGACCTCAGCCAGCGGCACCGCGACGATCTGCGCGGCCTCCTCTTCTGGACCGACCGGCGAGGCAGCAACCGGTGCCAGATCGTACGCGGCATAGAGGTACATCAGCTCGTCGCTGAATCCTGGTGTCGTATAGAAGTTGCCGAGACTCTCGAACCGGCTTGCCCGCAGGCCCATCTCCTCTTCGAGTTCACGCCGGGCCGTTTCCAGCGGCGCTTCCCCTGCCACGTCGAGTTTCCCCGCGGGAATCTCGAGGAGCTCTGTGTCCACTGCCGCCCGGTACTGTCGGATGAGCATCAGGTGGTCGCCTCCGATCGGAACCACCGCGACCGCCCCAGGATGACGTACGACGATCCGCGTCACCGGCCGACCCGACGGCGGTACGACCTCCAATTCATCGAGTTGGAGGAACTCAAGGCGGCCGACGGTGGTGGCTCCGGTGATCCGGAAACCCGGATGGCTCATGTCACGCCTGGGCCTGCTCGACCCGAGCCCCTCTCTCTGCGGCAACGGAATCGCGCTCCTTCCGCCGCTGCTTGGCGGCTCCCATCAACCCGGTGAACAGAGGGTGCGGGTGGTTGGGACGCGACTTCAGCTCCGGGTGGAATTGTGAGGCGACGAAGAACGGGTGGTCCGGTATCTCGACCATCTCGACGAGACGGCCGTCAGGCGACAACCCGGAGAGGTGCATTCCTGCTGCCTCCAGATCTGCCCGGTACTTGTTGTTCACCTCGAAGCGGTGCCGGTGACGTTCGTAGATCAGCTCTTCCGAATACAGTCGTCTGGCGAGTGAGCCTTCCTGCAGCCGTGCCGGGTAGACGCCGAGGCGCATCGTGCCCCCTTTGTCCTCGACTCCCTGCTGATCCTCCATGAGGTCGATGACGGGGTGAGACGTGGTGGGGGCGAACTCCGAAGAATGAGCGTCGAGCTGCCCGAGCTGCGAGCGAGCAAACTCGATGACCGCACACTGCAGGCCGAGGCACAAGCCGAGGTACGGAATGCGCTCTTCCCTGGCGTATCGGATCGACTGGATCTTGCCTTCCACACCTCGGATCCCGAAGCCACCGGGCACCACGATCGCATCGACGCTGTCGAGGTAGGACTCTGCCAGCATGCCCTCCACGTCATCTGCGGCAACCCAGCGCAGATCGAGCTGGACATCGTTGGCCATCGCACCGTGGCGGAGTGCCTCTACCACCGACATATAGGCGTCCGGGAGGTCGACATACTTGCCGACGATGGCCACGCTCACCGTTTCAGTGGCACGGTCCATTCGGTCGACCATGTCTGCCCAGAGGCTCAAGTCCGGCTCCGGGCTCTCCAGATCCAACACGCGGCAGACCACCTGGTCGAGATTGCGTTCGCGCAGCATCAGCGGAACCGCGTAGATGTTGTCGACATCACTAGCGTCGATCACTGCGTCGATGTCGACATCGCAGAACAGGCTGATCTTGCGGCGAGAGCTGTCGTCGAGTTCCCGGATCGACCTGACCACGATGACATCGGGGTGGATTCCTCTGCCGCGGAGCTCGGCTACCGAATGCTGCGTCGGCTTGGTTTTGAGTTCTTCGGAGGTTGAGAGGTACGGGACCAGTGTCACATGGAGGAAGCACGAGTTGTGAGGCCCCAGGTCTTTGCGCAGCTGGCGAATCGCCTCGAGGAATGGCAAGCCTTCAATGTCACCGACGGTGCCGCCGATCTCCGTGATCACCACGTCGACGTCTTCGTTTTCGCCGAGCTTGCGCACCCGGGCCTTGATCTCGTTCGTGATGTGTGGGATCACCTGAACCGTGGCACCGAGATAGTCGCCGCGTCGCTCCTTGCGAATCACCGACTGATAGATGGCGCCCGTGGTCACGTTGGAATCACGACGTAGGTTCTCGCCGATGAAGCGTTCGTAGTGTCCGAGGTCGAGGTCGGTCTCTCCCCCATCGTCCGTGACGAAGACCTCGCCGTGTTCGAACGGGTTCATGGTTCCCGGATCGACGTTGATGTAGGGATCCAATTTCTGGCTCACCACGCGAAAGCCCCGGGCCTTGAGGAGCCTTCCGAGAGATGCTGCGGTGATGCCTTTGCCGAGGCTGGACGTCACGCCGCCGGTGACGAACACGTACTTGGTCAAAGCAATTATCTCCACCTAGGAAGAGTGAAGTTTACCAGCAGGTGTCATATGGCCCGCGGACCGGTCGCGGCGTGCGACCAGCTCAAAGCAGTCTCGACGAGTTCACGGGCGTGGGCGATGCCTCGCTCGCTTTCCGGCATCCCTGCCAGCATTCGCGATAGCTCCTCGAGCCGGCTATCACCACTCACCTCTTCGACCTGTGCGTCGCTGTCCACCCTGCTCACCACGAAGTGGCGATTCGCGAACGCAGCCACTTGCGGCAGATGTGTTACGCAGAGCACCTGCCGACCCGCGGCGAGGTCTGACAGCTTGCGACCCATGGCCAGTGCCGTGGTGCCTCCAATGCCCGCATCGATCTCGTCGAATGCGATCACGGGCACGTCGGAAACGCCGGCGCTGAGCCGCAGCGCCAGAACGAGACGACTGAGTTCGCCGCCGGACGCAACGCGATGCGCAGGCCCCGGCGTCAACGACGCATCCGATGCAAAGGTGAGTTCGATTCGGTCCGTGCCGGACTGTCGCGCGGCAACCTCGCGGAAACCGAATTCGACCACCGGTGAACGAAACCCGAGCTCCTCGAGGTGTCGGGTTGCATCGCGCGCCATCTGCTCCGCAGTCGCTCTTCGGTGCTTCGAGAGCACCGAACCTGCCGCCTCCACCGCCGCCTCTGCAGATGCCAGATCGCGTTCCAGCGTCTCTGCGCCTTGGAGCAAGCCCTCGAGTTCGGTGGCGCGAGCAGACGCGGCCGTCGCGAATTCCAGCACATCGCGGAGTGTATCGCCGTACTTGCGACGAAGATCACCGAGCAGGGCGAGGCGCCGTTCGAGCTCATCAAGTCGCTCTGGGCGGTGTTCGAGGTCGGCGGCGGCGTCACCGATCTCGCGACTCAGCTCAGAGGCGGCGCCCGCGAGTTCCTCTGCCTGGACCGCGAGGGATTCAAGCAAAGGGTCGTACTTAGCAACTCGGCGGAGATCCGCCAATCCGTGGTCGAGCGCATCACCCACGGCACTGCCCGTGCCGAGCAGCTGCGCCGCCGTGGCAAGCCCCTCAGCAATAGCCGCGTGATTGCGAAGCCGGGCCGCCTCCTCGCGGAGCGTCTCGTCTTCCCCATCCGTAAAACCGGCAAAGGAGATCTCGTCGGCCTGGAACCGGACCATGTCGAGCTCACGCTGCAGCGCCCTGCCATCGCCGCCGAGTGCCTCCACGGCGCTGCGCATCCGCAGGAGTGACTCCCACGCTGCGGCATACTCTGTAGCGGCCACCAACCCTGGCTCCCCCATTGCGCCATCGATCAGACGGCGAATCCCACCGGAGGAGGCGATCAAGAGGTGATCGTGTTGGGCCACCAACTCCACGGTGCCCCGGGTACGTTCTGCCAAGACCCCGGCCGAACTCATGACGCCGTCGACGTAGGCGCGCGAACGGCCAGTGGCGACCACCCTCCGCCTAGCGACGAACTCGCCCGCTTCATCTAAGAACCGGCCGGCGACCTCCGCTGCTTCGCCGGCAGGACCGACGAGGTCGCGGCGGGCGGACTCGCCGGTCAGCAACCGCAGCGCACCCAGCAGGAGGGTCTTGCCGGCACCGGTCTCTCCCGTGAACACCACCAGGCCCGGCCCGGGTTCAACCTCAGCATCCGAGATGATGCCGAGGTTGGTGACCCTCAGCTCATCAAGCATGGTCGAGCCCGAATTGATAACGCACGGTCTGGGGAAAGGGGCGGCGAGCCAGCGACAGGAATTCGATGGATTCTGATCCCCGCGTGATGGTGACCTCCGAACCAGGATCGAGCACGGTCGCGTTGCGACCATCGACGTTCAACCGGACCTGGCGATCGAGTTCGACCCTGCACATCACGGACGCATCCGGCGCCAGAACGATCGAGCGCGAGAGCAGGCTGTGCGGTGCGACCGGCGTGAGAATGAGCGCTCCCAGGTTTGGGTCAATCACCGGACCGCCGGCAGACAGTGAGTACGCAGTCGATCCGAGCGGAGTCGCCACAATGATGCCGTCTGATCGGTAGGTAGTGAAGAACTGCCCGTTGATGTGGACCCCCAGTTGTATCAGGCGCTGGCTCATCACCTTCTCCACCACGATGTCGTTGATCCCCTGCCAGGAGCGGCCGTCATCCAGTTCGGCCCTCACGGTCATCCGCTCTTTCACTTCGAGCGTGCCGTCGACGAGGCCGTCGAGCATGTGCTCTATGTCGTCCGGCTCGACCTCGGCGAGGTACCCGACGTTGCCAAGGTTGATCCCGACGACGGGGGCCCCAGCAGCCAACGCGTGGGAAGCGGCACTGAGTAGAGTGCCATCTCCTCCGATGCCGATGATCAGATCCGTTCCGGCGGGTGGTGGCTCCTCGCTGCTGAGCACCTCCAGACCGCGGGCGGTAGCACCCGCGATGACCCGCTCCGCGACTTGCTGGGCTCCAGGTCGCGACTCGTGCAGCACCAGCGAGATACGCTCGAATGTTCTCATGGCTGAGTCACCGCCTCCAGCTCGCTTGGAGTCATCGCGGCAGGTGCGATCCTGCACCAGAGCAAGAACTCCCGGTTGCCTTTCGCCCCCGTGATCGGAGACGCTACTGCACCGAACGCTCCGAGCCCATGGTCTTCGAGCCCGGCTGCGACCCGAAGGAGTGCGGTGCGGTGTAGTTCGGGATCGCGCACGATTCCTCCCTTGCCAACCTCCTTCTTGCCGACCTCGAATTGGGGTTTGACCAGCACGACGTAATCAGTGGCTTCTTCGCCGGCGGTGCGGAGCGCAGGGGCCACCGTGATGAGCGAAATGAAGGAGAGGTCCACGACGACCACCTCGAAGGGGGCGCCCAGCGAGGCGAGATCAGCATGGCGGATGTTGGTGCGTTCCACCGGCTCGACCCGTGAGTCGGACCGCAGTCGCCAATCGAGTTGCCCATAGCCGACGTCCACGGCGACCACCCGGGTGGCACCACGTTGCAGGAGGCAATCCGTGAAGCCCCCAGTGGATGCTCCGACGTCGAGCGCGGTTCGGTTCACCACATCGATATCGAAGTGATCCAGCGCAGCCTCCAGCTTGAGTCCGCCGCGCCCGACGAAGCGAGGCGCCGATCCGACGACCCGGACTGCCGCATTCGGAGCTACCAAGGTGGAGGGTTTGGGTGTGACCACACCTTCTAGTTCGACGCTACCGGAGTCGATTGCCTCGCGAGCGGCTGAACGGCTGGCAAAGAGCTTGCGATGCACCAGTTCGGCATCGAGACGACGTCGCGTTGCGGTCATGCCTCGTCGACGTCGCGCGATTCAACCGGTTCCGCATCGACCGCGGCGGGAGCGGCAACATCCCCGACGCGGTCTAGCGCTTCCGTGAGATCTTCGGCGAGCGATTCTGCGAGAGGAGGAGCCTGAGCCGGATCTGCCGCCGCGAGGTCGTCGAGGCGAGCCACGATGTCTTCTGTCTTCTCCCCCTCGGGTTCAGACTTGGTGGGGTCGATTGGAGCCATGTGAGCATTATCGCCGCCGGCAACGACAAGATCGTGCCAATGTGTCGCTTCCAAGCTAAGAGCCGGTCCGGCTCAGGAAACGAACCCGAGGTATCCGGGCAACTCCGCGATGGAGCCGAGCACTGCGTCCGGGGTATGAGCCGGAGCAATCGCTGCGGCGTCGGGAGTCACTCCCGAGAGGACCAGCACGCCTTCCCAGCCTTCCGCTTCTGCTATCGCGAGGTCGGTCTCGGGGCGGTCGCCGACGACCACAACTCTGCCCGGTGCAACCATCGAACGCACCAATTCGCGCGTCGGAGGATATGGTTTCCCGCACACCACCGGACTGATACCGGACGCCGTTTCCAGTGCAGCCGCGATCGACCCCCCGCCGGGGTACAGGCCCTCATCGGCCGGGTACGTGGCGTCGAGGTTGGTGGCGACGAACAAGGCTCCCGAACGCACGGCCAGCGTCGCTGCTTTGAGCTTGTCGTAGCTGAGGGCACGATCGAGACCAACCACCACCGCCTCCGCAGCTGCCCAGTCTGTCACCAACGCGACGCCTGCACTCCGGAGCGTCGCGGCCAGACCATCGCCACCGAGGACGAAGACAGACTCGACCCTGCCTCGCAAGTAGTGAGCGGTAGCCATACCGCTCGTCACAATCCGGGATCGATCGGCGCTGAACCCGGTGGCCCCCTCGATATCGGCCGCGACCCTCGCGGCGGTCTTCGTCGAGTTGTTGGTGACGAACACGATGTCGACGCCATTCTTGCGCAACCGTGCCAGCGCCGATCCGGCACCCGGGATGCCGGTCCTCTCGATGTAGATGACGCCGTCGAGATCGCACACAACGGTGTTCACTTTGTCCGCGGCCGAACCTCCGGCTACAACTTGCGGCATGTTCTCACCATTTCCCGGCCTCCTCTTCGACTCTGACCACATCGGTGATGTGGGCGAGGCCACCAGCCCACCCTACGATGTCATCAGCCCCGACCAGCGTCGTGAACTCGCGGCGGCCTCTCCCTTCAACGTCGTCAACGTCCTGCTGGCCGGTCCCGAGGACCCCGACTACGAACAAGCAGGCGACACCATGGCTGCCTGGCTGACGGAGGGTGCCATCGTGGCGGATGATGGTCCCCACTTCTACCTCTACTTCATGGACTACGTCACTCCAGAGGGCGAAGCTCGTACCGCCAAGGGGGTACTTGGCGCACTGGATGTTGTCGCCCCGGGTGCCCAGATCGTGCCGCACGAGGAGACCAGGGCGAAACACCGCGCAGATCGAATGGCCGCGATGTCGGCGACCCGGGCCAACGTGGACGTCATCATCGGCCTGAGCGGCTCACCCGACCTGCTGGCGATGCTCGTGCCGACGCCGGGACCCCACCTGGATTTCTTTGCTGCAGACGCGGTACGGCACCGCTTGTGGAAGATCACCGACCACGATCAGATCGACCGGATCAGCGCCGCGGTTGATGCCCATCCGATTTCGATCGCAGACGGTCACCACCGCTACCTCACTGCACTGGAGTACCGGGAGAACCGGAGCGAGCCCGGGCCATGGGATGCGATTCTCGCCCTGGTAGCACCTGCTGAGGGCAGTGGATTGACCGTCGGGCCGTATCACCGCGTGTTCGACGACTTTCTCTTCACACCGGCAGCTGTTGCGGCCGCGTTCGACGTCACCGAGAGCATGCCAGAGGTTCCCAATTCACCCGGCGATCTGGTGGTCTCATCTCCTCGCGGAACCTGGCGCCTCGCGCCCCGCCCCGAGGCAATCGAACACCTCCCGGAGCCGTGGCGTGCTGCCAGCACAGCCATAGCCCGCGAAGTCCTGTATCCGCTGCTCGGCGTCGATGAGGCAGCCGCAACCTACGTACCGGAGGCCACGGACGCACTCGAGTTCACCGCCTCCGGAGGCACCGCCGTCCTCGTCGCTCCGGTGAGTGAGGCCGCCATCGCAGCCGCAGGCGAGCTCGGACTGCGGTTCCCTTCGAAGACGACATTCTTCGTCCCAAAACCACGAGCCGGACTGGTGATGCGGTCGATCGCTCCGCCGGCAGACGTCACTGAGTAGCGCGACTCCCGAACCGACGCAGCGTGGTGCCGAGCATTTGAGTCGTCAGATCCACGCTGCGCTCCGACACCCTTTCGTCGTCGCCGTGGAACATCGCGAGCATCTCGGCGAACGTCACCTGATTGTCAAACAGCCCTACTCCGTATCCGGGAATGCCGCGGGCGCGGAAGAATCTGGCATCGGTGCCCACAGGGGTGATTGCCGGAACGAGGGAGCGCGATCCGGTGAGATCCTCTGCCGCGTCCCCGATCGCGTCCCACAGCGGGCCCGAGGCGGATGAAGACGTGGCAGGGAACTCCATGAACGGCTCGAATTCGATTTCGTCGTACAGTGCGGGCCCCAGCACCTTGCGGAGGTGATCGTCGACCGCCGCCTCGTCCTGGCCGGGCAGCTTGCGGACGTCGACAAAACCCTCACCGGATTCCGGCACCACGTTCATCTTCACTCCGGCATCGAGCATGGTCGGAGTGATGGTGAGATGCGTGCAGGCGTGAACCCATCTTGCGAACGCAGGGTCGTCCGCGGCGAGGTCCTCGATGGCACCGTCCACTAGGTCCGCGTCGAGGAGGCGCTGCTCCATGTCGGCCGCGAGATCCAGCCCCGTGACGAAGCGCCGCCAGTCCTCGGTTATGTCTACCGGCGTCGGAGCCGCCGCCAGCTTCGCCAGGGCTTCGGCGAGTGGGGTCAGTGCATTCGAGGTTCCGAAGGGCTGGCTCCCATGTCCCGAGATCCCGTGTGTCCTCATCCTGCGCCAAGCCGGTCCCTTCTCGGCCACCGTTACCGGCAATACCGGCCCATTTGTCGCAGGAAAGGACGGTGCCGCGACTTCGGTCAACACGTAGTTGCACGCCACCAGGTCCCAGTGTCGCTCAACCAGGTGAGCCGCGCCGTACTGCCCGCCCGCCTCCTCGTCTGCGACCCCTGCGAACACCAGGTCACCTGGTAGCGGCTCCAGCGCGCCGTCGAGGTAGGCCTTGAAGACGACTGCCATCGCCGCCGTCACGTTCAGCATGTCGACCGCGCCGCGTCCGTAGACGAAGCCGTCCGCTCGCACGCCCGCAAACGGGTCGTGGGTCCAAGCGTTGCCACTGGCCGGCACCACATCCAGGTGGGGCAACAGCAACAGGGCAGGGCCATCGCCGGTTCCCGGTACCCGGTACACCACGCTCTGGCGTCCCGGTTCCGGTTCGACCACCGTGCCCCCACGCCCGAAGTAATCCTGCAACGTCTCCACCGATCGGTGCTCGTGGCCACCGGTGACGCTGCCGTCGTTCACGCACGCATTGCGGATCATCGCGACCAGCAGATCGATGGCCTCCCGGCCGTCGGCCGATAGGCCACTCACGCCCACGTCATCCTCGGTCATTGTGGTGCATGACTATGAGTCGGGCAGAGAAACCATTCGATTCGAAGAAGTTCTTGGCGTAGCGGTGACCAGGGCTCACCCTGGCATCGAAGAGGTGATGGCCACGGCGACGCAGTTCTTCGAGCACGGGGAGAATCATTGCTTCCCCTACGCCTACGCCACGGGCCTCGTGCTCGGTGAAGATGAGCCGAATCACTCCGACCTGTTCGCCACCCGCCTGAGCCAGGAGGGGTTCTGACCGGGCCCAGCAGAAGCCGAGGGGAACCTCGTCGATTTCCCCGATGACCAGAAGCGATTCCGGATCTTGCATGAGCTTGCTGAAGGAGGCGGCGATAGGTTCATCGAGACCGTCCGCGAGAGGCCACAGCGGACGGAGATTTGCCTGCTCCACCTCGAGGTCGCGATACATCCGCACCAGTTCCGGTACGTCGTATTCGGTTGCGTGCCGACTGGTTGGGGTCATCAATCCTCTCCGGCCGGCAATCGTAGCCGACCGGTGAAACGGCGATATCCCCACTTGGTGACGAGACCGACGGCCTCGAGGGCGATCGATCGATCCATCTTGGAAGTGCCCTCAGAGCGGTCTCGGAACGTAATCGGCACCTCCACGACGTCGAGACCAGCGGCGCGTGCCCGCCACGCCAATTCAATCTGGAAGCCGTAGCCGGAGGCCTCCGCATGCCACGGATCGAGTTGTTTCAACGCCTCGACCCGATAGGCGCGAAACCCGCTCGTCATGTCATGGATCCCACCACCGAGCATCGCGGCCGCGTACATGTTGCCGCCACGCGACAGGGCTCTGCGATGCCACGGCCAGTCCGCAACCCCGCCACCGCGGACATAGCGACTCCCCAGGGCTACATCTGCCCCGGCATCCACCGCAGCGAGCAAGCGGGGCAAGTCCGCGGGGTCATGTGAGAGATCGGCATCCATCTCGCATACGATGTCGGCGAAAAGCTCTATTGCCCTGCGGAATCCGGCGGCGTAGGCGGGGCCGAGCCCCTGCTTACCCTTGCGATGCAGCACCGCAACCCGGTACCCGTCCGCCAGTGAGTCGGCGATAGCGCCCGTCCCGTCCGGCGAGGCGTCGTCGACGATGAGCACCCTCACTCCCTGGGCCAGAGCGGCCGCGACGACCCGGCGCAGGTTCTCTGCCTCGTTGTACGTCGGAATGACGACGACCACGTCGTCGCGCTGGGTCGGGCTCATCGTGACGGCTGCCGGCGGGGCCGGTGAAAGATCCATGACTTCGGCATCGGCCAAAAGCCTACGGAACTTGACCCCACCGGGTCGAAACCTCCCGGCTTCGGAGAGCTGAGATCACACGCAGTCGCGGCAGTATTGCCGCTTCTTGTCTGCCAGTTGGCTCGTCTTCTTCACGAGGAAACAGCTCTGGCACTGGAACTCGTCACCGAGCCGCTCGGTGCCTTCGGATGCGTTCATCGCGATCTCCGCGAGGCGGATCGCCCGCAACTCCTGTGCTTCGTCGATGACCAGGGTTTCCTCAGCCTCGTCCTCGGTGAGCATTTCGAGTTCTTCTGCCTCGAGTTCGTCGAGGGCCTGGTCGTCGGAGGCGTCGCCGTCGTCTTCTTCGGCAACGGCTTCATCCGTGTCGAGGTCTTCTGCGTCTGCGTCGTCGTCGGAGATCTCATCCCAATCTGCCGCGTCGAGATCCTCAGCTACGGGTTCCTCGAGGTCCTCGTCTGCAGGTTCGACCTCTTCTTCAGTTGTGATGGTGTCTGCCATGACAATCCTCTATCGCGGCCGGGAGTATATCCATCGCTGGGCTCCGTCCAACGACCGCCTCCGGCCAACTATTCCGCACCAGTTCTTCGACCATTGTCGTCAAATCTTGAAGCGTATCGCGCCGGGTTCCAGCCATCCTTTCACCGAACCGGATCCGATCATCTCACCGTCTGCCTCAACCGGCAACGGGACTTCCGACTCCAACGCGAATTCACTGCCGATGAACCGTCGTACACCCGGATGCGACAGATGGAGGCCGCGGATAACCCTCGGCATCACCGAGAACGCCTGGCGGCGGGGGCCACTGAACACCTGGATATCGAGGAGCCCGTCCATCACCGTTGCGCGCGGTGCGATGTTCAGTCCGCCACCAAAATATTGGCCGTTGGCCATTACCACGTTGATCGCAGGCCCGAGGAAGGTGCGGTCGCCAACCGTCAGTTCGATTGCGACAGGCCGGTGGCTGGCCAGAGTAAGCCAGAACCCTGCCGAATAGCGGAGGACACCCAGGCGGCTGGGGAGCCGAGCCGCGAACTCGGCAGCCCCCGCGGCCACGCCGACATCTGCAACATTCAGAAAGCGCCGCGTGCCGAACGAGCCCTGGATCACCCCGATATCGGTGGGATAGACCGCATCCGTGTCGAGGTGGGCGACCGCGTCCTCCAATCGCTTCGGCAAGGCGAACGTCCGGATGAAGTCCGACCCCGAACCGGCGGGCAAGATCGCCACCGTGGGCGGATCGCGCCAGGGTTCGCTCAGCAAGGCGTTGATCAGCAGGTGCGCAGTCCCGTCGCCTCCCACAGATGCGAACCTCGTCGCCCCACGTTGTCGCCCCAGCTTGGCAAGCTCTCCGAGGTGCGCGGGCGATTCAGAAATCCAAAGCTCGTTGCGGATTCCGCGCCCCCGCAGGGCAACGCGAGTGCGCTCGGTGATGTCTGCGCCGTGGCCGGCAGCAGGGTTGACGATCACCCACCAGGTCGCCTCTGACCGGGTTGCACCCGTCATGTGCGTCCTCCGGCGGCAACGACCCCGCGATCAACGGAGACGATGGCCTCCTGGGCCACGGCGGCGAATTCGGGGAAGCCGTCGCGGATCTGACGTAGCACGTCCAGCAGCTGGCGGCAGTTGCGGACGAAATCGCCCGCCATCGCGTCCTCATCGAACAGATCGTCGAGATTGCCCCCTGCCGCCCAGGCGTGAGCGAGTGTCGCGAACCCAGCATCGGGCGCCCGCGTTGTCGGGATTCGAAGTCGTTGCTCGTCCGAGCTGAGGTCGGCTGAGAGCTCCTCGAGGGCTTGGACTCTTCGCTCGACGGCCCGGTTGGGGACCACCCCCGGCTCGTCCCGCAGCCGCGACTCGTAGGTGAAGGAACTCATGAACGCGGCGAGGTCCGCAGGGATGAGACCCTCGCCGGCGCCGGTCGACATCGTCTCGACCAGCAGAAGGTCGAGTTCGTTGTAGACGAACCGCAGCCTTTCACCCTTTGGAGTCAACGACCATTCACGTACATATCCCCACTCGTCGAGAAGCTGCAGGAGCGCGTGGAACTGCTCCACGAGCACTGCGCTGCTGGCGCCCAGGCGGCGCTGCAGCCGCGTGATCTCTCGTTCTCCTCGCTGTACCCGCCGCACCCACGAAAGGTGCTCCGAGAGCTGCGGGCAGGAGGCGACCGGGTCGGTGTCTGTCGTTCCCTGGTCGAACCTCACGGGGGCAACGTCGGGGTCTGGTTCCCATTCCCTGAGGAGACGGGCCACGCCACTTCCGTACCCGGAGTCGCGGCTACGGATGGGCTCTGGCAGATCCAGATAGCCGAGTATCGCCAACGTGGCCGGCAGCTGGTCCGGGCGCATCCGTCTCGTCTTGCCGTTCGGCGCCAGAAGCAGCAATCGTGGTGATCCGTTCCAGCCTCGGGCCAGGAGCACCCAGCGGTCTCCCGGCTCGGCAGTGAGCTGAAGCACGTCGCCTGCTCTGGTCTGCTGTACGAAGTCCCGCATCGCACGCACCCGGCTGGTGGCGCTGCTCCCCCGACGGCGCGCAAAATCCCAGATGTCCCCGCGGTCGCATGCGGCGGCTTTGCGGAACTCGGCCACATCCGCGTTGCGCTCGCCCAGCCTGGCTTCGAGGTCGGTGCGCTGTCTTTCGGCTCGAAACTGGGCAAAAGAGGCGCTGAGAAGCTCTTCCGCTCTGGTCCGGTCGTAGTTGGCGATGAGATTCACCGCCATGTTGTAGTTGGGCTGGAAACTCGATCGGAGAGGATGACTGCCCTGGCCTGCGATGGCGGCGACCCGCTCAAAGGGGACGTCGTAGTTGTGGAGGACCACTGCAGTTCCGAACCGATCGATTCCACGGCGCCCGGCGCGCCCCGTGAGCTGGGTGTAATCGCCGGGCTGGAGAAGCTCATGAGCATCCCCGGTGAACTTGGAGAGTCGCTCGATCACCACCGTCCGCGCCGGCATGTTGATACCCAATGCCAGCGTTTCGGTGGCGAACACCAGGCGCAGTAGGCCTTCAGCGAAGAGGTCCTCGACCGTCTCCTTGAACGCCGGCACCATGCCTGCGTGGTGTGCGGCCACTCCCTGCTCCAGGTTGTACGCCCACGAGCTGTAGCCCAACACGGCTAGATCGACCGGATCCAGATGGTCGGTCAGGAGCTCTGCTCTGCGGCGGATCTCGCGCCGCTCGGCCTCCGGTACGAGATCGAGCCGCGCTTCCGCCACCGTCCGGGCGGCTTGGTCACATCCGGCTCGTGAGAAGATGAAGTAGATCGCAGGCAACAGACCCTCACCCTGCAACACCTCTGCCACTTCGAGCCTGCGCGGCCCCGAGAATCTCCTGCGTCTACCGCGTCCCTTGCGCAGTAGCCGCACGACCTGCTGATTGGGCTGTTCACCCGAGAACACGGGGAAGAGGTCGCACCGATTGCCCTGGAAGCGGTCTTTCACCAGGTACAGGCTTTCGAGCGGCACGGGTCGGTGCGTCTCGACTACGAGCTCTGTGGTGCCCCGCCTGGCCCGGATCCACTCGGTGAACTCCTCAGCATTGGCGATAGTCGCGGAAAGATTGACCAGCGGGATGCGCTGCGGCAGGTGGATGATGATCTCCTCCCACACCGAGCCGCGAAAGCGGTCCTGCAGGTAGTGGACCTCATCGAGCACCACGACCCCGACGGTTTCGAGGGCGGAAGCCCGGTCGTAGATCATGTTGCGCAGAACCTCGGTTGTCATGACCACGATGGGGGCTTCGCCGTTGATGACGTTGTCTCCCGTCAGCAGCCCGACCTGATCCGGACCGTGCTCTCCTGAGAAGTCGGCGTACTTCTGGTTGCTCAGCGCCTTGATGGGTGCCGTATAGAACGCCCGCTTGCCTTCAGAGAGGGCGATCGCAATGGCCGCCTCCGCGATGAGTGTCTTGCCTGCACCTGTGGGTGCGGTCACGACGACGGAAGCGCCTCGGGCGATCGCAGCTATGGCGTCTTGTTGGTACGCGTCCGGAGCAAACGGAAGACCGCCGAAGAACCTCTCGACGGCTGCTTCGCGAGGAGACGTCACCGGAGGCTCCCGGGACCGTTCACAGGAGCGCGCATGAAGGGCGACATCTGCGCGAGCGAGCAGAGACTTTCGTGGTGCATCGAGTCCATGGAGGCGGATGCTAGGTGGAGCTGCGACGCCGGACGCGAAGAAGGCGCCCGATGGCGCCTTCAGAAAGGTTGGTGGACTGCTGAATGTGTCAGGAGGCCGCCAACTCCGAGAACCAACCGTCTTCGTCGAGGGCCCTGGAAAACCCTGCGATCTCACCCTCGGTGATTGGACCGCTGGCAGACAGGATCTCGTAATCGACGCCGGTGGCGAGGAGAATGCTCACGACCCGGTCGTTGGCGGGCCTGCGCTGCATCACACCACAGAACGGGCACTCGAAGCGGTAGTTGCCAGTAGCTCCCTCGGCGACCAGTTCGAGGCCGATGTCGGCTGTGGTGAGCTCTACGTCTCCGCACCTTTTGCAGGTTGTCCGGATGGTGGTCATGGTCCCTACTCTGCCGGTGTCCGTTACTCCCATTGCATCGGCAAAGCGATCAACCGCTAAATGACTATTTGGCAAGTAGTCCATCCGTGCTATCCCACCCATAGCGCGTGAGAATCCGCCCTTTCAGCTCGGTGAGACGACCCCGGACTTCGTCACCGTCCAGCAGCTCGGCATCAGCGCCCAGCCGCAAGAGCAGTCGAGCCGCGACCCCGGGATCGCCGGCAGAAAAGACCACCGTGACCTGGTCTTTGCCATCTTCGATGATCTCCACGGGGTAGTAGTCGGCGACCCAGCGGGCCCGTGCTCCCAGACGGATCGTTGCTCTGGAGTCCGCCTCGTTCGGGGTGTAGCGCACGACCGGGGGCGGTACCTCGTTTGGCACGTCGAAGATCGCCTCTGTGACGGTGGCTTCGCGAATTCGATCCACCCTGAAGACGCGCTCGCCATCGGCAAGCCTGCAGTGAGCACGGACGTACCAGTTACCGAGTGTGGAGAAGACCGACCACGGCTCGATGTCGCGTTCGGTGAGCCGACCCGAGCTGAGCCCTACGTAGCCGATGGCAACCACCCGGCCGGTCTCGGCGGCATCGCGCAACACTCCAACGAGTTCCGGCTCGCTCAGGTCCACAGTGAGGGCATCGGGATCGTCCGGGATGACCGCCGCCTGGAGCTTCGCAGCCGCACGTTCGAGCGCCGCAGGTGCCTGACCGGTGGAGAGCATTGCCAGGGCTCCGGCAAGCAGCGTGAGCGCCTCGGGGGTCGAAAGTCGCATCGGGTGGGCGAAGTAGTCGGCGAGTTCAACGACTACTTCGTCCTCGTCGATATAGGCAACCATGAGATCCCCCGGCCCGTAGCCGGGTAGCCCGCAGACGAATACCAGATCGAGATCGGCCACGAGCTGTCGTTCTGTGTACCCGAAACGATCGCAGACCTCGGATACCGTCGCACCGGGATGGGCGATCACCCAGGGGAGCATCGACAAGATGCGGTTGAGACGCTGTGCGGTGCGTTCGCTGCTCATGAGGCAGCCGCCACCCTGGCCACCAGGCGTTCGCGCAGTTCCTGCGGTTCGATGATCTCCGCCTCATCTTCGAACGAGATGATCCAGCCGATGAACGCGTCAGGATTCGCGACCCGCAACGTGGCGCGCAGACTCCCGTCCGGCTGCTCCACCACCACCGTGTCTCCTGTGAGCTGGCGACGCGCCCACCACACAATCGGCTGGTCGAACTGAACGATCGCTGTGATGTCGTCGCCACCCGCCTCCCAGGCCGCCTCCGGGATGGCGTCGGCGGGGCGCAGGCCGGGCGGTCGTCGAAACGCGTCTGCTTCCCCCACCACCCGCAGCTCGACGACTCGGTCCATGCGGAAGACCTTGATCGCGGCATCAGCCCGGTCCGCGGCCACCAGGTACCAATGTCCTCTCCGGTGAACCAGGCCGTAGGGCGCCACTCGGCGCAGCCGGTCCCGATATTCAAAGGCGAGCTCGGTTCGTGAGGTGATCGCGGCGAACGCCTCGGCTATCTCCTCCTGCTCTGCACCCAGATCGGCCGCTAATGGCTCGCCTGCGGCTGCCATCGGAGCGCCGCCGAGCTTGAAGATGGCGTCCGGACCCGTCGCCTGGCCGCCGATGCGGACCACCTTGGCGGCCAGCCAAAGCGCGGCACGCTCCTCGTCCGTCAGTCCGGGGTCCGCAAGGCTGTAGTCGTCGCGAGGGACAACGTATCCTTGTTCCACCTCGAAGGCATCGGTGGCTTCCACCCGGAGCGGTATCCCGAGCTGACGAAGGAGGTCCTTGTCACGTTCGAACATGCGACGCCACGCAGCGTCGCTGCTCTGGTCGTAGCCGGACACCGTCATCCGGATCTCGTCTGCAGTGACCGGACGTTGCGCAGTCAGCAAGAATGCCAACAGGTTCAAGATGCGCTCGATGACTCTCTGCATGGTCCCTACAGCGAGGCGATCAGCTTGTCCACCCGCTCGTCTGTGGCCTTGAACGGGTCCTTGCATAGAACGGTGCGCTGGGCCTGATCGTTGAGCTTGAGGTGGACCCAGTCGACTGTGAAGTCTCGCTTCTTCGCCTTGGCGGCCTTGATGAACTGGCCGCGCAGCCTGGCCCGCGTGGTCGCCGGCGGGTCGGTCATCGCCTTGGTCACCGCCTCATCCGTCACCAGTCGCTCAACCCGACCACGCTTCTCGAGGATGTAGTACAACCCGCGTTCACGACTCACGTCGTGATACGCCAGGTCGATCAGTGCCAGGCGGGGCGATGCCAGCGCCAGGTCGTGCTTGATCTGATATCGCTCGATGAGCTGGTACTTCGCCACCCAGTCGATCTCGCGGCTGAGCGACATTGGGTCTTTCTCCAACCCGGTGAGGAGGTACTCCCACATGTGAACCGCACGCTCCACTTCCGGTGGGAACCCAGACGTTCTGGCGTACCGCATGGCGCGTTCCAAGTACTCCCACTGCACGTCGAGCGCAGACAGTTCCCTGCCGTTGGCCAGCCGTACTCGTCGCCGGCACGTGGTGTCGTGGGAGATCTCTCGAATCGCACGGATGGGATTCTCGAGGGTGAGATCCCGAAAGACGACGTCGTCCTCGAGCATCTGGAGGAGCGCTGCCGTGGTTCCCACCTTCACGTACGTGATGAACTCCGACATGTTGGAGTCTCCCGCAATCACGTGAAGGCGTCGATACCGCTCAGCGTCGGCGTGGGGTTCGTCTCTGGTGTTGATGATCGGGCGGCTGCGGGTGGTTGCTGAGGAGATGCCTTCCCAGATGTGCTCTGCCCGCTGTGCCATGGAGAAGAGTGTGCCTCGTGCGGTTTGAAGGAGCTTCCCCGAGCCGGCGTAGACCTGGCGGGTCACGAAGAAGGGGATCAGCGTGTCGATGATCCGTTGGAAGTCTCCCTGGCGCGACACGAGGTAGTTCTCGTGACAGCCGTAGGAGTTGCCTGCCGAGTCGGTGTTGTTCTTGAAGAGGTAGATCTCTCCCCGGATCCCTTCTTCCTCCAACCGTTGCTCGGCTGAATGCAGGAGACCTTCGAGGATCCGCTCCCCCGCCTTGTCGTGGGTTACCAGGTCGTAGAGAGAGTCGCACTCCGGAGTTGCGTATTCGGGATGGCTACCCACGTCGAGGTAGAGCCGCGCCCCGTTCTCGAGGAACACATTCGATGAACGTCCCCAACTCACTACACGCCGGAACAGGTATCTAGCTACCTCATCGGGAGACAGCCTGCGCTGGCCTCGCAGTGTGCAGGTGACGCCGTACTCGTTCTCAATACCGAAAATGCGTCGCTTCACGCCGGTCAGGGTACCTGTTTGCGAAAGCGGCGGGCACCCAATTGCCGTGGGACGGGCACGACGGCGAAAAAGCCGGGCTGCTGCGGCACTAACGACCAGCAGCAGGCACAATGGAACGTGATGACGGAACAACCCCACGGCCGGTACGTGAAGCTGGCAACGGTAGGCGACCTCCTGACGGCACGCGTCCTCGCGGCCCGTCTCGAAGCCGAGGGGATCGAGGTGCGCTTGCATAGCGAGTCGTTTGGGCCCTATCCGGTCACAGTGGGCAGGCTCGCCGAGGCGGAGCTGTGGATAATGAATGACCGGGTCGAAGACGCTCGCACCATCCTGCTCGACGCCGAAGTCAATGCCGCCCTGGGCCCGGCAGATCCAGACGCGCCGCCGCCGTCGCGAGGTCTGCCATTCGAGTTTCGGCTCGCGGCTCTTGGCCTCGGGATAGTCATCATCACGTTGTGGGTGCTGCGAATCGTTCGGATGTTCTGACTCGATCCCGGGTCACTTCTGCTTGGCAGCCTTCTTGGCTTCACGCTTCGCCCGACGAGCTTCCTCGTCCGCTTCACGAGCTGCCGCAGTCGCTGCCTTGATCGTGACCTGAGCCACGGCAGCGTCTTCGCGCTGGACTTCGTCCATCAGGAACCTGCGGGTAAAGGGGATCTTGAGGAAGCTCGGCAACACCCCCCCGACCCGTCCGCTCCCCGGAACGACGGGCAGCACGAGGGCAAGGCCTGCAGAGAACAACGGCACATAGAGCGCCAGCAGGAATACCATGCTGACCAGGCTTTCCATCGTCAGGGTGTAGCCGAACAGGCCTCGCGCCAGCCAGGCCACCGCGATCACGACCAGCAGCGTGAATGACTGATCCACGGAACTCCAGTCCCGATCCAGGAACGGCACATTCCGATAGATCCGTCGCCAGCCCACGACCATCAGCAGCCAGAAGACGGCGGCCGCGAGCGACCACACCACGAGCATGTAGCCGAACCCGACCGGGTCCTGCCAGTAGGGATCGTTCGAGAATCCGAGCTGAGCCTGGAAGTCGGCAACCGCTTCGACGTATCCGGGAGGGTCCTCGCCTTCATTCACCGTCCACTGCCCGGAGACGAGCAGGCCGGCGGCCATCACGAGTGGGGCTAGGAGGCTCATGAGGTGGAGGGCGACAGCCTTGCCCCTGCCTTGTTTCGGCTTGGGCTCGCGTTTGTCCTTCCGGGTTGCGTCTGCGGATGCGGCGCGGTCGCGGATTCGGCGGCGCCGCTCTTGCTCGGCGCGGGCGCGCTTGGTGCCTCCCCGGCTCAAGTGCTCAGCCCCTCGCCGAGCCGATCTCGTCCTCGGTCACCCGCCGGAAGATCCGGCGATCCAGGTTCCTATCGAGCACTGCGGCCTCGTAGTCGGCATCCGTGATGGTCCGCTCATAGGAGGCCTCGAGGCTCGAGGTCGCCAGCCGCAGCGCGTCTTCAAGGGGAGATTGCTCCACGTATCCGGCCTCCAGGAGTCCTGCGAGTTCGTCATGGTCCCCCCCGATGGCACCGAAGTCGTGCTCTGTGGCGAGGTTGCCGTCGTAGCGAATCCGGAAAATGGAGGTGTCCACCGGGCCATCGCCGACTTCCGCGACGAGTACCTCAACTTCATACGGCTTGACCTCATGGGTGAAGATCTGCCCCATGGTCTGGCTGTAGGCGTTCGCAAGTCCCTTGGCCGTCACATCGCCGCGTCCGTAGGAGTAGCCCTTGAGGTCCGCATACCTCACCCCGGCGACACGGAGAGATTCGAATTCGTTGAAGCGTCCGACCCCCGCGAATGCCACCCTGTCGTAGATCTCGCTGAGCTTGTGCAGCGATGACCCGGGGTTCTCACCGATCAGCAGCACCCCGGCTGCGTACTCGACGAAGACGATCGGTCTGCCGCGGGCGATTCCTTTCTGCGCGAACTCGGCGCGGTCATTCATGAGTTGTTCGGGCGGTACGTAGAACGGCATGCTCATGGGCGACCCTCCATGACGGATGCGGCGATGTCGCCAACCTGCTCGGTTTCGATCTCACGGAAACCGTCTGCCGTTACGGTGACGAGGTTCGGGTAGATGCCGCGTCGGATGTCGGGCCCGCCGGTGGCCGCATCTTCTTCGGCGGCGGCCACGAGCGCCTCGACGGCCGCGTTCAGTGCGTCGGCCTCGGGCAAGTCCTCTCGATAGATCGCCTTGAGGAACGAACGCGCCTCTGCGCCACCGGAACCTGTCGTCGCGTAGTCCTGTTCTTCGTAGCGGCCACCCACCACGTCGAAGGTGTACAACCGCCCTTCCTGGTCGCGCTCGTCGTAGCCGCAGAGCAGTGGAACGATTACGAGACCCTGGAATGCCAGGGGAAGGTGTCCCCGAACCAGTCGCGCCAGATAGTTGGCCTTGCCTTCGAGGCTGAGACGGCTGCCTTCGATCTTCTCGTAGTGCTCCAGCTCGGTCTGAAACAGCTTGATCAATTCGATTGCCATTCCCGCGGTGCCGGAGATCGCGACTGCCGCGTACTGATCCGCGGGATACACTTTCTTCACCCTGCGGTGAGCGATGACATTCCCTGCGGTGGCTCTGCGGTCGCCAGCCATGGCGACGCCGTCCCGGTAGCGCAATGCGAGCACGGTGGTGCCGTCCGGGACGTCGGGCAGCACGCCGGAGGTGTCCACATCCCAGGTTGGTTGGATCCCGTTGTGCTCGAGAAGCGCGAGAAAGCTGGAATCCGGGAACGTGGGATCAAGCGGGAGTCCCGAGCCGCGATCGCCGACGGTCACTCGCCACCCTTCTGAACGTAGTTCTTGACGAACTCCTCTGCGTTCTCCTCGAGAACCGAATCGATCTCATCGAGGAGGTCGTCGATACGCTCGGTCAACTCTTCGCCCTGGACGACCGGTTCTTCGACGACATCGACTTCGTCCGCCTGCTGTTCGTCCGAGCGAGTCTGCTTCTTCTCTTGTTCAGCCATCGTTGCCTCCAAGTGCGCTCAGGAGTGCTGCCGGGGTGTCGGATCGGTCGAGCAGGCCACCCACACGCGCCTTGCTACCGCGTAGCGGCTCCATCATAGGCACTCGTTTGAGCGCATCTTCACCCGTATCGAATACCAGCGAATCCCAGTTGGCAGCCACGAGAGAGTCGCGGAACTTGGCCACACACCTGCCCCGGAAATAGGCTCGCGTGCGTTCTGGAGGCTCCGTAACGGCTGTGGCGATCTCCGCATCGTCGAACAGACGCTGCATCCGGTTCCCGGCAACGAGCCGGTGGTAGAGCCCCCGCTCCGGGTCCACGTCGTGGTATTGAAGAGAAAGCAACTTCAGCTTGGAATCGTCCCAGGTGACACCGTCGCGATCTCGATAGCCGAGCAACAGGCGGTACTTGGCAACCCAATCGAGCCGGTCCGCCGCCGCTAGGGGCTCGGTCTCCAGCGTCGTGAGGATCTCTTCCCACGTGTCCACCACCGACTGGTAGACCTCACCTAGTTCGGACTGCTGCAGGTACTTCGTTGCCCACTCCAGGTACTGCCACTGCGCCTCGAGCGCGGTGAGGTGGGTTCCATCCATCAGCTCAACCGCGGCGGACAGGCTGGGATCGTGGCTGATCTCCCACACCGACGAAACCGGATCCCGCAGCGAGATCGGTTCCGGCAGCGCTCCGTCCTCCAGGGCCTGGAGCAGCAATGCCAGCGAACCGAGTTTCAGGAAGGTCTGCCGTTCCGACAGGGTGGCATCTCCGATGATCACGTGGAGGCGCCGGTACCGCGCCGGGTCGGCATGCGGTTCGTCCCTGGTGTTGATGATCGGGCGCTTGAGGGTCGTCTCGAGCCCCACCTGCTCCTCGAAGAAGTCGGCCCGCTGCGAGATCTGAAACTCAACGGCCGGCCTTCCGTTCTCTGCCCCAACCTTGCCGGATCCCGTGAATATCTGTCGGGTAGCGAGGAACCCGGTCATGTGCTTCACGATTTCTCCAAACGGCAATTCGCGCGAGGTCAGGAAATTCTCATGGGCGCCGTAGGAGTTGCCCTTGCCGTCGCTGTTGTTCTTGTGGACCAGCATTCGTTGATCCTGCGGGAGCAGCGTCTGAGCCGCACGCACCGCGCGGGCCATCACCACCTCCCCCGCTTTGTCGTAGAGCGCCGCCTCGAGGGGGTCGAAACACTCCGGAGTCGAGAACTCGGGATGCGCGTGGTCGACGTAAAGCCGTGCCCCGTTGGTCAGGACGACGTTCACCAGGCCCGTCTCCATTTCCGAAGGCAGGGCATCCTCGAATCCAAAACCCCGTGCGTCCCGCCCCGGCGACTCTTCATCGAACGACCACTGGATTCGGGCGCGGTCTCCCGCATAGGAATTGATCAGCGCACTCGACGCCAGCACGGGGTTGAAGTCCGCCTGGTTCTGGACCGTGATCCCGTATTCGATCTCGGTTCCAATGACGGTACGAAGGCTCACGTCGACCCGGGCGTCGTCACAGGTACTGACCCGGTGGCACCGCTTCGATCGTCCGGCTCTCGCCATCGCCTTCGATCAGCGTTCGCACGTAGACGATGCGTTCACCCTTCTTGCCTGAGATGCGCGCCCAGTCGTCCGGATTGGTGGTGTTCGGCAGGTCCTCGTGCTCGCGGAACTCCTGGGAGATAGCAGTGACAAAGTCGGCAAGCACCAGACCATCGGGCTCGCCTGCAATCTCACGCTTGATCGCATACTTCTTGGCGCGTCGCACGATGTTCTCGATCATCGCGCCCGAGGCGAAGTCCTTGAAGTAGAGGGTTTCCCGATCGCCGTTGGCGTACGTAACCTCGAGGAAGCGGTTGGCATCCGACATGTCGTACATCTGGGTCACGACCACTTCCACCAACTCGTCCAGCATCGCAGTCACGTCACCATCGTGTGTCGCGAGGAGGGTTTCAGAGTACGGCAGCGATTCCGCCAGGTAGATGCGGAAGATCTGTCTGGCTGCATCCTGGTCCGGACGCTCGATCTTGATCTTCACGTCGAGGCGGCCGGGCCGCAGGATGGCGGGATCGATGAGGTCCTCGCGATTGGAGGCTCCAATGACGATGACATTCTTGAGCGTTTCCACGCCGTCGAGTTCCGACAGCAGCTGGGGCACGATCGTGGACTCGACGTCGGAGGACACGCCGGTGCCACGGGTGCGGAACAGGGAGTCCATCTCATCGAAGAAGACGATGACGGGAACTCCCTCATCGGATTTTTCCTTCGCCCGCTGGAAGATGAGGCGGATCTGGCGCTCCGTTTCGCCCACGTACTTGTTGAGTAGTTCGGGCCCCTTGATGTTCAGGAAGTAGGAACGTGCGTCGTCTCTCCCCTCCTTGGCCGAGACCGCCTTGGCGAGCGAGTTGGCAACCGCCTTGGCAATGAGCGTCTTACCGCAGCCGGGCGGCCCATACAACAGCACGCCCTTGGGAGGAGCCAGGTCGTACTCACCGAACCTGTCCTTGTAGACGTAAGGCAGCTCGATCGCGTCCTGGATGATCTCGATCTGGTCACCGAGGCCCCCGATTTGCGTGTACGTGACATCCGGAACCTCTTCCAGCACGAGTTCCTCGACCTCGGGTCGGACCAGCTTCTCAAAAACCAGCCCGGTGCGAGGCTCCATCCGGACGTGGTCACCGACTCGCACGAACTCGCCGAGCAGCGGTGCCGCGATTTCCACGACCCGCTCTTCGTCTGCACGGCCCAGGATGATCATCCGCTTTTCGGACAGAATCTCCTTGACCGTGACCACTTCCCCGACGTCGCTGAACGAACGGACGTCGATCACGTTGAACGCCTCGTTGAGAAGCACATCCTGGCCTACCTCTAGCGCCTTGATCTCGAGGTTGGGCTCCACGTTCACCCGCATTTTGCGTCCGGAGGTGAACACATCAGCGGTGCCGTCCTCGTTGATACCGAGGATGACGCCGAACGGGTTGGGCGGCGCGGTGAGCTTCTCCACTTCTTCGCGCAGGAGGGCGAGCTGCTCGCGAGTCTCTTCCAGCGCGGCACTGAGCTTCTCGTTCTGGGAGGCGGCCTGAGCGAGTTTGTGCTTCGACTCCAACAACCGCTCTTCGAGCACCCGGACCCGGCGAGGAGCATCCTGGAGACGGCGGCGCAGAACGGCGAGCTCCTCTTCGAGCAGCCCGATCGTGGCTTTCAGCTGTTGGACGTCACCGTCGGTATGTTCCACCACGCATTGCCTCCTGGCAGAAACGTATCGGCAAGTTGCCTTGGTACCTTCAATCCGCCTACCGCGGCCGGTATTCGCAGTGTAGGGCACCCCCTGCCTATCGGGTCACCTTCCGGGGCGCACGACACAACCGCAACGCGGTGCAGTCGAGGTGATCCGGTTGGGCGCCTGTGGCAGGGAGGACCGTCTTGTTGTGCTGGGTCTGGCGGCGAGCTTCGGCACAGGCACAACAGCTACGGCCGAGGATCTCTATGACGAGATCACGCCTTGCCCTCCACCTTTCGAGCCACCGTGATGAATCCCGTGTGGCCGATCATCCGGTGTTCGGGTCGCACCGAACGCCCCTCAACCGACCACTCCCGCATCATCACCTCGAAGGTCATTACGTCGAGATACGTGCCTGTCTCGTTGAGCGCTTCGCGAACCGTCTGACACTGCGGAACGGTTGGCAGGTAGCAGCAGAAGACACCTCCGTTGCTGAGGTGGTCAGCCGCGAGCGGGACGGAATGCCAAGGTTCGGGGACATCGAGCACGATCCGATCCGGCCCGATCTCCGGGATCACCTCCTCGACGTCGCCGACGCGTAGCTCGATGGCTTCCGGGAGCTCCCCGTAGAACCCTCGAATGAGCTTGTCGGCGCGTTCGTGGTGATCTTTACGCCGCTCGACGCTGATCACCTTCCCTCCCGGAACCACCGCCCGAGCCAGGGCCATCGTCAAGGCTCCCGAGCCGGTGCCTGCTTCGACCACCAGCTGGCCGGGCCCGATATCGGCCCACATCAGGATCGCACCTGCATCCTTCGGATACACCACGGTCGCCTTGCGGCTCATCTTCAGCGTGTAGTCGGCCAGGCGGGGACGAACCGCGACGAGTCGCATACCCATCGAGGATTCGAAGCGGCTCCCCTCATCTGACCCGATGATCTCATCGTGAGGGACCACGCCGCGGTGGTACTGAAACTCGCGTCCGGCGACGAGCTCGATGAGATAGCGGCGCCCCTTGGCGTCGAAGATCAGACACGGATCACCAGCGGCGAAGGGCGCGGACACGCGGTCTCAGCCGAAAGCAATCGTTGCGATACCGGCAACCATGCTGAGCACCATGGCGATCACGATGACCCACACCACCACTCTGACCATCGTCTTCTGCTGGCGCGCCATTACGCCCCCACGTCGTCGCGTACGAAGGTGATCTCGTACTTCTTCCCATTCTTGAGCTTCTTCTTCACCAGCAACTCACGCTTCGGCGGTCGATACTTGGTAGCCAGGCCGGCGATCAGGGCTGCAGTACCGAAGGCAGCCCACATCGGGCGACCGCGGCGCATCCCGCCGAACATGCGATTGAGGCCGTACGGAATCAGGCCCTTCATCTTGATCTTCATCTGAGCTTGTACACCTCGACACGCGCGCCGCCGGCTTTGGCGCCCTTGCGACGGCCGTAGTAGTAGGCAAACGCCACCGTCGCTACAACGAGAACGGCCACGACGACACCTGTGTACTGCGCCTGCTGTTTCGTCTCCTCGACGACGTCTTCGATTTGGCGCAGTTTGGCCTCGAGGTCATCCCGATCGATGGTCATGCCTGGCCTCCTTCCTCGTCACCGCGCTGACCGGCGTACACGATGGCGGCGATGGCTCCGGTGAGCAGCAACGCCGTAAGGAGGTAGCCGAGCGCCTCCCAGTACGGTCCATCCGGCAACAGGTAGATCACGCCTCGCATGAGGGCAACCGCTACCAACAAGGCACCGAGGGCCCAGGCTGCGGCGGCGCCAACCACGTAGGAAATGAAGCGGCCCAGCGCCTTGGCCGGTTCCACCGTCTCCTGACGGAGGTACGCCCTCGCCATATCCACGAACTCTCTGATGAGCTCGGGAAGTTCTTTCGTCGCCATGTTGCTCCCCTGGGACCGTTCGACGGAGCTTGCAGGACGGAGGCTACTCCAACTGGGAGCGACCCACTTCCCCGCGCACCCTACAGCGTGCTGCTCGAGGCCGGTACGATGCCGGCGTGAACGAGTCGCAGGATACGGCTGGGGAGCTGCGCCGTTCGACCAGGGCGAGGCGCAACCTGCGCCCGGTGGTGGTCGGACAGGCGATCTCGCTCTTCGGAGACTACATCGCCTACTTCACCCTGCCCTGGCTCGTCGTGACGCTGACAGGCAGGCCGCAGGATCTTGGGCTCACCGCCGCGTTCGAAACTCTTCCGCTGATCCTGTTCGGTTTTGCCGCCGGCGTGCTGCTCGATCGAACCAACATTCGGAAAGTCCTCGTGTACACCGACATGGTGCGGGCGCTCGTGTTTGTGTTTCTCGCCATCGCGGTTGCGGCCGATTTCATCCGACCCGAGATCGTGTTCGCGGCAGCCTTCGCACTCGGGTCGTTGTCCGTGTTGTTCGAGTCGGGACTCAACGCCATGCTGCCCATCGTGGTTGGTGAAGACATGCTCCTGACCGCGAATACCCGGCTTTCGGTAGCGCGAAACCTCGCGCTGTCGCTGGGCCCTGCCGTCGGCGGGCTGCTCGTCGTGTCTGGCGGGTTTGCGCCCGCATTCATGCTTGATGCACTCACCTTCCTGGTTTCGGCCGCGTTTCTGATGCAGGTCCGGGAGCTCCGAACCCCCGAACGATCTTCGGGCCCGGGTTTCCTGGACGCAATGGCACGCGGTCTTCGGTTCGTCGCTCGCGAGGCCCACCTGCGGTGGGCCACACTGGGTGCCGCGGTCGTCAACCTGGTGTTCGCTCCGCTCGAAGCTCTCTTGGTCCTGTTCGTCAGAGATCGCCTCGCCGGACAACTCGCGCTCCCCGGTGTGCTCGACCAGTGGTTCCAAGGCGCCGCCGAGGTCGGGCTGTTCATTGCGCTTCAGGCCGCGATTGGTGCCGTCGGCGTCTTGGTGGCACCGCGGGCAGTGCGCTTCTTTGGCTTGGGGCCCGTCTACCTCATTGGCCTGCTCATGTTCGGCGGTGGTTTCCTCGTGGTGTCGTTCTCTGGTGACTTCCTTGCCGTGATTCCTGCTGGCTTTGCGCTGGCGGGGCTCGGCTGGACCAATGTTGCGTTCACGACAATGCGCCAGGAACTCACTCCTGATCGGTTGTTGGGGCGCGTCATGGCCTCGACCCGCACCCTTTCCTGGCTGCTGATCCCGCTTGGTGCCAGCGTCGGAGGGTTTGTTGCAGCCGAGGTGGGGCTGCGGGCGGTGTATGTGGCAGGCTCGCTCCTGGTACTCGCCACGGCCTTGATCCTTACCCTGGGTCCGCTGGGCCACACCCCGATTGTTGTACCAGATGCAGAGGCCGGGACCGATGCCTCCTCCCTGCCAGATCCGGATGGCGAACCATACGGCTAGCGTTCCCGTTCACCCAGGCCCCGACCCGAAACCAGCACTATGGATCGACCAGTCGTACTTCGTTCTGCCGAGGGATCGCGACCGGGTGCTTTCGGACCGGCTGAATGGGGGCTGCTGGCCGGTGTGGCCCTCATCTGGGGTTCGTCGTTCGTTCTCATTGCTTTCGCGCTGGAGTCGTTCAGTCCCGGCCTGATCACTTTTGGGCGCCTCTGCCTCGGCTTTCTGGCACTCGCACTGTTCCCTGCCGCCCGCTCCCCCGTAGCTCGCTCCGACTGGCCAACCGTTGCCTTGCTCGGGGTGGTGTGGATGGCGGTGCCCTTCGTGCTGTTTCCCCTTGCACAACAGTGGATCTCTTCTGCACTCACCGGGATGCTCAATGGTGCGATGCCTCTGTTCAGTGCGGCATTTGCCGTCCTCCTGCTGCGCCGCCTCCCCCGCAGCAAACAGGCCATCGGTCTGTTGATCGGCTTCTGTGGTGTGGTGCTCCTGACGATTCCCGATGCAGACAGTGCCAGTTCTGCGCTCGGCATAACCCTCGTTCTGGTCGCGGTCACGTTGTACGGGCTCGCCGTCAACCTGGCGGTTCCGTTGCAGCAAAAGTACGGAGGGCTCCCTGTGTTGCTGCGATCGCTGGCGGTGGCAGTCGTGCTCACGCTTCCTCTCGGCGTGTGGTCGCTCGGGCCGTCCGAATGGTCATGGGGGGCGGCAGCTGCCGTCGTCGCGCTTGGGGTACTCGGAACCGGGGTGGCCTTTGTGATGATGACCACACTGGTAGGTAGAGCTGGCGCGACCCGCGGTGCCGTCGCCGTTTACTTCATTCCGATCGTTGCGGTGGTCCTCGGTGTCACGGTCCGCGGCGACGTGGTCACACTGGTCGCGCTCTTCGGAGTCGCCCTCGTGCTCATTGGTGCGTATCTCACTTCACGGCGCGAGACTTCGGCACCGAGTGCGAACTCAATGGTCTCCGACAGGCTGCCGATCGACTCAGACCCATCGACCTGAAGTGCGCACCTCGACCAGCGACGGACCCTCATCGACAGCAAGCGCCGCGGTGAGAGCATCCTCCAGCTCGTCGGGGTGCTCGACCCGATACCCCCGGCCTCCGCACAGGTCTGCAAACTCGGCAAAGTTCGGATTGGCCAGCGAGGTCTGCCACACCGGTCGCAGCGCTCCAACCTGTTCGCGGCTGATCTTGGCAAGTTCGTCGTTGTTCAGGACTACATGGGTGATCGGCATCCGGTACTTCACCGCGGTCGTGAAGTCGGCGAGGTATTGACCGAGGCCCCCGTCGCCGCCGATCGAGACGATTTGGCGCGTGCCCCGAGTCGCGGCCCAAGCACCCAACGCGGCAGGCAGTGCAAACCCGATCGATCCGAGATATCCAGACATGAGGACGTCCTGTTCGCCACTGCACTCGAAGTAGTGGCCGAAGGCGTAGGTGTTGTTGCCTACATCGACTGGTAGCACCGCGTCTGCGGCTACAACCCGGCTGAGCGTCTCGAAGAGCGAAGCCGGGTGCATGCGGCCTGCTTCGTCGACGAGATGGGCTCTTCGCGCCTTCTCTGCGCGCCAAACCTGCCAGCGTTCTGCGATCTCTGCCATGACGTGCGGTCTCGCGCTCGCCGCCAGGTGGTTGCGGAGTAGCTCGATAGTCGTACCGATCTCTCCCCACAGCGGGATGTCGACCGGATGAAACTTGCCGAGCATCATCCGGTCGAAATCGACCTGGATGGTCGGCTTCTTCTCCGAAATCCCCGTGTGATTCGAGAAGGAGGCACCGAGCACCAGCAAGCAATCGGCTCGCCCCATCATCGACGAACCAACCGGTGTTCCGGAGCGGCCCAAGACCCCGCATCCCAGCGGGTGGGTATCTGCAATCGATCCCTTGGCCTTGAACGTAGTGATCACCGGAGCATCGAGTTGTTCCGCCAGGGCGATGATCTCGTGGCGGTACGGCCGCGCCCCGTTGCCCACGATGATCGCGGGGCGTCGCGCTCCGTCCAGCATGTCGACCGCTCTGGCCAGTTCATCTGCAGGCGGTGATACCGCAGTGCCCGCCATGCGTCCGGCCACGGGTCGCGGGGGAGGATCGTCCAATCCCGGCTGCTCCTGGACATCGTCCGGGAAGATCAGATGGGCGACGTCCCGCTCGACGACCGCATGCTTGAGTGCCAAGGCCATCAACTCGGTGGCATTGTCCTGAACGAGGACCGTCTGACTCCATTCCGCGACGGATTCGAAAGCCGCCGCAGTCGGGATCTCCTGGAAGGCGCCCGGCCCCAGGACCTGCGTCTGCACCTGGCCCGTCAGTGCCAGAATCGGTACCCGATCCACTTTTGCGTCCCACAGCCCTGTCAGCAGATTCGTAGCCCCGGGACCCGCGATCGAGAAACAGGCGGCAGGGTGTCCGGTGAGCTTGGCGTACGCAGATGCCGCAAAGGCTCCCGCCCCCTCATGCCGGATGCCGATATACGTGAGCCGATCATCGGCCTCGGCACGCCGGAGCGCGTCCGCCAGCCCCAGGTTCGAGTGCCCGACCATCCCGAAGACGGTATCGACCCCCCAGTCGGTCATCACGTCCACCATCTGATCCATGAGAGTGGGACGGTCTTCGTACGCAGGTAGTTCTACATAAAGGCCATCGTTGCGTTCCTCGCATGGATAGCTGACGGCGAAGTCTCCGTACCCCTCGGGAGGTGCTCCGGTCACCGGGTCGTACTCGAATCCATGCCAGGGACAGCGAAGGTAGCCATCCTCGATCTGACCTTCGCCGAGAGGTCCCCCTTGGTGAGGGCAGCGGTTGTCCAGCACGCCATAGCCGTTTGCGGTCCGCGTTACGCAGAGCGCCCGGTCTGCGATCACGACCTCGGTCACCTCGTTCGCCTCGACCAAGGGCAGCGCGCCGATCCGATGCCATGTCGTGCCGATTGGGCGCCGGTCTGGCGGTGTCGGAAGCGAACCGGTCGGGTTGTCCACCACGGATTAAGAGGCCGCGCTCTGGTACTGAGAGTCCGTCACCGGACCTTCCCACACCGTTGCCCCGTGGGTCGTCAGACTCAGGTGCGTCATGGGCGAAACCGCGGTCGCTCCGTGCCAGTGGACCTCACCCGCAGGAATCTCCACGACATCGCCGGCGGCCATCGCCACGGTCTCGCCTCCGGTGTTCTGGACGTAGCCGGCCCCGGACGCGACGTAGAGGACCTGGCCGCCGGGGTGGTGATGCCAATTGGTACGAGCACCCGGTTCGAATTGAACGGCCAGGGCTACCAAGCCGTTCTCTTGCTGCGGCTCGGAGAGAGGGCCGAACCATGCTCGACCGGTGAAGAAGTCCGGCGGGGCTGTCTCCCAATGCAGGTGCCCTGCTGACGTGTGCTCCACTCTCTGGCCTCCCTCGTCGCTGCTTCCCAAAGGCTACTGGACGTGAACGACGATGATGGCGGCGGGCCGAGCCACGCTTCCCGGCTAGCGGCGCCCTGCGGTAGGCAAGCGGCGCTTGCGGCCTTTGGTTCTGCGACCCCGAGCGAAGTAGCCGATGGCGAACCCGAACACGGCGGCAAGCAACATCCAGATGATGATCTGTGAGGCAACGTAACCCATCTGCTACTCCTCGAGGGCGATGAATTCGATTCGGCGGTTTCGCGCTCTGCCTTCAGCGGTTTCGTTGTCTGCGATCGGCTGGGTCTCGCCATGGGCAACCACGACGAACCGCGTGGAGTCTGCCCCTCTTGCGGCCAGATACGTCAACACCGCTTCTGCTCTGCGCAGCGAGAGATCCATGTTGTATTCGGGGGTCCCCTTGTCGTCGGTGTGACCCGCGATCTCGACCGGGACGGACGGGAACTGGTCGAGGGCCGCGAAGACCTCGTCGAGAAGTTGCTTGCCGTTGTCGGTGATGATGTCGCTGGCAGTCTCAAATTCCACGACCTGCCCGAGGATCAACTCATCGATGTCTTCCTGGAGTTCGGTCACGGCTTGAATCGTCGGTCTGGGGGCGTCCTTGACGGTGAGGCCGCTCGAAAAGGCAAGGGTTACGGTCGCCAGAATGTCCTCAGTCTTGTCCTTGGCTTCACGGTGCTCTTGCCTGGTCTCGAATTCCGCCGAGACCTTGACAACACCGGCGGCCGGATTCGCCACGATCTCGCCGAGACCGATGCGTTCCGCCATCTCCTCGGTGAGGCGCAGAATCGCGGGCAGCCAGTCGCGCTCGGCAGCGAGGCCGGCTACGACGACGAGGTCCGCGGTCTCGACGTTTGTCCACGTCGCCTCCGCCACCTCGATGACTGCATCGCGTGTTGCGTCATCGGACAGCGTCCCGGTCACCACCACCTTGGGCCCACTCCATGCGATCACGAATGGATCCGTCACCAATTCGACATCCTCTGTCGTCCGGGGCGGGACCCATTCCACGTTGGGATCCACGCTCCGAACGCCACGAACCGAAGCGACGAGACGCGCCGCCCCTCCGACCTGGCCTTCCTCGCGTACGGTGCCCGTGATGACGAGATCCTGACCGGTGGCCACTACCTCGACGTCCTCGATCTGATTTGACCGCAACGCGCGGTTGGCCCTCCGTTCGAGGTCGTCTTCGATCCGCTGCATTCCAAACACCACGGCAAGTGCGCTGAGCGCGATGAATCCCAGCACCGCAACCATCACGAAACCGGTCGTGTCCAGTACCGGGCCTTCCTCGCCGCCGGGACCCGTCGCGAACGGATTCTCCGCTCCGGGCTTGCCGGGGGCGCCCGGCTTGCGGTCCAGCGATGCGAGGCGCTGGTTCAGCTTCTTGTTCTTTCTCGCCATACCGCCTCAGGTCCTACAGTGCAGATCGTACCGGGGGTTCGGCAGTAACCGCGTTGGCTGGACCGTCTCAGGCGGTGGCAGGATCCACGTGGTCGCCCTCAACGATCCCTACGAGAGCTTCGGCGTCGCCGAGCATGCTCTTGAGGCGAGTATCCGGCTCATCTGCCTGAGCGAAGCTGTCGCTGATGAGGCTCTTGAGGCTTCGAATCATGAACACGAGTCGTTGCAGTTCGGCACGTGCCTCTTCGACGCCTCTTCCGCCGTCGCGGTGGTCGTCGCCGACCGTGGTGAGGGCACGTCGCCTCGTTGAAGCCAGTATCTGCTCAGCCTGGGAGTTGGCACCTGCGACTCTGCGTTGCGCTTCCTCCTCGGACTCCACGAGCTTCTGCTTGGCGGTGAGCAGAATGGCCTCGGCTTCCCGCCTGGCCGCCGCCGCGGCCGCTTCGTCTGCGGCACCGCTGCCCGCTCCCGCGGTGCTCTCTGCTGCACTGATGATCTCGGCTGCTCTGGTTTCTGCCTCCTGGAGCATCTTCGACTTGGCTTCCGCCGCGGCGAGAAACGCCGTTTGCACCACAGTCTCGGCGTCCTGATCACCCTTGATCCGCTTCTCGAGCTCGACGACGCGGGTGCGGGCGATCGCGAGCTGTTCCTCAACGCGCGCGACGAGCAGCGAAAGTCGATCGAGATAATCGTGGACCTCGTCCGCGTCGTACCCACCCTTCTTCAGTGTGGTGAACGTCTGGGAGGTCAGCTTGGTCGACAACTGGTCCATTGAGGCCGCTTTCCTTCAGATTCCTTGCGGCCTTCCCTGTCCCCGAGCCACCGACAGTGTATGTGGTACCACGTTATGTGGTCAAGGGTCGATTTGAGACCTCAATTGCTCGCCCAGACGTCGTACGAATTCCGTCTGCGCCGGGTTGAGCTTCACCAGGGCCTCATCTACGCCCGCCCACACCACGCAATCGATTTCGGGGAACGTGACGCGATGTCCCGAACCACGCGGCCAGGCCATCTCCACCGGGTTGCTGACAAGGAGCGCAGGGTCGGCTTCACCTTCAAGTGCCCAGGCGGTGACTCGCTTGCCTGAAGCTTGTACGACTGTTCCCAGCGACATCGGGGCTGTGTGCGGCACCCTGAAACCCGTCTCTTCGACGAACTCGCGCCGCGCGGCCGTGAACGCGTCTTCTCCCGACTCGAGCAGACCCTTCGGGATCGACCAGGCGCCGTTGTCGCGGTGCGCCCACAGCGGTCCGCCGGGATGGCCGATCAGCACCTGCAACTCAGCGTCTCGGACTCGATAGAGCAAGATCCCAGCGCTCTGTTGCATTACCCGGCTCCTCTCGTGCTCCCGTCGGGCTCAATTGGCCGGTGGGAATCCGCTGCGGCTCCTAGTATCGCGAGATGCCGGACACTCCCCTGCCCTCCATCGCCGAGGTGGTAGCGGCTCGGGATCGTATCTCACCGTACATCCACCGCACCCCCATCGCCACGTCGGCGCGGCTCGATACGGAGTTGGGGCTCCGGGCATTCTTCAAGTGCGAGAACCTCCAAAAAGTAGGTGCCTTCAAAGCGCGCGGTGCCGTCAACGCCGTCCTGCTCCTCGACGAAGCGGCTGCCGCCAGAGGTGTCGTCACCCACTCGTCAGGCAACCACGGCCAGGCCCTTGCCTACGCGGCGGCGATCCGATCCATTCCCTGCACGGTGGTCATGCCCCGCCACGCACCTGCCGTCAAGCAGGAGGCGGTTGCCGGCTACGGTGCCCGGGTAGTGCTCTGTGGCCACGAGGAGCGCCGGACCGAGGCAGCCAGAGTCGTGTCCGCGACCGGTGGCACGCTCATCCACCCTTTCGAGCATCCGGACGTGATCGCAGGGCAGGGAACCGCGGCGCTAGAGATGATCGAGGAGCTGGGGGATCTCGATGTCGTGATCGCACCCATCGGCGGCGGCGGTCTCATGTCGGGCACAGCCCTCGTGGTCCGAGATCGCGTCCCGCGCGCCGACCTCGTCGCTGCCGAACCGGAAGCCGTCGACGACGCTTACCGGTCCTTCGCTGGCGGCGTCCTTCAGCCGGACGTCGCGAACCCGGAAACCATCGCAGACGGTCTGCTGACCGCGGTAGGGGAACGGCCCTTTGCGATTCTGCGGCAGGGCGACCTGCGCGTGGTGCTGGTGGGTGAGGCGGAGATCGCAGCCGCCGCACGCTTCCACCTCGAACGCATGAAGCTCGTGGTCGAGCCGTCGGGAGCGACCGGACTCGCCGCGTTGCGCCGGATCGCGCCCGAGATCCCCGGCGCCAGGGTCGGGGTCATCGTCAGCGGGGGAAACACGGACTTCTCCTGGTTATGCCGCTGATGGGATGTCGGCATCCGAAGGGTTCTCAAGCAGTCGACAACCCCAGCATTTCGCTCGATCCTTGGAGGAAGGCCGCTCGTAGCTCACCGTCGTGGATCGATGTCTCGATTTCGGTGGCGATTGCCTTGCCTGCCGCCCGAGCCGCGGCCGCTTCCTCGCTTCGTCCGAGTACGTCGAGCGAGCGTGCCCGCGCCGCCTCGAGTTCGATGAGCCTGCGCCGCATGCCCGACTCGAGCAGCAGTTGCTCGCAGGCCGCGAACCGCTCCAAGGCTGCCGTGTGGTCGCCCCCCGCAGCATCTACGACACCGGCGACGTAGCCGATCTCAGCCCTTTGATCCCACATGTCATGCTGCTCCACGTAGGCAGCCGCCTCAGCATGAAACACCCGAGCCTCCTCGATCCGCCCATACTTCAGGGCGAGCTCTGCCTTCCCGAGCAGCGCTACCGGTCGCGCCAGGTGCATCATCATCGTCTGCTCGTTGAGTGCCCGGTCGAAGAGGCCCTGGGCATCGTCAAGGTGGCCTGCTGCCATTGCACAGTACGCGATCTCGGACCAGAGCCAGGCTCCCAGGCCCTTCCCTGTCGGCAGTTCCATGACATCCAACGTTTCGTTGTGCAACGCCAAGGCTCGCTCCAGGAGCGGCCCGCCGATCTGGAGTTGACACGTTCCCGTGGCGCACATGCTCATCGCGCGGTACGACGGAAGGCCGGTGGCGTCGGCGGCTGCTACCGCTCGACGGAACAGCGCCACGGCATCTTCGACATGACCTCGAGCCATGGCTGCCTTGCCCTGGAAGACTCCTGCAACCGCCTCGGATGCCCGATCCCCGATCCGCTGCGCGATTTCCATGCCGCGTTCCACGGAGGCGTTCGCAGCTTCGACGTCGCCATTCCTCATGTGGCAGATCGGGATCGCGAAGGTGAGCAGCTCCGCCTGGTAGTGGAGATTACCGAGCTCTTCGGCTCGCGCCAGAGCGGCTTCCGACTCCAGCAGCGCCTCATCGAACCGTGTCAGGAACAGCAGCGTGTTGGCATAGTGAGTCATGCCGAAGAGGGTCGGCTCCTCGGCTCCCGTCTCGATCCCGAGTGCCGTCACCTCCTTCATGTAGTGCTCCACCTCATCGAACTCCGCATACGCGGTGCGGAGGTAGCACTGCGAGATGCAGGCTTCCACCAGGCCGTCGCCAAGGTCCAAATCACGAGCCAGTTGTTCCGAGGCACCCAGCTGCTCCAGCGCAGCCTCTCGTTCGTCGAAGAAGAATCCGCGAATCAAGCTGCGCTTGTTGATCCCTGACACCTGCATGCGCACATCGCCGCGACGCTCTCCTTCATCGATCAGTTGCTGGTAGATATCCGCTGCTGCCGTGAGATCGAATCGGTATTCATCGATCTTCCCTCGTCCCTCCAGGGACCGCCGCAGCAAGGCTGAGTCGGTCTCGTCGTCAATCAGATCGAGGGCCTGATCGAAACGGGCCGCAGCCGCGTCCAACGCGTAGGCACCCGCAGCTGCCTCACCTGCCGCGACGAGAAACGGGATAGCCCGAGCGCTCTGGCGCCCTGCCACGAGATGGTCTGCGATGTCGGACACTCGTTCCGGGCTGATCGCGATGAGGAACTCAGCCACGCTGCTGTGGAGCTGGGTCCGCTGCTTCAGCAGCACCGTCGCATACGTCGCCTCCTGCAGCAACGCGTGCCGAAATGCATACATCCGTTTCGGGATCCGAGTCACCTCTGTGATCAGTTCCCTTCGCTGCAGTTCGGCGAGTCCTGTGTCGAGACCACTCACATCTGCCGTCGCGGCCGCAAGTTCGTCGTAGCGAAAACGTCTGCCGACGACACTTGCTGCCTGCGCGATGCTGCGTGTCGGCTCATCGAGCCGATCCAGCCGGGTGGTGAGCACCGCTCTCAGGTTCTCGGGTACCTCAAAAGCCCCCGCGTCCTGGGTCGCCACCCAGCGACTCCCGTCGTGGCGGACGACGCCCGCATCGATCATCGTTCGGATGATCTCTTCCACGAAGAACGGATTGCCATCTGCCCGCTCCAGGATGCGCTTCCGCACTTCGTCGGTGAGGCCGTCGACGGCAAGTAGGGATGCCACCAATTCCCGGGTCGCGGTGTCGTTCAGCGGGGACAGGGTGACGGGTACGTAGAGGTGGGGATACTGCTGCTCCGCCAGCTGATGCACCCGCCAGGCGGGCTCGTCACGGCGCGGGCGGAAGAGGAGGATGATGGCGAGCATCGATCGATCCACGATCTCGAGCATCGCTTCGACGAGTTCGATCGAAGCGTCGTCTGCCCAATGCAGGTCCTCGAATACGATGGCCGTCTGTCGCTGCGAGGACACCGCCTCGATCAGCTCGAGCGCGGCTCGAAACGCCTCGGCCCGCAGTTGGGGCGGCTGCAGATAGCTGATCCGGTGGGCGTACTCGTCATCAACCGGCACCTCGAGGAGCCAGGCCAGGAATGGCGCGATCTCGGCGGACCTGCCAGGGGTGGCCTGCATGACGCTCGCCACGATCCGACGCCACGCTTCGGCGTCTGACTCTTCGCCCGTGAGGCCGAGGAGTGATCGAAGCACCCTTCTGGCAGAGGTATACGGCGTCGTCTTCTCGTAACTCAGCGATCGGCCGACATGCCACCCGGGGGCTGCGGCTTCGGTCGCCAACCGGTCCTGCAGTTCGGCCACCAGGCGCGTTTTACCCAGGCCGGCTTCACCTATCACCGAAATCACTCGGCCCTGTCCGGAGCGCATCACCTCGTGCACCGCGCCCACGAGCCGGTCGAGTTCGTCGCTCCTTCCGATCAGGGGCGAACTGAGCCCCTCGACACCTCGAAGGTTCTCAGGGCGTTCCAGGACCCGCACGACCCGGTACGTCTGCACCGGCTGCGATTTGCCCTTCACGTCGATCGCGCCCAGCCGAACCACGTCGAAGAGCTTCTCGACCAGAGCCTTCGTGTCTTCCGTAATCTGGATCGTTCCCGCTTCGGCCGACTGTTCCATCCGCGCCGCCAGGTTGACCGCGTCACCCATCGCGGTGTACTCCACCCTCAGGTCGGAACCGACGGCCCCCACCACAACCAGCCCGGTATTGATGCCGATGCGCACATCGAGATCGATCCCCCACTGATCACGCACCTCGGCGCGGTATGGCTCGATCTCTTCGATGATCCCGAGCGCGGCGAGAACGGCCCGCTCCGGATCGTCCTCGTGGCCGATCGGGGCCCCGAAAAAGGCCAGAATCGCGTCGCCCATCAGCCGGGCCAGCGTGCCTTCGTAGCGGTACACAGGCGCGATGAGGTGCTCGAAGGCGCCGTTCATGATGTCTGCCCATTCCTCGGGGTCGAGCTGCTCGGCTGCCGCGGTGGAACCTTCGACGTCGCAGAACAACATCGTGACCTTGCGGCGTTCCCCCTGCATCCCGCCGCTCGACGCGGCGAACTCGAGCTTGCTGAGGAGTTCGGACGGTATGTACCTGGTGAGACTCTCGTCTTGGTCGAGCGGCGCCTCGGGTGAGGGCGCGGCGGGTTCGACTGGTGCTGGACTCCCGATCTCCGTGCCGCACGAGAAGCAGAATCTCGCACCACCGGGAAGTGCGGTCGCGCACGAAGGACAAGCGAGGCTCAAGGGTGACCCGCAAGCCATACAGAATGCGGCACCGGTGGGATTCTCGGTCCCACACTTCGCACAGCTCACTCGTCACGCTCCTCTGTCGCTTGGGAGCGTAGCTACGTCGAACCCCTCGGAACACCGGATCCGATAGGTCACGGCTCCGGGGAAAAGCGGAAGTCAGCCGTCAGCGAACCGGCCAGATCAGGGTCCTCTTGCCCTATTGCAGGGAGGGCGTCCATGTTGGGATAGGTCTGCACCCGGAGCAGGAGTAGATTCGTGCCCCCATCACAGTCGGGTCGCCGCTTCGTCACCGTAGACGGAAACGAAGCAGCGGCCTCCGTAGCGTTTCGTACCAATGAAGTAATTGCCATCTATCCGATCACGCCGGCCTCACCCATGGGTGAGCACGCGGATGACTGGTCGGCAGCAGGCCGAGAGAACATCTGGGGAACGGTTCCTCAGGTTGTAGAGATGCAGAGTGAGGCGGGCGCCGCGGGCACCGCGCATGGCGCCCTGCAGGGTGGTGCCCTGACAACCACGTTCACCGCATCCCAGGGCCTCCTCCTGATGATTCCGAACATGTTCAAGATCGCGGGCGAACTCACCCCTGCCGTCTTCCACGTGGCCGCTCGCACCGTGGCGACCCACGCACTGTCGATCTTCGGCGACCATTCCGACGTAATGGCCACCCGATCTACCGGTTGGGCGATGCTCGCCAGCAGCTCAGTGCAGGAAGCCCACGACTTCGCCCTCATTGCCCAGGCCGCGACCCTCGATGTTCGCGTACCCTTCCTTCACTTCTTCGACGGTTTTCGGACCTCGCACGAGGTGAACAAGATCGAGGAGCTCAGCGACGACGACCTCCGGGAGCTGATCCCGATGGATGCAGTCCTCGCGCACCGGCTGCGCCGCCTCGATCCCGACGCGCCGGTGTTGCGGGGCACCGCGCAGAATCCGGACGTCTTCTTCCAGGCGCGTGAAGCGGCCAACCCTTACTACCTCGTCTTGCCCGACCGGCTCCAGGACGTGATGGATCGTTTCGCGGTGCAGGTGGGCCGGCGCTACCACCTGTTCGACTACGAGGGAGACCCCGAGGCCGAGACGGTCATCGTCATGATGGGTTCTGGTGCCGGGGCAGCCGGCGAGGCGGTCGAACGCCTCGTTTCAGAAGGACAGAAGGTCGGCTTGCTCAAGGTACGCCTCTACAGGCCTTTTTCGGCCGCTGCCTTCCTCGCTTCGCTGCCGGATTCGGTGCGCCGTGTTGTCGTCCTCGACCGCACGAAGGAACCGGGTGCAGTCGGTGAGCCCTTGTTCACCGACATCCTTGCCGCCATGGCAGAAGAGACGCAGGCGGGGAGGTCTGCGTGGCCGGTTCCGCCTCTGGTCATCGGGGGCACGTACGGCCTGTCTTCGAAGGAATTCACTCCTGGAATGGTGAAGTCCATCTTCGACACGGCAGGACAGCCGGACCCGCCACGTCGGTTCACCGTCGGAATCATCGACGACGTCACCCACCTCAGCATCCCGTGGGACAAAGAATGGTCGACGGAGCAATCCGAAGGCCTGCGCGCGGTCTTCTATGGGCTGGGCGCGGACGGAACGGTTGGCGCGAACAAGAACTCCGTGAAGATCGTCGGAGAGCACACCGACCTGAACGCCCAGGGTTACTTCGTGTACGACTCACGCAAGTCCGGGGCCATCACAGTGTCACACTTGCGGTTCGGGCCGGAGCCGATCCGCTCTACCTACCTGATCGAACAGGCCGATTTCGTCGCCTGCCACCAGTTCGGGTTCCTCGAGAAGATGGATGTGTTCTCCGTGGCCCGAGAGGGCGCCACCTTCCTCCTCAACAGCCCGTACGGGCCGGACGACGTATGGGATCATCTTCCGCGCGCCGCACAGCGGCAGATCATCGAGAAGCGACTCGACTTCTGGGTCGTCGATGGTGCGGGAGTAGCCGCCTCGGTTGGGCTCGGTGGCAGAATCAACACGGTGCTCCAGACCTGTTTCTACGTCCTCAGTGCAGTCGTGGAGCCGGACGAGGCCAACGCAGCGATCAAGGAAGCCATCGACAAGAGCTATGGGCGGTTCGGAGAGTCGGTATTGGAGAGGAACCACGCTGCGGTGGATGCGGCGCGAGCCGCCCTCGCCCAGGTCGAGGTTCCAGACACCGTGACCTCCAATATGGAGCAACGCGACATTGTTCCTGCAGGTGCCCCCGACTTCGTGACTCGAGTGACGGCGCGGATGCTCGCCGGAGAAGGCGATCTGCTCCCTGTGAGTGCGCTTCCGGTTGATGGGACCTTCCCAACCGGCACCACCAGGTACGAGAAGCGGAGCATCGCCAAGGAAATCCCGATCTTCGACCCCGAGATCTGCATCGAGTGCGCGAAGTGCACCATCGTCTGTCCACATGCCGCCATCCGAATGAAGGCATTCACGACCCACGATCTGGCGGAGGCACCGGACACGTTCAAGTCGCGGCCGTTCCGATCGCGAGAGTTGCCGGACCATCTGATGACCATCCAGGTTGCTCCAGACGATTGCACCGGCTGCGGTGTATGCGTCGACGTGTGCCCTGCGAAATCCAAAGAAGTCGTGCGGCACAAGGCCATCAACATGGAGATCAAGGAGGAGCACCTCGCAGCGGAGCGGGAGAACTTCGATTTCTTCCTCTCGCTGCCTGAGATCGATCGAACCCAGATAAGCCTGGGGACCATCAAGGGATCGCAGCTGCTCGAACCGTTGTTCGAGTTCTCGGGGGCATGCTCCGGGTGCGGAGAAACGCCCTATCTGAAGCTGCTCACCCAGCTATTCGGCGATCGGATCCTGGTCGCCAACGCGACGGGGTGCTCCTCCATCTACGGCGGCAACCTGCCCACTACCCCGTGGACGACGAACGAGGCAGGGCGGGGTCCCGTCTGGTCCAATTCGCTGTTCGAAGACAACGCCGAATTCGGGCTCGGCATGCGCCTCGCTCTCGACCATGAGGAGACCGAGGCTCGCATGCTCGTGGAGCAGCTAGTGGGCGATGTGGGCGCCGAATTGGCAGCTGGATTGCTCCAAGCGGACCAATCCGACCACGCCGGAGTAGAGGCACAACGAGAAAGGGTCGCAGCGCTCGTTGCCCCGCTCAAGACGGTGGATGATCCGAGAGCCCGCAGGCTGGAAGTCATCGCGGGCACGCTGGTTCGCAAGGGAGTCTGGATCGTCGGCGGCGACGGTTGGGCCTATGACATCGGCTTCGGGGGTGTCGATCATGCGCTCGCCTCCGGCCGCAACCTCAACATACTGGTGCTCGACACGGAGGTGTACTCCAACACCGGCGGTCAAGCCTCGAAGGCAACCCCCCGGGCGGCTGTCGCGAAGTTCGCGGCAGGCGGAAAGACGATCGCCAAGAAGGACCTTGGTCAGATCGCCATGGCCTACGAGGACGTCTACGTGGCTCAAGTCGCGATGGGTGCCAACAACACCCAGTCCGTGAAGGCTTTGATCGAAGCTGAGAGCTTCGATGGGCCCTCGCTGATCATTGCGTACAGCACGTGCATCGCTCATGGAATCGACATGGAGACGTCGATGACGCACCAGAAGGACCTGGTGGATTCGGGCTATTGGCCGCTGTACCGCTACGACCCTCGGGTGACCCTCGAGGGCAAACATGCCTTCAACTTGGACAGTAGGAAACCCAAACTGTCGTTTGCTGAGGTCGCCGGCAAGGAGGCGCGCTTCGCCATGCTGGCGAGATCCGATCCGGCGACGGCAGAACGACTCTTTGCCATGGCGCAGAACGACATCGACGAGCGCTGGAATCTCTATGAGCAGTTCTCGGACATCGACCGTGTGATCACAGACGTCGAGGACAGAGAGGAGTCCCGTTCATGACCGTGGATCTTTCGACCCGATACCTCGGCTTGGATCTAGCCAATCCGCTCGTGGCGTCGTCGTCCCCGCTCACGGGTGATCTGGACTCGCTCAAGGCTCTGGAAGCAGCCGGGGTGGCAGCGGTCGTGCTTCCTTCGCTGTTCGAGGAACAGATCGAGCAGGAAGCGATGGACCTGCAGCGGCTTGCTGAACGGGGAGCGGACAGTTTCGCGGAGGCGCTCACCGGGTACTTGCCCGAGATCATCGCCCGCAGCGCACCTGAGCTCTACCTGGAGCACGTATCGGCCGCGACCGAGGCGCTTTCGATCCCGGTGATGGCGAGCCTCAATGGGACGACCCGGGGCGGATGGGTCCGCTATGCGAGGAAGATCGAGGCCGCAGGAGCAGCTGCCCTCGAACTCAACATCTTCCTCATTCCCACCGACGGCTACGCCACGGGCAGCGAGGTCGAGAGCCGCTACCTCGATCTGGTGGGAGCCGTACGCGAGGTGGTCGACATACCGATCGCGGTGAAGATCGGGCCGTACTTCAGCTCGCTGGCACACATGGCGGGTCGCTTGGCGGAAGCCGGGGCAGATGGTCTAGTGCTCTTCAACCGGTTCTATCAACCGGACATCGATCTGGAGGAGCTCAAGGTGACGCCGAATCTCCAATTGAGCTCACCTCACGAACTGCGACTGCCGTTGCGCTGGGTAGCGATCCTCTCGGGTCAGGTGCGCGGGGATCTCGCGGTGACCAGCGGAGTCCACTCAGCGTCGGACGCCCTCAAGGCCTATCTCGCGGGGGCAAACGTGGCGATGATGGCCTCAGCCCTGCTGCGCAATGGTCCCGGCCACGTCGGTGTTGTGCTCACTGAGATGAAGGCGTGGCTCGATGCAGAAGGGTACGAATCCGTCGAGCAGATGCGTGGCTCGATGGGATTGGCGAACGCAGCGAATCCGGACGGCTTCATTCGAGCCAACTACATGAAGATGCTGGCAAGCTACGCCGGGGCCGAGTCGTGATCCGCCGGCCGCCATGTGTGTCTCGGGGCTTGACCCCACGCATTGCGGCCGGGTGCAGGCAAGGGCTGTGATTGCCGTCCTCATAGCTGCCTACAACGAGGCATCTCAGCTCGGTCGACTGCTACCACTCGTTCCCGAGCGGGTCCGTGGCCACGAGGTCATGGTCGCGGTAGCGAGCGATGGCTCCACAGACGACACCGTTCGGGTCGCCCGAGACGCCGGTTGTGGCACCGTGGAGGCGACCACGAACCGGGGGAAGGGCGCCACGCTCCGTATGGGCATCGCGGCGATCGAACACCTGGACTACGAGGTGCTCGCTTTGATGGATGGAGATGGGCAGCACGATCCGGCGGATCTCGAGGCGCTGGTCGTGCCGATCCTAGAAGACAGGGCAGACCTGGTCGTGGGCAGCCGCTACACGAATGCGTGTGGTCGTGAACAAGCTCCGTGGAACCGCTATGCCGTTCGCTGCGCCACCACCACGGTGCTGGACCGCCTGCTCGGGAGGCGTTTTAGTGATCCCTACTGTGGCTTTCGAGCGATGTCGCCTGCCACGGTGGCACTGATCGACCTCGAAGGAGATCGCTACCAGAGCGAACTCGAAATGCTCTTCGCGGCAGCACAGCATGGTCTCCGCGTCGCCGAGATTCCGATCGCCAAGGTGTACGGACCGGGCACCTCCAAGATGGGAGCCCGCCGCGGCCTGCTCTTCGGTCGGCTCGAGGTGATCAGCCAGTACGCCGGGGCCATCATCAGACGCACGGTGCGGTTACGCAAGGCCCGTCACGTTTCGGCTCCCAAGGTTCCGTTATGAGCTTCGATCGGACGGAAGCACAGATCGAGGATCTCCTCGGGGAGTTCTCTGCCCTCGTTGCCACAGACGAATTGGCTCCACATGTCGAGGAGTTCTGGATGCAGGCGGATCGCCTCGTCGGTGAGATATCGATGGGCGCTTACATTCCGGTGCCTCGTGACCCTTTCAAGGGTCGCGCCCCGCAGGCAGAGCAAGATCCGGAGCTGTACTACACCCTGTTCTGGCGTATGTTCGATCGGACGCCGGCCGCGATGGTGCAGGCGTTCGCCATCCCGCTGCGGCGCATCCTGGCTAACCGCATCTTTCGTCACTGCGGAGAGGGAGTCATCTTCCACCACAACGTGCTCTTCTCGAGCGGCTCGAACATCAGTGTGGGCGACCACTCCCTCATCAATCGTTACGTGATGCTCGACGACAGGGCAGACCTCGACATCGGCGCGTTTGTCATGGTTGCCGCGGGAGTCACCATCGAGACGCACACTCATCCTTTCGATGACTTCTCGCTACCGATCGCGTACGGAGGTCGCGACGGCCGCCCGGTGAAGATCGGGCACAACACCGTGCTCGGGTACAACGTCGTGGTGATGGCCGGCGTTGAGATCGGATACCGCTGCATCGTCGGAGCCAACTCGGTGGTGACCGCCGACGTTCCCGACTACCAGGTCGTCGGGGGGGTTCCTGCCCGTCTCATCAAGGAGTATCCGCCACCTGACGACGCCACGGTGTGGCTTCCGGAACACGGCCGTGCCACCGACATCTGATCGCTACGCAACTCACGACGTTGATGACGTCAAGGCGTCCGTGCCGTGTTGGGGCAACTGATGCCCCCGAACGCGCTACTTGACGGTGATCACGGTCCCATCCGCCTGCTTGCTCACCTTGTGTGACGTGCTCCGATGGAGCAGGCCGCCAATCGACCCCAGACCCCGCCTGCCAAGGCAGATCGCATCTGCGCCGCTTGCCGTTGCTCGATCCGAGATCACTCGGGGCGCATTGCCGGAATCGATGACTCGCTCGATGTTCATGGCACCAGCGCGCTGGGCACGGCGCGCCGCCTGCCCAAGGATGCCGACGGCCCGCTGCTCTTCAGCTTCACGATCCGTGATCCGGCGGTATTCAACTCGTCTGGCGTTCTCATCGCCCGACCCGAGCGGAGGCCCGTCTGCCATCACATACATGATCGTCAGCTTGGCGTCCGATGCGGCAGCCAGTTCGCCTGCCACTTCGGCGGCGTGGAGAGCGTGGGCGGTGTCGTCAACGGCCAGCAGAATGTTCTGCATGCGACATGCCGGAGTCTGATCGGTGACGGTCATCACGGGACATTCCACCAGGTGCTCGACCTCGTGCGAGACGCTCCCCAGAATGAGGCCTTCAGCGTCGCCCAGTCCCCTTCGACCGAGGACGATCAGATCGGCGTCGAACTCCGCAGCGCTGTCCGCAATCACGCGTGGTGTCGGTCCCACCCGAACCTTGATCGCGACGTCGTCACAGCCGGCGTCGCGGACGAGGCCGGCGTACTCCTCCAGGAGGCCCCGCACGTTGTCGTGGGTATAAGCGGTCTGGTGGTCGGACCTCAGCCACGGTGGCACGTCGCGCGGGTTGCGCGCGGAGACATGCAGCAGCATCGCTCTGGCCCCAAGGCGCGCGGACAGCGCACCACCACAAACCGCGGCCGCACGTGCTTCCGGAGACGCGTCGACGGCGATGAGAAGGGAGCTGATATTGGAAGTCATTACCTCTCCTGTTGCTGCACCGTCATCGTCGCTCAACGATCCGATGTCTTCCAGAGTCGAAGGACCCACGGCGCATTCCCCAGGGCCTCCGCCCAATCCCCGTCTAGTGTGTGACTCAAGGCCCTAACGCTTCCCCACGCTGCCCGCCATATTGCACGCAACACAACTTCTATCGAAGGAAACCAACCCGTGAACACTGACAAATGGGTCTACGCATTCGACGAGATCGAGGCCGCCGAGAAGTACGTCGGCGGCGACTGGGAAGCCGTACGCGGCCTGCTGGGGGGGAAGGGTGCGAATCTGGGCGAGATGACACGCATCGGGATCCCGGTTCCCCCGGGCTTCACAGTCACGACCGAAGCGTGCAACGCCTACCTCGATGCAGGTGAGATCTTCCCGGCCGGAATGTGGGATCAGGTGTTGGCTGCACTCAAGGGGATCGAACAACGTACCGGCAAGACGTTCGGTGCAGTGGACAACCCGTTGCTCGTCTCCTGCCGGTCTGGTGCCAAGTTCTCGATGCCCGGCATGATGGACACTGTGCTGGACATCGGCCTCAACGCTGAGGTGGTCGAGGCAATGATCACACGCACCGACGACCCCCACTTCGTCTACGACTCCTTCCGGCGTCTCATCCAGATGTTCGGTTCGGTGGTGCTCGGGATCCGTGACGAACCCTTCGAGGAGGTGCTCGCCCAACATCGTGAGGCCGGTGGAGTGACTAGCGACACCGATCTCACCGTCGAAGATCTCCAGGAGATCGTCGTTGAGTTCAAGGAGATCGTGCAGCGTTTTGCCAACATCGATTTCCCGTCTGATCCCTATGAACAGCTCCGGATGGCCACCGAAGCCGTGTTCAAGTCGTGGAATGGCAAGCGGGCACGCGACTACCGCAAGGCGGCGCACATTCCGAACGACCTCGGGACCGGCGTCAACGTGCAGACGATGGTCTTCGGCAACATTGGTGAAGACTCCGCTACCGGCGTCGCCATGTCCCGCAACGCCACTACCGGCGAAAACGTCCTCGAGGGTGACTTCCTTGCCAACGCCCAGGGTGAGGATGTGGTGGCAGGAACCCGGCCAACCCAACCGATCGAGGCGCTGGAAGCCGATATGCCAACGCTGTACGCCGAGTTCCAGCAGATCGCCCGATTGCTCGAGCATCACTATCGCGACATGCAGGACATGGAGTTCACGATCGAGGACGGCAAGTTGTGGCTCCTGCAGACCCGCGACGGGAAGCGCACCGCCCAGGCTGCGGTACGGATCGCAGTCGACATGGTCGAAGAGAAGCTGATCAGCCGCGAAGAGGCACTGCGTCGAGTGAGCCCCGACCAGGTCGACTTCTTCCTCCACCCTCAGTTCTCTTCCGCGGCGAAGAAGACCGCGACTTTGCTGGCGACCGGACTCAACGTGTCTCCTGGAGCTGCGGTGGGGGTCCTCGCCTTCACGCCCGGCCTGGCTGAACGCTGGGCAACCGACGATCAACGACCGGTCGTCATGGCACGTCCCGAGACCAAACCCGATGACGTCCACGGGATGCTGGCGGCAAAGGGAATCCTGACATCTTCGGGTGGCCGCACCAGTCACGCTGCCCTGGTCGCTCGCCAATTCGGCAAGCCGGCTGTGGTCGGCGCCGCGGCGCTCGACATCGATGTCAACGGTCGGGTAATGACCATCGGCGACCTGGAAATGCACGAAGGAGACTGGATCTCCATCGACGGAACCACCGGTGAGGTCTTCGCGGGCCAGCTCGACACCATCGTTCCCGATATCCAGGATCCTTACCTGGTCCGGCTGCTCGAGTGGGCAGATGAGACCCGGACGCTCGAAGTGTGGGCTAACGCCGACTATGCCGCGGACGCCGAACGGGCCCGCCTGAATGGCGCCCAGGGCATTGGTTTGTGTCGCACCGAGCACATGTTCTTCGAGCCGAAGCGGCTCCCCATCGTGCAGCGAATGATCACCTCCCCCTCTGCCGGCGAGAAGCGAGACGCGGTTGATGCCCTCCTTCCCTTCCAGCGCGAGGACTTCACAGAGCTGTTCAGGGTCATGGACGGCCTCCCGGTGATCATCCGGCTGATCGACCCGCCCCTGCATGAGTTCCTACCGAGCTATGAGGAACTGACTCACGATCTCACCGACCTGAAGATCCGGATCACCAGCGCCCGCGACCTGGCCGAGGTCGACACGTTGCTCGAGCAGGTAACGGAAAAGACTGCGATGCTCGAACGGGTTCTAGCGCTTCACGAGGCCAATCCGATGCTTGGGACCCGCGGGGTTCGGCTCGGAATCCTCATGCCGGCCTTGACCAGAATGCAGGTTCGAGCCATCTTCGAAGCTGCCTGTAAGGTCACGACCGAGGGCGTCAGCGTCCACCCCGAGGTGATGATCCCTCTCACCAGCCACGTCAACGAACTGGCACGCCAGCGCGAGGTGCTCGAAGCAGAGGCCAAGCTGGTGATGGAGGAACAGGGCATCGACATCGAATACAAGTTCGGGACGATGATCGAGATTCCAAGGGCGGCGCTCACCGCAGAAGCGATCGCGGAACATGCGGAGTTCCTGTCCTTCGGAACGAACGACCTGACCCAGACCACATACGGCATCAGCCGAGACGACGCTGAGAGCGGTTTCCTCATCGACTATTTGAGTGAGGACATTCTGCCCGCCAACCCATTCGCCACCCTCGACATCGACGGCGTCGGCAAGCTCATGGAGATGGCAATCACTGCGAGCCGGGAGCGTCGGCCGGACATGCCGATCGGGATCTGTGGCGAACACGGTGGCGATCCGGCGTCGATCGAATTCTGCAATGCGCTCGGACTCAGCTACGTGAGTTGTTCGCCGTTCCGGGTCCCCGTTGCTCGGCTCGCGGCGGCTCAGGCGGCAATCGCGGCTCGATAGGAAGCGCTCACCGCGCCCCGTACCCGGCATCGACGGCGACCATGGCACCCGTCATGTAGCTGGCCGCGTCTGATACGAGAAAGGCGACGACCTCGGCGACTTCTTCGGGTTCGCCGAGGCGTCCCATTGGGACGGTCGCGTCCGCCAGCTCGTCCAGTTCAGCGGCGGTTGGAGACTGGGGACGCTCCGATGCCAGCATCGGGGTTCGAATCTCACCGGGACACACTGCGTTGACCCGAATCCCGTCTCGGGCGTGCTCCAGGGCCATCGATCGGGTCAGCTGATGAACGGCACCCTTGGTGGCGGCATAGGCAGCGTGGCCCGCCGCACCACGGTCACCCCAGACCGACCCGAAGTTGACGATGGCTCCAGTCCCCCTAGCAAGCATGCCTGGAACGACCGCGCGGCTCATGTAGAACACTCCATCAACATTCACGCGAAAGATCCGACTCCACTCTTGGTCGCTGGTCTTTCGCGCCTCCCTTCGCACGATGACTCCTGCCGCGTTCACCAGCGCGTCGACCCTGCCGTCCGCGGCCTCGACTGCGGCAACCACGTCTGCGCAGAAGTCGGCCGCGGCAACCGAGCCGACGTAGGCGCGGCCTCCGGTGGTAGCCGCAGTCGCTTCTGCGCCACTTCGATCCTGGTCCAGCACGTGGACCAGGGCTCCGCGCTCCGCGAGCAGCAAGGCGGAGGCACAGCCCATGCCGGACGCCCCACCGGTGACGATGGCGATCGTGTTAGTGAGTTCCACGCGGCTCCTGGCAGATCGTTCGGAGTGTAGGAGTTCGCCGCGGTGACGGCGGCCGGACGAAGGAGGTTCCGCCGGGCCGCGACGTACACGAGAATGCCCGGGAGGCCGGTCGGTCCTGGATCAGTCTTGACCGATGACGCCGCGGAGTCGTGGATATCGCTTGGGCCGGTGGCGATTGCAGTGGTCCGTCAGGTTGTATTGAGATACGAGGGTCGTGCAGCGCTCGGTCGCGCAGACTCTGCTTGTGGACGCAATCTTGGGACGCCGTCTGGCATTACCCGGCCGCACCCCGCGGAGCACCTCGGTGCGATGCATGACAAGCCTCCTTCGGAGTTAGAGCACCCTGATGGTTGATAGCTGATCTCGGTTCGGTGCCAACCGCCGGGACGGATGAGGAAGGCGCCCTGACTCCTCGGCTGTCACTGCGGATCGTTCGCCGCCATTTCCGCGTGTCGGATCAGCGCGGGATCGAGGTGCGCTTGAATTCGTTGAGATTCGACCACTCGAGCATCTGGAGTACTCGCTCGACGTCCTCAAGGGTGTAGTCCATCAGGCGCACGAACACGGCCTGGTTGCCATGGATGAAGGTGGGAACTCCGAACACCTGCCATCGAGCCACGGCTCCCATGTGCTCAATGCCCAGGATTTCGGCTGCGCTGCCAGAGTCCACGAACGCAGCCACCGCGGCCGCGTCGACGCCAGAAGCCGTTGCAATAGTTCGCAGCATGACTTGATCGTTGATGTCCCGTCCTTCGCGATGCCTGGCTGCAAACACCCTGGCGTGAAAGTCACGAAACGCTGCCGGTTCGAGTTCGCGAACCGCAAGTGCCCACTGATGAGCCGCAACACCGCTGGTGCCCGCGGCTCCGCTGGGTCGCTCCCAGACCGGGCGCTCGTCTTCACCCACTTTGGTAGCAGCCAACGAGAAGGGAACGAACCGGACCTGCCAATCTGCGCCGGCCTCCACTGCCGCGAGCACGGCCTGGTTGGCGCCGGCAGCGAAGGGGCAGAGATAGTCGTAGGTGAGGCTGAAGGTCTTGGTCAAACGGTTCACTCCTCGGCGGCCTGGAAGTCCCGCCGGCTCCTGATTGTACGCCGGCTTCCCCGACGGCCTGATGGCTCAGACGTCAGGAAGCAAAGACGTGGGCGGTCCAGATTCGACCGTCGCCGTCCACATAGACCCCAACGCCGAAGTGAGTGAAGTTGGGAGACACCATGTTGTTGTAGTGGCCCGAACTGTTCTTCAGGCCGTCGAACATGGACGACACCGAGTACCCATACGCAATGTTCTCCCCGACCCTGCTCCACGGCCCGAGGAGCGAGCCGATGTTGCTGTGCGAGAAGTCTCCGGTGTCTGCCATGTGCTTCGCCCAGTTCCGTGCGTAGGACTTGAGGCCGCCGTCAGACGTCAGGGCGGCGACACCGACGCTACCGCGCAGGTTGTTGATCTTCGACCTGAAGCTGGATTCGGCGGAAGATGAGTAGCCGCCGCTGGGAGCCTCAGTCGTGGTGGTTGTCGGCGGTGGTGCGGTGGTTGTAGTGGGAGGCTGGGTGGTGGTTGTCGTTGGCCTCGGCGGCTTGGTGGTGGTTGTTGGCTTCGGCGGCTTGGTGGTGGTCGTTGTCGCCTTGGGCGGCTTGGTGGTGGTCGTCGTCGGCGGTGGGGTCGTCGCTGCGGTGGTGGTCGTCTCAGGGGCAGCGGTTGTGGTGCTCGACGGAGCATCGAAAGGCGGCGGTGAAGCCGGAGCCGGCGTGGTGGAGGTAGTCGACGGTACTTCGGAGGTGATCGTCAACTGCGGCAGCGTCGAGGTGGTCGACGGAGCCGGAGCTTTGGTGGTGGCGTCTCCCGGGACGAGCTCGGTGGCAGCCTGGCGCGGCACTGTCGACCCCTGTCCCTCCGGATCCGCGGAAGCCGCGGCAACCAGGGTGAGCGAGACGATCGCGACGAGAGAAGCGACCAGCCAGGTCTCTGCAGCCTTGAGTTTCACAACGTTCTCTCGACCTTCGTGCGGGTGCCAGCGCGCGTTCGCACCCTTGTGTTATCGGCAAGGATCTTCAGATGCTCAAGCCGTTTTCGGCAAGCAGCCCGGCACTCTAGGCCGCGCGGTTCCCTACCTGTAGATTTCGGCGTGCGGCTCACGAAATCATTTCGCGGGCTCCTTTCGCGCGCTCCGGGACTCAGCCGATCACTCGAAGCTTGCCCGGTGCCACAGCCGGTCCGCTAGGTCCATGCTGCTGGTCTTCGGTTGGCTGGGAAGGGAGGAGCCCTGCGATCTCGGCGGCCGGCATCGGCCTGCCCAGATAGAACCCCTGACCTTTGGTACAACCCAGTTCCTTGAGCCGATTGAGTTGGTGCAGCGTTTCGATTCCCTCCACGATCGTATCGAGGCCGAGGGAGTTCCCGAGCTGCAGCACGGCGTGGACCAAGGGAGACTCCCCGACCTTGCTGCCCAGGCGGTCCACGAAGGTCTTGTCGATCTTGAGCACGTCCACCGGCAGCCGATCCAGATAGCCCAACGATGAGTATCCGGTCCCGAAGTCATCGATCGCCAGAGCAACTCCCAGCGCCTTGAGTTCGTCGAGAGTCTCGAGCGAGGCTTGCATCAGAACGTTTTCCGTAATCTCGAGTACAAGCCGTCTGGGATCGAATCCGGCGTCGTGGAGGGCAGCTGCGACACTGTCCATCACGCCGACATCCTGAAGTTGGCGGGGCGACAGATTGACGCTGAGCGTCACACCTTCCCAGGCCGCTGCCTGCCGGCAGGCCTCGCGAAGCGCCCAGCGACCGATCGGAACGATGAGCCCCGTCTCCTCCGCAAACGGTATGAAATCCTCGGGTGGGACGAACCCCAGCCTCGGGTGGTTCCAGCGGATCAGGGCCTCGACTCCGGTGATCTGCGACGTGTCGAGATCGCGAATCGGCTGGTAGTACAGCGTGAACTCGTCCGCCGCGATCGCGTCGCGGAGTTCGTTACGCAACTGAAATCGCTGCAGGGTCGCAGCGTGCATGTTGTCTTCGAAGATGCGGAACCCGCCCTTGCCTTCTCGCTTGGCGACGTACATTGCGGCGTCGGCATTGCGCAGCAGGTCGTCTGGGGGGTCTCCCTCGGTACCAAGCGCGATTCCGATGCTGCATCGCATCGTGATCAGACTGTCCTCCACCTCGAGCGGAGCCGCCAGGGCCGCGGTGATCCGCTCCGCGACGACCGTTGCTTCGTCCGCAACCCGCATTCCCTCGAGCAGGATGGCGAACTCGTCGCCCCCAAGTCGAGCCACCGTGTCCCCGGGTCGACAGGCGGCCGCGAGACGATCGGCGACGGCAACCAGCAGGCGGTCCCCTACGGCGTGACCGAGGCTGTCGTTGACGGTCTTGAAATCATCGAGATCGAGGAAGAGCACCGAAACCGTGTTGCCGTCTCGCTTCGTACGCTGGAGCGCGTGTTCGACCCGTTCCAGGAAGAGCGCCCGGTTGGCCAGGCCGGTTAGCGAATCGAAAAGGGCCTGGGCCCGTAGCTCCTCTTTGAGCACTGTGAGTTGGCGCAGCGAGTCTTCCAGCCTTCCATTCTTGAGGGAGACGCTCAGTTGACCTGCCAACGTCTCGAGCAACTCCAGGTCCGCCTCATCGAAGCCGGTGATATCACTCAGCGGGTTGGCAACGAGCATCACGCCGCTCACCCGCTCTCCCTCGCTCAGTGGCACCACTACCGCCTCGCCGATCCGCTCTGGGGCTCCGGGAGCCGGACTGAGCATGATCGGATCAGTGACCAGTTCGGGACGGCCGCGACGCAGACTGTGCGCCCAGAGCACGCGACCTCGGTCGGCGGCCACGGGTTCCATGACATCGACTCGCGACCCCGGACCAACGATCGTGCGGAACGCTGCCGCACGGGTCTCTCCCGGGAAGAGTGCGATCTCAGCGAACTCGCCATCCAGCAGTGTCCGAGCGTGGTTGGCTGCAGCCTGGACTGCGGACTCGATCTCGGGCGAACCATGGAGGTCTCGACTAGCCCGGTAGAGAGAGGTGAGTCGACCACGTTCCTGGCGCTGGGTCACGTAGGCCCGGTAGGCGATGAAGAGAATCGCCGGAGGGAGGAGAACTAGCGGAAGGGTGACGGGGCTTCGCGCAAACAGAATCACGCCCACGAGTGCGAGACTGGTATTCATCACGGTTCCCAGCGCACTCAATCCCAGTACCTCGAGCATTTCGCGCCGGGTAATCGACCCTCCGGTGAGTCGAATGGCGCTGTTGATCAGCAGATCTCCCATCAGCAACCCCACGAGCATCGCGGTGACCGCTGCCAACCAGGCGACGGGGCCGAACGGATCGCTCGATCCGACCAACGCCCTGAAGACGATGACGGATACCACCGTGACCAGGGCGAACTGCGCAAGATTGAACGCGAGCTTGATCAACGGCTGGCGTCGGTGAATGGTCAACACCAGCAGATTGCCTACCAGTTGTGCAGCAAGCAGGGCTACCGGACTGAAGAAGAAGAGCCCCATCACGAGCGGCAGTTCGCTCATCGAGAACGAATGGGCATCTCGTTTGAACCTGACGTGGACAACGGCGAGTTCTGCGACGTAGAAGGCCGGCACCAGCGCCCACCAGGGGACGACCGCGCCCGGTATGAGAGGTTCGAGTCCTGCGAGCCGGCTGCCGAGTGCTACGGCCACGATCCCGACACTCACCGTGAGGCTCCACACCGCCTGATTGGCACTCGCCCGGTGCCCCGCGGTGCTCTGCGCCCTCCCCGCGACACTCGCTTGTGCGGTCGCGATGACACCACGCAGCGACGTCATGATCGACAACTCCTTGAGCGCACGTGACCACATCCTCAGCGGTAGATGTCAGTGCTGTTCCAATCACTGCATCGGCATCGCGTGCCGCTCTCTGCGCGTGGTTCTCACCACACACGACCGCGCTAGTCAGCCGGAAATGCAGAAGGGGCGCGGACGACCGTCCAGGGCCTTCCGCATCGCTGGCAGGGACCGGTTGGATCACGCTGCAGGCCACAACTCCGGCTCCGGGGTGGCCAACCTGGTGCTGGTTCGACCCATTGGATGTCTAGTCCGAATGGGAGTCTCGAGAATGCTCCTGCGGCCGCGACGGCCCAAATGCCGACAGTAACTATGCGGTGCATCCGACGATTCCATGCGCGGAGGAGAGACGAGGATGACGACAAACCCCGAGCGTTCAGCTCATTCCCCCACCGGCACCCGATGGCGAAACCGCTTCGGTCTGCTGCTTGCCTTGGCACTTGCTGCCGCACTACTGACGGTGCCACCGGCAATGGCCGTCTCTGCGGACAGTGTTGCTCCGGCTCCCGCGGAGGAACCCGCGATCGAGCCGGTTCCCACGGCTGCCAGCCTCGAATTAGCCGCGGTCGCCGTCGGCTGGGAGACCGATGCCTCGGTCAAGAACGACAAGGCAGGATGGGAAGACGCCAGCGAGATCCAGTACACCTACAACCCGAAGGAGTACCCGGGTTCGATGTATTGGGTTGCCCAAGAAGTGACGGGTGCAGGCGACTTCTGGACTGACGGCTATACCGGCGACGGCGTCACCGTCGCGCTCGTCGACTCAGGCGTAGTGCCGGTCAATGGCCTGGATGCCAAGGACAAAGTCATCAACGGCCCCGACCTGTCGTTCGAGTCGCAGGCAGACAATCTCCGATACCTGGACACCTTCGGCCACGGAACCCATATGGCAGGCATCATTGCGGGCCGTGATGGAACCGGCACCGTCCAGGAGGGTGACGAAACCCGCTTCCTTGGCATCGCCCCCGACGCCAGAATCTTGAACGTCAAGGTCGCAGACATGGGTGGCGGCACGGACGTGTCCCAGGTCATCGCTGCGATCGACTGGGTGGTCGAGCACCGTACCGACAAGGGTATGGACGTTCGAGTGCTCAACCTCTCCTATGGAACGGACGGGATTCAGGACTATCAGGTCGACCCGCTCGCACATGCTGTCGAGCGAGCCTGGAAGGCCGGGATCGTGGTGGTAGTTGCAGCCGGCAACGACGGCAATAGCAACCCCCTACGCAACCCGGCGATTGATCCGTACGTGATCGCGGTCGGCTCGGCTCACGGCAACATGACCCACACGGCAGACGACGACACACTTGCGGACTTCTCCAACTGTGGGACGGCTTCGCGATACGTCGACCTCGTGGCGCCGGGCAAGTCGATCGTCGGCTTGCGCAACCCGGGCTCGTATGCCGATTTGCACAATCCGAACGCAGTGGTGGCCAACCGATACTTCCTCGGCAGCGGGACCTCCCAGTCCGCGGCAGTGGTATCCGGCGCCGCCGCTCTCATCATCCAGCAGCGCCCGAAAATCACCCCGGATCAGGTGAAAGCGCTGCTGATGCAGAGCGCGCAGGACATCGACTCTTCGACACGGTGCCAGGGCGCAGGCATGATCGACCTCGAGGCTGCCAGAAACACCACCACCCCCAAGGCGAAGCAGTCCTGGGAGCTTTCGGTGCCCACCGGTTCACTCGAGAAGGCCCGCGGCAGCTATCACGTTTACGACGGTAAGGTCGCACTCGAGGGCGAGCAGGACATCATGAGCAACCCGTGGGTTCCAGAGGAACGCATCAAGGTGACCAGCAGGGGCGCCTCGTGGACCGGCGGAGATTGGAACGGTGCCAGCTGGACCGGAGCCTCGTGGTCCGGTGCCTCGTGGTCGGGTGCCTCGTGGTCCGGCGCTAGTTGGACGGGTGCCAGCTGGTCTGGAGCCTCCTGGAGTTCCAAGAGCTGGTCTGGAGCCTCCTGGAGCGGCGCCAGCTGGTCCGGAGCCTCCTGGAGCGGCGCCAGCTGGTCTGGAGCATCGTGGAGCGGATACGTCTGGCAGGGTCTGAGTTGGGACTGATCGGTCCTCTGGACACCTGAGCAGCAACCCCATCCCATGGAGGCCCGGCGACTGCCGGGCCTCCTGCACGTACGGGATGAACACCGTGTCCGTGAATTTGAAGCGAACTCGGGGCAGTATCGTCGGCCCATGGTGGAGCCTGTTTCCTACAACGAGGCGACCGCATTGCTTGTGGTGGACGTCCAGAATGACTTTGCAAACCCCAACGGCGGACTGTACGTCGGAGGCGGCGAGGAGGTCGTCCCCATCATCAACCTCGAGATAGATCGCGCTCGCACCGCAGGAGGCTTCGTCTGCTACACCCAGGACTGGCATCCGCCGCACACCCCACACTTCGCGCAGGACGGTGGGATCTGGCCGGTGCACTGCGTCGGCGGAACGTGGGGTGCAGATTTCCACTCCGACCTGGTGATCGCAGGCCCTGCGGTCCGCAAGGGAAGCGACGGCGAGGATGGCTACTCCGGGTTCACGATGCGGGACCCTATGTCGAGTGAGGTCGTAGCAACTGAACTAACCGCCATGCTGCGGGCCAGGGCGATCGAGCGGCTGGTGGTCGTGGGACTCGCGCTCGACTACTGCGTGAAGGACACCGCGATCGACGGCGTCACCGAAGGATTCGAGACGGCGGTACTCATCGCGGCGACCCGACCGGTGGAGCTGAATGCGGCCGATAGTGCTGCCGCCCGGACGGCACTGGTCGAGGCGGGAGTAGAGCTGTTGTGAGACATGCGGACCTCTCCACCTCCCAAGGGATCCTTCTCACGGACTTCTATCAGTTCACCATGGCTCAGCTCTACTTCCGGATGGGCCTTCACGAACGCCCTGCTCAGTTCGACCACTTTTTCCGGAGCTACCCCGATTACGGCACCCACCAGGCCGGGCTGTGCATCAACGCAGGCCTGGATTCACTGCTCGACTGGATCCCCGAGGCGCACTTCCGGGAGAAGGACCTGGAGTTTCTCGCGGCACAACGGGGCAGGGCGGGGACACCTCTGTTTGCCGCCGATTTCATCGACTGGCTGAGGACCGAAGGAGGGTTCGACGGGATTTCGATGCGAGCTATCCCCGAGGGCAGAGTGGTGCATGCCAACGTGCCGCTGACCGTGGTCGAGGGACCGCTCGCCATGGCGCAGATCCTCGAGACTCCGCTCCTCAACTTCCTGAACTACCAGACGTTGATCGCTACGAAGGCTGCCCGGGTGACGGCGGCTGCCCGCGGCAGGCCAGTCATGGACTTCGGCCTGCGCAGAGGCCCAGGATTCGGGTCTAACGCCGGGACCCGTGCCGCGCTCGTCGGAGGCGTCGACTTCTCCTCGAACGTCGGAATGTCCCAGGTGGTCGGTTCGACCCCCAAAGGAACCCACGGACACAGCATGGTGCAGATGTTTCTGGCGCTCGGCGAGGGGGAACTCGCGGCATTCCGCGCCTATGCCGATCTGTACCCGGACGATTGCGTCCTCCTCGTTGATAGCGTCGACACCCTCGAGTCCGGTATCCCGAATGCCATCAAGGTCTTTGAGGAGCTGCAACGCCGCGGCCACGAGCCTGCCGGGGTTCGGCTCGACTCGGGCGACCTGGCGTATCTCAGCATCCAGGCGGCATCCATGCTCAACAGGGCAGGGTTCCCAGATACCGCAATCGTCTTGTCCAGCGGCCTCGACGAACTCGCCATCTGGCAGATCATGACGCAGATCGAGGATGAGGCACCCCGGTACGGCATCGATGCCGATCACCTCATCGGTCGGCTCATGTTCGGCGTCGGGGGACGACTGCTGACTTCGTATGGTGATCCGCTGCTCGACGGCGTGTACAAAGCGGTGGCGGTCCAGCACGAGGGAGAGTGGGTGCCGGCCATGAAGCGCTCGGAAAATGCGGCCAAGGTTCCGGCGCCCGGCGTCAAGGATGTCTGGCGCCTTTACGACCAGAGGGGAAGAGCGACGGCAGACGTCATCGGCGTCTCAGGCGTCGACACCGAGACCACGGACCCTTGGCAGCTCCATCACCCGATTCAGCCGGGCAAGCGGCGCGAGTTGGCCGCCTCGGAGCTTTCACACGTGGAGCCGCTCCTCACCGAGGTGCTCCGCCACGGCCAACGGGTCGCAGAGCAAGCAACGCTGGCCGACCTCCAGCACCGCAGACAAGAGGACCTGACACGCCTGGACCCCGGCGTTCGTCGCCTCATCAACCCACACATCTACCACGTATCGCTGACTCGCCAACTCCGGGATCTGAAGCAGGATCTGCTGACCTCCACCGGCGGGACTCCGCAACCGACCCTCTGAGCGGCAGCCACCGTTTCCGCCCTACTGATGGCTCAGACCGCGATTGCACCCGGCCCCAACTGAGAACTTCGCCTTCGCGGCGGGCCGGATCGACAAACCTGCCATCGGTGAGGCAAAATCGGCATCCAATGATGACGGACCCCCCCAGCCAACGCGCCGCCCTGCTGATCCTGGTGCCCAGTGCGTCGGTGGGTTTTTCGCTTGCTTTCAACCTGGGCGCCTTCGGGGTGGTGTTCTTCGACCGCATCCTGACGGTATGGGTGGTGGCCACCATCGTGCTCGGCGCCTCGCTAGTTTCGGACCTTCCACCCAACGGATGGTGGGGCCGGATCGTGCTGATCATTCCGAGCCTGTGGCTTGGACTCGCGATACTCGATGCTCCAGAACAAGGGGGCGTACTCGACGAAGGCGTGTATGTGGCGGCGATGGCAGTCACGGTGATTTGCCTTCCGTTCATTGCCTGGATCCTGATCTCAGCCATCAATCCCGACTTCCTCGAACTCTCGAGTTCGGGCAAGGTCACCATCGTCGTCACCGTCCTCGTATTCGCGGCCGCTGGTTGGGCGCTCGGTTACAGGAATAGCGCATTCCTCACCTGTGACGATTTCAAGATCAGCGGCAACGACCTGCCCGCGAACTGTATTCAGGTATCCGAGTCGAGCTGAGTCACCTGGAGTTCGAGACGAGACGCGGCCAGTTCGAGGCTCGTGGCAGACGCCAGCGCCGTGTCCCCCGCAAGCAGGCCGCCGAGCAGGGTGAACAACACGACCAACATGGCAACCGGGAAAGACAGATCATCCCGAATCCAGAACAACAAGGTGACTGCAATGATCGTCAAGCTCACCGCGATTGCGGCCCACGCCACTTGCCGAAGCGTCTTGGCAGAACGCCGGCACGAGTGATCTCAGCGTGAAATCGCGAACGATCCGTCATCCTGCTACCCCCTTTTCAATGATGCTGTCGGCCCTTACTCCAGGCGGCTAGTGATGTTCTGACTGTCGGATGAGCCACACGGTCAACGCGAACAGGGCGACTGCGATCGGTACCACCAGATCCGGCCACGCCACATTGTCAGGTTCGGCAAGGATTCCCTTGAGGAAGAGCACCGCCAGCAGTACCGCTATCACCTCGATGAGCTTTACCTTGAGGTCGGTGACACTGTCGACCTTGAGCCAGTCGGGCGCCCGAATCTCCGTCCGGCGGACCTCCCACGAGTCGGCGTCTGCCACAACCCAGAGGCTGTATACGCCGTAGGCAAATACGAGGAGCACCAGGCCCAGCAAGAATTGATCCAGAGACGACACGATGTCCACGGTGGTTTCCAGCGCAGCGTCGCTGCTGAAAGCCTTGGCCTCTCCGGAACCGAGGTACACGCCAATCGCCTTCACGGTGGTGACGGCACCGATGAAGAACATGAGGACCGCAGCCACGGCACCGAACAACACGGCGATGACGCTGATGTACCTGACCCTGAAGACCGCTTCCACGTTGTTCCTCCAATCGGCGCGCCCATTCTAGGAATCGGGCCCTTCGCCTATCCGGTGCCCTTCACCCGCAGTCTCCGATAGCCGGCCCGGCCGCCTCCAGTCGGCACCGAGAGAGGGTGGGATGATGGCTTCACGTGACGAGGCCAAGCGCCACGGCACGACCCGTGACAGCCGCGTTCAGGTACGGCTCCGCGGCATGAGCACGATTCCCATTGTCGACCACGACGTCTTCGATATGACCCATGAACAGTGGATTCAACCGAGGATCGGCCGCCACCGTGTCGCGGGCGGCTGCAACGTTGGTCCAGCGTTGCAGCGTCGCGGGCCACGGGCGCACTCCATCTGGACTCGGTCCGGGCTGGACTTTCGCTTGTACAAAGGGCCCACCAAGCGGCGAGCCGAGCGTCACGAGTGTCGTCACCGGCCATTCGGGATGACGACACAGCGCTTCGTAGGCAACCACGGTCCCCATGGAGTGAGCCACGATTACCCTGCTGTCGCCGTCGATTCGCGCTTCGAGGCGTCCTTGTACTGCGGCACGAACCTCGTCATCTGCGAAGTACCGGGCCAATTGATGGACGAGGCTGCGAAGGACTTCTACACCGATCTCCGCTGCCAGCTTCTCCAGGCCGCCGGCACCCATCTCTTCTTCCGCAATATCGATGAGTCCACTTCGCTCCGCGATCTCTATCAGCTCGACGTCTCCCGGCAGGCCTTCGTCGGGATGGGCACGGAAGATGTCGCCGTAGAACGCCACCACAAAATCGTCGCCGTCCAGCATCACCTCGTCGTGCCACAAGCCGTCGCGGAGTGCAGGCAGCCATCTGGATTCGACTTGATGCGGTCCCCACAACTCGTGGAACGCCCCGTGAATGCCGACGATCCTGGCCATTCGTGTGCCTCCCATCCCGATGCCGTCGATGTCATCCTATGCCGGGGACCCCGATCACTCGAAGCAGGCGCGTGACGTGGTTCTAGGAGTCCTCCTCGTCCACGAGGATCGTGATGACTTCGCCCAACTCGTGGTCGACGAACTCGTGCTGGTGCCACTTGCGACGAAACTCGACATGGTCGCCGGTTGCCAGCGCCGCGATAGCGGCTGCCGCGAGGTCCCGACTCTGCTCGATGAGGTCGTTGGCTCTCTTGATTTGTTCGTCCCGAATGACCGGCTCCTTGTGTCCTGACCAGCTTATCGGTTCTTTGCCCGCGCGCTTGAATATGGATTCCCGGGGCTTCGGATTGGCAGATCCACGGAAGGTAGCTTGCTTCCCGCACGACTCCTGGCATCCCCTCGTGCGTGATGTCCTCATCGCTCTCGCAATGACGGACCTGATTGCCGATCCCTGTCCACCCTGATGCCGTGGTGGCGCCGGCTGATTCGCACCCGTGATTTCAGCTAGCTTGGTGACATGCCGACCAACCCCGAAGTCGACGCCTGGTTTGATCGCTATGAGCACCCGGCCAAGGACACCATGCTGCGGGTACGCGGGATAATCCTGTCGGACGAGCGAGTGACAGAAACCATCAAGTGGCAGAGCCCCACCTTCATGTACGAAGGCAACATGGCGAGCTTCAACCCCCGCACCAAGGCCCACGTCAGCCTCATGTTCCATACCGGAGCTTCTATACCCGGCGATCACCCTTTGCTGGAAGGTGGAGGCAAGACCGCCCGCTACGCCAAGTTCACGACGGTCGAAGAAGTGAACGAATCTGCCTCGGCCCTGCTGTCCATCGTCGACGCCTGGTGCCTATCGCGAGAAGGGTGAAACAGCCGTCAAGGGTCTCCTGAACACGCCGATCACCGCTGAGTGAAGACCGTACGTCGCCGGCGCCGGGTTGAACCGGCTCGCCGTCCGCACCAGGCGAATCGGCTGAGCGCTGCACCAAGGACGAGCCCGTTCATCTGCCGACTCCCAGAAGACGCCGTTGACCGGCCACCCGAAGGCACGGCATACGGCGAACCTGTATGTTTGGAGCATGATCCGCAGCGATACCGCCCGGCTCTCCCCCGTCGCCCTGCTGATTCTCGTGACCCTGGCCCTCGCGCTGACGGCCTGTGGTGGGGAATCCGACACCGCACCAACCCAGGACCCAGGCAGCGGAGGTGCGACGACATCGGCAACGTCGTCTGCGGCCGTGGCTACGACGACCACTACCAGAGACACCGTGTCGGCCGCCCCCGACCTGGCCGGCACCTCCTGGAACGTGACCGAATACGTGCTCGAGAGCGGTTCCTTGACCAACCTGTGGCCCGGAACCGAGATCACGCTGACTTTCGAAGGCCCGGGCGTCCTGGCGGGCTTCAGCGGCTGCAACACCTACCAGGGGACGTACGAGGTGTCCGGCGCATACGACGAGTTCGTGGACGGCACCAGAGACCCGAACGACGGCCAGGCCATGACGATCACCGACCTCTCCTTCACTGAGAAGGCATGCGAGTCACCGAGCAATGTGATGAGCCAGGAGACCGGGTACTTCGCCGCTCTCATCCAGGTCGGGCGCTGGGTTGTCGTCCGCGGCTCCCTGTCGCTGCGCGCCGCAGACGGTTTCGCACTCATCTTTGCCGAACCCGGCGAGTGACCAAGTAGTCAGACGGCAGCCACCTCAGTACGTCGACTGATCCAGCCTCCCGAGACATCGCGTTGGTGCCCGGGCTACAGAAGCGCCCGGGCACCAACATCAAGCCCCACTCGCGCGGTGGCGCGGTTCTAGAGCTCCGTGTTGCGGCCTTCCCCTCCCACGGGGTACTGCGCCTCGCTGATCAGTCCGCCGAGGGCGTCCTGGATGTAGTTGCTGAGCGCCTGCTGATACGTGAACCCGACCCTGGTGAAGTCGGCACCCCGGTAGGGGTACTGATCACCACCGTTGGCAAGGAAGTCGATGGTGGCGATATCGATCGGGCCGCCGGGGACCACCGCTCCCCCCGCTACGACTGACGTTCCGTCATCGAGCTCGGCGGTCTGCACCCGGGTGCCGGGCGTGATCACATTCCCGTCGACGTCCTGGATCAAACCGGTTCCGGTCGGGTCCCACACCATGCTGAACCCGGAGATCTGAGCGAACCGCCCGCTCCCACAATTCGGATTCGCAGCGAAGTCGCCGGGCTGGGTGCATGCGACCGCGTTCTCGAGGATCTCTTTGAATTGGTCACGCGGGATCGCTGGTACCACAGACACGAAGTTGGCGAACGGCACCATGTCAAATGTGTCCAGCTCAGAGATCGGTCCGGCGGGAATGATCGTGTTGTTGCGAATCCCGCCGCCGTTCTGTAGCGCGACCTGTGGCACCGGAACCCCGAAGTCTGCCGCCACCTGCGCAGCCTGCCACCTGAGGGAGTCCGCGATCAGGTTGCCTTCGTTGGTCTCCATCGAGCGCACGCTATTGCGGAGCCCGTCGAGATCCACCTCCGAGGAACCGATGATCTGGCCGTCGAGATCTTCGACATATGCCTGGACCGGATCGACCACCAGGGTTTGCATCGCGGCGTTTGGTACCACGGCGTCTTCACACGGCAGTGTGTCGTTGCAGGTGCCGGTTGTGACTCGGACGGGCCCGCTGCGGCCGTCCTCGATCGCGACCACGTTCCCGGCCTTGTCAAAGCCGACCACGAGTTTGCCGACATACCGGTACTCACCGGAGGTCGTTACGACCGGGACGTTGGTGCCGTTGAGATCGGTGGCGATCTGCGGGTACGACCCGAAGATCGCGCCCTCATCTCCAGGGATCAACAGGTCGCCTTCATCTGCGAGCAATTCGTCACCACCGCCGGCGATCACAACATCGACGCCGTCCACGTCTCCGACGAGAGCGATGTCGTTCGTGATGTTCTGTAGGTGGCCCGCCAGGATGATCTTGTCGACGCCATCGTCCTCCAGCTTGTCGACGTAAGCCTGGACAATCGCTACGAGATCATCCGAAACGACCACGTTGCGGGGAGACGAGATGAACGGCAAGTTCGGTGTTTCCAGGCCGATGATGCCGATCGTTTCTCCGCGCACCTTGACGATCGTCGTGGCAGCGATGACGCCGGCATCAACGTAGGCCTGCAACCGAGGCTCTCCACTGAAATCCAGGTTTGCTGCTACATATTGCGGGGCCTGTCCGTAGCCGTCGATGAAATCGGCCAGCACGTCTGGCCCGAAGTCGAAGTCGTGATTTCCCAGGCTCACCGCGTCGTAGCCGATCAGTTCCATCGCGATCGTGTCGTAGAACGGAACCCCGTTGACGAGGCTCGCGTTGAACTCGGGACCGGCCAGGAAGTTGTCGCCGGAAGACAGCATGACCATGCCACGCTTGGCGCCTCGCTGGGTCCAGGGCCCGTGCAGCGCCTCCCACTTCAGATCATCGACGACCGTCTTGAACCGCGCCGCTCCCCCGAAGTCCTCGAGGCCCGAGCCGGCATTGATTACCTGCGACTCTCCGTCGTTGTTGTGCAGGATGGTGAGCCAGAAATGAACGTTGTCCTCAGCGGCGGGTGGTTTGGCGCTTGCCGTACCCACGAAGACTGCGCTGAGCATGAGCGCGAGCACCGTGACGAGCACAACGACCCGTGTGCGCGCTCGCGACTGGCGAATGTGTGTGGACATATCCCCTCCTTGAATCCCGGATTGTCCCCAACTCTCCGGTGCTTCAATTGTCTCGTCCACACCGAAGCAGCTGCTCTGCATTGTAGGCCTTCGGAGGGGAGACTCAGTTGCCCGAATCACGCATGCGAAACGCAATGCTTTCCGCCTTCAGTCAGGCCTCCGCACTGCCGTTGCACCCATGAGGATTGCAGGACGAGGCATCCGGCCCTGGTCGAGCCCCGGGGCGGCAGCCATGGTGACGTAAGCCCAGCTTGAGGAGTGATCGTGCGATCGAGCATCGTTGTAGTGGCCATGCTGTTGCTGGTGGCGGCGTGTGCCGCAGACGAGCCGACGGCGACCATCAATCCCACAGGAACCAGCACCGCTCCGACTCAAACGACCACAACCGCACCGGCGTCGACCACCACGGCTCCCACCACCACTACCACTGTGATGGCGACGACGACCACCGCGGCACCCTCTCCAACGGCAGCCACAACGACTACGGCCGCGGTGACCACCGATCCCTACCTCCCGACCGCGCTCGATCGCAGCGCGGTGCCGTGGGGAGACGTCGGCAAAGGCTGGTATGTCGTGCTCTACGACAGCTCCAAGGCAGCTCCAGTCGACTCCAGCGACATTCGAGAAGGGCCGGTGGTGTTGTACCTCGTCGAGGCCGCCGGAGATCGCTACGAGGTGGCTTCGTGGCAGGCGAGCGATCGACCCTGGGAGTTGGTGGACGCACGCGGGACGTCGGCGCTCATCGGCGCCACCGGCGCCACGCTCGACGACAGAGAGTGGGCGGTCGTCGACATGACCACCGGAGTCACAAGTTTGGTCCACGCTGCCGGCTTCCCCGAATACACGTACAGCTTCGGCTGGCCGGTCACGCTCACTCGGCCCACAGGCGCCAACGTGGTCGTTTATCAATCAGACGGCACCGACGAGTGGCTGGAGCGCCGATCCCCCGGCGGGTCGCTTCTCGCCACGGTGTATCAGCAGCCCTATCTCGACGCCGACTCCTCGCTCCGCTGGCTGTACGGCTACGGCGGGACGTCGATGCTCGTGATGCACCACGGCGGTATCGCGGCAGTATCCAATTCGGGAACCCTGCTCCAGGAGCTGTGGGTTCCCCCAGATCACCGGTGCGAACCGGTTCGCTGGTGGGATGCAGACACGTACCTCGCCGTTTGTTACGGACAAGGCCCCGCCTCGGCCCCCATTGACTCCGACGGAAATCCGCACACCTACTACGGCCGCCTCTGGCTGCTCGAAACCGACGGCACCGCGGGAGTGCCAATGACCGAGTACCCGGCTGCTCCCCCGATCGTTGTTGATTTCGGATACCACGATGCCTGGCCGACGACTGCAGAGACGTATCTGCAGTGGTCGGGCGACTGTGGCGCATCGGCAGTTGCGACACTCCAACCGGACGGTACCGGCGCGTTTCTGCCGATAGTCGTCCCTGCTTCGATCGTGGCGGATGGAGTCGCGATGGTCGATATCGTCGGCAGCCAGATGGCGGTGTACGGCTGGCAGGGGTGTGGGGCAGATGTGGGTGCCCTCTACGCGACTGACCTCGCCGGTGCCTACCTGTACGATCTGGTCCCGGTGGTGGGAGACGCCCGCGCCGTCATCGGAGTTGTCGGCCTCGCGACGGTCTATCCGTAGGCGCACTGTCGAGCCGTCCGCACTCGCATCGCCGCGCCGGTCGCGCCACGGAGGCGATGGCTATGCCGCGATCTCGACCGCGGATGCGGAGCGGTCGATTCTCGCCATTGCGCCTTCCCCACACGCCCAGCGCGACCAGCCCAACCCAGCGCGCCGCGTTGCGGAAGTCACCGAGGTAAGCGGAGGTCTCCGCAACCGGCCGATCGATGGTCAGGTGAGTCTCACAGGTAGCCACGGCCGACACGATGCCCACGTCAATTGAATCGAGCGCGGTAGCCTCACGATCCCGGCGAAGTGGAGGCGGCATGCTCGTCGTGATCGGTACAACAACCCTCGATATCTTCATGACGGGGTTGGAAGATCTCCCGACGCCGAGCGGTGACGAGTTCACACCTGAGAGTATTTCCTTCACAGGAGACCCTCCCACGATGACACTGGGGGGCAACGGCGCCAACAGCGCCTATGTAGCCGCGGGGCTCGGCGCAGACACCGTCTTGTGCAGCGTGGTGGCGGACGACGCAGCCGGAAGCATGCTGTCGGACTGGCTGGAGGCACGGGGCGTTGGCCTCCAGGGCTTGCGGCGCGACGGATCGGCTACCTCGATGACCATCGTCGCCACCGACCGGGACCGCGCCCGCCTCTCCTTCCATCATCCAGGATCCGGTCGGGCCTACACACCGGACCACCTTCCGGTTGGGCTCATCGAGGCTGCCGACAACCTGCTGCTATCCGGATATCACCTGCTCAGCGGCATGCGGGGCGACGCCGGTGCCCGGTTGCTGGAGCGAGCACAGGCGGCCGGCACGACGACCGCTCTGGATGTGGGCCCGATCGTCCCGCCGCCCGCCACCGAAGCCGAGTGGATCGCCGTCCTACCGCACACCGACTACCTCATCGGAAACGAATACGAACTGCTCACCTGTACCGGGACCACGTCGCTCGACGACGCAGCTTCAGCACTCCTCGACAGTGGAGCAGGCACCGTCGTCGCAAAACTGGGAGCTGCCGGAGCAGCGGGATTCAGCGCATCCGGACGCATCGACGCGCCTGGATTTCCGGTCGACGTGCTGTCGACCGTAGGCGCGGGCGATTCCTTCAATGCCGGCGTGCTCGCTTCGCTCTCGAATGGCCAGAACCTGGCTGCTGCGCTGGGATTCGGCAACGCGGTGGCCGCACTTGTGATCTCTTCCGGACGCGGCGTGCTCGACGGCCCCAGCCCCAGCGACGTCACGTCGATACTGGGGCGAGCTGGGTAATCCGCTCGATCACCTTGCCTCCTACCTTCTCCTTCAGGATCACCTTGCTCTTGCCGTCCGGCATCATCTCTTCCTTGATGAGGAAGAAGTCGTCGTCGTAGTCCTGATACGCCGTGGCGGTTTCGGCACCCTCGATACCCCGCCAGACGTCCTGACCCACCGGCTCCCAACTCCCTGATTCGATCGAGGCATAGGCCGCATCCATGATGGCGTTCACCACGTAGCCGTCGTAGAACGTCTCCATCGGTTCCGTTCCGGAATCGAGTGCGTCGAGCATGCGTGAGAACATCGGCACGTAACCGAGTTCGACCAGTTCGTCTCCAACGAGAAAGAGCCACCCAGTGTCCCCTTCTGCCTTCTCTGCCACGTAGCCACCCTGACCCACGTTGGTGAACATCTCGAAACCGGTCCGCAGCCAGTGGTTCACCCAGATGGTGCCCTCAGTGCCCGACACCTCGTCTCGCAGGTCCATTCCACCACGGAAGCTCCAGGCCACCTCGAACTGACCAATCGCACCCGTTTCGTACTTGATGAGCCCGGCGCCCAGCATCGTGACGTTGTGCATCAGATCATCCTCCACGTCGTGGTTTCGAGTTGTGGATGGGGGTGGTCAATGTGCGTCGGTAGGAAAGAGCCAGTGCCAGACCTTGGCGTGCCTGGCGATATTGGATCGCTGAGTATCGGGGTTCACGTCGCCTTGCGCGACCCCGGCGAAGTACGCAAGCAACTGGCCGGGCAAGATCGCGAGCACAGGAAACAACACCGGATCGTCCTCCGGCAGCCGAAAGACATCGTCCAACTGCTCCACCACCGCCGTGTCGCCGGCGCTCACGATGCCGATGGATGGTGACTTGAGCATCATGGTGACCTGCGCAACGTCGCGTAGGGCCGCATAGTTGGGGTCTCCGCCGGGAGCGACCACCACCGTGAGGATGTTCGGCCGAGTAGTCCCCAGCGCTCCGTGAAGATGCCGACCCGGGCTCATCCCCTTGGCCGGTATGTGGCTCATCTCGTCGTACTTCAGTGCGATCTCCTCAGCGAGTCCCTCCCCTGCTCCGGATCCGACGATGAACACGCTGCGGATGTCCCGATACCGTTCGGCGAGAACCCGCGCCCGATCACTGATGGACTCGAACTGCGCTTCCATCACATCCGGCAGGGAAAAGAGACGCCTCCGCAGCTCAACCCAGTCCCGGGTGTCAGGTTCGGTCACCGCTCCGATCTCGAGCGCCAACCAGATCGAGGCGGCGAGTCGGGTGGTGTAGTGAAACGTGTCGGACCCACCGGTGTCGAAGCCCCCTGCACACACGATGGTCTCGTCACACAGTTCGGTGAGTGGGCTGCCGGCAACGCTGGTGATTGCCACCTGATAGGCGCCGTGCTCTCGCATCGCCTCGGCAGCTCGCATCGTGTCTACCGTTGCGCCACTCCCCGAGTACGCGAGCGCAACGTATCGATCGAAGTCGAGCCGGCGCGGGTAGCCGACGAACTCGAGCGAACCGATCTCCCGCGCGTCCCATCCTGCGTAGAACCAAAAGGCAGCCAGCGAAGTGTGCGGCGCAAACTGCGAGGTACCAAGGCCATACCCCACCGCCCCGGTGTAGTCGCGCTCGACCAGCCGTGCAGCAAGGTCGGGAACCACCGCGGAGTTGATATCAAAAGTCTGCCGGAGGGCATCCGGCTGGCTGCAGATGTCGCCGTATACGTTGAAGGGATGCTCCGTCTTGGGGTCGGTGCCGAGCCATGTGTACATCACCGGTCGCTCGCCGGTGGCCTCGATCAAAGCTTGAGGGTTCTCGCCGAGATCCCAGCGGGAGATTCTGGTCCCGGGCTCCTGGTCGTAGAACCTCGTCACCTTGTGTCCTCCTCTGCTCTCCGTGGCGAGGATAGAGCGGCGCGACAAACGGTACCCAATCCCGCGATTGCAGGCTCTGGAGCACCGAATCGGTCACCCTGTCCGCGACGTCACCCGACGCTGGGCTCAGACGCAGAACCCGTCGAAGCTCACGCCTCGTGCACACAGGTCGGTGGCTTCAATCGCCTTCAGGCCGAACCCCTCAGCCACCGGTTCACCGAACACATGCAGCCGAACGCCGCGCACCGCATCGTCTCCGATACCGATGACGTCGTATGCCACCTCTCCGAAGTCACCCGCCTGCGGCCCGGCAACCATCACGACCTTCGACGGCGGCTCCTCCGTAGCAAAGGTGTCTGCCGCCAGGAGGCCCAACTCCTCCATGGTGGTGGCCAGAGGAATCTCACCGAGGGCGGCAACTACTTGTGCGGTCACGTCGTTGGTGCCGCCCGAGTAGGCCACAAAGCCCATGTGCACCCAGCCGAAGGTGGCTTCGTAGTCGACCTTCACCCAGAACGCACCCGGCCGCTCCCAGGTTTCGCCCGCGGCGACGAGACCCACGTAGAGCGGGCTGATGGTATCGAGAATCTCCTGAGTTGGTCCGGGGGCGGCCCGCAGATTGAGCGTGTCGTCATGCGCGACTCCAACCACTGCGAGAACGTCTCCGCTCCTTGGTCCGAAGTCGATCGGACCACCGGCCAACGACGTCGTGGAGGTAGTCGATGTCTCGGCCCCTTGAGTCGTGGTTGGTGCGACGTCCGGTGGGGTCGTGGGCGGGGCGGCCAGGGTCGTGGTTGTTGCCGCGGGATCAGCATCCGGCAACGCGGAAACGGTGGTATTCGGTTCCGGCTCTGCGGCGGTGTCCGCGGCGCACGCCGCGAGTAGCAGCGCCACCACTGGAACGACAAGCAATGCTCGAGTTCTCAAAGACCGCCTCGTAGATCGCACCAATTGAACGCCAGGGACCCGCCAGCGGGTTCCCACCGCGCGTGCGTCGCGGCGCTGCCGACCTCAGGCGTCCAGTGCAATGATCTGATAGCCCGCGTCCTCATCGTCGACCACGACAACCCTGGTGTGACTCTCGACGGCGAGATCCTCGAGCACCTGGTCGATCGACCCGGCACGCACCGGATTCCCAGACTTGTGCAAGGTCTGGACACGAGCCTCGGTAGACGCCGTCAGCGCCGCTACCAGGTCGTGACCGTCACTGCTCACGAGAATCACCTCACGAAGCACAGCTCTGGCAGGCTCTGGCGCCTCGGCTCGATCCTCGCGGAAGATCACGAAGTGATACCAGGCTATGGCCCCGGTAGTCACCAGGAGCGCGATCGGCACCGCGATGTCGCTCAGCGTTGCCGCACCGAATGAACCCTCGAGCAGGTCGGTAAGGGCCATGGTCACCAGCACGACAAGGTCAACGATGGCAATGAGCCCGCTCAGCCCGAAGAGCAGGAACAGGTAGGTCCGGCGTGTCGGTGAGATCAGCTCCTTGGTCGGATCCTCCCGCCGGTAGCGTTGAATGGTCGACCAGTACCGCCACCACAGCGGCACGCCAACGACGAGTAGCGTGATCGCGGCGGCCGCCGCATTCCCTGTGGTCGAGGATGCGATCTCGCGCGCCCCCACCGCGTCGATCCCGATGGAAACCAGTGTCGCCAGCCCGCCTGCTGCGACCACAAGACCAGACCCCGCCAACAGATAGTCGTATACGCGATCGACCTCGGTACGCCTGCGGTCGTCGCGTTCGCCGAGGACACGCCCGTGGTATCCCCAGCCGGCAGCTCCGACAGATATCGCAGCGATCGCGCCAGGAAGGAAGGCGAATTGCGCCGCCGCGCCCGCGTCTGGGGTGCCTATCAGCCACTGCAGGACACCAAAGATGGTGATCCCAACACCCGTGATCACGGTGATCGCCGCGCCGAGCACGCCAAACAGCAGCACATACGCGAGCCACATCGGCGTACGGCGCTCGGTCAGCGTGTTGCGGAACCAGTACAACCACCAGACGGGGGCTCCGACGGCGAGGACCACCAGTGACCCAACGATTGGATCGAGACTTGGCTCAATCAGAGATGTAAGGAACCAGCCCGAATACAGATCGTCCAGGATCGCTGCCACCAATCCACCGGCCCCACTGGCCACCGCCACAAACCCGATTCCGGACCCTGCGACCATGGCGAGCTGCATCTTGACTGGGTTTGACTCGCGCCGCATGACCCGCCAGTGCGCCGCCCAAATGGAGGTCCACACGACGGCGTTGACCAGCAGCGTCCCGTCCAGGCTCAAGCCATCGAACAACTCGACGATCAGGCCGCCGACCAGCACCATCGCGGCGACGAGCGAGCCGGTGAGGACGACGGTCAGGTAGAACGCCCATCCGGTCGAGGTCCGTTCCGTCGGGTCGTCTCGGAGGCGCCGCCGCGTGGAGAACGCAAGGATCGAGAAGACGGGGAGTGCAACGACAACGAAGGCGATGAACAGCGCCGTGCTGTCGGCGCTGCGGGTCACAGTTCCCCACTCCGTCACCGTGTCGATCAGCCCGGCGACGCCGATGGCAGACAGCGTGAGCGTGACGAGCATGGTCATGTAGACAAAGAGGCGGCGCAGGACGACGCCCGCGGTTTCGCCGCCGAGGTCTTGGTCCGCCGGCTTCTTCTTCGCAACCAGGCGCACCACCAGCACCACAAGACCGATCACGATGGCTAGTGGAATCAACGATGAGAGAATCTCCAGCATGATCATTGTGATACCTCCGGACAGTAAGGGTCGGGCCAAGGCCGTTCGGCAATCAGCCAACGGCCTGCTTCCTCTTCGAGGATGAACGTCTCCTGAAACGTGTAAGAGCTCCCGCCGAAGGGGCCCGAGCCATAGGTTTCGGTGAGTTCGACGTCGACCCGCACCTGATCCCCGCGAGCCTCGGTGTCGACAATGACCACACCGAGGTCCTCGTCTGATCGGTGGCGGAACTCAGGCGCCCCGCAACGATCGGCGAGGTCGCCGGTCAGGTAGGACGAGGCGAGCTCGTCATCGTCGTCCAGGACAGCCTGGAAGTAGCGCTGGACGGTGCCCTCGGGGCTCGCCGGGTCAAGCTGCGGTGTTGGCTGCATTGCCAGGGCGATCGCCATCACTAGGAGCGTTACTACGGCGACACCGATGCCGCTGAGAAGGATCTGACTGTTTCGCTGCTTTGTCCTCATAGGGACATTCTCTCGCCACCGACCAGACGCGCATATGGGGGAGAGTCCCGATGTGTCCACACGATGCCTGCATGCCTTCACGCGGGCGCCTCGGCAACTGCGAGGGCCGGTTTGCGAGCAGTCATGCTTCAGCCGGGATTTCAAAGAGGCAATCGCGTCCACAGACTGACGCCGCTTCTAGCATTTGGGAGTGCCGCTGGTTCGAGGGCAGGCAGATCCAATGCCCTCGAACCAGCGGGGCTCGCGGCACAGTCGTTGTGGCAGCTTCCGTCGGCGTACTGAGCCGATCCGCTACATGGTTGAATAGCTGGACATCGTGGCAATCGAGAAGAGCAATGCCCACCAGTCACTTCTGCAGAGGCAAATGGCGTCAAGGCCCAGTTGCGGCGTGCCCTCACCATCAGAAGCTGAGCAAGACACAGCCCACGGTGCACCGCGGAGTCGGTGAACCCGGTGGACGACGCGGCGCCGGCAGCCAGGGAACCGGTGGGGGCGGCGGCAAGGGCGACTCGGGGTCATCCGGACCGAAGCCGTCTCCGGCCTCCGGGTCGAGTTCGAAGGAGTCGTAGGCTCCGCAGGTCGCCGAGCTAGGGAGTATTGGCGGCGATAACTGCCTCAGCGAGGACGTCTGCGCCCGCCTTGAGCCGCTCGTGCCATTCCGGGGCCTGCCATGGCTCCCACGCGTAGCCGCTGGTTTCGAACAATTCGTCGCCAACGACGACTGCGAGGCCGACTCGCGCAACCGTTTCGGTGCTGAGAGTCCCGTTTGGACTGATCCGGTACGCCTGTAGCGAAGACGGGTCGGAGAAGCCGATTGCCTGGTGGGGCAGACGTAGCTCGATCACCTTGTCACGAGCCGACCATGTTGATCGAGAGTCGAATTCCGGGTGGTCGACGTTTGTGGTTCCGTGAATCATCTCTCCGGGACTGATTACCTCGGCTCCCAGCGCTTCGCCGGTGGTGGGGATCACCAGCGGGTGGTTGACGATGAGGCGCTGCACGTTCCAGACGCCGCTTCCTTCCGCGAAGTCGGCGGGGTTCACCGGCTCGTATCCGCGCTGCCAGGCGTACTGGATGCCATACGGGTCGTTGGACGCGCGCACCAACATGCGCCCCTCGTTGCCATGGAACACCACGGCATAATCAGATTTCGGGGCAGCGCCCCCGGTCCCCGGCAGCCCGCCGCTGCCGCCGGCTAGGATGTCGAATCCGATGGCGATCGGGGTATTGAGCCACTGTTCCGTTTCAGCCAGCCGGATCCTGAGGTATAAATAGCCCTCGTCCTTGAGCGCCCTTACCTCGCTCACGGCTCCGGCAGACTCCAGAATCACCTGGGACCCGCTATCGGGCCACTCGCTATCGTCCCCGTCGAGTACCACCAGTTGGCTCAGGCCGGGATCGGCTGCCACGACCCCGAAGTTGGCTTCGTTCGTCCAGCGATTGACCCACAGGCTGCGGCGGTCCGACGGGAGTTCGTAGTCGATTGTGTTCCAGGTGAACTTGAACCACTCGTCGACCCATTGGAAGACAAAGCCACCGGCCAAGTCCACCGCTTCGATCGTCTCCAGCAAGTCGGCATTGATCGCCATCTGGTCAGGCTCGTTGTGAGCGCCTTGATTGCGCTCTTGCGGACCGAAGTGGGCATGCGCCATCGCCGACGGGACCCCGAATTCGGTGATCATGACAGGCATGCCGGCGTGGTGATCGCGCAGCTTGGTGAGGTACCCCGCGTAGTTGTCCGGCGCTCCGTCCAGGGTGAAACCGGCGATGCCCTCCTCGTAGCGTTGAAAGTCCGGGTAGTACGGATACGCGTGATAGCTGGCGTAGTAGCCGCCGGGCCATGACGACTTTGGTTGTATGTGGTTGTGATCGACACCCAGGAGGTCTTCGTACTCCAGCGGCTCGTCTGGGTGGATCAGCGGGTCTGTGGTCGGCCAGTTGACGAATGTCAGCGGCATCGTCACACGACGTTCGGCTTCGAGCCCGGCCAGGTGGTCGAGCATCTCCGCAAGCCACACCTCCGTGGGAGAAGCATCGCTGGTGTTCTCGAAGTAGTCACCTCGATACGGAGCCAACCCCGCATTGGCAATGTCCGACGCCGACGTGGCGAAGGGGTCCAATTCGACGCCGATAGCCCACGACATCAGCCACGGCGAGACGTCGGCGTCATAGGTGCCGCCGGCGTGGCCCAGCCGATCAGGCAGGACGACATCACCGTGTACGGCCCCGACCGCATTCCCGATTTCCGCCTTGAACTCGGAGATGATCTCTGCGTCGAACAAGTCGTATGTCTCATAGAACCGCTCCTCAGGAATCCATGCCCCGTGCAGCAGCAGCAGTGGATAGTCCGGGTTCGCCAGATTGAACGCCTCGAGTTCCTGATAGAAGGCAGGCGGCATGATCGTGTAGACCCGGAGTGCTCTGAACCCCAGATCTCTCATCTGCGGGAACCAGCGGCGGAAGTCCTCCCGACCGATCGCTTGCTCGCCGGGCTGGCGCCCCGGGATCGTGGGCCCGAGGTTCACCCCGGCAACGAATTCCCGGGGCCCCGCCCCGGTGCTGATCACCAGCCGATCTCCTTCGCTCCTTGCGAAACCCGTGAGGCCACCTGCCGTGTAGGTCACGGGGTTCCAGGCCCCGGTTGCCGAGGCGTCAGGTAGCTCGGGCGAGTTCGGCGCATCTGAAGTGGGGGGCGCGGCGGAAGTCCCGTTGCCACAGGCAACTACGACAAACACCAAGGCAGTCACAAAGGAAGCGATTCGCACGATATCGATGTCGTCGGCACCCTGGGCGCTCACTTGAGCCGACCGGTTCGAGCCTCCCGTTGGTGTCGAGACCATGGTCAAGCCAAACCAGGGCGAAACCGACCAAATCAGAAGGCTCGGATCGGTGGACCCTGTGGGGCCACAAGCGGTCGCCGGCGCCTAATGGCTCGATATGCGTGTGGTGGGCGCCGACCGGCACCATCGTGCCATGTGTTGTCGCCGGACCCGGGAACCGACCCCTTCGTCACCGTGCCCACGGTGCTCGACGCAAACGCCAGATGCGGCCGGAGCGCTGCCCGGCACTCAGGGCACACAAGATCGTCATCGCGATCAGTCACCAAACGTTCGGCGGAAGGAGTTCAGGATTGCATCGACGAGCTCATTCTTGTGCCGCCAGATCATCGTGGCGTGCCCGGCGCGCAGCCACCGGAGCTCGGACCCTGCCCAATGCGCGTGCAGGTCCTCCACCGCGTGACGCGGAATGTAGCCGTCTCTGCTGCCCCCGACGATCACGGCGTTCGCCGTGTGCGGGCGTGGCGGCACGGCAAGCACTGTGGCCCGCGACAGCTCCGACCGAAGCCTCTGCAGGCCCGCATCACCGCCTAGTGCCCTCGAGTCGACGGTGTACCTGATGAGCCCCTCGCTCCACACGGGTCCAGGCGAGTGGGATGCGGCCAGGGCGGCGATCGCGACTGGTTTGTCCATCAGCGCACCCGCAAGAGCAGCAGTGTTTCCTCCCATCGAGAAACCGCTCACTCCAACCTCGTGGTCTCGGGCGAAGTATGCGAGGAGGGCGCGGCCCTCCTCCACCGCACCGCGACCCATGAGGGCAAAGTCGGTGACCGTTCGTATCGGTGGATCACTCCACGCCCGTCGGGTGCCGTAGTAGGGATTCTCCAGCATCACTGCGGTCACACCGCGGCTTGCCAGCAATGCCGCGAGTGGACCCCGGGTCCCATATCCGTGGTCGTTCCAGGCTGCCATCATCACGACGAGACGCCCATCGGGCCTGGCAGGCGACACCATGCGCAGGGAAGCGGTCTGGCTGGGCCCAGGGAGGTTCTCCGCGGGGCTCGGAAAGGTGCCGTCTCGCAGGATCATGTCGCCCTGGCGCCGCTCTGCAGCCCACACGACCTCGATGGCAGCAGGACCGGTGTCAGTGCCACTCACGTCGATCGCATCCAACAGTTGCTCGTCGCCCCAGCCGGCCCGGAAGACCGTCTGCGACGGTGACCCATAGCGAAAGAGCCAGCCGGCGGCGCGGTCGATCGGGTGGATCATCTGGTGATTCCTGGCGCGTAGTGATGATGAAACAGCGAACGAGTCGGGCAACCCGACGAAGTCCGTGCATGCGGCTTCGTCGCCTTCTATCCCGACCGTGCTGCCTTGCTGGAGATCGGTCAGCGTAGCTCCGACCGAGCACGATGGCGTCGAGGCAGCGCCTCATCATCGTTAGGGCTGCATGTGGGCTATCGGACGCCGCGTCGGCTGCCTTGGGCGCAGAACCCGGGGGAACCGCGAGGGCCGTCAAAACGTCCTGGAGAGCGGAGCGTAAAGGGTGACCCGCTCCCGGCCGCTCCTGCCAGGCGTAGGACCCGATGAATCCGAGCTGGTCGCATGAGTGCGGTCCACCTCGGGCAAGCTCTGAGGGTCCTACGCCAGTGCCTGGTCGCGCTCTTCGAGCATGATGTCCCGTGAGTGCCCGCAACTACCAACGGGCGCGTGGCGTGACCGGACGCCAGAAGCGCTCCTTCAAGCAGCGGACCGTCCTCCTGGCGATCGCCGACCGAACCTCGGGCAAGGATCTCTACTGGGAGTCCCGCGAGTCGCTGACACTCCGACTCAGGCTATCGAGAAGGCCGGCTCCGGTAGCGTTCGCCGAACTCTGCGAACTCGGAATCCGCCGAGCCGTCGGCAGACAAATCCACTACGTCGACATGATGGACGTCGAGCGGGACGGCGAGGACGAAGCATCGCCGCGTGAGCAGCTTCGTTCAGAGGCGACCGAGCAGCATCTGTCCTAGACGAACGAAGATCCGCGCCCGCTCACAGGACTCGGTCTTCGCATGGGTGCTGTGACGCTGCGAACCCAAAGGAACCGTCGTCTCGGGGCGTATCGCTCAATGACGATGGACTCTTGTGGATGCGCCGGAATCTGATCCCATGAGGGGTGGCTCGAAGGGAGGCGGGCGTGCGAAGACGCAGTGGCGGATCGCGAGTTCAGCTCGTGCCCGACTTCCTCGAAAAAGGACCGATCGGTGAGGGAGGGGAATCATGACGACCAGCGGGGTCGCCGGGAGCGGACTCTCAGCGCATTCTTGGACCATCTTTGATGGCCGGCCGCTCCGGAGGGCGCTGTTGGTCGGGGTGCATGGGGCTGTGGTCGGATTATTGATGTTTGGCTTGAGCCGCGTCGGCGGCGGACTCCTGGGTGCCGGTGCCTTCCTCTCCGCCCTGTTCATGATCCCCGTTACTGCCGGCGCCGTGATCGCGGTTGTCCTCGAAGCGTGGCAGGAATCGCCGCGGGAGCCGGGCCGTCCCGGGCGACCCATCCTCCCCTCTCGGGCCCGCACCATCGTCGGGGCGCACCACCGCTGCACCTTGTGTCGGCGCAGGATGCCGCAGGTCGGCTACGTGTGGGTCTGTCCCGGCTGCGACGGCGTCACCGTCGAACACTGAACCGGGGATCCGGCTTTTCGTACTGTCCGATCGACGAAGAACCCATCGACTACGTCGTAGTCATCGCGTGTCCGGTAGGAGCGCGCTGAGTCCGCCACTCGTCGATCACCGCAGCACAGCTCCAGCCGATAGATAGCCGATCGTCGAAGGGCCCTTCCCAAGGCTCTCGTCGAGCACCTTCTTCGTCGGTTGGTTGGGAACCTCGGGTTCGCCGAAACTAGCCACGGACCGTAGGCCCGTCGACTTCCTGTAACCCATGCCCAAGTAGAACGGGACAGCGGGCGCGGTCGAGGAGATTCTGAAGACCTACACCCTGCGGCCGGTGAATTCCTGCTCAAGCCGCTCCACCGAGGCTCCCCCGGTGCCTTGACATCGTTCCTGTTCCCTCGCGATTGCCAAGTCCGTCACTTGAAGTGAGATTGGCTTTCTGAAACTCTCCTTCGCTTTCTCCGAGACCGGTGAAGTCGAAGCGCAAGATCGCGACTCCGTGATGACCGAGAGTGGTGGCGATACGGCCGATCGCCCGCAGGTTCTTGCTGCAGGTGAAGCAATGGGCGTATAGCGCGTATGCGAGGGTTCGCCCGTGGGCGGAGAATCGATGAGGGACAACGATCTGCTATGACCAGCGATGAGCGCTCCAGTACTCAGATAGGGGTGTGCAATACCTCTCGATCCGCGACACCGAACGTCTCGCCGAGTCCGGTGTCGTCGCCTCGGTCGGATCACGGGGCGATTCGCATGACACTTGATGAAGGGCTGCCGGCCAGACACCGCCAAGGTGCGAGTTGGCTCGCGAATCGGGCGATCTACAACGACACCCGGCAATTCGACACCAGCGGGAACGCGACGTTGTCGACCCAGCTCAGTTCGGATGTTCCGGCAACCCTGCTCGCAACGCGTCGCGAGGAAGGATCCGACGTGGGATAAGCCCCGATGCGTCGAAGCCGACTCGCCCTGGTGGCCACCGTCGCCTGCAACTCATGGAGCTCACTAGTCCGATTGGCGTTGTGAAACACCACTCTCAAGGGTCGATCCGCCATCTGCCGAAAAGATCACTATGAGGAGATAGATGCGTAGGTCGTCCCCAACCGGCAATTCACACGAGCCGCGGACCGTCCGCGCGGTCGCGGTCGTCATTGGTGCTGCAGTGGCCGTCGCGCTCTTTGCGCTTGCCTTGGTGTTCTCCAATGCAGCGGGCGCTGCCAGAGTTGCCGAGAATGCCAGGGCCCTTCACTGGGCGAACGGAACCGCTGGAACGGCGGCTGTAGCTCGCGCCGCGGTGTCCCAGGCCGTGGTGTTCGCCGTGGATCGCGAGCTCGGAGTTGCCGACGACACAGCGGTGTCGGCGGCAACCGCGGAAGCGACCGACAGCACAAATGCCCTCGAAGCGTGGGTCGCAGTCGCGGATCCCTCCCTCATCGGCGGCGCAGACGCGATCACATCGCAAGGTCTTACGCTCGTCTCGACCGCAGGCATCATCGTCGAGCTCGCAGCGACCGGCTCAGCCAGCGCCGCCGACGACGTCTTTCGATCCGAGTTCGAGTTCCAGTATCGGGACTTGACCGATCGACTCACCGCCGTCCAGAACGAGATCGTGGGGCGAATCGAGTCAACCGAGTCCGCAGCCAACACCGTGAGCATGATGACCAGGATGTTGGTCACGCTGCTGATTCCGGCCGCTGCGATCGTGATCTACTTCATGCTCGCTCAACGCCAGTACCGCCGAGCGCGGGTTCAGATGCACGCCAGGATCGAGGCGGAGCGCGAACTGAACCGGGCCAAAGACGAGTTCATTGCAGGAGTCTCGCATGAACTCCGTACCCCACTCACCAGCATCTATGGATTCTCCGAGTATCTCATCGAGAACGGAATCATCGACCCGAATGAAGCGATGGAACTCGTCGGCATGATCAACTCCGATTCTGCCGATCTGTCACGAATGGTCGAGGACCTGCTCACGGCAGCACGGCTCGACTCGGACGCCCTGACATTCGAACCGGAAGCAGTTGCGATTCTCGGAGAAGTCGAAGCCGTAACCGAGCCCTTCCGGCGAGCCGGTTGGAGTGTTCACGTCGAGGGGAGCCATTCGATTGTATGGGCCGATCGTGCCCGCACTCGACAGGTTCTTCGGAACCTGGTCTCCAACGCCATCAAACACGGTGGCCCGACCATCGAGCTGCACCTCCAGCCCAACGACGAGGAACTGGAGCTCACAGTGTCCGATAACGGAACCGGGGTCCCGGATGAGATCGCCGACCGACTCTTCGAGAGATTCGTGCACGACGGTGATACCGCTCTCCTTGCCGGCAGTGTGGGGCTCGGGCTCTCGATCGCCCGCTCGCTGGCTCACCTCACGGGCGGAGACGTGACCTACCACCGTACTCACGGCTGGTCTAACTTCGTCCTGACCCTTCCTCTTGCGACTGAGGAGCAGATTGCTGCCGCCCACCTCGACCACAACGCTCCCACCGAGGAGGCACCACACACCACCCCGGACTCCTTCCGAACTGCCTCAGAAGATCACCTCCCAATCCTCGAAGCGCTCGCGGCGCCACCGACGCTGAACGCTAGAACCGACCCGGAATTCACTGTGAAGTTCTGATGAAGGGTGGTCTCCGCGCTCTCGTGCTCGTGACGACGCTCCAGCTCTTGATCGCCGGTTGGGTCCTCCCGGCACAATCCGCTGCATCCGAGGATCGGACGTTCGCCGACAACTTCACATCCGGGACCTACAGCGGCAACGAGGGAAGCCACGACTTCAACGGACCCTGGATGGAGTCGGGTGACGACGGCTCGAGCAGCAGCGGTCACGTGTACATCTACAACCACCCTCGCTGCCCGACAGACAACGAGTGTCTCGAGTTCGGGAACTTCAACGGAGCGTTCATTGCAGGCCTTCGCGCCCGGCGACAAGCAGACACCCTCGGAGCGAACAGCATCGAGTTTTCCTTCCAATACCGACGGTGGACCTGGGAGGCCGACAGCTTCTACCTCGACGTCCAGGCCAACGATGGCAGCGGTTGGACAACCCTCGACTCGATCCCGCTCGCCGACACGTGGGACACCAACCCGGTGGTATGGCGACGAGATATCACGCCCTACGCCTCCGCCGACATGGGGATCAGATTCCGGACCTCGGGCGGCTCGGCCGAGGGTTACATCCTGATCGACGACGTGAAGATTCGGGCAACCATCGACGTCACGCCGACCACCACAACTAGCCCGACCACCACAACCACCACCACAACCACCACCACCACCACCAC
>CAYNHF010000037.1:0-38436 GCA_964397045.1 uncultured Acidimicrobiaceae bacterium | reverse complement strand
CCCACCGTTCTCGCTCCGCTCGGACCCCACGCCCACCCACCATCCCGCTGCTCCGCTGGTTCCGGCGAGCCGGTCGAGGAGGCGGAGCCGGTCGGTGAGCGGGGTGCAGGTCACGCCAGCGACGGTACCCAGCTGACATGAAAGGTCATTCGCCTCTTGCGTAGGGACCCCTGCCGCTGCCTAATCAAGGGTCGGCGGCCCCGCCGCCTTTCCCGTTTCCGGTGTTTCGGGGGCCGCACGAGGAGAGAGGAGATCCCATGCGCAGACTTCTTGTTCTCGCCGTGGTTGCAGCGCTGATGCTCATCGTCTTGCCGGCGGCCCCGGTCGGAGCTGGTAGTCCGTTCCGAGACGTGGTGATGACGGTGTCGACCACTCTGGGCGACCCGTCAAACGGACCGTTCACGGCAGAGGGCGATGCGGTAACGGAGGGACTGATCTGCGAGTCCGGCTGGACGGTTGACCTCTCTGAGAGGTTTGCACCGAGGGAGGGCAGTCCTGCTGGAATCAACGTCAAGGCGGTCAAGGCGTTCTACTGCGGCTTCGATGAGTTCCCAGGGGAATTGGGGGATCCGGATTTCGTCGTGAGGATGCAGATCCGCATCGACGGGGGTGACAACTTCAACTGGGTCGCCATTGACGGCGTGGAGGGAAACGGACACGGTTCGGGCGTGTTCGCCCCCCCGTTCGTGACGGACACGTTCACGGGGAAGCTCCGTTAGCACGCTTCGGCGGCCCGATTGACGTAGGCGTGGAGGCGTAGGTCATGGAAGCCTGCCGTTGACGCTTCGGTCGGTGAACCTCTCACCTTCCAGGCCTGCGCGACGTGGCGGCGAGCCTTCTCATCCGCGAGGGACTCCATGCCAGGGTCGTCTCGGAGCGTATGGGGCATGCCAGCATCAGGACGACTCTCGACACCTACGGGCACCTGTTCCAGGGGATGGATGAGGCTGCTGCCGACACCCTCGACGCTTCGGCACGTGGCGTTTTTGTGGCGTTTTCGCCCGTCCCTGCGAGCCGGTAGGTAGCCCGGACACCACAAAACCCCAGCGTGGGCCTGGTTTCATGGAGTGGAGCTGGAGGGATTTGAACCCTCGACCTCTTGCATGCCATGCAAGCGCTCTGCCGAGCTGAGCTACAGCCCCCTTGGGACGGCCCGGATTGTATCAGCCTCCGAGGACGAAGCCTTCTCCTCCGAGCCCAGCCGCTATTCGGCGGCGGCTTCTGCAGGTGTCGGCTCGAACGCGAGGATTGGGGCATCTGCCCACAGCCGTTCGAGTTCGTAGAAGTCCCTCGTCTCCTGATCGAAGACGTGCACCACTACATCGCCGTAGTCGAGCAACACCCACTTGCCGTAGTCCTCACCCTCACGGCGGATCGGTCTGCGGTCGATCTTCCTCAGCGCGAACTCAACGTCGTCGACAAGCGTCTTCACATGGCGGGTCGAGGTACCGGTGGCGATCAGAAACACGTCGGTCACAACCACGAGTTCGGAGACGTCCAGCAGGAGGATATCGGTGCCCTTCTTGTCGTCGATGGCGGCAGCCGCCAGCTCGGCGGCTTTGGTGGCATCGGGTTGGGCGGTGATGGTCAGGGCCTCCGTGGTGGGGTTGGTGTCGGGATTGTAGAGCCTGGGTGAGACAAGGACGCGGTCAGTCCTCGTATACGTTGTGAGCCTGGATGTAGCGCCACACCGCGTCTCTCACCAGAAAACGGACCGATCCTTCAGCCCTGGCGTGCGCCCGCAGGTCCGTCGCCTCGATGTCGAGCTCGGCAGCGTCCAGCCACACAAAGTCGGCGTCTGCGAGTGCCGCCTCCACAGCATGCCGGGTGGTGCCTGGACGCGGGTACACCGCGATATCGGCTCGCTCCAGGACGGGCTCGTAGCGGTCCCACGTCGGCAGCCCGGCGGCAGTATCTGCCCCCATGATCAGCGTGAGCTGTTCGTCTGCCAAGAACGTGTTGAGCGTATCGATCGTATAGGTCCAGCCGGAGCGACGTATCTCACGGTCATCTGCCTCGAAGTAGTCGACGCCCTCGATCGCTCGCAGCACCATTTCCCACCGGTGAACGGCCGGAGTCACCTCCCTGCCCTGCTTCTGCCACGGAGCCCCGGTCGGGATGAACGTCACGATGTCGAGACCGAGATCGCGAAAGGCCGTCTCCCCCGCCACCAGATGAGCCAGATGAGGAGGATCGAACGTTCCGCCGAGAATGCCGCGATGCACGACGGGAATCATAAAGCCCGGACACCGGTGTGAGCCGCAAGGCTGGTGCGGGGTGCCGCAGACACCGCAGCCACGGGGCAGGGTCCACATACCGATCTCCGGTCCGAATTGAGAAATGGAGCGCCGGATAGCCGTGTGCCAGCCCACTTGTTGCGACCACCGAGGTCACCGCGACCCGGGTGCCGCGAGACACAGCGACGGTATCGAGGTATGAGTACGAGGTGCGAAGACCTCCGCCGTGATCAACGGTGACAGAGAGGCGGCCTGCCACCGACCCAGCAAAGGTCACGACGCCAGGTGCGGCGGCGTGGACCGCATTCCCGACCGGGGCCGCCAAATCGATCCCCCAGTGACCTCCATACCGGCCCACCGGAGCGAAGGATCTCACCGCAGGGCCCGGCACGGGTCCGGTGAGCCCTGCGCAGCCTTCAACCGGAGAGGCCCCCACGAAGGCAACGACGAACGCCACGAACCACATGAATCCACCTCGGCCACCGCTGCTCGGTCAGCGTATCTCGCCAGAAGGACAGAAAGAAGATCGGAACCAGGAATCAGCAGGGGGGTCGACTCGAAGCGGATCAGGCAGTACGGCCCTCGCCTGCGGCAACGGTCGGGGCGAGGCCAACCACCGCGGCTCGCAGATCGTCTGGACGGAATGGCTTGGTGAGGAAACCCGCGGCTCCGGCGCCGGTTGCCTGTGCCCGCAGTTCGTCCTGAGCATGGGCCGTCAGCACCAACACCCGAATGTCTGCCGTCTCGGGATCCGCCTGCAAGGCGTTGAGCACCTGCCAACCATCCATCACCGGAAGGCCGACGTCGAGCACCACCACCTCCGGCTTCAGTTCTCTGGCAGCCGCGATTCCCGCTTCACCGTCGTCTGCCGTCTCGATCTGGAAACCAGCAGGGTTCAGGCACACTTCGATCAATCGCTGAATCACCGGTGAGTCTTCGATCACCAGAACAGTGCAATCCACGTCTCTAACCTCCAGATCGGTCGCGGATGCCGGGGTGGGAGCATCTCCTCACCTATCGGCCGAAGACGAGCCATCCTTGAGAAACCGCAGATCAAAGGCCCATCCGAGCCCGAATCAAACGGCAGGACTGGATACCAGGCGCGCGGTCGACCTTGGTCCCGTCGGAAGGGCTACGTCCTCGACAAACTGCTCGAGTTGGCGCAGGGTGCGCACTTCGAACACGCCGTCGCATCGCGCTGCATAGCTACGCATGTCCGAGTCCCCGGTGTCCCAGTACCTGCGGGCCTCCGGGTTGATCCAGTACACGGCGCGTGCCGGGCGAACCGCGTCCGTAAAAAGCTCTGCCCGCGGATCCCGATAGTTGTTGCGAGCATCACCGGTGACAATCACTGTGCTCCGCTCAGTAATCGCGCCGGGGTACCGTTCTGCGAGCATCGCCAGACTGTTCCCGTAGTCCGAGTGGCCGTCCTGCCAGACCAATTTCGCCTCGGTACTCAACCGGTGCATCGCATCGACAAAGTCGGTGTCCGGCCCGAAGAACGCAGTCACCTCATCCAAGCCGTCGATGAACGCAAAGGTCCTCACGCGGGAGAACTGATTGCCAACGGCATAGGTAAGCTGCATCGTGAACCTGGCGAAAGTCGCCATCGAACCGGACACATCGCAGAGCAGCACTAGTTCCGGCTTCGAACGGTGCGGAGCCCGAAACCGCGGATACAGCAAGGCACCTCCATGCGACAGCGAGCGCCGGATGGTGCCCCGTACATCGAGCCGACCCCGCTTGCCCCTGCGACGACGTTGCGCTAATCGGGTAGCTAACTTGCGCGCCAACGGTGCCACCACTTGCTCGATTCGCAGCAATTCGGCCCCGGTTGCGTGCATCAACTCGATGTCCTCCACCAGGGGCGTGCGCAGCGTTCGCGCTACAGCTGCAGCACCGCGATCATCTACGAGCCTGCGGATGATCTCTCTCCGCACCTCGGCGTCGAGGGACACCATCGCCTGGTCAACCTCATTCCTCGCGATGCGGGCTGTGATCTCATCGTCGGCCCCGCGGTCCGCAAGTGCAGCCGCCAGGAGCACCGCACCAATCCGATCTCCATCCAGCCGGCGCATGACTCGGTAGTGGTAGTACCGGCCGCCCACTGGACGGCCCGGCTCGATCCCCGCCAGGCGATCCACTGCAAGGCGAACCGACCAGCGCAGCGCCTCGAAATCGTCGCGCCGCAGAGCGTCGATGACCGCATCTGCCAGTGCGGCAGCGTCCTCGTCACCTCCGCCGCCGCCGTTACCGGCAACACCCGAAGAAGTGCCCGAAGGTGGTTCGGGCCGTCCGGCATCTGTCATGACCGCGGAATTCACGCCGAAATACACATCGAAGGCGATGTCGAAGGCATCCGCATGCCTGGACGACTTCACGAGGGTCGCTGCCATTGCCGAGCGAACGGCTTCCCGGTCACCCAGGTCAACGTGCCGCAATGCGGTCACCGCGTCGATGGCCTCGACCATCGACACCGGGAGCCCAACGGCTCGCAACTCGGCCACGAACTCCGTCAGCCCGGTGAGCATGTCACGCTGGAGCCTGTGGTGGGTGCGAAGCGACGTCCGACGGCCCCGCGGCCAGATCGAGTTCTCGCACCGTCCTGTCGATGTCACTCTGATACTTCAGCAGCACGTTCAGCGTGTCCGCGGTGACACCGCCGTCAACATCCTGAATCCCCAGCACCAGCAATGTGCGCGCCCAATCGATGGTTTCGCTGACGGACGGCGGCTTGCGCAGCGACAGATCCCGAATTGACTTCACTACATGAGCGATCCGCAATGCGAGATCGTCCGCAAGACCCGGAACCCGAGACCGCAGAATCTCGCGCTCCCGATCGACGCTCGGGTAATCGAGGTGCAGAAACAGGCAGCGGCGCTTCAGCGCCTCTGACAACTCCCGGGTGTTGTTGGAGGTGAGCACCACGAGCGGGCGACTGAGGGCTTCGACGGTTCCCAACTCCGGAATCGTGATTTGAAACGAATCGAGCACCTCGAGCAGAAGTGCCTCGGTCTCGACCTCGACCCGATCGACTTCGTCGATGAGCAGCACAACCGGCTCCTCGGAGGTGATGGCATCCAGCAGAGGCCGCGCCAGCAGGAAGTCCTTGCTGAAGATGTCCCCCTCGAGTTCATCCCACTGCTTCGCCTCGTCTGTCTGGATCCGCAGCAGCTGCTTGTGGTAGTTCCACTCGTAGAGCGCTCGCGCCTCGTCGAGGCCCTCGTAGCACTGCAGCCGCACGAGTCGCCGCCCGGTGGCCTCGGCGATCGCCAGCGCCAGCGACGTCTTACCGACACCTGCGGGGCCTTCTGCCAGGATCGGCTTCTCCAACCGATCGGCCAGGAACACCACGTGACTGGTTCGCGAATCCGCCAGATACCCCGTGGCTGCCAGGTGGCCGGTGACCTCTTCGACCCCCGTCCAAGCAGTCATCGACCGATATCCAAATCGTCTTGCACCGCCCTGGTGCGCACTGTGTACACCGAATCGCCAGACAGCACACCCCCCCGGCCGAACAGGCGGCCGAACTGCCAGTTGGAGAGCCCGAGTTCGGGGCGGCCCAGTGCGTACTGACCATCAACCCACCTGGTGAAGCCATTGCCCACGAAGGGGGCATCGATGATCCGCCAGAAGTGATCGTGCTCTCCTGGCAACGCTGAGATCAACGAGGCCGCGAAGCGCGGACTCAGTGTGTTGAAGAGCGCGACGGCCTCATCGACATCGTCGACGATCTTCAAGGTCGCCTCCGGGCTCTCCTCCCACTCCCACTCCACCCCGAGGTCTGCGGAATCGATGGGTTCGGCCTTCGGTTCATCAACCCGACCCGTCGTCCGAGTGATCGGCACGACCCTCCGCCACGATTCGGGGATCAAGGCCATATCCGACTCCGCCACATGGAGCTTGGCGTTGACGCCTCGCCTCGCCGCGGCACGGTCCATCGAGGCGAGCAACACCGGCACCAGATCGGCAGCCCGAGTCCGGGTGATGCAGCAAGTGTTCAGCGTGTTGCATACCTTCCGATCCAGCGAGTGATAGACCGCAGCTGCGAAGTCTTCCTTGGCCGCCGACTCGGCAGCCACGATCCAGGCTCCCCCGGTACCGTGAAGACTCACGGGAGTCCCCACCTGACGAGCCACTGCACCGAGCTGGGAGACCGCAGCTCCCGACCCCCTCGCAACCGCCAACGCCAGGCGGTCGTCCGCAAACATTGCCCAACCCGCAGCACGCGACCGCGAATCCAGCAGCGTCACGGCACCCTTTGGAAGCCCTGCGGCCGTCAGCGCCGGATCGAGCGCGTGTTCGACGATCGCTCGAGCCGTCGTGAGCGCGGCCGAGCCGATACGGAACACCACGCTGTTCCTGCTCCGCAGCAGGCCGGCTGCATCCGCGAACACGTTCGGGCGCCCCTCGAAAACGAAACCGACCACTCCCAGACCAGATCTAACCAGTTCCACTCGCCAGCCGCGATGCGAGATGGTCTCGATGACGTCGGATGATGCAACCGCCCCGTCGCGCCAGATGCGCAGCCCGGCCACCATGTCGGATCGCATCTTGTTTGACAGCTCGAGCCGAGTCGTAGTCCATCCGGCGGCGCGGCTCCGCTCGACATCCGCGGCATTCGCGGTCGCGATCGGAGCGAAGCTGTCCTCATGCTCCAGGTGCCGAGCGAAGTGCTCGTAGAATTCGGAGACCTGTTCGTCATCGACCGTCCCCATCGCCGCGAAGGCCCGCCGGGCCCCGGCCACCGCTTCAACAGCAGTGTCATGCTCCGCCGCGGGGACGTGGAGAAGCTCGCCGGTCGACTGAACCACGATGAGTCGATCCCCCGGAACGAACGTCGCGGCCAGTTCCTCCGATACATGGGTCACCCTGTCGCCGCCGTAGACGATAGGCATGCCGGGTTCGAGCGCGGTGAGGCGCGAATCGTTGGTCATCGCATAGACCGTATCCGGCCGGCACGGGGGCGCCAACTCGTTTCCTACACTCGCCCCGTGAGCAACCCTCCCCGTCACGAGATCTACACCCACAGCCACCACCCTGTCGTGGTCGCAGCCCACGCTTCTCGGACCGCAGCAGAAGCCGCCGCCTTCTTGCTGCCGCGGCTCGAAGCTGACATGGCGATCATCGATCTCGGCTGCGGCCCCGGCAGCATCACCGTCGGTCTCGGTCATGCGGTTCCGCGAGGACGGGTCGTGGGAGTCGACGCGTCGGACGCAATCGTTGAGGAAGCCACAGTCCGTGCCGCCGGAGAAGATGCCCGAAACGCAACGTTCGCAACCGCGTCGGTCTACGAACTGCCATTCCCCGATGGGTCATTCGATGCCGCATTCGCCCACCAGCTTCTCCAGCATCTGGCCGAGCCGGTCGCGGCGCTCGTCGAGGCGAAGCGGGTGCTGCGTCCCGGCGGTCTCATCGGAGTGCGCGATGCCGATTACGCCACGATGACCCACCACCCGCATGATCCGCGGCTCGACCGCTGGCTCGAGATCTACCACGAAGTAGCGCACCGCCATGGTGGGGAACCCAACGCCGGCCGCCGGCTACCCGCCTGGCTTCGCTCTGCCGGCTTCACCGACATCGTTGCCACCACCTCCACATGGACGTACGCCGACCCAGAGAGCCGGGCGCACTGGGCGGAGCTGTGGGCGAGACGCAGCACGGTCGAAGGGCCATTCACCCAGACGGCATTCCGGGAGGGCATCACCAACCTCGATGAGTTGCTTGACATCGGAAACGCATTCCGCGCCTGGGCTCGTGACGAAAACGGCTGGTTCGCATTCATCCACGGCGAAGCCGTAGGGATGGCTCCCTGACCGTCGAGCCAGATACCGGTTCAGCGAAGCACGACGAGGTCGTCGCGGTGTATTGCCTCGCCGCCTGCTATCGAACTGTGCTGGCCCCGCGCCTGCTCGAGGTCGGCAGCAGCGAGGCGGACGACGCCCTTGCCGACCAGGGTGCCCGCGGCATCGACCACTTCAACGGCAGCACCTGCGGGGAACTCACCTTCGACCCAAGCGATCCCTGCAGACAGGAGTGAGCCACCTCGGATCGTCAGCGCCTCTACGGCACCGGCATCGATGGTGATCCGTCCCAAAGACGGCAAGCCGAATGCCACCCACAGCTTGCGGGCCGACAGACCCGATGCATGCGGTTCTACCCAGGTTCCGACCGCCTCCCCAGACGCGGCGCGCACGGCAGCACCCGCTGCAGTCGCGCTCGCCACCACCGTCGGGATCCCCGACCACGCCGCCATGCGCGCCGCAGCAACCTTGGTGGCCACGCCGCCGGATCCGAGGGTGCCTGCCGCCGAACGAAGCCGCAGGTCGTCGAGCACCGCATCTGTGTGCTCGATCGCAGAGAGCAATTCAGGGTCATCCGCAAAACGAGGGTCCTCGGCGTACAGCCCTTCGATATCACTGAGAATGATGAGCATGCCCGCATCGCAGAGGTGAGCAACCACCGCCGCGAGCCGATCGTTGTCACCCAGCTTCAGCTCGTCCACCACCACCGTGTCGTTCTCGTTGACGATCGGCACAGCCTGGAGCCGGATAAGCCGCATCAGGGTTTCACTTGCGTTGAGGTACTGGGATCGGTTGGCCAGCACGTCGCGTGTAAGCAGGACCTGGCCGACCTTCCTCCCCCTGCGCCCGAACTCGGCTGCATACTTCTCCATCAGTAACCCCTGCCCGACGGCCGCCACCGCCTGAAGGCCGGGGAGATCCGTGGGACGCGAGGCCAAATCCATGGTGGCGACTCCCGCCGCCACTGCACCAGATGTCACCAAGATCGTGGGACGCCCCGTCTTCCACAGCGCTTCCACCTGGTCCGAGACCCGGCGGATCGCATCGTCGTCTAGACCCTCGCCACCCGGTGCGAGACTCGAGGAGCCGACCTTGACGACCACCGGTGCGCCGGGAAGTGCTTCTCGTCTCACGTGGATCCCGCCTCGGAGCCGTCGTCTTCGCTGCCCGAATCTGCCGTGTCGGAGTCGAGGAGATCCGGGTCGAAGGTGAATACGAGGTCTGCGATACGAACGTCGTCTCCGGCGACGGCACCGGCTGCCGTCAATGCTTCGTCTACGCCGATCCGGGCCAGGCGCTGCGCCGCGAAGTCTGCGGCTTGCGGCGAGGTGAGGTCATCGAGGTTCACGGCACGCTCCGCGGCCCTTCCTTCCACCACCCAGCCTTCCCCGCGCTGGTCGCGCTGCACCGAGAAACTCGGCGGAAGAGGCCGGTGCAGGACAAATCCCTCACGCTCCGGCGTATCGCGCAAGTGCTGCTCCACCTCGTCGGCCACCGCATGCATCAGCGCTTCCGTGCCGTCTCCGGTGACCGCAGAGATCGGGTGCACCGCCAGACCTGAAGCATCTGCCCACGCAACGACCTCGGCGAGATCGTCGAGCACGTCGCGCTTGTTCACCGCAACCAACCGGGGACGAGCTGCCAGCTCCGCGGAGTGGTGCTCCAACTCCTGCACCAGCACCCGATACTGCTGGGGGTAGGGCGTGTCCTGCATGTCGGTGGGGTCGAGCAGGATGACGAGCACCCTGGCCCGCTCGACGTGTCGAAGAAATTCGTGCCCGAGGCCCTTTCCTTCGGCGGCTCCTTCGATCAAGCCGGGGATGTCTGCCAGCACGAATTCACGTTCGGCAATCGACACCACTCCCAGGTTCGGCGTCAACGTCGTGAAGGGGTAGTCCGCAATCTTCGGCCGGGCCGCGGAGACTCTGGCGATGAGTGTGCTCTTGCCGGCGTTGGGGAATCCAACCAATGCGGCGTCCGCGATGATCTTGAACTCGAGGACGATCGACCGCTCTTCCCCGTACTCGCCCTGCTCCGCGAATGAAGGAGCCCTTCGTTTCGGGGCAACAAACGCGGCGTTGCCCTTGCCGCCTCTGCCGCCCTCAACCACGGTGACTCGCTGTCCAGGGAGCGTGAGATCCGCCAGCATGGTGCCGTCTTCGTCGCGAACGATGGTTCCCAGCGGTACCGGCAGGACGGCGTCTTCCCCGTGCGCCCCATGCCGCAGGTCACCTTCGGCGTGGGTCCCGTCCCCGCCAACCCATCGGCTCTGCCGTCCGTAGGACAGCAGAGAGCTCACCGAGGCATCGGCTTCGATCACCACCGCTCCCCCCGAACCGCCGGAGCCGCCGGTCGGTTTGCCGCGCGGCTGGCCCTTGCGTCGTAGGAATGAAGCGACCCCGGCGCCACCGTTGCCACCTCTCACCTGGATGCGGGCCCGGTCGACGAAATTCATCGTCCACCGCTCACCAGGTGTCGGTCCAATGCCGGCCTGGTAGCCGGAAGACAAAAGCGAGATCGGTCGACCAGGACGGAATCAGTCCGCGAGAAACACGCTCACGTGCCTGCGACCGCGGCGGCTGCCGTACTGAACGACTCCGTCGACCTTGGCGAAGAGCGTGTCGTCGCCCCCGCGACCGACGTTTTCGCCCGGGTGGATGCGGGTGCCGCGCTGTCGCACGATGATCGAGCCTGCCGTCACTACCTGACCGTCGAAGACCTTGGGTCCGAGGCGCTGTGCAGCAGAATCGCGACCATTCTTGCTGGAACCGCTGGCTTTGGTTTTGGACATGGGCTCATGCCTCCTGGTCGGCGGCCTTGGCTTTGGCCTGCTTCGCGGATTCTTTCTTGCCGGATTCCTGCTTCGCAGCTTTTTCGTCGCCGCGCTGCTTGTCAGCCTGCTTTGCCGGCTTCTTCTCTGTCTTCTGAGACGCTTTCGCCTTGGACGCTCCCTTGCCGGAGTCGGCCTTCTTGGCGGCCTTCTTCTTGGAGCCCGGCGCCTCGATCTTGGTCACCTGGATGGTGGTGTAGGTCTGGCGGTGCCCCTGGTGGCGGCGGTAGCCGGTCTTGTTCTTGTACTTGAAGACGTCGATCTTCTCGCCGCGACGTTCGCCGAGGACCTCCGCCACCACCTTGGCGTCCCCCAGCTTCTTACGGTCGGAAACCACAGTGCCGTCTTCGGTGACGACGAGCAACGGCGTGAACGACACCTCGTCAGACGCTTTGATGCGCTCGATGTCGAGCACGTCACCTTCTTCGACCTTTGCCTGCTTGCCGCCGGTGCGGATGATCGCGTACATCTTCTGTCCGTCCTCTGGGAATGGTTGCCGCGTCGGCGCCCGGCCTCCGCAGTCGTACGCGGACACCGGTGCCAGGTGGAGGCACGGCCAGCGCATGTTAGCCGCATCACAAGATTGCCGAAACCCATGGCGCGTTGCGGATTCTCGACTTGCCCGTCAGGTTCGACCCGACACCGCGGCCGGGTGGACACCCAACGTGGCGGCACCGAGGGCTCGATCGAGGTCGGCGATGATGTCCGCCGGGTGTTCTCCACCCACATTGAGTCGAATCAAGTTGGCAGGCAACCCGGCCAATTCACGACCCATCTCTCCCTGCTGCTGATGGGTGGAAATACAGGGAATCGTCGCCACGCTCTTGATCCGACCTAGATCCGTGGCACGCCAGATCATGTCGAAGCCGTCGAGCACGTTCCGTGCCGCCTGAGCCCCGGCCTTCACCGTGAAGCTGAGCAGGTGTCCGAATCGATTCACCTCGGTCCCGTAGTCGTCTGCGCCGTCTGCCAGCCACATGACGCGCACCGCGACCTCGTGGCCCCTCCTCGTCGGGATCCCGGGGTAGAGGACATAGTCGACCGCATCATGCGCATCGAGGAACTGGGCGACCTGCATCGCCGAGGTGCTCGCGGTGTCCATCCGGTGCCGGAGCGTACGAAGGTCGCTGATCGTCATCAGAGCATTAAACGGGCTCACGGCCGGGCCGTGATCCCGGTACGGGAGCAGCTTCACGTAGGTGGCAAAGTCGCTTGCCATCTCATCGGGACCGACGCTCGTCGGGATGTTGTGTCTGGCGACGACGGCGCCGCCGACGGCCATTCCGCTGCTCGTCATCGACTTAGTGGTCGAGTGAACCACGATATCCGCCCCGAGCAGCAACGGTCGCATCAACGCCGGAGTCGCCACAGTGCTGTCGACGATCATCGGGATCCCCGCAAGGTGGGCGAGTTCGGAAACCGCGGGGATATCGAAGAGGCTCAGCGTGGGATTCGAGGGCATCTCGCCAAAGACGAAGCGCGTCTTGCCATCGATCCTTGCCGCCCACTCCTCGAGGTCGAGGGCATCGCGCACCCAGCGCACTTCAACGCCTCGCTCGGTGCCGTATCGCTCGGAGAACAGCATGAACGTGCCGCCGTAACACCGTGCGCTGGCCACGATGTTCATCCCCGGTTCGGGCCCTGCCAGGAACGGATTGGTGGCCATGAACACGGCAGCCATCCCGGACGACGTGACCACTGCGGACGCTTCGTCGTCGAACCCGTAGCTCTCGAGCAGAGCCAGGGTCTCCTCCAAGTAGTGAAGAGTCGGATTGGCGATGCGCGTGTATGCCCAGGCCGGCATGAGGTAGGCCAGCGATGCTTCCATGTGGTCGCTGTTCTCGAAGTGCTGTGCCGAGCTGAGGTATGCAGGTTCGATGATCGAGCCCTGGTTCTCGAGGGCAGCCCTTCCGTCGTACACGCCGTGGACTGCGATCGTGTCGAACTTCTTGGCCCGCATCACAGCGCGACGATCCAGCAGCGCCTCAGTCATAGCTCTGCCCCGCTCCACATAGCGATCGACTCCGCCGGTGTTCTGTGTCATAGCCTGTCTCCTGACCCGATGCGCCTGCCGGGCGAGCTTCGGCGGTAGGAGCCGGCCCGGCTCATTCCACAGGCAGCGCAGATGTCGCTTTGATCTCGACGAGCACCAGGCTGGTGTTGATGCGAGCCATGCCGGGGATCGGCGTCAGCCGGTTCACGATGAACTGCTGCAACTCGTTGCGGTTGCGAAAAACCGCTTTGAGCAGGTAGTCGAATTCCCCTGTGATGTGATGGCATTCCAACACTTCCGGCATGTCTCGCACCAGTTCCTTGAAGCGTTCGATCGCCTCAAACTGGTGCAACTGCAACGAGACGTTGATGTAACAGACCATGTCGAAACCGAGCGTTTCCCGGTCGAGCACCGTGGCGTACTGTCGGATCACTCCGGCATCCTCCAGGCGCTTCACGCGAGCATGCGTTGCCGGCGCCGAGAGTCCCACCCGGCGAGCCACATCTGCGTTGCTGATCCGACCGTCGGTCTGCAGCAGCTGCAGGATGGCCCGGTCCGTGTCATCCAGACCCGCTTCTACCGAAGATGCTACCACGAGATGCCCCCCTTGAGGAATGGTCATTAGTCACTATGGTCACATGACCGAAGAAACACAAGTCTTGGAGCGTATGGACAACACCACCTTCGGAGGGCACCCCACGAGGAGCAGGCGCCGCCGAACGATCGAAAGCGCGCGGCTCAGCCCCACGCCCGACGGCTGGAAAGGGCGGGCTTAGCCTCCGTTGGAGGGCAGCGGCGTTCCCGCGGTCGCAGCGTCTTCGTAGAGCAGCACGCCACGGCCGTTGCAGTGAGGGCAGATGTCGGAAAACGACTCGAGCAGGCCCGCAGAGACGTTCTTTCTCGTCATCTCGACGAGTCCAAGCGACGAAACCTCGAACACCTGAGTGCGCATCTTGTCCTTGGCGAGCTGTTCGCGGAACTTCAGCAGCACGGCGTCCTGGTTCTTCTGCACCTCCATGTCGATGAAGTCGATCACGATGATCCCACCGATGTCACGCAGTCTGAGCTGGCGAGCGATCTCCTCAGCCGACTCCAAGTTGTTCTGGAGCACGGTTTCCTCCAGATTGGAGTGGCCGACGAACCGGCCGGTGTTGACGTCGATAACGGTAAGCGCCTCGGTGCGATCGATCACGATGTGCCCGCCTGAGGGGAGCCAGACCTTCCGATCGAGCGCCTTGCGCAACTGGTCTTCGACGTGGAAGCGCTCGAAGATCGGGAGTTCGTCCTCGTACATCCTGACCTTCTCGAGGAGGTCGGCTTCGGTGCCCTCCAGGTAGTCGAGCACCCGCCCATACACCTTCTCGTCGTCAATGAGGAGTCTGCGGAAGTCGCGGGTGAAGTGCTCCCGGATCACGCGCAGCACCAGCGGGGGCTCCTCATAGATCAGCGCAGGCGCCGGGGTGTCCTGACTGTTCTCGATCTCTTCGAGCATCACCTGGAGCCGTTTGATGTCGGCCTCGATGTCCTCCTGGCTGGCACCTTCAGCGGCGGTCCGAACGATCACGCCCATTCCCTTGGGTCGCACATCGGCGACGACCTCGCGGAGTCGGCGGCGTTCGTCCTCCGGCAGACGACGCGAAATCCCCCGCACCTCTGGGTCCGGTGCGAGTACGAGATATCGCCCCGCCAGGCTGATCTGATTGGTGAGACGGGCTCCCTTGTGCCCCATGGCGTCCTTGACAACCTGGACGAGCACCGAGTCTCCCGGCTTGAAGACCATCTCGATACGCCGCGGCTTGCCGTCGAGGTCCGCCACGTCGTAGTTCACATCCCCGGCATACAACACACCGTTCTTGCCGGCGCCGAAGTCGACGAACGCTGCCTCCATCCCCGGCAACACATTGCGGACTTTGCCGATGTACACGTTGCCGACGAGTGACCGGTTGTCGGACCGAGCGACATAGTGCTCAACGAGCACAGGACCCTCCAGGACAACGATTTGCGTCTGGTGAGGACGCGAGCGCACCAGCATCTGCTTACGAGCGATGTCGGCCGGTGGGGGCACGACCTCGAGGCGGGCCCTGCCTGAGCGGCTGGAACGACCGGTGCTCTTGCTGCGGGACGAACCGCTCCGCCGACGCTGCTGTCCCTTCTGCTGCGCCCGACCCCCAGACTTCTTCTGGGGAGGAGCCTTCTCCTCAGGTGCCGGCTCGCTGAAGCGGCGAACTGTGACGGCCTCGCCGTTCACCTCGTGTACAACGCGCCGCTCCTCTGCGGCGCCGCGGCGAACAACCCGCGCGTCTTTCTTGCGGAACAATCCCATGCAAAATCTCCTTAGCGTGCCCGAGTGGGCGGAAACCGAATACCGGGCCCGTAATGCGATCGATCGAGAGCACACTCCACATAGTGGTCAAGAGGTGGCTCCAACACACGAGGTGGACACTGGAGGACCCGTGATCCGGGTGCCTCGTGATGGGCGTGTCGAAGACGTTCACCATCTTTGTGTCCTCAGCTGGGTGCGATCGGTCCGGCAGAAGCGGCCCGTTGGCTACAGAGCGTAGCACGCCGCCACAGTGAATCTTTCGACCTCCAGCAGGCCAGGATTTCGCGATTTCTGAGCTCAGCAGGGTTGGTTTTCGCGCTCATGAAATGACACGCGTGTAATGGTAGGGTCCGCAGCATGCTGCATCGGAGAGCCGACCAGGGCTGGATCGAGGTCATTTGCGGGCCGATGTTTTCCGGAAAGAGTGAAGAACTCATCCGCCGCGTGACCCGATACCACCTCGCCCGGGTCCCAACCCAGACGTTCAAACCCTTGCTCGACGTCCGGTATGCGGTCGGTGAAGTGGTGTCTCACTCCAAGCTCAGCGTCTCGGCAGAACCGGTCGCCACCAGCGATGAGCTGCTGCGTGGCGTCGAAGATCGCACCGTTGTCGTCGGTATCGATGAAGGGCAGTTCTTCGACGATGACCTGGTCGAAGTAGCCACCTTGCTGGCAGGAGCCGGCAAGAAGGTCATCGTCGCCGGGCTCGACACGGACTACCTGGGTCGACCCTTCGAGCCGATCCCAGCCCTCATGATGCGCGCCGAGTATGTGACCAAGAGCCTGGCGGTGTGCCACCGGTGTGGTGGCCCTGGGCTCTTTACCCAGCGGGTGGTGACTTCGGACGAACTCGTGGTGCTCGGAGCGGGCGATTCGTACGAGGCCCGGTGCCGCCGCTGCTACGACCCCACTGAGGCGCAGCAGACGCAGCTCGAGGTCGAGACGGAGGGCTCAGCGCTCACCGGGTAGTGGCGAACGCCGCATCCACACGGCGTGCGATAGGCCCAGCCCAATGCTCATCGCGATGAACGCGGATCCTCCGGCGCTGAGAAACGGCAATGGCAAACCGGTCACCGGCATGAGCCGCATGGTCATCCCGATGTTCACGAAGATATGGAACATCAGGAGCGCGGCTACCCCGGTCGCGAGCAGTTGGGAGAAGCGGTCCCTCCCGTTGGCGGCCGCAACCAGCAGCCGCCACACGATCACCGCAAAACAGGCGATGACCAGCGTACCGCCGACGAAACCGAGCTGCTCCCCCACTGCGGTGAATATGAAGTCCGTCGACTGTTCCGGAACGAAGCTGAGGTTGGTCTGGCTCCCCGCAAAAAGCCCTTTGCCGAAGAACCCACCCGATCCGATCGCGATCTCGCTCTGAGTTTGGTTGTAGAGCGCGGTCGCAGCCAGATCGTCCGTCGGGTCCAGAAACGCAGTGAGTCGCTGCACCTGAAACGCCCGAAGTGCTCCCGCCTGGAATACCGCGACCGCCCCCACGATCGCAGCAACAACAAGGAAAGCGAGCTGCCGCCACGTCGTCCCGCCGGCGAAGAGCAGGACAAAAGCAATGAATCCGAAGACGAGCATGGTCCCGAGGTCCGGCTGTCTGAATATGAGGACGGACAGGATCGCCGTGACCCCCAGGGCGCGGGCGACGTCGAGCCAGGTCAATCGACCGTCTGCACGCGCGAGCATCGCGCCCAGCGCCAGGATCAGGGCGATCTTGGCGAACTCCGATGGCTGGAAGAAGAAAACCCCGACTTCGATCCAGCGCTGGGCCCCATTCACCACGGTGCCCAGCGGGGTGAGCACCAGGACGAGTGCCACCAGGCTGCCTACATAGATGATGGGTGTCAGCATCCGCACCGTGGTTGTGTCGAGCAACGACGTCACCAGGAAGGCGATGATCCCGATGACGATGAAGACAACGTGGCGTCGCATTTGGGTGGCCGGATCGAGGCCGAGCGCCTCGAGCCGCGGCGCAGACGCCGAATACACCATGACGATGCCGAGCGCAGACAGCGCCAGATACGGCAATACCAGGAACAGGTCCGGACGCAGCGGGCGTTCTCGCTGCAAGATCGAGACGGGCTCCGTGCGTGGCGTGGTGAGTGTCATCGTTCGCTGTCCTGACCCGGGATGACTGCAGTCTGGGCACCTTCACCGTTGAGCAAGTACTGAAACACGGGCTTGGCTGCTGCCGCCGCGATCCTGCCGCCACTGCCACCCCGCTCCACTACGACAACAACGACGTACCTCGGGCTCGACAGCGGAGCAACCCCGACGAACAACGCCGTCGACACCGGGTCGCGACCCTCGTCTGTTTCGGTGGGTTCCACGCCACGAATGATCTGTGCCGTCCCGGTCTTGCCCCCAACCCGACTGGACCCAGCACCGAAGTCGACGAACGCTTCGTATGCAGTTCCTTCCGGGTTATTGACGACCGAACCCATGGCCCGGCGCAACGCCAGCGTCGTCGTCGGGTCGATGCCGACGTCTCGCACCACGGTCGGCACATTCTCCTGGATGACGACTCCGTCGCTGTCCACGACACGCGACACCACATGAGGTTCGTACACCTTGCCGCCGTTGGTCATCGCGGCGTACGCCACTGCGAGCTGCAGCGGCGTGGCGAGCACGGCGCCCTGGCCGACTGCGGCCTGGAGCAGGTCACCGCCCAACCAGGGGGTGGCCAGTTCGAGTCGCGCCGGGTCGAGCCGGGGAGGACCACCCGCCGCCTGCTCGGTGCCCCACTGCTCGAACAACTCACGGTCGGGAACGATTCCGCTGCGCTCGAACGGCAGATCGACGCCGGTCAGCTCCCCGAAGCCGACGCCTCGGGCCCACTCCTGCAACATGTTCTCCCGGGGGGTCTCCTTGTGCTGTTCCCAGATGTTGAGCGCGACGTCCCAGAAATAGGTGTTACACGACTTCGTGAAGGCCTCGTCCAGGTTCACCTCGCCATCATCGCCCCGCGTCCAGTTACGCCACACGAGGCGACTGGCGTCCGTGAACGACGCATCCAGCTGCCCTTTGCAGATGATCCGCGTCTGCGCCGAGGCCTCTCCGCGGGGGTATACCTGCTCTTCGAGCGAGGTCACGAACGTCGTCGCCTTGAACGTGGAGGCCGGTGCGTACTGGCCCTGGATGGCGAAATTCGACAGCACCCCATCCGGCAAGATCGCGAGATCCGCCTCCGTGACTCCTTCCACGAACATGTTCGGGTCGTAGGTCGGCACGGAAGCGATGGCCAGTAGCTCACCCGTGTCGGCGCCCATGACCACACCGACGGCGCGCACCGGGCAGCCCGGATCGTCTTCACCGGGCTCGCAGTTGGGGTCGTATTCGTCACGCGCCACCTGGAGGCCCTCCGCGAGGGTCGCTTCGAGCACTGTCTGAACATCAAGGTCGATCGTCAGCTCGAGCGAGTTGCCGGCCCGCGGAGCCTCCTCGTTGAGCAGGTTGAGCACGTTGCGCCTGGCATCCACGAGGTACTTGATCCGCCCCGGCGTTCCGCGAAGCAGTTCGTCGTAGGTGCGCTCCACACCGGCGCGCCCCACCAACTCGGTGGGATTGGCACCGCTGTCCACATCCGACTGTGTCGGTTTCCCGATGAAGCCGACAATGTCACTCGCCAGCTCGGCCTGCGGGTAGACGCGAATCGGCTGGGGCTCGACGGTGACCCCGGGAAACTCCTCAGCGTGCTCGACCAGGAATACCGCCTGGTCGTCCGTCAACTCCGCGACCAGGGGAACCCGGTCGCCGCGGTCGCGGGCGTCTTCAACCACTGCAGCCACCTCTGCGCTGCCCAGGCCGGCAAAGGCGCTAAGTCGGGCTACCAGCTCTTCCTGGACGTCCGCAGGTACCAGCTGACCATCCACGATGGCCGCCAACGCCGGGCGGGTTCCTGCGATGAGCCTCCCCTCAGCATCGAAGATCTGGCCGCGTGGGGCCGGAGTCGAAGCGAGATCGATCTGGTTGCTCTCCGCCTGGCCCTCGTAGACCGCGGCCTCGGTGACCTGCAGTTGCCACATACGCAGCGAAAGCACCGCGAACAGAGCCATGAACGCGATGCCGAGGATCCCAAGCCGCCAGGTAGCACTCATGCGGCCCAGCTATCGACGCGGCGCGCGCCCATGAGTCGGGTGGCAAGCGGCAGCACAACAGCAGCCAGCAGCATGTTGTAGAGAGAAGGCAAGAGCATCAATCGAACCACGTCGAGATCGGTGAGCAGTCGTTGCCCGAATAGGGTACCGGCGAGCACGAATAACGAGTGAGCCAGGAAGGTCAAAGCGAACACCCCGATGGCTACAGAAAGCACGCCGTCGTCTGCCCGGTGGCGGAGTCGGAGCGTCAGATAGGCAACCACGGTCATCACCATCGCCCAGAGCCCGAGGGGCGAACCACCCAACAGGTCCATCAACAGGCCGCCGGTGAACCCGACTAACAGACCGGCTTCGGTGTCGAGATGACGCACGGTCGCGATGACGACTACTACTACGAGATTCGGCGAAGCCCCGAACGGTTGGATCCGACCCTCACCGAAGAGGGTCGTCTGGAGAATCACCGCAACCACAACCATGGCCAGAGCGACGGCGACGGCGCGACTTCTCACTCGACGACTCCCGAATCAGGTGGTGGCACCTCCTCATCCACCTCCTCTTCCCCTTCACCGAAGCGGGCGTCGAGCGGATCCCAGCCGACGATGATCTTCACGAAATCCAACCGGGTGATCTCGACGACAGGCGACACGGTGGTGGCGAGGGAGAAACCAACCTCAGACGCGGCAGCGGAGAGCACGGTCCCAACCGGGATACCCGGTGGAAAACGGCTGCCGTCTGTGACGAGCAGATCACCTTCTTCTACTGGTTCCTCCGCGTTGAACATCTCGAGACGCAGCGTGGCCGTACCCCGACCCTCGACCCATCCCGTGTCGTTGGTCGCCAGGTCTCGCACGCCGACACCCGACCGGGGATCGGTGACCAGAAGCACCCTGGCTGCATGTTCACTCACGAAGTCGATCCTGCCGACCAATCCGTTCTCGTCGATCACCGCCTGGCCTCGCACGATGCCATCTGCAGTGCCCTTGTCGATGAACCGGACCTCTTCGAAATCGGTGGGGCCGGACGCCACGATGCGGGCAGTGACGGCGGGCAGGTCGCTGATTACCTCGAGTCCGAGCACCGTCTCGAGTTCGACGACTTTGCGTTGGGCTTCCTCGGTCTCCGCTACCAGCCGTTCCAATTCGGCTACCCGCTGCGCGAGACGCGTGTTCTCATCCCGCAGTCCGGCGAGGTTCGAGACGCCGTCCACGAAGCCGACTACGGGCCTGGTTACGAAGCTGGCCGCCTCCTGCACCGGGGTGAACAAGGACTGCGCTCCTTCGCGCATCACAGAGCCGACTCCTTCGCCTTGAGCTCGCACGTCGAAGGTGGCGAGGAGAAACGAGACCGCGACCAGTCCGATGAACAGGATGGTGGTCCGATCGAACCGGCGGAAGGAGTACATCAGCTGCTGCCCCGCGGGCGGAGCACGTCAGATGCGGCCGCTGGAGCTGAGTACGACGTGAAGTACCTCGAACTCCTCCAGGCAGGCGCCGGACCCGAGCACGACCGATTGCAGTGGTCGATCTGCCGTAACGATCGGCATCCCCGTCTCGTTGGCCAACCGCACGTCGAGACCTCGCAGGAGGGCGCCGCCGCCGGTGAGCACGATCCCACGTTCCATGATGTCGGCCGCCAGCTCGGGAGGTGTTTTGTCCAACGTGAACTTCACAGCATCCACCACCTGCTGCATCGGTTCCTCGATCGCCTCTCTGACCTCGGGGCTCGACAAGAGGACTGTCTTCGGGAGGCCGCTGATGAGGTCCCGTCCCCGCACCTCGGCTGCCGGCTCGTCCGCGTACGGCCAGGCCGAGCCGATGGCCATCTTGACCTGCTCGGCGGTACGTTCACCGAGCATGAGGTTGTACTCCTTCTTCACCCACGAAATGATCGCCTCGTCGAGCTCGTCTCCGCCCATCCGAATGCTCTTGGACACCACGATGCCACCTAGCGAGATGACGGCGACTTCGGTGGTTCCACCTCCGATGTCGACCACCATCGACCCTGAGGGCTCGTGTACCGGCAATCCGACGCCGATGGCGGCAGCCATGGGTTCCTCGATGGTGTAGGCGCGGCGGGCTCCAGCGTGATAGGCCGCCTCCTCCACGGCTCGCCGCTCGACCGCGGTGATCCCGGAGGGCACACAAATCACGATGCGAGGACGAGCAGCAAACCGCCGGTTGTGCACCTTGTCGATGAAGTACCTCAGCATCTTCTCAGTGATGTCGAAATCGGCGATCACGCCATTGCGCAGCGGGCGAATCGCCTGGATGTAGGAGGGGGTGCGGCCGATCATCCGCTTGGCCTCCATTCCGACCTCGAGCGGGCGGTTATCCCTGGTGTTGATCGCGACCACAGACGGCTCGTTGAGCACGATGCCCTGCCCGCGAACGAACACAAGAGTGTTCGCGGTGCCGAGGTCGATAGCCATGTCGCGACCGGCGACAGAAAAGACGCTGTTGAGCATTAGGGGATTACCACCAAGAGAATGCGGATCAGTCTAACCCGAACTGGTTTTGCGGCCGCCAGGGGCTGCGCGACATGGGTCCGGCCGACTCAACCGAAGAAAATCGACAGCTCGCGCTCGGCGCTCTCCGGACCGTCCGAGCCGTGAACGATGTTGTTCGTGATCTCCAGCCCGAAGTCACCCCGAATCGTCCCCGGGGGCGCTTCCGCGGGATTGGTCGGCCCCATCAGGGTCCGGCCAACGGCAATGGCAGACTCCCCCGACCACGCCGTCGCCACCACCGGGCCGCTCGTGATGAACTCGAGCAGCTCGCCGAAGAACGGCTTGTCGACGTGCTCGGCGTAGTGACGTCGTGCCAGCTCCTCGTCGATAACCAGCAGGCGGGCCGCTACCAATTTGAGACCCTTCGCCTCGAAGCGCGAGATGACATCGCCCACCAGGCCGCGGGTCACGCCGTCTGGCTTGACCATGATGAATGTCGTTTCAGTAGCCATCAGAGAATCCTCGTTCGGGGGAAGGTGCGGCCGGAGATGGTAGGTGACCCCGCCGACGGCGTCACACCGGAGGCGTCAGGTCTCCCAACGCGGCCTGGCCTCGCCGACGACGTACAACGATCCAGCGACCACGATCGCACCCTCTTCGCCCACCCGATCCAAGGCCTCCGTCACAGCCTGCGCAACCGGAACCACGGTTTCCACCGGCACATCTGCACCAAACACCGCGGTCGCCGCCGCCGCGACATCAGCCGGGGCGATCGCCTGCTCGTCTACCGCCGCGGTCGCAATCACCTCGCCCACTAGACCACGGAGCGGCTCGAGCAGCGCGATCAGATCCCGCTCGCCTCTGGCGCCGAAGACGAGAAGCCACGGCACGTCTGGGAACTCCATGGCAAGGGCTTCGCCTAGCCCGTTCATGCCTTGGACATTGTGCGCACCGTCGATGACCACCAGCGGACCTCGCGCCATCACCTCGATCCTGCCCGGCGAAATCATCTGCCCGACAGCGGCACGAACCTCGTCAGCATCGAGCGCACGCCCGAAGAACACCTCACATGCGGCAACCGCCGTTGCGAGATGATCCAGCTGATGCCTTCCGTGCATCGGCAGGTATACGTCTTCGTAGTTCTCGTAGATGCCGTGGATGTCACCGGCCCAGCCCCCCACCGCGATCCTGGCATTCTCCACTCGAAAATCGGCCCCGGCGCGATACCAGGTGGCTCCCATTTCGTCGACCCTGGCGGTGATGGCACCTTCGGCTGCCGCCGGCAGAGGGCCGCTGACGAGCGTGCCGTCGTGCTTCACAATGGCTGCCTTCTCGGCCGCGATCTCGCTGATCGTCGACCCGAGAAACGCGGTGTGGTCGATGTCGATGCCGGTGATGACGGATACGTCTGCGCCGACAACGTTCGTGGCGTCGAGTCTTCCTCCGAGGCCCACTTCGACGATCGCCACGTCGACTCCGGCAGCCGCAAAGGCCTGAAAAGCGATCGCAGCCGTTGCTTCGAAGTACGTCACGGGCTCGCCAGCCTCGGTTTCATAAATCTCGACGAAAGGGGCCACATCGGCTACCGCCGTTGTGAAGGCGTCGTCATCGAGGGTCGCACCTGCAATCGAGTAGCGCTCTTCCACACGGTGGAGGTGGGGAGAGACGAATGTACCGGCCCGCAGCCCCATCGTGTGGACAAGCGTGGCCACCATCCCGACGGTGGTCGTCTTGCCATTGGTCCCTGCGATGTGGATCACGGGAGACGCCGCATGCGGCGCCGCCATCAGGTCGAGCAGGCCGGCAATCCGCTCGAGACCGGGCTTCACACCCACCCCGATACGCGCATCGAGGAAGGCTATCGCCGCCGCGTAGTCGGTGATGAGCCCGACAGGCTCTCGTGTGCTCACCAGGTCACACCAGCTCGGCGAGCTGCGCCTGGAGCTTGTCGATCGTGGCCTGATGCTCGGCGAGCTTGGCTTCTTCTTTCGAGACCACCTCGGCCGGCGCCCGCTCACGAAACTGCGCGTTGGCCAGTTTCGATGCCGATCGGACGCGTTCGGCCTCGGCGAGGGCAACCGCCTTCTCCAGCCTGGGACGTTCTGCCTCAACATCGACGACACCAGCCAGCGGGATGAAGGCCTCCACCCCGCCGACTGCGAGCTGGGTATGGCCCGATGCGGCGGCGGGCCCATCGCCGATCTCGACGGTCGCTCCCGCCAGAGCCTCCATCTGCGCAGCCCACCAATCCGTGTTCAGCTCCTGATGACCACGGATCAGCACCGTCAACTCTCGTTTCGCCTGGAGTTGATGGTCTGCCCGGAAGCGTCGCACCGCAACAACGAGCTCTTGCAGGACGTCAACTCCGATCGGAGCCTTTACCACCGGAGCCTGTGGCCACGAAGACGTCATCAGAAGGCTGCCGTCTCCGAGTTCTGCCCACAGTTCTTCGGTGACAAATGGGATGGCAGGGCTCAGGAGTTTGAGCAGATCCCGCAGCACAACGCCCAGCGTCTGTTTGGTTTCTGCTGCGCTGGACGCATCACGCAAGGGCGTCTTCGCCATCTCGAGGTACCAGTCGAACACCTCGGACCAGGCGTAGCTGTAGATCAGGGACATGGCGTCCGAGAACCGATAGTCGTCGAGCAGACGGTCGTACTCTGCGGTGACTGCGGTGAGTCGATGAAGGATCCACGCGTCTTCGGGCCCCGGATCCTCCGGATATCCGCCATCAGCGGGAACCCCGGTCACTCCGACGTGTTCGACCGCGAAACGCAGCGCATTCCACAGCTTGTTGCCGAAGCGCCGGGCAGCGTCGATCCACTGCTCGTCGAGTGGGATGTCGTGACCCGGCGCCGCGGATTGCAACAACGCCAGCCGCACCGGGTCTGCCCCATATTCGCCAACCAGCTCCAGCGGATCGAGAACGTTCCCGGAAGACTTCGACATCTTCTTGCCTTCGTAGTCGCGCACCATTCCGTGAATCACCACATCCTTGAACGGTTCGGTGCCTGTGAAGTGCACTCCCATCATCATCATCCGGGACACCCAGAAGGTAATGATGTCGAACCCGGTCACCAGCACATTCGTCGGGTAGAAGCGTTTCAGATCTGGAGTCTCCTCCGGCCAGCCCATCGTGGAGAAAGGGAACAGGCCGGACGAGAACCAGGTATCGAGAACGTCTTCGTCACGCCGCAGGCTCTTGCTCCCACACGAAGCGCACGAAGTGGGGTCTTCCATCTCGACGATGGTCTCGCCACAGCCGTCGCAATACCAGGCGGGGATCTGGTGGCCCCACCACAGCTGCCTGCTGATGCACCAGTCGCGCAGATCCTCCATCCAGCGGAAGTAGTTGTTCTCCCACCGCTGCGGAGAGAAGACGGTGCGGCGCTGCCCGACCGATTCGATCGCCGGATCGGCGAGGGGACGCACCTTGACGAACCACTGCTCGGACAGCATCGGCTCAACCACGGAGCCGCACCGTGAGCAGTGGCCGACCGAGTGGTGGTGCTCCTCGACCTTCACCAGGAAGCCCTGTTTGTCGAGGGCGTACCGCACCGCCTCGCGGGCCTCAAAACGATCCTGGCCAAAGAACTCACCGCCCGCGGTGGTGATTCTGGCTTCCTCGTCGATCACCTTGAGTGCGGGGAGACCATGGCGTTGACCGATTTCGAAGTCGAGCGGATCGTGGGCCGGAGTGACCTTCACCGCACCGGTACCGAACTCCAGATCCACCGCGTCGTCACCGACCACGGGAATCTCGCGGCCCAGCAAGGGCAGCATGACCGTTTTCCCGATGGCGTCGCGATACCGGGGATCGTCCGGGTGTACCGCAACCGCGGTGTCACCCAGCATCGTTTCGGGCCGGGTAGTCGCGACCACCACTCCCCCTTCTCCTGCGGAGAACGGATAGCGTATGTAGGTGAGTTCGCCGATCTCGTCTTCGTGGTTCACCTCGATGTCGGAGATGGCCGTGTGGCAGCGTGGGCACCAGTTGATGATCCGGTTGCCGCGGTAGATCAACCCTTCCTTGTAGAGCGTGACGAACACCGTGCGGACGGCGAGGCTGAGCGTGGGATCGAGCGTGAAGCGTTCCCTGGTCCAGTCGGTCGAGAACCCCATCCGCCGCATCTGATTGGTGATTCCACTCCCCGACCGCGCCTTCCATTGCCACACCTGCTCGACGAATGCCTCCCGTCCGACGTCGTGCCGGGTGAGCCCCTCGGTGGCCAACTCTCGTTCGACTACGTTTTGGGTAGCGATACCGGCGTGGTCGGTTCCCGGGAGCCACAGCACGGCATATCCCTGCATTCGCTTGCGCCGAACAATGAGGTCCTGGATGGATTGATCGAGGGCGTGGCCCATGTGGAGCACGCCGGTGACGTTCGGCGGCGGAATGACGATGGAGAACGGCTCTCCGCCCGGGTTGACCTCAGGCCGGAATGCGCCGCTTTCCTCCCACACGGAGTACCAACGCGCCTCGATGGTTTGCGGGTCGTACGTCGGCTTCATCACGTCCTTCGATCACGAGCGCTTCCGATACGGGGCCAAGAATGATAGGAGGCTACCCCACGCGGCCGCTGCGGTTGAAGTCGACCGTGGCCCTGGGAAACGCCCGTCTGCGGAGCAGACCCGATGGTGCGCCATGACCCGCGACGGTCTCTGGCTGAGTGGATGCCGGCGGGTGGCCTCGGCCTTGATCGATGCCACGGACCCGATCGGAGGACATCAGCCCAAGGGGGGCGCACGCGTAGAACCCGGGGTCCCATGTTCCCCGGGTTCTACGCCGCACCGTCTTTCGACAGACGCCTCCCCTGTGCGTGAGCGACACCGGGAGCCCCACCGCCCCCGGCATCGCCCGCCCCACATCCCCCTGCTTGCCGAACCGAGTGCAGACAAACACCCCGGCCCGCCGGTCTTGCACGGGGTGGTCAAACGCACGCTCAACCACAATCCGCACTCTACGGCTACGTAGGGTGGTGTCACAGATACAAAACCCCATGTCACAGGCTGACTAGTCACCCCCTGAGACGGGTCGATCCGACCGCTCGGCGCTCTGGAATTCGAAGCGACGCAACCCTCACGGTCTGCATGGAAATCCCTGGTAGGAGGTCTGGATTTGCGGAGGCTCGCAACCGCTAGCGTCTGATCCGCGACAAAAGGGGCCCCATGATCCGTATCGATACCGACCTCCTTATCCCAGGCCGGGGTGACCCCATCGGCAACGGCACCGTGGTGCTCGATGGCGGCACGATTGCCTACGCCGGCCCAAATTCCTCCGCCCCGGATGGTTCTTACGAGAAGACGACGCACGTGCCGGCGGTGATGCCGGGTATGTGGGAGTGCCACGGCCACTTCACCGGGATGGCCGTTCCCAACATCGAAACCGAACTGACGGACAGCATCGTTGTGCGTTCGGCCCGCGCCACCGTCGACCTGCGGCGAACGCTCGAAGGCGGCGTCACCAGCGTGCGCGAAGTGGGCGGCCTCGGCATCTCCCTCCGAGCAGCGATCGAGGAGGGGTCCATTGCGGGCCCCACCCTGTACCCGGCGGGGCAGGTGCTATCGACTACCGGAGGGCATGCCGACGTGCACGGCTTGCCGCTCGACTGGGTGTTGGATGCATCGACGGACGGACGGACCATCGGTGCACTGGCAGACGGTGTCCCGGAGTGTCTACGCGCGGTTCGACTTCAACTTCGCCGCGGCGCCGACGTCATCAAGATCTGCGCTTCGGGTGGCGTAATGAGCGAAATCGATCACCCGATGCACCAGCAGTTCTCCGACGAGGAACTCAGGGCAATCGTCGAGGAAACCGCCCGTGCCGAACGCGTTGTCGCTGCGCATTGCCACGGCAAGGCGGGGATCATGGCGGCCCTCCGCGCCGGCGTCTGCACCATCGAGCACGGCTCCTACCTCGACGATGAGGCTGCCGCGCTGATGATCGACCTGGGTGCGATCCTGGTGCCGACCCGCACGATCCTCGCGATCCTGCTCGAAATGGAGGACGTGATGCCCGCCTATGCCTATCGCAAGACGCTGATGGTGGCCGATCACCACGAACTGGCGCTGAAAACTGCGGTAGCCGCCGGCGTCAAGATCGCCATGGGAACCGACATCTTCACTTCAGGCTCACTTCACGGACAGAACGGCCGAGAGGTTGCGCTCCTCATCCAGGCCGGCATGACACCGCTCGAAGCCATCGCGGCCGCTACCGCCAACGGGCCAGACACGCTGGGCCCGCAAGCACCGGCGTCCGGCCAACTCCGTGAAGGCTACGACGCCGACGTGATCGCGTTCGACGCCGACCCCACCGCCGACCTCTCGGTGTGGGGCGACCCGACACGAATCACCCACGTCTGGAAGGCGGGTGACACTGTCAAGTCGCCAGTCTGACCCCCGGTCTTCAAGACCGCGGACCGTGGTGCGGAGAGCGAACCTCACCGGCGGCGAACAAGATGATCGCGCCCGGCGAGGATCTCGCCCCGACCGGGACGCCGCTTATCAGGTCGTCACTCGGGTCGACAAGTACGACACGGCCGGTTTCCTCAGCCGGGCTTGCTCGCAGAGCACTCCGCTCACCGGCACGCAAGCTCCTCGAGAGCCCGAGCCAACACCCGAACCCCCGCCACACAATCCGCGGGATCGGCGTATTCGATGGGGCTGTGACTGATGCCCGTCGGATTCCTCACGTGCAACATCGCCGCACGGACATAAGACGACAGAATGGCGGCGTCGTGGCCGGCAGCCGTCGGCAATGCCGTGGGCGTTATTCCCTCCGCCTCGACGGCCCCGGCAAGCGTTTCGCCGAGCTGCCCATCGAATTCGACGGCATCGCTCATCGATTCCCGACTGACCTCCACCCGAAGCCCTGCCAGTCCGGCGGCCTCCTGCACCACCGTCTCGACCTCAGCCACCACGGCGTCGACCGTCGCCAGATCGGGAGCCCTCACGTCGAGCCAGGCCGAAACCTGGTGCGGGATGGTGTTGGTGGCGTTGGGCTTGACTAGCAGCCGACCCACGGTGGCACGAGCATCATGGCCGTGGGCGGTGCTCCGTGCGGTTGCTACGAGGTCGCCGAGGATCAGCATCGGGTCGGCACGGTCCTCGAGCCGGGTCGTACCCGCGTGATCGGGCCTCCCCTCGATATCGAAACGCCAGCGGCCGTGGGGCCATACCCCACTGATTACCCCGACGGCTGCATCGAGCGCTGTCAACCCTTTCCCCTGTTCGATGTGCAGTTCGACGAATGCATCGATGGCATGGAGCCGAGCACGGTCGGCGCCGATGCTCTCAGGTTCGAGCCCGGCGCCCGCCATTGCCGGAGCGAACATGGTGCCTTCCGCATCCAGCAACGCCAGCACGTGGCCCGGCATCACCGTTCCCGTGAGCAGCCGGGTTCCGAGCGTGGGCACGCCAAAGCGAGCTCCTTCCTCCTCGATGAACGCGACCACGCCGATCGGGCGCCGCGGCTGGACCCCACGGAGTTGCAGTTCCTCCACCGCGAGGAGGCCGCTAACGACTCCGAGCGCGCCGTCAAAGGCACCACCATCGACGACGGTATCGAGGTGACTCCCGGTGACAACCGCGTCCTGGCCTGGTCCGCCCCACCACGCCCACACGTTCCCGTTGCGGTCGAGATCGATGAGGAGTCCGAGACGTTTCGCCTCGCCGACGAACCAGTGTCTGGCTGCTTTGTCTGCGACGCCCCAGGTCAGGCGGCGGTACCCACCGGTGTCCGGATCGCGACCAATCGCAGCGAGTGCAGCAAATGAGGTGGCGAACCGCTCGTTCAGTGTCACATTCGGCTCCGCGTCAATCCCGTTCGACCCACGCTAACGCGACGGAAGCAGTGCGGCCCTCAACCGGAGGCACTCAGGCGGAACGTTCTTCGGGCAGCTCGCTCTGTGCCAGTTCCTGAATCGGGACGAGGGTGGGGTTGACCTTTTCCTCCACCACATCCCGATCAATGACCACGCGGGCCACATCGGTGCGCGACGGCAGCTCATACATCGTGTTGAGCAGCACTTCTTCCATGATGGCCCGCAAGCCACGGGCACCAGTGCCGCGCAGCATCGCCTGTTCGGCGATTGCTTCGAGTGCGTCCTCGGAGACGACGAGCTCGACACCATCCATTTCGAAAAAGCGTTGGAACTGACGGACAATGGCGTTCTTGGGTTCGGTGAGCACCCGGACCAGGGCTTCTTTGTCCAGGTCCTGCACGGTCGCCACCACAGGGAGTCGACCGATGAACTCGGGGATCAGCCCGAACGAGATCAAGTCTTCCGGCATCACCTGGGCGATGAGCTCGCTCTGGCGGCCCGTGTCGGAGGCCCGGACTTCGGCGCCAAAGCCGACGGTGTTCTTTCCGATCCGCGAAGACACCACGTTTTCGAGTCCGGCGAATGCCCCACCGACGATGAACAGCATGTTGGTGGTATCGATCTGCAAGAACTCCTGGTGCGGGTGCTTGCGCCCGCCCTGGGGGGGTACGGAAGCCACGGTCCCTTCGAGGATCTTCAGCAACGCCTGTTGCACTCCCTCTCCAGACACGTCGCGAGTAATCGAGGGGTTCTCGGCCTTGCGGGCGATCTTGTCGATCTCGTCGATGTAGATGATGCCGGTCTCGGCTCGCTTGATGTCGAAATCTGCCGCCTGAATGAGCTTGAGGAGGATGTTCTCGACATCCTCTCCGACGTAGCCGGCCTCGGTCAGCGCAGTGGCGTCCGCGATGGCGAACGGTACGTTGAGGAGCCTCGCCAGGGTCTGTGCCATGAGCGTCTTGCCGCTCCCGGTGGGGCCCACCATGAGGATATTGGACTTCTGCAGCTCGACATCGTCTTCCTTGCTGCGTTGGCCGGCGCGCACGCGCTTGTAGTGGTTGTAGACGGCAACCGACAGGATCTTCTTGGCGTGCTCCTGGCCGACCACATAGCTCTCGAGGAAGCCGTAGATCTCGCTCGGCTTGGGAAGCTCGGAGAATGAGATCTCCTCGGTGTCCGCGAGTTCCTCCTCTATGATCTCGTTACAGAGATCGATGCACTCGTCGCAGATGTAGACACCGGGCCCTGCAATGAGCTTTTTGACTTGCTTCTGCGACTTCCCACAGAAACTGCACTTCAGCAGCTCGGATCCCTCGTATTTGGCCAAGACGTACTCTCCCTACCCGGATACGGCTTCCAATGTGCGCCCGGTGAGCACTTCGTCGATGATACCGTACTCCTTTGCTTCCTCAGCTTTGAGCCAATAGTCGCGTTCGGTGTCGAGTTCGACTTGGGACAGCTCCTGCCCGGTGTGGTCTGCGAGGAGCACGTTGATCTCCTCGCGGGTCTTGAGAATCTCCCTGGCGTGGATCTCGATGTCGGTGGCCTGGCCGCCCAGACCGCTGATGTGTGGCTGATGGAGCATCACACGCGAGTGCGGAAGCGCGAAGCGCTTGCCCTTGGCCCCGCCGGCGAGCAACACCGCGGCGGCTGAGGCAGCCAAACCCATGCAGTAGGTCGCGATATCCGGCTTCACAAACTGCATCGTGTCGTAGATGGCCATCAGCGCGTACGTGGAACCGCCCGGCGAGTTGATGTAGATGGAGATGTCCTTGTCCGGATCCTCTCCCTCGAGATGAAGCAGCTGCGCCATCACCAGGTTGGCGATCCCGTCATCGATCGGGGTGCCGAGAAAGATGATTCGTTCCTTGAGCAGGCGGCTGTAGATGTCGAAAGCTCGTTCGCCGCGCGGCGTCTGCTCGACGACCGTAGGTACCAGGTAGCTCATGTATGTGCCTCGTTTCAGCTGGCCGCTATTCGGCGTGCTCGGTTCCTGACCCGGCATGCTCGGTGGCGACCTCGGTAGATTCTGTCTTCGGCGCTTCGTCGGTCTCGTTCGCTTCGGCTTCGGAGACGTCGTCTTCGTCTGCCTCGTCCTCGAGGTCGGAAGCTGGAGGCGTCAGATCGACGGGATTCCCGTCCGCGTCCACCGCCGCAGCCTCTTTGAGCACCAGGTCGAGGGCCTTGCGTCTCAGGATATCACCGGCCAGTGCCTGTATTTGACCACTCTCGACGAGGGCCGCCCGGACCTCGTCTACATCCTGCTCCGATTGGGCACTCAATTCGACGACGGCGGCGTCGATCTCCTCCGCCTCGACCTCGAGCCCGGCATCGGAGGCGACGGCTTCGAGGAGCACCCTGGTGCGCAGTGATTGCTCGGCACGCTCCCGAAGATCCGCCAGAAACGCCTCCGGATCCTGACCCGTCACCTGCAGGTAGTTGTTGAGGTCGAGTCCCTGGGCCTCCAGGCTGTGCTGGAGGTTGTGCAGCGAAGCCTCGACCTCGGCATCCACGAGGCCTGCCGGTAGCTCGATGTCGAGCTCGTTCGCGAGTTCGTTGACAAGCTGCTCCTGAAATTCGCCTGCCGCGGTGCTGGCCTTCATCGCCTGCATGTTGGTACTGATCCGATCCCGCAGTTCGGCAACCGACTCGAACTCAGACACGTCCGAAACCCACTCGTCGGTGAGCTCTGGGAGCTTCTTGCCGCGCACCTCCTTGACGAGAGCCCGCAAGGTGACCTCTCCCGAAGCGCCCTCGCTGAAGCCCTCAGGCAGCGTTCCGGGGCCCTCCCGAATGTCGCCTGCCGAGGAACCGAGCAGGATCTCGTCGAGGCCTGCAATGAAGGAACTCGAGCCGACCTCGTAGAGCAAGTCTGATGCGGACACTTCCTCGATGAGGTCATCGCCGTCGAGGGCGGTGATATTCACCATCACGTAGTCGCCCGTGTCCGCGGGGCGAGCGACCTCCTCGAGGTCGGCGTACTGGTTGCGAAATCGGTCGATTTGCTCTTCGATCTCAACATCGTCAACGGAGGCAACGTCGACAACGACCTCGCGACCCACGTACGAAGGCACGGACTCGACCGAGGGCCAGAGGGTGATCCGCACGTCGATCGCGACACCGCCGTCTTCACCGTCGCGGATGTCCTCGACGGCCGGCGTCGTCACCGGGGCCAGCTCTTCCTCGATGAGCGCGCTGGTGACAACCTCCGGCAGTGCCTCCTCGATCGCCTCCGTTCGGAGCCGCTCAGCTCCCACCATGCTTTCGATGATGGCCCGAGGAGCTTTACCGGGACGGAAGCCCTTCACCTTGATCTCCTGGGAGAGCTTGCGAGCTGCGCGATTCTTGGCGGCATCGAGCTCCGCCTCATCGAGATGGACGGTGAGCGTCCGCTCGAAGGGACCTGCCTCAGTGACCTCTGTATTCACGCGAGCTCCTCGCATTGGACATGACGGCGGCCGGAAGGACCGACCGCCGATTAGCTGGGGTGGCCGACGGGATTTGAACCCGCGACCTCCGGGACCACAACCCGGCGCTCTAACCGAACTGAGCTACGACCACCATGAGTCTGCTCGACCCGGCGGCGAGACGACGTACGTGTCACTGCAGGTCGGAGCGGGGCGCCAGTGTACATGGGCCGCGGCGGTCGCCGGCGACGCGCTGGCAGCAGAACCCCTCGCCCGGTACGGCGCGACCACTCCAACCCCTCGCCCAGTTCGGCGCGGCGACTCCAACCCGGCCACCCACCAGCTCGCACAACCCGATTACGAGGCAGAAGAAACCCGCGAACCGGAGAACCCGCCAGACCAGAAAGACAGGAATGGCGAACAGCCATACCGGACGGAAACAGACGCGCCCCCGGAAGGATTCGAACCCTCGGCCAAGAGCTTAGAAGGCTCCTGCTCTGTCCACTGAGCTACGGGGGCAATCTTGGGTTGGGTTTGGAGCGGATGACGGGGATCGAACCCGCATAACCAGCTTGGAAGGCTGGGGCTCTGCCATTGAGCTACATCCGCACGGCGCGCAGGTTACCCAACAGGTGGTCGAGTACCGAGTTCCTCGTCGGGCTGGTCGGATTTGAACCGACGACCTCCTGCTCCCAAAGCAGGCGCGCTGCCAAGCTGCGCCACAGCCCGTTGGCGGCCATTCTCGCACGTTGGCGGCGAGTGTCGAGGCGCGCCTTCCCGTCACACCCACTCCCTACGTTGTCCGCGTGAAGAACAGTTCCTGCGGACCTGGTTTCCCGGGCAGTCTCCTGGGATCAGCTTCGTCGGGACGAGCGTCGCTTCCTGGCCCGTCAGCTACGTTCCGTCGGCCTCAGCTACGGAGAGATCCGGCTTCTGATTCCTGTCCCGAAGTCGACCCTCTCAGGTTGGGTTGGTGAAGTTGGGTACACGCGACCGCAGATCGAGGCCATTGAGGGCAGGCGCAAAGCAAAGGACAATCACTGTGACACTCAATGGCGAGGCCGGCTGGAGATCGAGCGAATCCGCGAGGAAGCCCGGCGGTTCGCCAAGGCTCACCTCGCCGATCCATTCTTCGTTGCCGGTGTGTGTCTCTACTGGGCAGAGGGCGCGAAGACCCGCAACCGCTGCTCCGGTGGCCAATTCTGATGCAGCACTGCTGCGCCTCTTCGTCGGGTGGGTGAGGGCATACCTGGAACCCGATCCGGACACCACCCTGGCGCTACATCTTCACGAAGGAAACGACGAGGCGGCGGCTTGGCTGTATCGGGCAGGCGCGACCCGTCTCAGCGAGGGTCGGTTCACGAAGACGTTCATCAAGCCTCCCGGGTCCGGGCACAGGAAGAACCAGCTCGCGCATGGAATATGCCGGGTACGGGTGAGGCATCCCGCCGATCACTGGAATCGGATCATGGAGTGGATCGACGTCGTCGCCGAGAATCTCGGCTCACAGGTCGATGGGGTGAGTATTATCTCGTCGGGTCGCTAGCTCAATTTGGCAGAGCAACAGACTCTTAATCTGCAGGTTCCGGGTTCGAGTCCCGGGCGACCCACGAGCCCCTGTCACCCACATTGAGGGCTGCAGGGGTTTGTCGCGTGGCACAATCGGCTCAATGCGGGCGTGGCGGAATTGGCAGACGCGCCAGGTTTAGGTCCTGGTGGGAGAAATCCCGTGGGGGTTCGAGTCCCTCCGTCCGCACCTATGAGCCGCAGGGGTTCCCGGCCCTTGCGGCTCGCTCACGTCCCGGCCGATTCTGCTCCCATGGTCCATCCATGGTCCAAGAACGCGCCGAGAACTCACGCATGAGGGTGGTTCGAGGGGGTCGTGGAGGCCCACAACCGGCCATCAGAGGCCACCAGAGCCGCCCCCAAAAAGGCCAGGACGACCTCAGAGGAGTCCCGGTTATCGTCCAGCGTGATCAAGGAGGCGGCGAGGTTGTCCGATGCAGAACCGGTGAAGTCCCTGCGGTGGTTGCTTTCGTCTCTGGTGATCGCATTGGCGATCTCGGGTTGCGCCACCGCCGCGCCGGCGCCAGAAGCGACATCCACGACGGCGGTTTGTGATCTCGTGTTGTCGGGAGATCTCGAGCGACTACATGATCTCAGTGGAGAACTCGGAGAATCGGTGAGGGCCTTGCAGAGGACTCTCGATTCGCTGGAGGCTTCCGGCATTGTTCTTGGTCGACCGTCGACCCAGCAGGAAATAGAAATGCGCCGCAGGCCGGGTGAGCTAGCGCAAGAGGCGGACGAGCTTGCCGAGGCGGCGGACGAGCTTGCCGAGGCGCTGGTGGATCGTGCTGCCGCGCTTGCGGTGGAAGGGTCCTCGGATGCTGACGCAGTGCTGGACTACGCGATCTCATCGCAGCTCATCATCCGCACGGTGGCCGAGCAAGGGATCAGGGGCTTGGAGGCGGCGCCGGGGGTTCTTGATGACGTCGACGAGTTTCGTGGTTTCGAGGCGGTTCGTGCCAAGTGTGAAGCGAGCAGGAACTAGGGCACGGGGAGCAGACCGGAGGCCGGCACCCCCTCGGCCCCGATGAGGGATTCAGGAGGAAACCGAGAGGGGCACCGTCTGCAGCCCCTACCTCCACGAGACCCGGGTCCCCTCCGTTCACTCCGTGTCGCGTGCTTCGCCCGAGGACGCTGGCGTGATTCCTAGAGCTTGTTCGATCGCGTCGAGACGGGTGTGGATTCGCGCCACTTCGGCCTCAAGCTCCTGTTCGTCTTCTTCGACGAAGTACGAGGCCACGAGACCCGTGAAGACGCCTAGCAGTGCGATACCCATGAGCATCAGCATCATGGCCACCACGCGTCCACCGACAGATTCAGGTGCGATGTCTCCGTACCCGACAGTGGTGGTGGTGACGAACGCCCACCAGATTCCGTCCCAAGGGGTTCCAACGTCGGGTTCGACGATGGCGATGATGGCCACGAACCCAAGGATGACGAGGATCATGAGGCCAAAGACGTAGCCGATGCCTTTGCGTTTGAAGAGACCGGTCACTGCCTGGCCACCTCGGGTAACGACGGCAGCGAGACGCACGAGTCGCAGAAGCCTCAGGGCCGGCCCGACTCGCCACAGCCGGAACAGCCGCGTGAAACCGAATGCAACGAGAGGCGGGAAAGACGTGATCACGATGAAGGCGTCGAGCCAGCCGGACTTCTTCATGTAGGTAGCGCGGCTGTTGACGAGGGTAAGCATCACAACGAAGTCGATGAAGAACACGATCCAGATCAGCCAGTTCAATGCGAGTGCGAAGTTGACCCAGCCCGTGGTTGTGGCGTTGGCTTCGAGGAGGATCGCTGGAATCACCAGCAGGGCAGCAACGATGACGGGTACCTCAAGCCGCTGCCGTGCCCGGTTCGCTCGTTCTCCGTAGTCGGGGGCTGCCATAGGTCGCACATCGGCTCATTGGGGGCTGCGATCCAACGACCTGATTTCCAGTCTCCAAGGCTGCGGCGCTGACTGAGCGAGTTCGACCGAACGCGTAATCGGGGGGCGTCCGGCCCTAGACACATTGGTCATCTCCGATACGTTGGGTGTGTCGCAACCGGGGAGTTGGGGTATGCGCAAGTGGGTTGGTCTGATGGCGGCTGTGGTCTTGTTGGCTGCACATTTGGCTCTGCCGCAGGGCGTCTCGGCAGGCGCCGGGACCATCCGCATATTGGGTGGCGAGGGTGTGGTGTCGGCTGGTGTGGCGAATCACCTGTTGTCGTGCATGGATGGGTCGGTGGTCCGCTATGGCGGCGCTGACCGGTTCGCGACCGCGGCGGCTGTCTCAGCAGCGACCTATCCGGCTGGCGCCGATGCCGTGTTTGTGGCAACAGGCAGTGACTTCCCCGATGCAGTAGCGGCGGGTTCACCAGCAGCACTGGCTGATGCCCCAATCCTTCTAGTTCTGAAGGACGTGGTGCCATCAGCGACCAAATCTGAGTTGTCGCGGTTGAAGCCGACCACGATCTTTGTGGTGGGTGGCGAAGCTGTGGTGTCGGCTTCGGTGGCGTCCCAACTCGATGCGTATGCGTCGGGGAGTGTCGTCAGGTTGGCAGGTACGGATCGGTTCAAGACCGCTGCTGCAATCTCGAAGGCCCGCTTCCCGACCGCCTCGACCGTGTATGTGGCGATTGCGTTCAACTTCCCTGATGCCCTGGCCGGCTCTGTAGCCGCTGCACTCGACAACGCACCAGTGCTGCTCGTGGGCAAGGACACGGTCCCGTCAGCGACCACTGGCGAGTTGAACCGGCTATCTCCCAACAAGATTGTGATCCTGGGTGGCACAGGGGTCGTTTCGCCGAGCGTCGAATCAGCTCTTGGTGCCTACGCAACGACAGTGACCCGTCTGGCTGGTGCGGACCGATTCTCGACCGCGAGGGCGATCTCGCAGGCTTCGTTCGGGGCAGGCCATCTCGATGCGTTCGTGGCTACCGGTGAGAACTTCCCCGATGCGTTGGTTGGTGGAGCTGCCGGCGGGAACATCGGTGCACCGATCCTGTTGGTTACCAAATATCGAGTCCCCTCCGCGACCGCGGCGGAGATCAGCCGGCTGTTTGGTCACGCATGCAGCGCCTACGATGGGACACCGACACCCCCGGTCACGTTCGGCAACGGGATCTGGTTCGTCGGGTCCGAGGTTCCACCAGGTACGTACCGCAACAGCAACAGCAACTCCAACGCCGGCTGCTACGCGGCGAGGTTGTCCGGCTTCGGCGGCACCTTTGGTGAGATCATCGCCAACGAGTTCGCATACGAGCGGCTTGTAGTGACGATCGCCGCCACCGATGCTGGCTTCGAGTCCGACGACTGTGGCATCTGGACAAACGACATTGTCTATCGGTCCGGGTCAACCTCTGCTCCGTTTGGGTCCGGGACCTGGTTCGTCAACCACGAAGTGGCTCCCGGCACCTGGCGAAACAACGACTCAACGCTCGGCTGCTACTGGGAACGCCGTTCAGGATTCTCCTGGGAACTTGACGACATAATCGTTAACGAATTCACCTACAACATCTCCACAGTGACTATCTCCGCAACGGACGAGGGCTTCTACACCTCGGATTGCGGCACTTGGACCAAGGTTGGATAGTCAGACCGCCGGCTTCCTACCTCGACCGACAAGCCGAGAGGGTCTGTCAGGTGGGCTGGATGCCCGGCCCCCGGCAGTGAGTCGTAGGGTCAAAGGGCCGCCGAGGAAGAGGTGCTGAGTTGTCGGCGATCGGGACCACCGAGCCACTCTCTCTTGCCGGCCGGGAACCGCCAACGGCCAAGGTCGCTAGCTGTATTGAGCATCCACGTTGTTAGCGGTTTGGGTTGAGCCTCCCGTGGCATGGTGGTGGTTGCGAAACGACCGCCAGCCACAAGGAGGCTCGCTATGCACCGTAATGCCCGTTTGACTATCTGGGCACGTCGCGAGATCGT
>CAYNHF010000036.1:0-1570 GCA_964397045.1 uncultured Acidimicrobiaceae bacterium | reverse complement strand
GGCGCGGCGATTCCCTTGGACTACGGCCGCTCCCGAATGATCCGCATTGGCCGTCAATTCGTGCTCTACTCCCCTCCGGAGGCAGCAGTTGCCGCAACGGCGTTGCGGACGGTCTCGAAGACGCGATGATCGCCGGCTTCTATGGTTCCGGACGTCAGGAGCACCTGCCTCGTATGCGAATGGACCCGAGCCAGGGCCAGTTGGATTCCGTAGCGTTGGGTGTACGCGGCGAGTTCGCCAACTGCGGAAGCCCCGGTGTCGTCGGCGTACAGAACCTCCTCCATGTCGATCACCAGCGTGTGGGGCAGGCCTCCGTTTGCCGCAGCTTCGATCAGTAGTTCCTTGCCGGTCGCGGTGAAGGCCTGTGCGTTGGAGAAGATCAGCGGCGCGGAGAACCGATACACGATGACACCAGGCACCTCTTCTGCGTCGACATCGGCGACGCCCCGCTGGCGCCTGCCGTAGACCCACCGCTTCACTGTGTAGTCGCCGGTGTCGGGAATGCGGCCGAGCACTGCGCGGCCTGGGAAGCTGATCCGGTAAACCATGTAGATGATCGACATGATGATGCCGACGACCATGGCGGGGAGAAGATCTGTCAGGAGAACGAGAATGAACGTGATCACGCCGAAGGCGAAGTCGACGGTGTCGATGCGCTGAAGCGCTCGGAGTTCCCGAGGGCTCGCCGAGCCCAACATGGCGGTGATGACGATGGCGGCGAGAACCGTCTCGGGAAGCCACTGGAACGCTGGTGCAAAGAACGCGAGGGTGAGGAGCACGATGACGGCGAGCAGAATGTTCGCCATCTGGCTCTTGGCTCCGGCGGACATCGCAGCCGACGACTTGGACAGGCTCCCGGCAACGACCATGCCGCCGAGTAGGCCGGCACCGATATTGCCAACCCCGTACGCGCGGAACTCCTGATCGGCGTCGAGTTGATCGTGGGTCTTGTCCGCAACGGACTGCGACGCGCCCCAGCCCTCCGAGAAACCGACCAGCGCAACCACGGCACCCCCGGCGAACAGCGTGCCCCATGTTGATGCGTCGATACCCGTCGGCAGAGTGAACGACGGCAGTCCCTGTGGGATGGCGGCAACCAGATCGATATCGGGGTCAAAGACGGCGACGATCACCGATGTCACGACCACCGCGGTGAGGGCAGCCGGCAGCTTCGGGATGAAGCGACCGATAGCGAGAATCAGCACCAGCGAACCAACACCGATCACGACTGCGGTCCAGTTCCAATCCCCGACCTGGGAGAGGGTCGACCACAGCTTCTCGAAGGTGTTGTCGCCGCTCAGTTCGACACCGAACAGCTTGCCGAACTGGCCGACGATGATCTGGATCGCCATCCCGGTGATGAACCCGGCCATGACGGCCTTCGAAATGAAGTTGGCGACCCAGCCCAGCCTGGCGATCCCGGCAACGAGGAACACGGCTCCGGTCGTCAGCGCCAGTGCCGCCGTCAATGTGACCGCGGTGTCCTGATCGCCGCCGGCGAGGCCACCAATCACGCTCGCAGACACCGCCGCGACCGAGCCTGCCGCCGCGAACACCAGCAACCTCGAAC
>CAYNHF010000035.1:0-58487 GCA_964397045.1 uncultured Acidimicrobiaceae bacterium | reverse complement strand
GGCGACGACATCAAGTCGCAGGTCGGCGCCACGATCGTCCACCGCAGCCTCGCCCGATTGTTCGAGGACCGCGGTGTCGAGGTCGAGCAGACGTACCAGCTCAACTTCGGCGGCAACATGGACTTCATGAACATGCTCGAGCGCGAACGGCTCGAGTCGAAGAAGATCTCGAAGACCCAATCGGTGACGAGCCAACTCGACAACGGCATCGGCCGCGACCGCGTCCACATCGGCCCTTCGGATCATGTTCCCTGGCTGACGGACCGCAAATGGGCGTACATCAGGCTCGAAGGCAAGGCCTTCGGCGACGTGCCCCTCAACGCCGAGCTCAAGCTGGAGGTGTGGGACTCCCCCAACTCGGCCGGCGTCGTCATCGATGCGGTGCGCTGCATCAAGCTGGCGATGGACGCCGGCGTCGGCGGCCCGTTGTTGGCACCGTCCTCGTACTTCATGAAGAGCCCCCCAGTGCAGTACCGCGACACCGAACCCCACGACAACGTGGCAGCGTTCATCGGCGGAGAGGACACCGTCGCCGAGGACTACGACGCCTACATCGGTTGAGTCCATCCGGAACCAACGCCCTGGAGGCTGCTGGGCATCACTCAGCAGCCTCCAGTTGATTCTCAGCCCGCCACGCTGCTTTTCATTCCGCAAAATAGGCCTGAGGTTTCCCTGCCCTTCTGCCGATAACCCCCGTCATGGCAGAGTTCTTTGATGCGCTCGTGCAGCGGGTGCGACATTGGTCGATCCTCGACCAGCTGTACCGGATCCGGTGGATTCTGGTGGGATTCGCGGCGCTTATCCTCATCGCGATTCCGTGGGGGTTGCGTGCTGAGGAACGCGGCCTGGAAAACGCTACGAGAGAGGCCCTCACTGAAGCCGGGATCTCGGCAGATTCGATTGCCTTCTCTGGGCGGTCCGGGACGATCACCGCTACCATGACCAATGCCGAACTGCGGAAGGCGAATGCCGTCGTCGCGGATGTCTCGGGCGTCAGGACCTTCGAGTTCGTTTTGCTGAAACCGGCGAGGCCCCAAACCCCCTCTACCACGATGACGCCGCCGGCCACGGTCGCGCCGGCTCCAGGCGCCCCTTCTATCGTCCCTTCGGCTCCGGTCCGGGCAGCCATGCTCCACGCCGCTGTCGGTGATTCCCGTCTCGAGTTGTCCGGGACACTGCCCACCTCCGGATTGCTCGCAGACGTGACGCGAGTCGGCAATGCGTTGTACGGCCCCAATCTTCGAAACACCATGATCGTTGACAATCGAGTTGCCCCTGAAGCTTCGCTCCGCAACGCCGACGAGGTACTGACCGCACTTCCGATGATCTCGTACGGCACGCTCCACCTCGACGACTCAGGTGCCACGATCGACGTCACTGTGGAGACCGAAGTGGTTGCCTTGGCATTGACCCAACGTCTCGAAGACCTGCTGGGTCCCGACGTGCCCGTAACCGGCACGATCGCGGTGAGCGCCGGAAGCCTCCCCGAGTTGGACGTTGCCATCGCCGATGGCCAGGCGCTGCGGGTCTCAGGGGCCGTGAACAACGAGTCGCTCCAGGCAGCAATTCGTGGTGCCGTCCAGGATGCCACAGGCAACGAGACCGCAGACAGCCTGGTCGTGGACCCGCTCGCCATGGAGACATACGAGACTCTCAGGGCGCCGCGCCTGCTCAAGTTCGTCACCGGTGCACGCGACTCAATTCTCCAGATCGATGGACACGACCTGCAAGGCTCGATGGTCGAAGGCGAAACCTGGCCGATGGGCGCGGCCAATCTCACGCCGCCAGTATGGAACCTCAATCGAGTGCTTGCCGCCATGGTGGCCGGAGACCCATCCACTCACTTGACCGTCACGGTCGACTCGCCGCGCCTCGAAAGCGGTGAAGCCGACCTCGAGCTGAGCTATCGACGGGTTGAGTCCATAGAGCTGTCTCTGATGCGGGCCGGTGTCGAGCCCAATCGCATGACCGTAGGCGTCGGGGACGGCCTGGGATCTTCACTTCGGTTTCGCCTCGCATCTGCCGATGACCTGGAGTAGTCATGTGGTACGCAGTTACTGAAATCCTCATCTTCCTGCTGATCGCCCTCATTCTTGGTGGAGTCGCCGGCTTTCTGCTGGCGCAGAGCCCAACTCTGCGCATCGGCAGATGGAAGGCAAGAAGGCCGAGTGGAGACCAGACTTCCAAGCAACTCTCTGCGGCCAGGGCCGAGATCACCCACCTCCAGCGCCTCATGGCCGAAACCGACGCCGGTGCAGGCACCACCGGCACCCGGCTGTCGAAGCGGGTAGCCAAAGCAACCGGCACCGCCACGGACGACAAAGTACCGGACGCAGAAGCGGTGTAGCCACCGCTCAGAAACGGGGGAAAGTGACATGGTGCCCGCCTCAGTGGAAATCATGCTGCTCCTCCTCCTCGCCGGAGTCGGAGGCGCCGTTGCGGGGTTCGGCGTTGGATACGCCGCCAGCACTCTCAGCCGCAAACGTCGCACCCGCGACAACATGCGCAGACGCCTCATCGACACCCACCGGGCCATCGTCATGCTCGAGCGCACGGTGTCCGCAACCCGCACCGAGGATGCGGAGCCGGACGCGGGCATCCGACTCTCCGAGCGGATCGCGGCAGCAACACGCGAGTCGCCGCTCAAGGAGTCCGAACCTGCCGAACGCAGCTGAGCCCTTCTACTCGCTCATCCGCTCCCGCAGCCAGGCGATATCGGCCGCATGGTCGCGACCTCCATCGTCCGGGGTTTCGACAACGGTTGCCACGTCGGCGTTACGCACGACACCAGCCAGCAACTCACCAGGGATCTCCCCCCTGCCGAGGTTGGCGTGTCGGTCACGCCGGCTGTCGTGGGGATCGCGCGAGTCGTTGCAGTGCACCAGATCGACGCGACCCGTGAGCGAACGCAATCGGTCGACTGCGGTGGAGAGATCTTCGCCGGCAGCCCATGCATGGCAAGTGTCGAGACACACCCCCACGTTGTAGTCCCCGATCCGCTCCCAGAGCGGGCCGTAGTTGTCCAACTCGCGGGCAATCGCGTTTCCCCCACCCGCCGTATTCTCGATCAGCAGCGGAACCGGCGATTCGAAAGAGTCGAGCAGCTTACGCCAGCGTTCGAATCCCACCGTGATCGGCTCGTCATCCCCAACGTGGCCGCCGTGCACAACGACCCCGGCTGCCTCGATTGCCTCCGACGCTGCCATTGTCTGCGCAATCGTCTTCCGGCTTGGAATCCGAATCCGGTTGTTCGGCGAACCTGGATTCATCACGTACGGGCTGTGCACATAAACCGGGAGGTCCGCAGCGCGTAGCTGCTCGGCATCATCCCGGGCCGGGGGGGCCTTCCAGGACTGTGGCGCAGACAGAAAGATCTGCACCAGATCAGCCTTACGTTCGGCCGCGGCCCCCAGCGGGTTGGTACCGCCGACGTGCGCTCCGATCAGCATGGAGCCAGCGTACCGGGAGTTTGCGACCTCAGGGCTGGGGTCCCGATGCAGCTTCACCTTCGCGCCGGGACCGACCGAGTTCGAGATTGGCGCGCACAACAAACTCCTCGACGGGGTCGACCCAATGATCGGCGTCCATACGCAGCCACCGACCCGACCACTCCCCTTCCCAGAGGAGTGGCGGGTACAGCTCGGAATGCTCCACCCCGACGAGCAGGACCGGACGCGGGTGGCCACCGTTGCCCGGGTCGCGATGCGACCTGATGTCGAAGATGTCACCCCAAGGGACGAGGAGGAACCCGCCGGGTCCCAGCACTCTGAGGCGGAGCCCATCGGAATCGATCTCGGCAAGGGAGCGCCTCTCGGCGAGGCCCCACAAGCTCATCGCCAACACACCCAGCCCTGCGACGATGAACACCGATCCCCACACCAGGTCCAGTCTTCGCTGCGCCTGGCCGCGGGTCGTCAATGCCCCTGCAGTGTCCACGGCGGCTTCACTCGAGAGCCAATAGCCCGCCAGCATGTCGAAGGCCGCAACCAGAAGTATGAGGGCAACGACACCGAGCAGCACGAGGTGGACGCGGGACCGTCGCGCCCGCAGGGGAGACGTCATGCCAGGCCGAGATCGGAAGGAGTCACGATGGCATCGTACGTCACTCCAGCCTGCGCCAGGCGCGCGGCTACGGCGCCGCCCGAGCGGTCGACGAGCGCGAGCGCACCGAGGACGGGGATGCCTTCTTCCCGGAGCACCGCGATGGCAGCGGTGAGTGCTCCACCCGTCGTCGTGGTGTCTTCCATCACGACGACACGATCCTCCGGCCCGATCGGTCCGACAAGCCTTCCGCCGGTGCCGTGGTCCTTGGCCTCCTTCCGGATGGAGAAGGCACGCAGCGGCGGCGAGGTCGTCATCGCGGTAGCTACCGCAATCGGGTCTGCACCCATCGTCATTCCCCCGACGGCGGTCGTTTCCTCCGGCAACCTGGCAGCGACTGCTGCGCCGACGAGTCGGGCACCTTCACCGTCGAACGTGGTCTGGCGGGCATCGAGGTACCACTCCGCTACGGCACCGGAACGCAGCGTGAACGGACCATCGGTGCGCAAGGCATGCCGTTTCAGGTGAGTGACTAGTGCGGATTTGGTGTCGGGAAAGAAGTTCAAGAAAGTCCTCAAGTCTCGGGCTGCATGGGTCGATAGCGTACTTAGACAGGATGCCTTCCTACCTCCCGTCTAAGCCCGAACCGAGGGCCGCCACTTTGGCGGCCCTCAGTTCTTTCCGGATCCTCTCTCCGAATTCTCGCTCCCTGACCCGTGCAGCGGCGCCCTTCGACACCCCAGCGGAGTGTCACATGGAGCGGGTACGCTCGCGGCGATGGAACTGATCTTCGTCAGGCACGGCCAACCCCGGTGGAGCATCGATGGGATCGGACAGCCGAACCCGCACCTGACCGAACTGGGGACGCGCCAAGCCGACCTCGCAGCGACACTCCTGGCATCAACCGAGCCGCCACTCACCGAAGTCCTGGTGTCGCCGGCAATCCGGGCTCAGGAGACGGCGGAACCCCTGCAACGTGCCACCGGCCTCGGACTCGAAACCATCGATGATCTCGTCGAGATGAAGATGCCGGACTGGGATGGTGTGCCGGAGAGCGAGGTGATCGCCATCTTCGAGCAGGCCCGTCACCGTTCTCCTGACGAGTGGTGGGACGGCCTGGCAGGCGGTGAGTCGTTTCGAGACTTTCACAACCGGGTCACGTCGACGATGGCAGCCATCCTGGCCGCCCGTGGTACCCGCCCCGACGGTCACGGCAGACCGTATCTCTGGCATGTGGAAGACCCGGACCAGACGGTGGCGATCGTGGCCCACGGAGGCACCAACGCCGTGGCAATCGGCTGGCTACTCGGGTCGGACCCCACCCCCTGGGAGTGGGAGCGATTCATCCTCGGACACGCCTCCATTGCGCGGCTGCGGGCGATCCCCCTCGCCGGTGAGCACGTCTTCTCGATGCGTGCCTTCAACGATCGAGAGCATCTCCGCCGCGAGGAGCGGACTCGCTGAGCCGACGGGTCAGCGCCCGTATCTGCGGTCTCTGCGGGTGAAGTCGCGGAGGGCTCGTAGGAAGTCCACACGCCGGAACGCCGGCCAGTAGACGTCGACAAACGAGTACTCGGCGTACGCCGCTTGCCAGAGCAGGAACCCGGAGAGACGGGCCTCGCCGCTCGTTCGAATCACCAGATCGGGGTCGGGTAGGCCCGCGGTGTACAGATGCTCTGCGATTGCATCCGCGTCGATACCCGCCGCGATCTCGGAAGGGTCGACGCCGGTGGTGGCGAGACGGGTCACCAGGTCGCGGGTGGCGTCGACGATCTCCTGACGGCCCCCGTAGGCGAGCGCGATTGTGACCCGGCGGCTCCCGACGGGGCACCGCTCTTCGAGGTGTTTGGCGGCCTCCACCAATCTTGACGGCAGCAGGTCGAGACTGCCAATGAATCTCACCTGCACGTCGTGATGCTGCACTGCGTCCGGGATACGGGAGAACAAATCGATCAGGACATCGAAGTAGGGATCGAGCTCTTCGGGAGGACGTCGCAGATTCTCTGTCGACAGCAACCAGCAGGTAACCGCCTGGATCTCGAGTTCATCCGTCCAGTGCAGGAACTCCTCGAACTTCGCCATACCTGCCCGATAGCTCGCCGTGTAGTCGGGAAGGCCCGAGGCGCGGGCGTAACGACGGTGCCCGTCGTGGATCACGCCGATATGACGCGGCAAACGCGAACGGTCGAGACCATCGAGCAGCCGCTTCTCATACACCCGATAGAGCGGTGCCTTTATGGAGTCGCGTACTGACATGACTGGCTGCCAGTGTATCCCAGTAGACGTCGCCCACCCATAGGCCGAGCGACACAAGTCCGCGGCGCCGGATTCGGCGGCTGCCTCCATTGTCCCCAACCAGCCCCGAATGGCATCATTGCAGCCATCCACCCGACGCAGGAGCAGCACCGAATGGCCATGTCAGATGCACACAAAGCGGCGCTTGCCGAAGGACGCATCCAAGCTCGCACCATCAAGGCATACCTGGAGGCCCTCGAGAAGCGTCGCCCCGGCCGCCCTGTGACGCCGGAATCGCTCAACGCCCGGCTTGCCCGCGTCGACGAGAAGCTGGCTGCAGAGACCGACGTGTTGAAGCGGCTCGACCTCATCCAGCAACGCATCGACATTCACGAGGCGCTGGCACAGGCGTACACCGCTTCGGCTCATGAGGAGCTCGAGGCCGGGTTCGTCGATTGTGCAGCCGCCTATTCCAGACGCAAAGGGATCAGCTACACCGCATGGCGAGAGGCAGGCGTGCCGGCAGCCACCCTCAAGCGCGCCGGCATCAGTCGGGGCCGAGCCTGAGTCAGAGGCCGCCACCGGGCCAAGGCCACAATCGAAGGACATCCGTAGAACCCCGAGCTGTTGGCCACCCGCAGCACCCGATCGCTCATGGTGAGTCTCCCCGATTCTGGAACCGGCGTACCGAGCGCGAGACCGTCGTGAGCCGGTCCTGGTGACTACCGGTCTGGGTACCTGATTCTCCGCTCACCCGCCTCCTCCGGTTGCGCGTCACCATCTTGCCAGGCGACCTCATCCTTCGTTTGTGTGACGGATGTGCCAGAGTGTCGGCCGTGGCCAAGCGACTCACCCTCGGAAGAATGCAGAATCCCGTGCGCGGGTTCCTGCACGGAGGCGCCGCGATCGCTTCGGTAGCCGGAACGCTGCTGCTGGCGCTGCGGGTTTCCCACTGGCCGGCGCGGATCTCGGTTCTGGTTTTCGGCTTGGGCTTGATCGCGCTCTACGCGACCAGCTCGCTCTATCACTCGGTGCCTTGGCGGGCGCTCTGGAAACTGCGCATGCAGAAGCTCGACCACTCGATGATCTTCGTCTTGATCGCGGCCACCTACACACCGATCGCCTGGATCGCGCTCGATGACCCGATCCGTCTCATCACGCTGGCAGTCGTGTGGTCGATTGCCGCCACCGGAATAGTGCAGAAGCTGTTGTCACGCCGCCGCAGATCGTCGGTGTCCATCGCGATCATGGTGACGATGGGCTGGCTCTCGGTGCCGCTGATGATTCCGATTGCGCAGACGGTCGGCTGGTCGCCGGTGGTGCTCCTCGCAGTTGGTGGGGTGCTCTACACCGTCGGGATGGTATGCCTCGTGACGAATCGGCCTCGCCTCTGGCCGCGGGTCTTCTCGTACCACGAGGTGTTCCACATCTTCGTGGTGGCAGCTTCGTTGTTCCACTTCGCAGTTGCGTACCTGTACATCGCTCCGCTCGCCTGAGCCTAGGTTTCGGTCGGACCCGGGACCTGAATGACGAAGAGGCGCCCCAACTCGTAGCCCCCGTTGTGGAAGCGATACTGCTCGCCACGATTGACGACGAGTACGTCCCCCCGACGGACTCGCACGATCTCCCCGTCGACGTTGAACTCGATGTCTCCGCTGACACCGACGTACACCTTGTCGTTGACGAGTTCGGCATACGGTGGGTTGTCCGCCCCCATCGGCACTTCGACTTCAGTCATGGTCGCCTGGGTGAACAAATCGGGCGTCATGTCCCTGATGGTCAGATGACCGAATGGGATACTCTCGGTTGCGGTGTATCGCCTGAGTTTCATGGAAGGCCCCCGTGCGGTCTGGTTCGCGAAACCGATGCTAACCCAGCCACGTGGTCGGAAATCGATCGAGCAAGGGGTTGGCCGCGGTTCCTTGTCACACCCCCTCGATACGGTGTCAGCATGAACACACCACCCGCACACAGAGCCAACGCTGCGGCCGCGTCTCTGGCCTTCATCAACGCAGAGCAAACACTGCTGACCGCCGGGATCGCCTTCGTACCGATTCCGCGCTGCGCCCTCGAATCGTGCTGGGCCTGCAGCACGGAACCGGAGCGCCGGGCCGCGTAGCGGCCTGGAATCCGTGATCCCGGGGGTTGAGTCGCTGAGAGAGCGAGCCGGCTCGCCGCAGATCAAAGTCACTCGCCCAGTTCGGCTGGTTCGTCGGCAGGGACCCGCCGAGATTCCCTTCACCTAGACGCGTGACCTGATCGCGTCCAGTTGGGCGGCAACCGATGCCATGGAGCCGCCTCCAGGCGTGGCCCGACGTGAGGCCGAATCAATTGGACTGGTTCGCGCCACGTCTGCCGCCTCAAAACCGGGGTGGGCTGCCACCAGGTCTGGCGCAGTCGCCTCTCCGAGCGATCTCCCCTCGCGTCCCAACCTCGCGACCATGGCGCCCACGGCCTCGTGGGCTTCACGAAACGGAACACCTCTGGCCACCAGCACTTCTGCCAGGTCGAGAGCGGTCACCTCGCTCGACGGCGCAGGCGGATGGAAGGCCATCGACTGGAGCATTCCGCCAAGCGCGCCGACCGCTCCGGCCAACACGTCGTCCGCATGGAACACGAGGCGCTTGTCCTCCTGCAGGTCGCGGTTGTAGGTGAGAGGGAGACCCTTTTGCAGGCTCAGCAACGCGGTGGTGTCGCCGATCACGCCCGCAGTCTTGCCCCGGGTGAGTTCGGCGATGTCGGGATTTCGCTTCTGCGGCATCGCCGAGGAACCCGTCATGAGATCGTCTGCAGCCGAAGCCCAGCCGAACTCCACCGTAGACCACAACACCACCTCTTCGGCCAGACGCGAGAGGTGCACCATCGCCTGAGCCGCACAGAATGCGTATTCGGCGACGAAGTCCCGCGAGGCCACCGCGTCGAGCGAATTCTCGAACACCGCGGGCATCGCCAACTCCCGAGCTACCAGGGAGGGGTCGAGGGGCAATGAGCTTCCTCCTCCGGCACCTGCCCCCAGCGGAGAAACGTCGATGCGGCTCAGTGCGTCCCGGAATCGCTCAACATCGCGCAACAACATCCATGCGTAGGCCAGCAAGTGGTGAGCCAGGGGCACCGCCTGCGCCTGTTGGAGATGGGTGTAGGACGGCACCACAACATCGCCAACTTCCTCCGCCTTATCTGCGAGTACGGCAATGAACTCGATCAGGTCGCGCACCCGCTCAACCGCAGCTCGCCGCAGGTAGAGCCGAAGATCCAGGGCAACCTGATCGTTGCGCGACCGACCGGTATGCAGCTTGCCGGCAACCGCTCCCTGCAGCTCCCCGAGCCTACGTTCCACCGCGGTATGCACGTCCTCGTCGCTCTCGAGAAAACGAAACTCACCAGCCTCGGCCTCCGCCGCGATTGCCCGCAGGCCGACGGAGAGCTGTTCCGCTTCCTCCCGGCTCAGAATCCCCACCCGACCAAGCATGGCGACGTGGGCCAGCGAGCCCGCAACGTCTTCTCCAAGCATTCTGCGATCGGCATGATCGACCGTGAACTCCCAGAGGACATCCGCCGGGTCCGACTCAAACCGGCCCGACCAGAGCGTCACTCCCCCTCTCCAATCCGCTTCTCCGCAAAGGTCCGGAGACGCAGCGATTGGAGGCGAATAAACCCCGAAGCATCACCCTGGTCGTAGACGTCATCCGCTTCGAACGTTGCCGTCGCTTCGTCGTACAACGCATGGCTGTCCGACCGCCTGCCGTCCACCGTGGCCTGGCCCTTGTAGAGCTTCAGGCGAGCTTCACCGTTCACGCGGCGCTGCACATCGTCCATGAATGCCTGCAGCGCCTCGCGCTCTGGCGAGTACCAGAACCCGTTGTAGACCATTTCGGCGTAGCGCGACACCAACTCATCGCGTAGATGAGCCACCTCGCGGTCGAGAGTGAGCGACTCCACAGCCCGGTGGGCGTGATAGAGAACCGTGCCCCCCGGGGTCTCATACACCCCGCGGCTCTTGATCCCGACAAACCGGTTCTCAACGATGTCGACCCGGCCTACGCCGTGGCGACCTGCCATCTCGTTGAGGGTCACCAGTAGCGGCACCGGGTCCATCGCCGCGCCGTTGACCGTGACCGGGGTGCCGTCGCGGAAGCCGACCGTCACGTATTCCGGCGCGTCCGGTGCCTCCTCAGGATTCGTGGTCAGGTTGAACATGGCGCTCGGAGGCGAAGCCCACGGATCCTCCAATACCCCACCCTCATACGAGATGTGCAACAGGTTGGCATCCGTCGAGTACGGCTTGTCCGCGGTCACGGGCACGGGAATGCCGTGGTTCTCTGCATACTCCACGCAGTCTGCCCTGCCCCTCAGATCCCAGTCGCGCCACGGAGCGATCACCTTGATATCGGGCTTGAGTGCATAAGCAGCCAGTTCGAACCGCACCTGATCGTTGCCCTTGCCGGTGGCACCATGCGCGATGGCGTCCGCACCGAACCGTTCCGCAGCACGCACCAGACCCTTGCCGATAATCGGCCTGGCCAGCGACGTACCGAGCAGGTAGTAACCCTCATAGATGGCATTGGCTCGAATCGCGGGGAATACGAAGTCGGCAACGAACTCTTCGCGGAGGTCTTCGGCAATCGCCTCGATTGCTCCGGTCTGTAGCGCCTTTTCCGTCGCTTCTTCGACCTCATCACCCTGGCCGACGTCCGCGGTATAGGCGATGACCTCGGCGCCGTACTCCTCGATGATCCACTTCAGGATCACAGAAGTGTCCAGTCCACCGCTGTAGGCGAGAACTACTCGCTTGATGTCGGTCCGGCGTGTCATGTTGGGATTCCTCCGTAGCTGATGTCCGGCGGTACCGCGTACCCCGGCCCTCCCCGAGCGGCACCACAACGGGTGCCTTTCCTGCCCCGTCTCATGGGCCTCCCAGGCTCTCGAGATGGCTTGCCACCTCTCGGCCGCCGCGGGCGGCGTCTGCGACAACCAGCAGGGTGTCATCGCCGGCGATCGTGCCCAACACCCCCGCGAGCGACGAATGGTCGATAGCCCCGGCAACCAGATGCGCCGCGCCCGGCGGCGTGCGGAGCACAACCAGATCTCCGCTCACGGAAATCGACTGCACGAAGTCCGAGATGGCCCGCGCTGCGGCGCGGCTCTCTCCAGGAGAGGGACGATCCTCGCGGATGACATAGTGCAACGACCCGTCTGGTCCACGCTGCTTCTCTCCTCCAATCGCGTCGAGGTCGCGCGATACGGTCGCCTGCGTGACCGCATGCCCCGCTCCGGCCAGCGCCTCCACGATCTGTCGCTGGCTGGTCACATCTCCCGCAGCAAGCAGCCCCCGGATCGCTCTTCTCCGCGATGCTGCTCCCGGGCTCACTTCGACTCCTTGGTCACCATGGTTCCGATCCCCTCCGGTGTGAAGATCTCCAGTAGCAGCGCATGCTGCACCCTGCCGTCGAGAATGTGCACCCGTTCCACCCCGCGCTCAACCGCGGCAACGCACGAACGCAGCTTCGGCAGCATTCCTGCGGACACGGATCCCGCCTCGATGAGGCTTGCAACCTCGGCGGCGTCGATCTGTGAGATCAACGTTTCTTCGTCGCCCAGATCCCGGTACAGACCTTCGACGTCTGTCAGATAGATGAGCTTGGATGCCCCGAGGGCGACGGCCAACTCCCCGGCGGCGATGTCCGCGTTCAGGTTGTAGGTCGCCCCGTCCTCACCGCGGGCCAGCGGGGCGATCACCGGCACATACCCCTCGAGCTGCAGGCTGCGTACGAGCCCCGGATCGACGCGGGTCACTTCGCCCACAAATCCGAGCCGCTCATGCAGCGGCCTGGCCACGAATAGATTCCCATCCAGTCCGTTCACCCCGGCCGCCACCGAACCATGCGCATTGACGAGCCGCACGATGTCCGGATTGACCTCTCCAGCGAGCGTGGCCTGGACCACCCGGATCGTCTCGGCGTCAGTGACTCGCAGGCCGTCTACCCACTGCGGCTCGATCCCCAGTTGATCCATGGCGCGCGAGATTTGCGGGCCGCCGCCGTGAACGATGACTGGGTTGATGCCCACGTAGTGGAGCATGGCGACGTCGTCTGCGAATGTGTTGCGCAGCGATTCGTCCACCATGGCGGATCCGCCGTACTTGATCACCACCGTCTCGCCGCGGAAACGCTTGATGAACGGCATCGCCTCGCTGAAGATCGCCGCTTTCCCCATCGTGGACGCGATCCGCGGCTTCGCAGACGTCGGCGGCGAGTGCCCCGCCGCCATCAGGATGGTTCCGCGTTGAAGCGGACGTAGTCTGGCGTGAGATCGGTCGTGAGGACGGTGGCCGATCCCGGTCCGTCTCCCAAGCTGATACTGACCGTGAAATCGCCCGCGGCCAGGTCTTCCGCCAGAGCAGCCGCGTCAAACTCCATGGCTTCACCGTTCCTGGCCACCAATTCGCCTGCGTACGCCACATCCACGAGCAGTGGATCAAGCTCGATAGGACCGGCTCCAAGCGCCCCAACGACCCTTCCCCAGTTCGGATCGCCGCCGTAGAAGGAAGCACGGACCAGGGCGGAGTCGGCGAGCGCCCGGCCGGCACTCCGGGCCGCGTCATCGGTCCGCGCGCCACGCACCTCTATCGAAACGACGCGCGACGCACCCTCAGCATCTGCTGCAAGGAGCCGCGCGAGTTGACTGCAGGCCTGCTCGAAGGCAGCCGCAAGCTGATCGGGATCCGGTCGGTTGCCGGAGGCCCCAGACGCCAGGGCGACGACCATGTCGTTGGTCGAAGGGCACCCATCGATATTGAGACCATGAAAGGAGCTATCGACGGCAGGCCTCAGTGCCGCATCGAGGTCCGTGTCGCTCACCGCGGCATCCGTGGTGAGCACCACCAGCATCGTCGCCATGTCCGGCCGCACCATCCCGGCTCCCTTCGCCATCCCCCCGACCAGGAAACCTTCGCCGGCGACCACGACCTCCTTGGGAACCGTGTCGGTCGTCATGATCGCCTCGGCGGCTGCTAACCCGCTGGCGGTAGCGGTGGACAGAGAAGCCGCTGCGGTGTCGACGCCGTTCAGCATGCGCTCGAGAGGCAGTTTCGTGCCGATGAGACCGGTGGAGCCAATGATGATCTCCTCGGGCTCACAACCGAGTGCCGTCGCAGCTCGCACCGCGGTGGCGACCGCGGCAGCCTCGCCGGCAGATCCGGTGGCTGCGTTGGCGCAGCCACTGTTGATCACAACTGCCCTGCTGCGTGCGATGGCCAGATGTCGACGGCTCAGGCGCACTGGAGCCGCCGCGGCCTGGTTCGTCGTGAACAGCGCAGCCACACCCGTCATCTCCTCGGCAGCGACGAGCGCCAAGTCCAGCGCACCATCTGGTTTCAGGCCGGCGGCAATTCCGGCAGCCCGAAAGCCCCGCGGAGCGACCACACTCACGGCATCCACCCATCGAGCGGAAGCCCTGCGGCTTCCTCGATACCAAGCATGAGGTTGGCGCACTGGACCGCCTGGCCCGCGGCGCCCTTCACGAGGTTGTCGATGGCAGACAGCACCACCACCTTGCCGGTTCGCTCATCGACCGCGACCGAAACCAAACATCTGTTGGAGCCGACCACCCATCGGGTTTGTGGCGGAACTTCAACGACGGAGACGAACGGGGTCTTGTCGTAAGCGGATGAGAGTACGGCGGTGACCTCATCCGACCCAACCCCGGGTGCAACGTCGGCATAGCAGGTGGCGAGTAATCCACGTTGCATCGGTATCAAATGCGGAGTGAAGACCACAGACGCGCTCGACTTCGCCAACATCTCGAGTCCCTGTTCGATCTCGGGACGGTGGCGATGGGTCAGTACGCCGTAGGCAGCTGCTCCCTCGGCGACCGAACCGAACATGAGAGCCGGCTTGGCCGACCGTCCCGCCCCACTCACCCCCGAGACGGCGTCGACGACGATCCCGGAGGAGGCAACGACACCATTAGCCACTAGGGGGCCCAGTGCCAGCAAGGCAGCCGTCGGATAGCAGCCGGGTGCCGCCACCCGATCTGCGTCCGCTACCGCCTCACCAAACAACTCCGGAAGCCCGTACGCCCAACTGCCGAGTTCTTCCGGGTACGCGTGGTCCGACCCATAGGCGGCTTCGTATCGCGAGGCGGAGTCCATTCTGTAGTCGCTCCCGAGGTCTACAACCTTCACGCCTGCGGTGGCCAGTTGGAACGCAGGCTCGGCGGATGCTCCGTGGGGCAGCGCCAGAAATACGAGATCGACGTCCGCGGCTTGCAGCGCATCCAGGCTCTCGAGCGTCCGATCGCCCCCGGACAAATGCGGATGAACCGATCCCAGCGGCTCCCCCACCCGGCTGTGAGCTCCGAGGAACTGCAGGTCGAGGCCTGGATGGGCATCGACGAGTCTGATCAGTTCGCCTCCGGCGTACCCGGAAGCACCCACGATGCCTATGCGATCGCCCACAGTGGCGCCTCCAAACGCGGCGAGTGCAAGGAGATGACTATACGCATATTCACATATTGTGCAAAGTCCCGGTTGTATGCGGCAGAGGAGCAAGTCAGCCTGCCCCGCTCCACGAAACCGGCTGATCGGGCGTACGCATCACGGAGGCGGTCTCCTGCTTCTCCAATCGGCACCGACGGCGATCGCCAAATCAGCGGGCTTCGGTAACCTCGGATCCGTGCCATCCGCCCAACTCTCGAGATTGCGGGTCATCGTCGCGGAGATCGGAACGCGGTGAATACGCGACGACGGCTCGTGTCGGTAATGGCACTCGGCGGGCTCATCGTTGCCGCCGGGGCGGCACCTGCGGCCGCCCACGGGATCGGCGGCCGCGCCGACCTCCCGGTACCACTGAGCTACTTCGTGGTCGGCGCCAGCGTCGTGCTCATAGCGTCCTTCGTCGCACTGTCGTTCATGTGGACCACCCCCCGCCTCCAGGGCGACCCCCACCTTCGCCCCATCCGCGGACGATGGATTGCCTCTTTCCGTTACGTGCTCGGCGCCGCAGGGCTGGCAGGTTTCGTGCTCATCGTCATCGACGGGCTGCTCGACGGGAACACCAGCACTCTCCACATCAGCCCCGTCCTCGTCTGGGTGTACTTCTGGCTTGTCATTCCGTTCGTGGTCGCCCTGGTAGGCGACATCTGGCAGTGGATCAGCCCGTGGCGGACCGCAGCCGTGGGACTCGGCGCGGGTAGGGCCGGCCGGAAGGTGCCGACCTGGGTCGGGATGTGGCCCGCGGTCGTGGCCTTCGTCTTCTTCACCTGGCTCGAACTCGTCTCGCCATCCTCCAGCGACCGGCGCTCGCTCGCCATCGCGGCCATCGTGTACTCGGTGTATGCCCTGATCGCGGTGCGGACGTATGGGGTCGCGGCTGGGTTGGCTTCCTTCGAAGCCTTCGAGAACTACAACGGGATCATCTCCCGGATCTCGCCACTCAGTTGGAGCACGCGGGCGCGAGCTGAGGACGAATCCAGCGCCGAGCCACGCTACGGGCTCGCCTACCGAGGCTGGCTCCGAGGGCTGCCCGTCATGGCACATCGCCCCGGCCTCACCGCGTTCATCGTCGCCATGATCGGAACCGTGACCTATGACGGGCTCTCGGGCACCGAGTGGTGGGCAGACGCCTTCGGGGCAACTTCCCGCCAGACATGGTTCGGTACGATTGCACTCGTCGCGACCGTGCTGGGGATCGGCTTGCTCTACCTCGCCGCGTCTGGCGTCGCGGCCCGCATCGGAGGCAGCGGGCACTCAACCCGCTCGGTCGCGATCAGTTTCGCCCACACCCTCGTACCGATCGCGCTGGCCTACGCCTTCGCTCACTACTTCACCCTCATCCTGTTCGAGGGTCAGCTGCTCCTCCATGCCGCCAGCGACCCCTTCGGCCTCGGTTGGGACCTGTTCGGCACGGTCACCTGGCGGGTCGAGTTCTTCCTTTCCCCAGAGACGATCTGGTACGTCCAGGTCGCGACGATCCTCGTCGGGCACGTGGTCGGCATTCTGCTTGCCCACGACCGCGCCCTGTTCGAGTTCGGCGATTCGGCGGCGCAAACCCAATATGCGATGCTGATGCTCATGGTGACCCTCACTTCCCTCGGCCTCTTCATCCTTGCCGGATGATGTCGTTCTTCCTCGCCCACCAGGGCGGATGGGATGAGCTCCTCATGTTCCTGCTTCCGATCGCCCTCGTGGTGGCAACCTGGTACGTGCTCGAACGCCGGAGAGGTCGCAAGTCACCATCGGACCGCCGGCAGGCGGCACCGGGAGACGAAGCAGCGCGCCGGGAGGATCCGGCCGAGCCTCCGCAAGGGTGAAACCGCGGCGGACCCTTGGCAACCCCGACCGGCTACATTCTGAGTTCGGGCATCGAACCACGGAGCAGGCATGACCGACATGGCTTCCGCCACAGACGAGGAACTCGTCTCGTCGCAAATCGACCGCCTCCTGAGCGAAGCCGACCCCCGGGGCCCCCGCGAGGCGTTCATGGGAGCCCAGTTCGACCTGGGTTTGGCATGGGTTCAGTTCCCCAAAGGCAGGGGCGGGCTCGGCGTTGCCCCTCGCCTGCAGGCAGTGGTCGAAGAGCGGCTCGATGCCGCCACGTCGCATCGCCCCCGCAGCTGGGACATCCTCGGTCACGGTATGGGTGCGCCGGTCCTGGTCGCGCACGGCGACGACAGGCAACTGGATCGGTGGCTCCGGCCCATGTTTGTCGGCTCCGAAGTGTGGTGCCAGATGTTCTCCGAACCGGGAAGTGGCAGCGACGTGGCCGGCCTTTCCTCCCGGGCCGTCAAAGACGGCGAGGAGTGGGTGGTGAACGGCCAGAAGGTGTGGACCACCCTCGCCCACGTGTCGAAGTGGGGCATGCTCCTACTCCGCACCGACCCCGAACTCCCCAAGCACAAGGGAATGAGCTACTTCGTGGTCGATATGCAAGCACCAGGCGTCGAGGTGCGTCCGCTGCGTCAGATCACCGGCGAGGCGGAATTCAACGAGGTCTACTTCTCCGACGTTCGTATCCCGGATGCACAGCTCATCGGGAGCAGGGGCGACGGGTGGAGGGTGGCCCTCACCACGCTTATGAACGAAAGGGTTGCGATCGGCTCCCGCACCCAAGCCCGCAACACAGGTGCCATCGCCGACCTCGTCGCGGTGTGGCTAGAGCGTGGGGGAGACGCAGAGCAGCGGAACCGGGTCACCGGCTTGTGGGCGGAAGCGGAGGTGGCGCGACTCACCAACCTGCGCGCCGCCGGAAACCGTGCCACCGGCACCCCAGGCCCTGAGGGGTCCACAGCCAAGCTGGTTTACGCCGAACTCAACAAGCGCATCTATGACCTGGCAACGGAGTTGATGGGGCCTTCGGGGATGCTCTACGACTCCTATGCGGATTCGCAACCGCGGCCCGGAGACCCCGAAAGCACGGATTTCCGTCGTCGGTTCCTCCGGAGCAGAGCTAACTCGATCGAGGGTGGAACCTCGGAGATCATGAAGAACATCCTCGGAGAGAGGGTCCTGGGCCTCCCCGGCGAACCACGCACCGACCGCGACCTACCCTGGTCGGATATCCCCCGTAGTTGACTCGAATACACGGCTATCACGCGGTAGCGTGATGGGAGTAGGGGAGGAACCCATTGCCCACCTTTCATGGAACGCTTCGTCTTGCCGCCGAACCAGACGTGGTGCACTCGGCAACCGTCATCTTGGTTGACGACCGCTTTGTACTGCGCGCCGCCGGAAGTGAGGTCGGAGACTGGCCGCTGCAAGACCTCAGCTTCGGATACTCCGGCGAGGACATCCGAGTGAGGATCGACGACGACGAAGCGCTGCTGTCGATGCCGGAGCGCGGCGCTTTCGCCGCCGCGGTTGGTCTCTCGGAGTCGAGCAGTGGGGCGGCTTCAGCCGCCGCACCTGAACCTCAGGCAACACCCCCAGCGACCGATGAACCAGACGCCGGAGCAGCGGTCGCCCCGCTCTCGGAGCCAACAGGCGGGCTCCCGCCTGCGCTGGATATGCCGACCAGTGCAGAGACAGAAGCTGCTGCACCCGCAGCAGGCAGGGCAGAGGAATCCGCCGAAGCGGCGGTGCCGGGATTCGAGGTAGCCCCGACCGGCGACCTGGGCGAGACACGGCGAGATATCGAGACTCCCGAATCGCCCAGACTCGATGCCGACTTCAGCGTCGGCTTCGGTGGAGACCAATCGGCAGAGCCGGAGCCGCTCGCGCCTGCCCCGGAATCGGGGTTCTCAGTTGCCACCCCTCCGTCGACGCCGACTGTCTCACCCGCCGGATCGGAAGCAGGAGCCTTCTCCCCGCCGGGGGGTACCGCAGATGGACCTCCCGACGACGCGGGCAACTCGGTGGAGCCTCCGCCTGCCGTGGTCCGGACGCCCGCGGACGAACCGCTACCACGAGCGCCTGATCTCGAGGAGTTGGTGGAGTCCCCTGCCGACCCGCACGTCCCGCCGGTTGCCGCGATCGACGTCTCCCACCAGGACGAGGCGACTGCCCGGGACCACGAAGCGCCCTCTCTGCCGGTGCCGCCCGTATCGGAGTTGGAACCCGGAGACGGGATCACCGCGACGTCTTCTCCCCCAGACACCGATCCTTGGTTCGCACCACAGCTGACCTCGCCGGACCCAGAAGGAGAGGGAACACCGCCAGACGGCGAAGACTCGGCGGCAGCCGGTGAAGGCGGCTCGACAGTCGCAGACGAAGACCCTCCGATCGGTGGCACAGGTATCGAGCCGGAACCGAGTGACGATGAGGACACCCCGCTCCCGGCAAGTGGGGCGGCAGCGGCCGTCTGGAGCATGCGCAACCCATCCCCCCAGACAGACACCGCAACGGACCAGCTTCATCCGTCGGATGCAGTGGCTGACTCCGGCCAGGATGACCTGGTTGCCGCCCGACTCGCTGACCAGCGGCAGACCACATTGGGTGGCCAAAGCGATCCATCCGAAGACCCCACCACGGATGCCGAGCCTGGAACGGATGGGGACACGCCAGTCGAGGACGAGCCGGCGGATGAAGCCGAGAGTGAGGCAACACCAGATTCAGAGGAGCGCGACTCGGACAAGCGCCTCCAGCGGCTGCGCTCCCAGTCCGCTGCAGGCTATCTCGACGACGAGACGCTGCGGAAGTGGGTCGCCTGGGGACTCTTGGTCGGAGGTCTGTTCATCGGACTCGGCGCCTTCCTAACGTGGGGAGACGCCCGCATCTTCGAGACCGACTTCCCGGTCGCTCGAGTGCTCGCGGCGGTGTCTGCAGTCGCGGCCGTCGCCGGGTTCATCCTGGGCTTCTTCATGCATCACCGCCTGCTGGGCGCCTATGTCGCAGGGACCGGAGCCGTGCTCGGCCTGATGACGCTGTTTCTCTACGCCAGGGCGGCCGGGATCGGTAGCGGATTCTTCATCGCGCTGCTCGGCGTGATCGTGGTTGCCGGGTTGGCTACCCTCGCCATTACCCCGGCCGGTGGGTCCAAAGACAAGCGCAGCGGCCGCTAACCCGCACCGGGGCGGGACCGGTGCCCCACGAACTGCCTGGAGTCCAGGCCGCGCCTGCCTGCGATTCCCCAGGCTCTGTGGCCAGAACCGAGGCCTCACTCCTCGGTGGGACCGCCCGCAGTCTCTTGATCCGTCCGCCACTCGTCGAGCAGGGCGTAAGCCTCGGCTTCGGAGTATGGGCCGTGGTCGATTCGATACTCGTACAGAACATCCATGACGACTCCCACGGTGGGTCCCGGTTCGAGGTCCAGATACTCCATCACCCGGCGACCGTCGATCGGAGGCCGCAGGGCATCGAGTTCCTCTTGCTCCCTGAGTTGCGCGATCCGCTCCTCCAGCTCGTCGATGCGGCGCTCGATCGTCCGGGCGCGCTTCCTGTTGCGCGTGGTGACGTCGCAGCGCACCAACTCGTTGAGGTCGTCGAGTAGCGGACCCGCGTCGCGCACGTACCGCCGCACCGCGCTATCCGTCCACCCCATCTTGTAGGTGTGCGGGCGCATGTGCAGGAACACGAGTTGCCCTACCGCTTCGATCGTGTTCTTGGGATACCGGAGTTCCTTCATCCGGCGCCGCGTCATGCGCGCTCCCACCACCTCGTGATGGTGGAAGGACACACCACCCGATCCAAAGGCACGCGTCTCCGGCTTGCCGACGTCGTGAAACAGTGCCGCCAGCCGCAACTCGAGACGCTGCTGCGTCTTCTCCACCACTGCCACGGTATGTGCCAACACGTCCTTGTGGTGATGGACTGGATCCTGTTCGAGGGCAAGCGCAGACAGTTCCGGGAGGAACTCGTCTGCCAGTTTGCTGTCGAGCAGTCCCCGCAGACCTGCACCGACGTGCGGGCCAACGATGAGCTTGCTGAGTTCCTCGCGAATCCGTTCCGTAGATACGATCGAGAGTCGATCTCTCATGGCCCGCACCGCGGCGATCGCAGCCTCGTTGGGATCGAACCCGAGGGTCGAAACGAAACGATAGAGGCGCAACATACGCAGCGGGTCGTCACCGAATGAGACTTCAGGTTCGAGCGGGGTGCGCAGCACCCCGGCCGCGAGGTCTCCCAACCCGCCGTGTGGGTCGATCATCTCCGGCGGGGATGCTGCAGAGAGCCGCAGCGCCATCGCGTTGACCGTGAAGTCGCGTCGCGAGAGATCCTCCACGATGTCGTCCGAGTAGGTCACACGCGGCTTCCGGCTCTCCTCCCGGTACACGTCGGAACGGAAGGTGGTGATCTCGTACTGCTCTCCCTCGCGAAGCACTGCGACGGTCCCGAAATCCTGTCCAGCCAGATAGAGACTGTCTGCCCACTCCCCCACGATCGCCTTGATCTCGCCGGGCCGAGCCGACGTAGCGAAGTCCAGGTCGCGATCGTGGGCCTCGCGGTCCAACAACGCGTCACGCACCGTTCCGCCGACGAGGTACAACTCGTGCCCGGCACCCTCAAACAGGGTCGTCAGCACCATCGAGCTGGTATCAGGCTCGAGGAGACCCTCGAGACGGGCCGGTACCGTCACCATGACCTCCGTCTGCGGAGTAGGTGCCGTCTTGCGAGACTCACCGCGTCACGCATCCCGAAGCCGCCAGCGGCTCGCCAGCGCGTCGGCATACTCGTTCCAGCGATAGCCGACGTGGGCCTGGATCCATTGCAGGTCCAACTCAGGACGACGGCGAAAGACGTAGAACGCCTGCTTCACGAGATCGAGATTCTCCACCTGCCCGGACTTTCGCTTCCAACCACGCCGCTCCCAGCCTGCCGCCCACTCAGTGATGGTGTTGACGGCCAGTTTGCTGTCCGTGTAGATCGTGGTTGCTCGGCCCAGTGGCACCAATTCCACCCCGTGGATCAACGCCGTCAACTCCATGCGGTTGTTGGTGGTGTCCGCGTGGTATCCGAAGTCCTCACCCACGATCTCGCCGTCCACGACATATACCGCGCCCCACCCTCCCGGGCCCGGGTTGGGTACCGAGCCACCGTCCGTGAAGACCCCGGCGTCCGGCCCCTCGTCGTACAGTTCCAGCACGCGGTCGGTGGTCTGCAAGCCGGCAGGTCGCGCTCTCGCCGGACGCGCTCGCGGACCGCTCGATCGCGGCGCAGTCGTCGACTTGGTTTCTCCCCGGCAATCCCGGCAGAGCTTCGGTGTCCATCCCGGGTATCGATCGACAACTTGCTGCGGCAGCGCGAACCGGGTGCCGCATCGTGAACAAGTGAAATCTGGCATACGACCGCGAGAGTACCGGAGCGGCTCCCACACGGAGCTGTATCTCCCCACGCGCGACTGAGTCCCACCGGTGGGCGGGACTCAGGTCACGGCGCCAGCGGGGCCGGCATGGAGGGTCGGTCAGGCAGAGAGCCCGAGCGCGTGAGCTGCGAGTTTGAAATCCTGTGGATCGGTTGCCGCCGCCATCGCCTCCTGGAAGTCGATGATGCCCTGTTGATACAGCGACAGGAGCGACTGGTCGAAAGACATCGTCCCGTAGTACTCCCCCTCCACCATCAGCTGCAGCAACGGAGGAACGTCGGATTCTGGAGTTGCGATCTTCTCCGCGACCCGTGCGTAGTTGACCAGGATCTCGGTAGCCGGAGTCCGGCCCTGACCGTCGGCACGAGGCACCAATCGCTGGCTGACCACGCCGCGAAGCACCGCAGCCAATTGGGTTCGCACCTGGGAGCGGCGGTGCGGTACGAAGTACTCGACGATGCGGTTGATCGTCTCGGTCGCGTCTGCGGTGAGCATCGAGGTGAGCACCAAGTGGCCTGACTCGGCCGCCATCAACACCGCTTCCACAGTGTCCCGGTCGCGCATCTCGCTCACCATGATGACATCAGGGTCCTGCCGCACGGCTTTGTGGATGCCGTGGGCGAAGTCGCTGGTGTCCATCCCGATCTCTCGCTGGGCGATGATCGACAGTTTGTCCGCATGGAGCGTCTCGATCGGATCCTCGAGGGTGATGATGCTGCCTCGCCGGTTGGCGTTCACGAGGTCCAACAGGGCTCCCAGGGTTGTGGACTTCCCGGTCCCGGCGCGGCCCGTGACCACCACGAGGCCGTGTTCATTCTTAGCGAGTTGGGGGATGCTGGGGCTGAGGCCGAGTTCGTCGAAGCTCTGGGTCGACTGGTTGACGGCACGCAACGTCAGCGACACCGAACCCCTTTGGCGAAAGACGCTCACCCGGAAACGGCCGAGACTGGCACGACCGTATGCGAAGTCAGCCTCATTGGTGTCTTCGAATGTAGCCGCGGCGCGGTCGGTCATCACTTCTTCGGCGAATGCTCGGGTGTCGTCCGGCGAAAGTTTCGGCAGCTCAGCGAGATGAATCGCGCCATCGATGCGGTACGCGGGCGGGGATCCAACCTTCAAGTGAAGATCTGATCCTTGCAGCGCAACCAGTTTGCGCAGCAACTCGTCGAGGGCGGGGATACTCTCCATCGGTGTGCAACTCCCGAAGTCCAGGTTCTAGATGCCAAATGGCTTATCGGACGAACCCAGCCCGTTCTTGAACCGAACCGTTCAGCGCCCCAACCCGGCGGCGACCCTGGCGACCACGGCCTCCGCATACTCGTCCGATTCTTGCGGCGCAGCCTCGGGAAAACCGTCACCCCGTGTTCCCTGGAGGGTGGCAGCAACCGATACTCTGATGGCGTCGAGGTCGTAGCCGCCCTCCAGGAAGAAGATGGTCCGACTCACCGGTACCACCCCTTGTAGCAAATTCGCCATTGCCCCGTAATCGTCTGCTTCCAGAAGCATCCCGGCAAGCGGGTCGGCCCGATGGGCGTCATACCCGGCGGATACGAGCAGCCAATCCGCCGCGAAGTCCTCGATGGTGTCACGGATCAATGATTCCACCGCAGTCCGGTAGGGCCGGCCACCGGTTCCGGGCCGAAACGGGAGGTTGACCGTCGTCCCGATCGCGGCACCGCTTCCGACCTCTTCGATGTTCCCGGTACCCGGATAGAACGGGGACTCATGAATCGACGCATACAGAACCTGAGGATCGTCGTAGAACGTGGCCTGGGTCCCGTTGCCGTGGTGCACATCCCAATCGACGATGGCCACTCTTGCTCCTGCAGCCTCCAGACTCCGCGCCGTGATCGCGATGTTGTTGAAGAGGCAGAACCCCATCGCTCGTCCGCGCATCGCGTGATGGCCCGGGGGACGCATCACCACAAATCCGACGTCTGCGGCCCCGGAAGCGAGCGCTCTCACCGCCTCGGCTCCCGCGCCTCCGGCTCGGAGCGCCGCCTCCCACGAAGCTTCCGCTGCGTGGGTATCGGGGTCCAGGTAACCGCCACCCGAAAGGCAGAACCGCTCTATCGCCGATACATATGCAGGTTCGTGGACTGCATGCAGCGCATCGAGCCCGGCAAGAGGCGCCTCGAAGGTGTCTACCTCCAGGCCGGACTGCCATACGCCGTCGCGGGCAGCCTCCATCCGGGCGGGCCGCTCCGGATGGCTATATCCGGCATCGTGCAGCAGCCCGGCGTCGTGGGTAACGAGCGCAACTCTCACGGACCCCATGTTGGCAGCGACATCGGTACTCGGATCTGCCGTTACGCTAGGTGGTCCCCTGCCGACCCGTGGTGACGAATGGCATTGCCGGATACATCGTTTCGGATCAACCAGCGTGGCAGTTGGCCGGGACCACTGACGTTTCGACGGGGGTGGGCCCGGGCCACGGCACGCCCCTGGAACGACGCCCAACCTGATGCCAGCCTCCGGCTGGTGCGGGGCAGCGGGTCGTTCCTCGACGCCTGTAGTCGCCAACTCCTGGAATGCGGGGCTCCTTCCGTCCTGTCCCCGCCACTGCCTCAAGGTACGAGGAAGACGTGGGAGGAGATCGGCTATCGCCCGTTTCTCGATCTCGCACTCATGCGCATGCCGATCGCGGACGGCACCGCCGCTCCCGATCACCTGGTAGTTGAGGCAGACCCGATTTCCCTCGAAGACCTACTCGCGATCGATGCTGCTGCCTTCTCTCCCTTCTGGAGGTTCGACAAAGCCGGTATGCGCGAGGCGATGAACGCAACCGGCCGCTCGAGTGTCCTGATCATCCGCGACGCAGACGGCGGGGCCGCCGGGTTCGCCATCGTCGGCTACGGAGCCGCCATCTCCTACTTGCAGCGTGTTGCGGTCCACCCGCAATGGCAGGGCCAGAGGATGGGTAGATCGATGGTCAGAGTGGCCGCTCGCAAGGCTCGCGCCGCCGGCGCTCGCGTGATGTTGCTCAACACGCAGATCGACAACTACGCCGCCATCCGGATGTACGAAACGGAGGGCTACGTCACCCTGCCTGAACCACTCGCCCTCCTGCGGTTCCAGGGCTGAAGCCGCTTGACCCCGTCCCCGGGTAACCTCGCGGCGCGGAGGACCAGTGGCACCCAAACTCCCTGACCGCTACCAGACCCACGTCCGCCTTGGCAGGGACGGCGACGTGGAGGAGTGGCTGGCCACCGACCTGTCGCTCGACCGGCCGGTCCTGGTGCGGGTTCTCGACACGAACGCTGTTCTGGAACGCAGGGCGAACTACGTCGCGGCGGTCCGCGCAGCAGCATCCGCCCACCACATGCACCTCGTCGAGGTCTATGCAGTCGGAGACGAATCGAGTCCCTATGCCGTCACCGAGTGGCACGGAGGGGTGTCGATCGCGGATCGGCTCAACACGGGACAACCGCTCCCGGTCGAAGACTTCCTCCCCAACGCCACCGGGCTGGCAGCCGGGCTTGCCGCTCTCCACTCCGCAGGGGCGATGCACGGTGCCATCGACCCCTCTGCAATCGGGTACGGCACGGGGCAGTCGGCCAAACTCGGTAGCTACGGTCGGCGCCATCCGGTCGACGCCACACCGGCAGAAGACACCAGAGCCCTGGCGGCGTCGCTGCGAGTCTCGATCGCGGGCGAACACGGCGATGCGGTGGGTCCGTCACAGATTGCAGAGGGCATCCCACCCGCGGTCGACGAAGTCCTGGCAGCGGCCGAGGCAGGCGAGCTCAACGCCGCTCGACTCGCCACATCACTGCGGAGTGTTCCGGTAGCCACCGCTCCGAGCGGCCCGCGCTGGTCCTGGGGTTGGCTCGGCGTGGCAGCCGCGCTGCTGGTGGCCGGTCTCCTCATATCCGCCGTCGGCATCGCGATGGAGTTCGACGAGGACTCACCGTTCCTCTTCCCTGCAGCCCCGGCACCCGAACAACCACCCGCTACCAGCGTCGCGAGGACGACGACCACCGCGGCACCAACCCCCGACCGGGTTCAGACCGCGGCGGTGATCTACGACCCCTTCGGGGACGAGATCGAGCGCGATGCCGATATCGCCCTGCTCGGTGACGGTAACGCGGCAACCGGGTGGCGCACCGAGCGCTACTTCCGGCCGCTTCATGAAATCAAACCCGGCGTCGGTGTTGTCTTCTCGACATCGGGTGACCCGTCGGAGGTGATCGTGCAGGGAACCCCAGGAACGGCATACGAATGGAAGTGGGCAGGAGAGCTTCCGGTGACTTTCGCGGAGTGGGAGCACGTTGGAAGGGGAACCCTGCTCGCGGGCCAGAACCCTCTCCAACTGCCGCCCCGATCGGGGGGTTCGTGGCTGCTCTGGTTGACCGACCTGCCGGCGGACGGAGAAGGCGAGTACATCGCGGAAGTCACCGTGGTGCGATTCGTGCAATGACAGGCCACCCAGAAACGGCGAGAATCACCCCGCTATGACTTACCGAGCCGCAGAGGACGCCGATCTCGTATCGCGTTACGTTGCCGGCGACGTCGCCGCCTTCGATGAGCTGATGCAGGCCCATCAGGACCGGGTGTTCGCCATCTGTCTGCGCATGCTGCGCGATCGCGACGCCGCCCTCGACGCGACGCAAGAGACATTCCTCACGGTGTTTCGCAAGGCCGACCGGTACCGGGCACAGGCCGCGTTCTCCACCTGGCTCTACCGAGTAGCGGTCAACACCTGTTACGACCAACTCCGTCGCGCCAAGCGGCGGCGGGCAGAAGCGCTACCGGAAACCTTCGATCCGGCGGACCCGACCGCCCTGGATCCACTGATCAGCGCCGAACTGCGGCCGGATATCGAGACGGCGCTCGGGCAACTTCAACCGGAGTTCCGCGCTGCAATCGTTCTCGTGGACCTGGAAGGGCTCTCTCTCGAGACCGCGGGAGACATCCTCGGCGTCCCTATCGGAACCATGAAATCCCGCCTGTTCCGTGGTCGCCGCATTCTGGCGGAACGTCTCGGGAACCTGAACGACGACTTCCCGCATCAAAGGGACGGGTAACGATGCACGATCACGACATTGACTTGATCATGGCCCTTGCGGAGGGCACGCTCGACGCGTCAGACGCAGCGGCGGCAGAGGCTTCGTTTGCCGCATGCGACGAGTGCTCTCGCGATCTCGAGTTGCAGCGACAGGCGATGGCCTTGTTGAGCGCGACACCGCGGGTCGGGATGACCGAAATGGAGGCCACCCGGCTGCGCCGAAGCCTCCGCGATGAACTAGGACTGACTGCAGCCACCGAGGCTGCGGTTGTGTCGACGATCCGTAAACGCCGGTTCGGTTGGACCGGAGCGCTGAGCGCCGCTGCAGTGCTCCTCATCGTGGTTCTCGCCGCACCGACCCTCAATCTCCTGGGAGGCAGCAGCGATGAAGCAAGCAGCGAAGAGGCTTTTGCCGCTGCTTCTCCCACCTCGACTGTGGCGGCTGCCGAGTCCACCGTGGCCGGCGGCTCGCTCTCGGCTGAAGACGCCGCCGATGGGGCGATGGAAGATCAAGCAGCCGAAGCGCCGAACGAGTCCGGAGCCGAGGCAACGACCACCCTGGCGGCCGCCCTCGAAGCAGGGCGCCTCCGGGATGGCATCACGCTCGAAGAGATCGAATCGGCCTACTCAGCTTCGTTTGCCGTGCCGGATGTCGCCTCGCTCTACACCCGCGATGCGGCAACGCCGGTGACCGACGAGTTTGACCGGTGTGCAGACGTCGGGACTGCCGATCTCGCCACGGAGGGCGCCTCCGTCACCCAGTGGTCCTTTGCAGGACTGCGCGAGGTCGACGGTCGCGAAGAAGCGATCATCGCCTATGCGACCAGCAGCGGCGATGTAGTCGTGATGATCCACGACGCAGAAACTTGCGAGATCGTCGACCGGACCTGACGGCAGCCGGAGCAACCGGACGTCCGACTAACCTCGGTTTCCCAATGGACGATTACGCCAGCAAGCTCGCCGACCTGCTCGAAGAGATCGCCTTGCGCGTCCGATCGATGACCGTCGACCGAGTCGAAAAGGCGGCGAAGTGGACGTCCATCGGCATCGTCGTCGCGATGCTGGCACTGCTGCTGCTCATCTTCGTCTTGATCGGCTTGTTCCGCATTCTGGGGACCGTCATGCCCATCGGGTGGGCGTACCTCATCATCGGCGGCATATTCATCATCGTCGGAGCGTTCCTCTGGAAGAGCCGTCGACCCGATCCGGAAGAGGAAAGCAAGGCATGACCGAAAAAGTGTTGATCGTCGGGTCGGGGCCCGCCGGACTCACCGCGGCAATCTATGCGGCCCGCGCCGACCTCTCCCCTCTCATGATCGAAGGCTTCGAACGCGGTGGACAACTCATGCTGACCACGGACGTAGAGAACTACCCGGGGTTCCCGGACGGCATCATGGGACCGGAATTGATGGAGCAACTCCGGAAGCAAGCCGAACGTTTCGGCACCAGAATCATCAGCTCCGACGTGTCCCGGGTCGATTTCACCGAGCGTCCTTTGAAGGTGTGGGTCGATCAGGACCTGTACGAGAGCGAGACCGTGATCATCTCGACCGGTGCCTCGGCACGTTGGCTGGGTATTCCCGGCGAGGACACGTTGCGGGGCTTCGGAGTCTCCGCGTGTGCGACCTGCGACGGGTTCTTCTTCCGTGATCGTGAGATCGCAGTGGTCGGTGGCGGAGATAGCGCGGCGGAGGAAGCGCTGTTCCTCACGAAATTCGCGTCGAAGGTCACGATCATCCATCGGCGCGACGAACTGCGTGCTTCCAAGATCATGGCGCGACGCGCGTTGGAACACCCGAAGATAGAAATGCTCTGGGACTCCACGGTCGAGGCGCTCCACGGCGACGGGACGCTGACAAGTGCCACCGTGAAGAACGTCCAGACTGGGGAGGCCACAGAACTGAAGCTCGACGGGCTCTTCGTGGCGATCGGACACACCCCCAATACTTCTGTGTTCAGCGGCAGCATCGCTCTCGATGAAGTCGGGTACGCCCTCACCGAGCCGGGAACCACCCGGACCTCGGTGCCGGGGGTATTTGCGGCCGGGGATGTTGTCGACAAGGTGTACCGGCAAGCGATCACGGCTGCCGGCGTGGGTTGCCAGGCGGCAATTGACGCCGAACGTTGGCTCGAAGCCCAGCACGATTGACACCGGGCCGGTTGCAGACGCTTTCCGGAATGCCACAACGACCCCGGCGGTTGATGAGGGCAGCTAATCAAACCACAATCTGGGCCCCCCGCGGGCACCAGGAATCAGAATCCTTCAAGGAGGTGGAGGCCCTCGGGCCACACACAATGGGTCAGCACACCACAACCGCAACCGACGCCAACTTCGCAGATGTCATCTCGAGTGACACACCCGTCCTGGTCGACTTCTGGGCTGAGTGGTGCGGTCCCTGCAAGATGATGGAGGGCCCACTCGATGAGATCGCAGGAGACAACCCGGGGAAGTTGGGGGTCGTCAAGCTGAACGTCGACGAGAACCAGTCCACCGCGATGACTCATGAAGTGATGAGTATCCCGACGATGATCATCTTCCAGGATGGCGTCGAGAAGAAGCGCCTGGTCGGCGCCCGCTCCAAGAGCGCCCTCGAGGCCGAGTTGTCGGAGTTCATCGCGTAGGTGCGTTCTCTCATGCTGGGCTCTGGGACCAGCCACGCCCGGCAACCAACCTGGCCTCCCCGACAGCAGGTGGTTGGTAGGACGAACTGGTCATCCGCCGTTCACAGAACCGACCGAGCGGTGAGTATGCAACGATAGGGTCGTGAGGCTCTATCGAGTAGGAGATCAAGGGGAGCCGGTCCGCGATATCCAGGGCCGGCTTGCCGCGCTCGGGATCGAATCTGTTCCTGACTCCCCGGGTGATTTCGGTGCCGGCACCGAAGCCGCTGTGAAGGATTTCCAGGCGTCGCGCAACCTGGCTGCAGACGGCATCGTGGGTCCGGATACCTGGCGAGCCCTCGTGGGTGCGGGCTACCGTCTCGGCTCACGCCTGCTGTACCACCGGGTCCCGATGATGCGGGGTGACGACGTGGCCGACCTGCAGCGTCGCCTGTCCTCCCTCGGATTCGACGCTGGCAAGGTCGACGGGATATTCGGGCCGGATACCCTGGCCGCCGTGCTCGACTTTCAGTCGAACCGCCGCATGGCTGAGGACGGAATCGCCGGAAGTGCGGTAGCGGCCGAACTGGATCTCATGGCAGGCGCTGCGGACAAGCTGGGCCTGGGCCAGCGGGGCCGGGAGGAAGTCAGGGAACGCCAGTGGCTTGCGACCCTGCCTAGTCACATCGCCGGCCAGCACGTCTACGTCGACGGCTTCTGTCGTTCTGTTGAAGAACGCAACGAGACCTGGGAGGCCGCCGTCATATTTGCCAGAATTATCCAGGACCTCGGAGCCACCCCGATCTACTCTCGAAGTGCGGACACATCACCCGCCGAACAGGTGCGTGCGCTGCGAGCCAATCGGGCTGGCGTTGATCTCATCGTTTCGTTCGCGCACGTACAATCCGAAGAACCCGGTGTTCTCTACTTCGCGTCCGCCCACAGTCACTCTGAAGCCGGCGAGCACCTGGCTCGAGCTGTCGCCGCTCAGCTCGGTCTCGTAGCACGAGGTCGCGCCATCCCGATGCTCAAGGACACCCGCTCGCCGGCCATCGTTGTCACGATGAAACCGATGAACGCCTCCGTGGGTGGATCCGTGGCCCAGGGATTGATCGATCTCTTCGCACGAGCCCAAGAAGCCCCTCCCGGGTAACCCTGCGATTTTTTCGCGAACGACCGGGAACGAGACCCAACGCGATCGTGCCATCTGAATCCTCAGCTGGAGAAGAACGTGCGGTAGATCCGTTCCAGGTCATCCAACGAGCCGTAGTTGACGGTAAGCTTGCCGCCTTTTTCTGTGTACGTGATCTTCACCTTGGTCTCGAGACGCTCTGAAAGTCGCTCCTCGAGTTCGATGATCGCGGCAGGCCGGATTCTGCCTCCGCGCTTGGCCGGCTCACGCGCCGCCCCGACCTCTCTCCCGCGTACCGCTTCTTCCACCTGTCGCACCGACCAGCCCTCGCTTGCCGCGACCCGCGCCGTGCGGATTGCATACGCTTCGTCCTCCGCTCCGAGCAGCGCCCTGGCATGACCCGCAGTGAGCTCGCCGCGCTCAACCAGCCCCTGAATGTCGGGCGGCAGTTGCAGGAGGCGAATCATGTTGGTCACCGTGGTACGACTCTTCCCCACCCGGTCGGCGACTTGCTCGTGCGTCATACCAAAATCTTCCAGGAGCTGCTGGTAGGCGGCTGCCTCTTCCAGCGGGCTGAGGTCCTCGCGCTGTACGTTCTCGATCAACGCATCTGCCAACGATTCCGAACCTGCTTGTACGTCGCGGATCACCGCAGGAATCTCCTCCATCCCTGCCATTCGCGCAGCTCGACAGCGTCGCTCCCCTGCCACGAGTGTGTAGTCGCCCGAATCGTCCGCGGGCCGCACCACCACGGGTTGCAGCACCCCAACCTCCCGGATCGACCCCGCCAGGGCCTCCAGTGCGTCCTCGTCGAACCGTCGCCGCGGTTGGTCCGGATTGGGTTGGATCCGGTCGAGCGGGAGCTCTGCGAACCCCTGGGCGGGATGGTCGACGGGAATCAGAGCATCGAGTCCTCTGCCCAACCCGCTCTTACGTGCGGCCATGGCGCCTCCTGAATTCGCGGGCCAATTCCCGGTATGCAATCGCCCCTCGTGACATCGGATCGAAGGCCTCGATCGGCTCGCCGTAAGACGGGGCTTCTGATAGCCGCACCGTACGCGGAATCACCGTACGATACGTGGTATCGCCGAAGTGTTCACGCACCTGCGCCACAACGTCGGCCGAAAGCGTTGTCCGCCCGTCGTACATCGTCAGGACGACACCCTCGACCTCGAGTTGTGGGTTGAGGTTCTGTTTCACCAGTTGGATGTTGCGCACCAACTGGCTGACCCCTTCGAGTGCGTAGTACTCACACTGAATGGGAATGACTACTTCCTGGGCCGCCGCCAGACCATTGACGGTCAACAGACCGAGCGAAGGCGGGCAATCGATGAGTATCACGGTGTAGTCCGGCAGCACCGGCTTCAGGGCTGTGGCCAGGCGGTTCTCCCGGGAGAACATTGACACCAACTCGATTTCGGCTCCGGCCAACTCGATCGTCGCCGGCAGAAGGAAGAGGTCCCGCACGCTGGTGGGTTCGAGGGCATCATCGATCGGAACGTCGTCGATGAGCACCTCGTACGTCGACTGCTCGATCGCGCTGCGATCGATGCCCAGACCCGAGGAGGTGTTCCCCTGAGGATCGAGGTCGACCAGAAGGACCCGTTCCCCCTGAAACGCCAGGGCCGCCCCGAGGTTGATGGTGGTGGTGGACTTGCCTACGCCACCCTTCTGGTTGGCGACGGCGATGATCTTGGATGGTTCTGGATATGCCTGCGTGCTCACTGCGGCGTCATCCTAAGGAGCCAGGCGGGGGAGTCAAGTATGTCCGGCGGAACGGCGACCACCCGGGCCGAGAGTCCCACGGAAACCGCATCTGCGAGGAGGGTGTCCTCGTCGGGAGGTGTGGTGCGGCTCAGTCCGAACACCGCCTGACCGTCGGTCTCGAGCGAGCGACAGACTATCGCCATCGCGGCCGGCAGTGCGAGCGACGCCCGGAAGGTCATGCCAGGGAACGCCTGGTCAAGGCGATTTACGTCGCTCTCGAGCACTTCAACGTTCTCCAGCCCCAGGATTCGGACGACCCGTCGAAGCAGTCCTGTTCGTCGGCCCGACCGATCCAGCAATGTGAATCCGACGCCGGGAAAAGCGATAGCCAGCGGAACACCCGGCAGGCCGATACCACTTCCCACATCAACCACTCGGTTTGGCAATCCGGCGGTGAACCCCGCAGCAAAACACAAAGAGTCACCGATATGGCGGTCCGCCAGGCGTGGCACCTCGGAAGGGCCGATCGCGCCGGCATCGCGGCCCTCGGTGCGAACCCAATCGGCGTATTCGGCAAGAGAAGCCCGAACTTCGGCTCGAGGTTCGACCTCGAGCCAGGCCAACGCCCGGTCGACTGCGTCGGCGGTGCGTTTCACGTGAAACGTCACGTCACGGACGTCGGGTTCTCAGCTCTCGTCGAACGCAATCACGACCGAGCGGTGTGGGTCTTCACCTTCTGAGAATGAGCGAACGCCTTCGTGTTCCGCTACCGCATCGTGCACGACCTTGCGATCGGCCGGGTTCATCGGTTCAAGCATGACTTCACTCTGTTCCGCCACAACCTTCTCCACCAGCTTGCCGGTGTAGATCTTGAGCGCTTCGCGGCGCCTTTCTGTGTATCCCGCTATGTCGATGCGCATCCGCGGGGCACCAAACGTCTTCCTCTGAATCACCGTCCGGGTGAGTTCCAGCACCGATTGCATAATGGACCCTTTGGGGCCCACCAGTGCCTCGGTCTGGTCGCCGGAGATATCGATGTACAGGATGTCGTCTTCGGCGCGGGTGACCACCTCTCCCTCAAGGCCGAAGGCACCCAGTAGCCCGTCGAGGAATTCCGCTGCGACCTCGGCCTGTTCCTCTACCGTCACCGACCGTTCGCTTGCTTCGTCCACGGCGTTCTCCTTTGGAGCAGATTTTGCGGGTTGGGACCCGCCGTTGTTGCCTGAGCTCTTGCTGCTCTCGGGTTTCCTCTTGCTCTCAGCCTTCTGGGAGCGTCCTTTGTTCTTCGATTGTTTTGAGCCGCCGCTGTCGCTACGGCTCGATTGGTGCTGGTTCTTGGGTTCGTTTTGCCGGCCGCCTCGCGATTTGCCCTGTTCTCCCTGCTTTCGGTTGCCAGCCCGGCGAGGGCGGCGTCTGCGGCGCTGCGAGCGCTGCTTTGTTTTTGGCGTCACCTTGACGACTGCGTCCTGGCCACCTATGCCCAAGAACCCTGCCTTGGGTTCCTGAAGGACCTCGATGGTGGCGTCGTCGCGTGACCCGATCTGCAACTCGGCAAGAGCTGCCGCGGTGGCATCGTCGACCGTCCTGCCCTGTGCCTCTACCCACTCCATTGACTATTTCCTTCTGCGTTTCCGCTTCTTGCTGGTGTTGGGAGCTATCTTCGGTTGGTTGGCTTCGCCATTCCCCGAGCCGTTTTCCCCATTGGGAGGAACGTCGTCGTCTTTCGGGGGAGCCTCCCCTCCCTTCTGATTGCTGTCTCCGTCGTCGTCCAGCTTGATGATCACCGCCTGCTGGCCGATCCTGAACAAGGCCGATACGGCAAAGTACAAGACGAGACCTGAGGGGAATCCCCAGGAGATAAAGCCCATAAACAGCGGCATGATCTTCATCGCCGTTTGCATTCCCTGTGCCTGTGCGCTCACTTCCTGCCCGTTGTTTTTCGAGCGGCGCGTGGTCTGCGCCTGCTGGTAGTAGGAGGAAACGATGACCACCGCGATCAGAATGAGGTAGGGGATCGCCTCAACGATTCCGGTGCTGAACGCCTCGGCAGCAGACTTCTGCAGATCCATCCCGAGAAAGAAGGTGTTTCCCGCCTCGAGCGCCGCGGCAAGTGAACTGTCCGCCGGAATGACATTATCCGGGTCGAGCTGCATCGTTTCGGGGTTGTACGTGACGCGGAGCACCCGGAACAAGGCAAACCAAATCGGCATCTGCAACAGCAGAGGGAGACAGCCGGCTGCAGGGTTGACGCCGCGCTCTTTGTAGAGCTCCATGAGCTGCTTGTTGAGCTCCTCACGGTCGCCCTTCAGCTCCTTCTGCAGCGCCTTGACCTCTGGCTGGATCTCCTGCATGGCCCGCATCGAACGGGTCTGTTTGAGGGTGAGCGGAAACAGCAGCAGGCTGATGACCAGCGTGAGCAGGATGATCGATATTCCATAATTTGGAATAATCTCGTAGAAGAATGCCAGGGTGTAGCCGAGCGCCTGTTGCAGCAGCGTCCATGGATTCATGAGGCTGCCCCCTCAGTGAGGTGGCCGGCGTCGGATTCGCTCCCGGGAACGGGGTCAAAGCCGCCTTCGCGCCAGGGATGGCAGCGGCCGATACGCCTCACTCCGAGCCAGGACCCTTTGGCTGAGCCGTGAATCTCGATGGCCTCGACCGCGTACGCAGAGCAGGTGGGGTGGTAACGGCAACTCGGCCGGAGTAGGGGAGACAGAAAGCGGCGATACAAGCCGATGCCCGCAACCAGCCACCACGCGGGGTGGTACGGCTTGAGTTGCTTCTTCTCACTCATCGTTCTCCTCCGAGTCAACCGACTCGCACGACTCCCGACATGCGTCGTCGAGCCAGCAGACGAGTTGGGAAAACGCAGCGCCGTTCACCCCCGGTTGGGCGATCACGACGAACGTCATGCCATCTCTCGGCGCAATCCGGGCCATCGCCTCACGAAGCCGGCGCTTCGCCCGGTTGCGCTCTACCGCGTTGCCGACCCGCCGGCCGGCAACAAACCCTACCCGAGCGGCACCCGATACCCCGGATGCCGCGAGCACCACAACCGAACCCACCCGGCTGCGGAGGCCCTCACGATAGAGGCGTGAGAACTCCGAACGGCCGCTCAGGGAGACGAAGGGGCGCTCGTCACGCCGAAAGGCGGTGGCGGCCCTTGTCACGACGGCGCTTGAGAACGGCGCGACCGCCCCGCGTGTGCATGCGGTGGCGGAATCCGTGCTTGCGCTTACGGCGCCGTACTTTGGGTTGATACGTACGCTTCATCAGAAGAGTGGTCCGAAGGGAGAGAGGGAAGTTGCGGTTCGGCGGAGCAGGTTACGGAGGCCCCGGGGCTATGTCAAAGCCCGCTGCCTCTCTGGTGGCTTCGAGGGCATCACGCGAAAAACACTCTTCGCCCGCGAAACATTGCTTAAGCCCAGTCGGCGCGGATTTCGGGCTTCCTCACGCCACCCAGTGAGGGCGACTGCCGGCAAAACACCTGGTTAGTTGCTCTTTCTCAGCCACAGGCTCAAATGCTCCCGCCCCGGATAGTCTCGGTTTTGGCTGTCTTGAATCGTTCAAAAGACCCTCCCTACACTCGCTGCCCCGTTGCCCAGGAGCTGCGGACTTCCTCAAAAAGGAGCAACCTGTCCGCGCCGCCCCCCGGTGGGCCGCTTTGCCGGTTCTCCACACGGTGTGGATAGATATGTGGACAGAAAATGGTTGATAGCGAAGGAGCACACGGCCTGGTGGGAGCAGACGCATCAGCCGCTCGATGGGATGAGTTTCAGGACCGCATCCGGACTCGAGTGAATACCAAGGCATGGCAGACATGGCTCGAACCGCTCGAGCCGGACGTCACAGACGGTGTGCTCCGCCTCGAAGCACCCAGCGACTTCCATCGTCGATGGGTTCGCGACCGTTTCCTCCCCGTCATCGAGGAGAGCTGCCACGACGTGTACGGCCCAGAGATGACGATCATCCTCGACGCCAGGATCGGCCAGCAGGTCCTTGTCATGGAGTCCGAGGTGGGACCACCAACGCCGACGACTCCACCGCGTTCGGTTCAAAACGAGTCGGAAACGCTTCCGTTACGGGCTCCGGTGCAAGATCTCGATTCCCGGCTCATCTCGAAATACACCTTCGAGAACTTTGTGGTCGGTCCCTCAAACCGTTTTGCCCACGCCGCCGCAATGTCGGTAGCCGAACAGCCCGCTTCGCACTACAACCCTCTCTTCATCTATGGAGGCGCTGGTCTGGGCAAGACCCATCTCCTCCACGCCGTCGGTCATCACCGCAGGGAACTCGATCCCCGTTCGGTGGTGCGATACGTCTCCTCGGAGCAGTTCTTCAACGAGTTCATCAACGGGATCCGCCGCAAGCGGATGGATGAGTTCAAGGCCCGCTACCGCACCATTGACGTCCTCCTCCTCGATGACGTGCAGTTCTTCGAAGGTAAAGAACAGATCCTGGAAGAGTTCTTCCACACGTTCAACAGCCTCTACGAGGCGGGCAGACAACTGGTGATCTCAGCCGACCGGCCCCCGAAGCACCTCTCCACCCTCGAAGATCGCCTGCGAAGCCGGTTCGAGTGGGGACTCCTCACCGACATCCAACCACCGGACGTCGAGACTCGTCTGGCGATCTTGAAGAAGAACGCAGAGTTTGCGCCCCGGCCGGTCCCTCATGAGGTGCTGCTGTTCATCGCAGAGAATGTGAGCGACAACATCCGGGAGCTGGAGGGGGCGCTCACCCGGGTGACCGCGTATGCCGCCTTGACCCACGAGCAAATCACTCTCGATATGACCGCCGAGGTTCTCCAGGATCTGGTTCCTCCGCCCGAAGGCAACCGGGTTACTCCGGAACGCATCGTGACCCTCACGGCCGCAACCTACGGATTCTCGGAAGCCGATCTACTCAGCCCGAGCCGCAAACAGCCTCTGGCTCAGAAACGCCAGATCGCCATGTATCTCTGCCGTGAATTGACCGATCTTTCCCTTCCAAAGATCGGCAGGGCGTTCGGCGGTCGCGACCACACCACCGTGCTCCACGCGGTCGAAAGGGTCAAGAGTCTCATCCAGTCCGACAAGGTTGTTTTCGATGAAGTCACAACCCTGACGGCGAAGCTGAGGAAAACTCCATGATGTCCACACTCCAACTCGGCCTTCCCGGCGCCCCTGGGGAGAACCTCTGCATCGTCCCCAGGCAGTGTGGGTACAGCTATGTCCCTCTGACCAGGTCTTTTACCATTACCCCACAATCCACAGGGCCTACTACTACGGCTACTGTTTTGAGATATCTCTAAGCAACTGAAGAGGAACCAATTGTGCGTATCAGAGCCGAACGAGACGACCTGGCAGATGTCCTGGCGAGGGCGGGCAGAGCGGTAGGGACGAGATCCCCGCTTCCGATTCTCCAGGGTTTGCTCTGCGTCGTCGAAGGTAAACGCCTTCGAGTGACCGGCACAGACTCTGAGATCACGATCCAGACGAATCTGGATGTCGAAGTCCTCGAAGTCGGCAAGACGGTGATCCCCGCGAAGCTGGCTGCCGAGGCGGTCCGCAAGCTGCCGCAGGGTGCGGTCGCGATGTCCGCTGCCGACGGTGAAGTCGAAATCACGGGTAATGGACCCCGCTTCCGACTGCGTGAGTTGAGCGTCGATGACTTCCCCGAGATCGCGAACGAGCCGAGTGGTTCGGGCGTGGAGATCGACGGAGGTGCGCTGACGGCTGCCCTCACTCAGGTAGGCGTCGCGGCATCGAGCGATGAGGCAAGGCCGACCCTCACTGGAGTGTTGTTCGAAGCAGAAGACGAAGGGGTCCGGTTGGTGGCAACGGATTCCTATCGGCTGGCAGTCCGAGAGATGTTGGGCGTCACCGGCACGACGACGACCCTCGTTCCATATCGCGCACTCCGAGAGCTCGGACGCACCATCGGGGACGACACGATCGTCATGGAGTTGGGGGAGCGCGAAGCCTCCTTCAGCTCACCTCGCGGCCGCCTCACCGTAAGGGTGATCGAGTCGACGTTCCCGAACTACCGACAGCTGCTCCCCGATTCATATCCGAATCGCCTGGTGGTCAACCGGGAAGCGTTACTGGACGCCGTCGGGCGGGCTTCGCTGGTGGCTGAGGATCACATCCCGGTTCGGCTCGGACTTCACGATGGAGGTGTGGAGCTGCGGGTGACTCGCCAGGAAGTGGGTGAGGAAACGGAGCATATCGCGGGGGACTACCAGGGTGAGGAGATGACAATCGCCTTCAATACCCGATACCTCACGGACGGAGTGGCTGCCGTCGACGGTGATGAGGTGGTTCTGGAGACGATCGACCCGCTGAAGCCGGGAATGCTGACGGGCGGAGACGGCAGCGGGTTCCGCTACCTCCTGATGCCCGTGCGGCTTTGATCCGCACGGGGTAACGACTCGTGCATCTGGCGTGGACCGTCTTGCGCGACTTTCGGTCGTATCGCGAGGTCGACTTTCGTCCCGATCCGGGGGTCAACGTCCTCGTCGGAGACAATGGGGCGGGGAAGACCAACATTCTCGAGGCGATCGGGTACCTGTCGACTCTGCGGTCGTTCCGGCGAGCGCCGGACACCGCTCTAGTGCGGGATGGAGCAGCTGAAGGCATCGTACGTGGGGGATTTACTCGACCCACAGGCGAAGTCAAGGTCGAGGTCGAGGTGCCGGCAACTGGCAGGAGGCGCATTCTGCTGAATGGGAAGCGACCCGCCCGGCATTCGCTGGTGGCGGCAGAGGTTCCTCTGGTGGCCTTCCTTCCCGACGACCTCGACCTGGTCAAGCGCGGTCCGGCGCTGCGCAGGGAGTACCTCGATGACTTGGTCGGGAGGCTGGCTCCTGCCGCGGGCGCAGACTTGGCCGAGTATGAGAAAGCAGTGCGGCAGCGGAATGCGCTGCTTCGTCAGGAAGGGCGCAATGCGGATCGAATGACCATCGACGCATGGGATGAACGGATCGCGACGCTGGGCAGCCGGATTCTGTCGCATCGCCTTTCCTTGCTCGATGGGTTGACGCCGGCGATCGAGCACGCGTATCGGACGGTCGGTGGGGACTCGGTGGTGGCCTGGCGATATCGATCCTCGTGGGCGGGCGAGGAAGCAACGGGGGCGTCTCGCGATCCGGCAGCGCACGCGGCCCTCCTGCTCGAGGTGCTGGCCTCGCGGCGGGATCGGGACATGGATCAGCGCACGACGAGCGCCGGACCGCACCGGGATGACGTTGTTTTCCTGATCGATGGTCGGGATAGTCGCATCCAGGCCAGTCAGGGAGAGCAGCGATCGATCGCCTTGAGCCTCCGGCTGGCTTCGTACTCGGCGCTGGAATCGTTTCATGGGGAGGCGCCGATGTTGTTGCTGGACGACGTGTTCTCCGAACTCGACGCGCGGCGCTCGGCAGGGGTGATGGAATTGCTGCCGCGAGGCCAGGTTTTTGTCACCACTGCTCGCGAGGATGAGGTACCGGTGAGCGGAAGAACGTGGCGGGTGGCCGAAGGCGGGATCAAGTGAAGCACCGTTGCGGCCGGTGGTGGTGGATCGACAGGGGGTGAATGGTCAGTGATCGCAGTATGAACGAACAGGAATCCAGGCGTGAGTTGGAGCCGGTCGGGGACGTGCTGGACGTGTTGCTCGGCCGCTTCGCCGGGACCCCGCAGGGGGCGAGTCTCCAGATCTTCGAGCGATGGGATACAGTCGCGGGGCCGAAGTGGCAGCACACCACGCCCGTGAAGATCGACGAAAAGGGCGTCCTCGTCGTCGACGTCCCTGACGGGGGAGCGGCGACCCGGCTGCGGTTCGAATCAGATGTCTTGGTGGCGGCAATCGAGCAGGAGCTGGGTGAAGGGCTGGTGTCGGGAATCCGGCTCAGGGTGGCCCGCAATGCAGGGTGAACCCGGCGGGTTGAATCGGCCTGCAACCGCCATGTATCAGGGCTTTCCGGCTATAATGACATCCTTGCAAGTTCAAGCTCTGTTTGCCGTTTCGGCCATCCAAGGAGATCTGTGAGTACGACAAGACGCGCGTCCGAAGCCTCTTATAAGGCGAAGGACATCACGATCCTCGAGGGGCTCGAAGCGGTTCGGCGCCGACCCGCGATGTATATCGGTTCGACGGGCCCCAAAGGGCTTCACCACCTCGTCTGGGAGGCTGTCGACAACTCGGTGGATGAGGCCATGGCGGGCTTCGCCACCCGCATCGAGGTCACCCTCATGGAAGACGGTGGGGTCAGGGTCAAAGACAACGGGAGAGGCATCCCCGTCGACAAGCATCCAAAGACGAAACTACCCGCCATCACCACGGTGATGACGACGCTGCACGCGGGAGGCAAGTTCGAGGAGGGTGCGTACACGGTCTCTGGCGGACTACACGGCGTCGGGATTTCGGTGGTCAACGCGCTGTCCTCCACCACGAAGGTCGACGTAGTGAGGTCCGGGTTCCAGTGGTCGCAGACGTTTTCCTACGGGGTACCGAAGGGTCCTTTGAAGAAGGGCAAGGCAGCGAAGCGGACGGGTACCGAGGTCACGTTCTGGGCCGACCCCGAAATCTTCGAGGAAACCACGTCGTACGACGCGGCAGTGGTGACAAGCCGACTGCGGGAGATGGCTTTCCTGAATTCCGGACTTGAGATTCGGTTCCGCGACGAGCGAGGCTCTCCTCCGCTGGAGGAGAGCTTTCAATACAAAGGAGGCCTCGTTGACTTCGTCAAGTACCTCAACGCGACCCGCGACCCGCTCCACAAACAAGTCGCCCACTTCAGCGAGAAGTCGGAAGACGCCGAACTCGAGGTAGCCATCCAGTGGACCAATGGCTACAACGAGACTGTCCTCAGCTTTGCGAACAACATCAACACCCACGAGGGCGGGACACATGAGGAGGGCTTCCGCAAGTCGCTGACAAGGGCCGTCAACGACTTCGCGAGAGGACGCAATCTGCTCAAGGAGAAGGATCCCAACCTGCAGGGCGAGGACGTGAGGGAGGGGATCACCGCCGTGATCTCGGCCAAGGTGCGGCAACCCCAATTCGAAGGTCAGACCAAGACGAAGCTGGGCAACACCGAGATCCGGTCTTTCGTCGAGAAGGCAATGAACCAGCTGCTCCCGGAATGGCTGGAGCGAAACCCGGGCGACGGTCGGCGCATAACCGACAAGGTCGTGAATGCAGCCAAAGCCCGCCAGGCTGCCCGTCAGGCCCGTGACCTCACCCGCCGCAAGAGTCTCCTCGAGTCTGCCGGTCTGCCGGGCAAGCTGTCTGACTGCTCTTCCCGCGATCCGGAAGTGAGCGAATTGTTCATCGTTGAGGGCGACTCCGCGGGAGGATCAGCGAAGCAAGCCCGCAACAGTGAGAACCAGGCGATCTTGCCGATCCGAGGAAAGATCATCAACGTCGAGAAGAACCGTCTCGCCAGGGTGCTGCAGAACAACGAGATCCAGTCCCTCATCACCGCGATCGGAACAGGGATCGGGGATGAACTCGACATCACCAAGGCCCGATATCACCGCGTCGTGATCCTGACCGACGCCGACGTCGACGGGGCGCACATCCGCACGCTGCTGCTGACATTCTTCTTCCGCCAGATGCCGGAACTGATCGAGGCCGGGTACATATACATCGCCCAACCTCCGCTGTTCTCTGTCAAGGCAGGCACCAAGACGCGATGGGCGTTCAACGAGGCCCATCTCGACGAGATCCGAGATGATTTGTCTGGTCGGAAGCTCACCATCCAGCGGTTCAAGGGTCTCGGGGAAATGAACGCAGACCAGTTGTGGAACACGACCATGGACCCAGCTTCCCGCCAGTTGCTTCAGGTCCAACTCGAAGACCAGTTCCGTGCCGAGGAAGTATTCGCCACGCTGATGGGCAACGACGTCGAGGCCAGACGCACTTTCATTCAGCAGAACGCCAACGACGTCCGGTTCCTGGATTTCTGATGCCGCCCCGCGGGCAGGCACCCGTCACCAATCCACTGCGACAACAAGGGGAAACCTCACACCATGCCTGAAGAGCGGAGCAGCGGCATCCAAGCGATCGAGATCGAACGGGAGATGCAGGACTCGTTTCTCGAGTATGCGATGTCGGTCATCGTCTCGCGCGCCCTTCCGGACGTCCGCGATGGGCTGAAACCAGTCCACCGGCGCATCCTGTATTCGATGTGGGACGCCGGAATTCGACCCGGGACCCCTTTCCGCAAGTGCGCCAGGGTGGTTGGCGACGTCATGGGTTGGTTCCACCCGCACAGCAACGACGCGATCTACGACGCCCTCGTTCGGCTCGGCCAGGACTTCTCCTCGCGATACACCCTGGTCGAACCGCAGGGCAACTTCGGGACCGTCGATGACCCGCCGGCCGCAATGCGTTACACGGAAACCCGCACTGCGCCGCTGGCGGCCCACCTACTCGACGGTATCAACGAAGACACCGTCGACTTCGTGGACAACTACTCGGGGGAGCGGCAGGAGCCGACGGTGTTGCCGTCGCGATTCCCGAACCTCTTGGTTAATGGGTCAACCGGCATCGCCGTGGGGATGGCCACCAACATTCCGCCCCACAACCTCACGGAGGTAGCAGACGCCGTGTTGCACGCGATCGAGCACCCGGAGGCCACGGCCGAAGACCTGACCGAGTTCGTGAAAGGGCCCGACTTCCCGACCGGGGCCTACATCGTCGGGAATCGCGGGATCAAGGACGCCCTGTTGACGGGTCGCGGCTCCGTCAAGATGCGGGCCGTAGCGGATGTGGTCGAGGTGGGTCGCAAGAAGACTGCGATCATCATCTCTGAGATCCCCTATCAAGTGTCCCGTGATCGGATCATGGCCAAGATTGCCGACCTCGTGCGGGCCAAGACTGTGGTTGGGATCTCCGACCTACGCGACGAGTCCGATCGCGACGGGACCCGCCTGGTAGTCGAGCTCAAGCGCGACGCCAACCCACAGGTCGTTTTGCGTCAGCTCTATAAGCACACGCAGCTGGAGGACAACTTCTCGGTGAATGCCGTTGCGCTTGTCGACGCAGTGCCGAAGACGCTCAACCTGGCGGAAATGGTCCATCACTACGTGACCCATCAGCTTGTGGTCATCGAGCGGCGGAGCCGGTTCCGGCTGGAGAAGGCCCAGGCAAGGGCTCATATCGTCGAGGGGCTCCTGATTGCGCTGGACCACATCGACGAGGTTGTCCGGATCATCCGGGGCTCTGCAGACGTCGATACAGCCCGGGCCACCCTCATGGAGCGGTTCGAGCTATCCGAGATTCAGGCCAACCACATTCTCGACATGCCGCTGCGCCGGCTGACCGCACTGGAGACCGAGAAGCTGCGTGAAGAATACGAGGCGCTGCAGGCGACCATCACCGAGTTGCAGTCGATTCTCGACTCGGACCAGAGACGGCGTGAGGTCGTTTCCGAGGAGCTGATCGAGATCCGCGACAGGTTCGGAGACGCCCGACGCAGCCGGATCATCCCGGACGAAGGCGAATTGTCCCTCGAGGATTTGATCGCAGACGAGGAGTTGGTAGTCACGATCACGGCTGCTGGATACCTGAAGGCGGTGCTCGCAAAGGCTTACCGCACCCAGGGCCGTGGCGGCCGAGGGGTGAGGGGCCAGCAACTGAAGCAAGACGATGTGATCACCCACGTCATTCACACCACCGCCCACGCTTATCTGTTGTTCTTCAGCAACCAGGGTCGGGTATACCGGATCCGGGCTCACGAACTGCCGCGCAAGGACCGCAACGCCAAAGGCGTGCTGGTGCAGTCGGTGCTGACCATGGATGCCGACGAGACGGTCGAGGCCGTCATCGACACCCGGGACTACGAAACCTCTCGTTATCTGGTGGCGTTCACCAAGCTGGGGCAGGTGAAGCGGACCAAGTTCGCCGATTACGACTCGCGCAATTCCGTGCTGGTCGCAATCAGGCTCGCCGCAGACGACGAGGTGGTGGCGGTGCGGGCCACCGGGGGAGACTCGGATCTCGCCATGTTCACCCACGACGGTCAGGCCATTCGATTCTCGGAGGCAGATGCCCGGCCCATGGGCCGCGACACGCAAGGAGTGCGCGGGATTCGCTTGCGCGAGGGAGATTATGTCGTCGGGGCGGCCGCCATGCATGCAGACGAGGAACTCCTCCTTCTCACCAGCGGCGGCTACGGCAAACGAACCAAGCTCGATGAGTACCCCCTCCAGAAGCGAGGCGGTATCGGTGTCAAGGCGATCAAGCTGACCCGGGTGAGGGGTTCGTTGGTTGCGGCTCAAGCGGTGGTCCCAGGTACCGAGATATTCGTTACCTCGTCCGACGGGATCGTCATTCGTCAGGCGGTTGAGGAGATCAGCCGCCAGAAGCGAGCCTCCACCGGGGTCAAGGTGATGAACCTCCAGGATGAGGCGGAGCTGACGGACTTTGCCCTCGTGCCCCCGGACGAGGACTGAGCGGGAACCGAAAAGCCTCCGATCGGCGTTTTCCGGGGGACCCTTGGCACAGCAAGGGTCGGCGGTACACTCGCGATGTCCACCCGCTTCACGTGAGAGGAAGCTTCCCCTAGATGGCAGTACGTCGGGTTCGCCGGATCGTTCGGCGCATCGACCCCTGGACGGTGTTGAAGCTGGCAATCGTATTCAACGCGATCGCCGGGATGATGTTCGTGCTGGGCACGTGGGTGGTGTGGTCGCTCTCATTGCAGCGCGGCATCCCGGACCGCCTCGTTGAGATATTCGACCGGATCACACTGACGCTCACCATCGACGGTGAGCTGTACTTCCGTGTGATCGTATTGCTGGCCATCGTCGCCGCCATCGTGATGACCGGTCTGATGACATTGGGCGCCGTGCTCTACAACCTGATCGCCGACCTGGTGGGCGGAGTCGAGATCACGGTTCTCGAGGAGACGTACAACCCGAATCCATCCGGTACCCGCACCGTGTTGCGGCCGGTAGCCCGGAGTCAGCCGGTGGCCGCGGTTGCTGCAGCCGACCCGCCGCCGGCGGGAGCTGAAGGAGAGGCAGCGCAGGATCCGGATGGAGACGCAAGTGGTGACGCGGAAGGTGGGGACCAGGACCCAGCCGAGGTCGAATCAGAACCCGTCCCCGTGGCCGCGACAGAGGTATCCGGGAACGGCTCGCGCCCGGAGTCAGATCCCGAAGCCGTCGTCGATGAGGCAGCCGAGACGGGCCAGAAAGCAGACGACGCTCAAGACCCGGTTCGCACCCCCTGATCAGCCGCCTTCGCGCACCTCGACGGAGTGCGAGAAGGCCAGGTCGTTCCCGGCTCCAGTATCCGTGACTTCGACCGAACGCAGCAGTCTGAGCTGTTCGATGAAGCAGAGGCTCGCGGCCTCGTTGCGACAGTAGACGAGCGTCACGTCGACCTGGACCTCGGCGCTCGACTCGAAGAAGCCCGCCGGGACCTGGACCGGAAACCTTGCCCCGGTGAGTTCGAGTTCCAGGGGTTCGCTCGCCAGCGAGACTGCCTCACCCTCCACCGAGATGACGGCAGACGAAGGAGCTTGTTCATTGACCTTGTACCCGCTCGGGAGTCCCAGGTCGATGGTGATCGTCCCCGGCCCGGCAGCGAGTGCCGCCGGCTCCAGAACCACGGTTTCACCCTGGAACCCTTCGGATCCGGGGAGTGGACGGAATCGTTCGATGCCGCTGAGGATGAGGGTCGATGTTGTTCCTGTGGTCAAGTCGACGGTACGAATGACGTGGTTGTTGGTGTCTGCGACGTAGAGGGTGGAGCCATGCAGTCCGAGGCCACCTGGCTCATAGAACTGGGCCTCGTCGCCGTCTGCCCAACCCTGAGCTCCGCCGAAAGCGGTGGTCAGTTCGCCGCTGGTGGGGTCGAGACGTTTGATCTTCGAGTTGTACGTATCCGCGACGTAGAGGAAGCCGGATGGTTCGTCATACACGATTCCGAGCGGATGTTGGAGGCGGGCTGCTGTTCCCGCGCCGTCTTGATCGCCGAAGTCGAAGAGGTTGGTGTCGCTGCCGGCGACGATGGCCGTCTCGCCACCAGGTTCGAGAACCGTGGCGGATCGAATCGAAGAAGACTCGCTATCAGCGAAATACAGCGTGCCGGCGTCGTCGAAGGTGAGTCCGCTGGGTTGGGCGAGGGCAGCCTCGGCGATCGGCCCGTTGAGAGTTGCCTCCCTGGCGCTGCCGACTCGTGGCGCAAGAATTCCGGTAGCGAGTTCGGCGCTCCAGATCTGGTGGAAACCCGCCATGGCGATGTAGAGGACGCCATCTCGCAGGGTGAGGCCCCAGGGCGAATTGAGGGCCACGTTCGGTGCGACGCCCGCTGTTGGGGGCCAGCGCAGGCTCCCGGTGCCGGCGAACAGGCCTACTTCCGCCGTGGTGAGGTTGATGACCCGAATCGCATGGTTGTTGGTGTCTGCGACGTACAACAGATCGTCTTCTGCTGCGTGGGCCAGACCCTGAGGGGAATCGAAGCGGGCGTTCAATCCGACGCCGTCGGCGAATCCGGGTTCGGGACCACCGAAGACGTCCAGCACGGCGCCCGTGGCGGCATCTGCCACCACGACCCGATGGTGCCCTGTGTCGGCGACGAATAGCCGGGTCCCGGTTTCGTCTGGGATGACTTTGCCGGGAAAGGACAGCACGCGGTCCGGTGTCCTCGCAGCTTCGAGCGTCAGGTCGACGGGGGACCGATCAATGAGCCCAAGTTCGTCGAACTCGGCTACGAGAGAGGCAACGATCGGTTGGACGATTTCGTAGACACCCTCACCACTGTGTGCCCCGACGATGTTGCCTGCTGGGTCGACGAGCACCACGGTGGGCCACGCGTTCGCGCCCCAGTCCCTCCACACCTCGAACGCCCGGTCGTTTACCACCGGGTGTTCGAGGTCGTATCGCTGCACAACCTGCCGGATATTGTCGGTCTCGGCTTCGTTGAGGAACTTGGCGGAGTGGACGCCGATCACAACGAGTTCATCTGCGTATTCCGTTTCGAGTTGGTGGAGGTCGGGGATGATGTGGATGCAGTTGATGCATCCGTAAGTCCAGAAGTCAAGCAGCACGATTTTGCCCTGAAGCTCCTCCAGAGTCAGCGGGCGGTCGACGTTCAGCCAGTCGAGACCGGTCGGGAATTCAGGCGCGGGCTGGGTGCCGGCGAAGGACACCGGGTCTTCCGGCCGGTCGGTTGAGGGGTCCGGTCCGGTCCCGGCAGAGCCTTCGAGGGGCGCGGTTGTATCCGTCCCTGCATTGACGGCCGAGACAGCCTCGCTCGAAGCGGGTGAGCAGGCCGCCGCAACGAGCGCGAAGAGGAGGGCGATGACCACGAGACGGGAACTGTTCACGGCGCCATTCAAACCGGTTGAGGCGGCTAGTGGTGCTGGGGGAACGGCACGGCTAGCCGCCGGCGTCCACCGTGTATGCCGCGACGTCGAGCCCTGCCCCGAGCGCTCGGTTGAGGAATCGTTCGGCAGACGCGTCCGCGTGGTGGAGGCCGGGGGGGTAGGCAGAGGAAGCGACCGCCAGAGCAGCGGACGCCAGGGCCAGGCTTTCGAGGTGGAGTGCGTTGTCTGCAACTCCTACGACGCGGGTGGACACACCACTGGTGCCGGCAGACGTGACGCGGGCGAGTCCCGCGGCCCACTCACCTTCGATGGGGGAGACGAGGGCGTTGGGGCGGGCGCGGCTACTCGGTCGAGCCCATCTGGCGCCGACCGGCTCGGGGAACTGGACGCCTTCGCCGCGCCGCAGCGGTTTGCCGGGTTCGGTCCAGGCGGTGACGACGTCGAAGACCTCGCCGCCGCGGGCCACCTCGTGGACGGCAAGCGAAGGGGTGATGCCGTTCGCCAGGTTGGCGCCGACGACGAGGGTGCTGGTGATGTCACGGAATGCCGCGTCGTACATGGTGCTCTCGAAGTCGACCCATACAACGCAGTTGATCCCACGATCGAGCGCCTGTTCGATGATGCCGCCGGGAGCGTCCGAGTCGGTCACGACCACGTCGTAATCCCCGAGGTCGGTCACCGGCCGCACCCGGGAATCGGTGCCGTTGGGGCGGGTGTCGACCAGGCCCAACTCGTTCAGTTCGCGTTCCGCCAGGATGACTCTGCCGGCACGAGCGCCGACCTCGCCTGTCTGGTGCAGCGCGACGCGCACGTTCAGTTCGTTGCGGGCTCGTGTTCGGCTGGTTCCCAGGTTCCCGACGCCTCGGGGACACGAACCGGACGATTGAGGAACGCCGCCACTGCCGCTCCGGCGGCGATGAGGAGGAGACTCGAGACCAGAAAGCGTTTCATGGCATTCAGGCTAGCGGCGACGGCGAGAGGGTCTGAACTTCCACACGGCGACAGCGGAAAGCGGGAACCTCATCCGATGAAGTACAGATCGACGAAGCGACCGATGGCGAAGGCGACGGCGCCCCCAATCCCGGCGATTACCAGGTTTTCGAGGCCGGCTCGAATTGGGTTGGTGCGGGTGACCCTGGTTTTGACGGCCCCAACTATGAAGAGTGCGATTGCGGTGAGCACGGCTGCTCCGAAGAGGCCTTGCTGCGCGCTCACGTCGAGCGTGAAGGGCAGTACTGAGGTGAGCGCTCCGAGGAGGAACAGGGCCCCGGAGTACGCCATGGCGAGGTAAGGGCTGCGTCGCTCGTGGTCGGCTACGCCGAATTCGAAGACCTTCATCACATTCAGCAGGACCTCATCGTCCTTAGAGAAGAGTTCGGTCGCAGTATCGAGATCGGCACCCTCGAGGCCGAGGTCGGTGAAGAAACCTTCGAGTTGAGCTACCTCGTCCTCGCGGAAGTGCTGAATGTGCACGCGTTCGAGCGCAATCTCGGAGTCGAATACCTCTTCCTGTGATTTGGTGGCCAGGTATTCGCCTGCCGCCATTGAGATCGCTCCGGCGATGGCACCTGCGACTGCGGTGAGGAGGACCTGGCTGGTATCAAGGCCACCGCCCACGACCCCGGCGACCAGCAGAAACGTGGATACCAGTCCGTCGTTGACCCCGAGGATGATGTCGCGCCAATACTGTCGGGTGGTCCCGACGTGAGCCTCGTATTCGATCGTTGCTGGGGAGGGGTGCTCCGCCGCTTCGCTCATGCGGCGGGAGTGTACCGCCCCTGGTGAGGCTGGCCTGAGCGGAGGCCGGCGGTGGGGAGGGCGGCGTCCGCGTGGTTATCGGCGGTCGGTCAGGGCTCGAGGAGCACCTTCCCGGTGGTCTGGCGACCTTCGAGGGCTCGGTGCGCAGCGGCGGCCTCGGCGATGCGATAGGTGGCTCCGATCCGCACCTGCAACGATCCTGCTTCCAGCCAGCGGAATAGGTCGCCGGTCCGTGCCAGCCGCTCCTCCTTCGTCCGCAGGTAGTCCCTGGAGGTTGGGCGGGTGATGTAGATGGATCCGTTGCTCGCCAACTCCAGCGGGTTGATCGGCTCGATCGCTCCGCTGGCGTTCCCGAAGGCCACCGCCATCCCCCGAGGCCGGAGCAATGCGAAGCCGGATCGGAATGTGGCGGCACCGACGCCGTCGTAGATGACGTCGAGCGGCCGTGGTCCTGCAATGGCTTCAATGGCGGCCACGAAATCGTCGGTCGAGTAGTCGACGACGTAGTCCGCCCCTGCTGCCTCCGCCACCGCGACTTTGTCTGGGCCGCCCGCGGTAGCGAACACCTCTGCCCCGCGGAGCTTGGCGATCTGGATCAATAGGCCGCCGACGCCTCCGGCTCCGGCATGAACGAGACAGCGGTCTCCGGGTTCGAGTGGCCACGTGGAGGTAGCAAGGAAGTGTGCCGTGACGCCCTGCAACATCGCGGCGGCCGCCATCGTGACCGGGATCCCTTCGGGGACGGGGACGACATCGGCAGCCGGGAGGGTCATCTGTGTCGCGTAGGCTCCTGGGCGGCTCGTCCAGGCCACCCGGTGGCCCACGGCGACATCTGAGACGTCGGCTCCAGCCCGTACGACGACGCCGGCGCCTTCAACGCCAGGAGTGAACGGGAGGGGAAGGGGGTACAGCCCGGTGCGGTGGTAGACGTCGATGAAGTTCACGCCGGCTGCCGCCACCTCCACTACAACCTCGTCGGGGCCCGGCTCCGGTTCCGGGAGGGTGCTCCAGACGAGCACGTCCGGTCCCCCGATCGTTGAGACTCGGATTGCTTCGATCATGTGGTCCTCCCGCCGCAGTCTTCCGCTTCTCTGACCCTAGATCCGGAGCCTTCGCCGCCAAACCGTCCGGCAGGCGACGGGAGCCGAAAGACCGGGCGCTTCACTCCTCCACCGGTACTCTCGGCGGCATCCATACGGAGAGGTCATGGTTTCAGATCCTGAGACGACTTCCGATTCTGAGGAGGAATCGGTCGAGTCGCCGCCGTCGACCGCAATTGACTACTCACCGTCGCCTCTATGGAGCCCTATGGCGAAGCTGTTCGTTGCCGCCGGCCTCGCATTTGCGTTTGCGGCTGGTCTCTACATGGTGCGCAACGTCATCGCGATCGCGGCGCTGGGTGGGTTGGTGGCGTTTCTCCTGGCCCCGGGTATCAGATGGCTTCACGTGAAGGCAAGGTTTCCCAAGCCGCTGGCGCTGATCGTTGCCTATTTCGCCGTCTTCCTCGGCACGCTCTTTTTTGGGTTCCTCATCGCAAACGCGATCGTCCAGGCTGTTGTTCAGCTCGACCCACCGGCAATGGTCGACGCCGCGCGCGAGTGGCTTATAGAACAGACCAACGAGCTGAACCAGGTCACCTTGTTTGGGGTCAGCATCGACATGTCCGGGGTGATCGATCCGGTGGCAGGTTCGATCGAAGACGTCGGTGCCGGCGGTGAGGGTTCCGGCACGGCTACCACCATCACCGTCGAACAGGCCCTCGCGGTGGCGGGCGGATTGTTCGGCTCGATCCGTACGGTGGTGGGGCTGATGGTGGCGGTCGTGATGTCCGCGCTGGTCACTGTGCTGGTGGCGATGTACCTCAACGCGGACAGTACGCGTTACCACCAGGCGGTGGTGCGCAACGTGCCGCCCGGCTACGAGGGTGACGCGTTCCGACTGATCGCCCAGTTGAAGCGAGCCTGGACCGGCTACATGTACGGCCAGTTGGTGAACAGTGCAATCACCGGCACGCTGGTGTGGATCGTGCTCTGGGCGGTTGGTTTGCCGGGGGCGTTCTTCATGGGATTCGTGATGGCGGTGCTGAACATGATTCCGACGTTCGGGCCGATCTTCGCCGCGATACCGGGGATCCTGGCAGCGTTCGTCTACGGCAGCACCCGCTTCGAAGACATGTCACATCTCGTGTTCGGCCTGCTGGTGGCCGGCATCTATCTGGTGGTGGTCCAATTGCAGGCCAATCTCATTGCTCCCAGGGTTATGGGTGAATCGGTTTCGATCCGTCCGGCGCTCATCATGATCGGACTGATGGCAGGCGCCGCGGTCGGGGGGCTCCTCGGGGCGCTGCTCGCCGTACCGGTCATCGCCAGCCTGCGTGACGTCGTGGCGTATGTCTACGCCAAGCTGATCGACCGGGACCCGTTCCCGGAAGCCGAACCCAAAGCCGACGACGCCCCCTCTGCTGCGGCGGCTGCCTGAAGGTCCGGGTGAGGAACGCTGGCTGCTGGACACAAGCGCGTGGGACCTTCGTCGGGGTCGGAGACGGAATCGTCTCTCCCGACGTGACCGCGATCGAACGCGGCAACGACGGGTCGATCTGGCTCGCGACACGTTCCTCCGGCGTGACCTAGTGCCAGCTCGCAAGTGCGCCCCCGTCCGGCGGGGCGATCGATATCAGCGAACGTCCCTTCGCCGGTTTCGGCTGGCCGGCACTGCAGACAAGCCCCCCGAAGCGTTACCGCCAGCCGGGCCATGAGTCGGTGATCACCCAGGCGCCAGGAGGGCTCGCTGCAGGTGCGCTTCTCTCTGTGTGGTCAGTCATCCTCCCTGCGGTGGCCGGCAGCAACCTCTTCGAGGTCGGCAGCCGGAATCGCAGCGGCCGGCACGACCGCGACCTTGGTGGAGGTCAGTGCCGTCACCGTCGAGGTGCGGTGGCCTTCTTCAATTGCCGCCCGTTCCCCGACGATGGCGCCGGGGCCCAATTCGGCGATCTCGGTTCCATCGACGTCCACCGTCAGCATCCCGTCGAGCACGAGATACAACTCGTCGCCCGGCTCCCCCTGGCGGGTGAGGACGTCGCCTTCGGCAAGGTCACGCAGTTGGGGATCTGAGCCCATTACGTCGCGAGAGAGAACCCGCTCGACTTCTGACTCCACCGATGCCACGAGGGCGTCGCGTTGAATCCCTGCCCACGGCGTTCTGTCGTGATCGGCGGTGCGGGTCCATTCGGCAAAATCGATGAGTCCGCTCTTGGCCACAAGGGCCCCGGAATCGTCATAGATCCAGTGGCGAGGGAACGAGGAAGCGCCGGCCACCTCGAACGAAGCCGTACCGTCTGGTTCGAAGGTCACGGCAAGCGTCGTCCAAGCCGTCGGCCCGGTGACCCGTACGTAGGGGGGTCGATCGATGCGACGCGGGAACGGCGCGCCTGTACGGCCCCCCGCCGTCTGTACGAACCGCGCGGTCCCACCGACGAGATCGATCGGTTCCTGGATGAGAGGAAAGGCCACCCCAGGGATCGTCACCGAACCCGGGCCGACCTTCGCGGTGGTTGCGCCGACGACCGCTCCGCCGCCGTACCCGCCGTCGACGATCCGGCCGTCCTCGACGTCGATCCAGGCGGTCAGTTGGTTGGCGAACCGCAGCCGGTCGGCCGACCGCAACTGCTCGAGGTCGTCAGGACCGATGCTGTCCGGCGGCGCCGGGTCATAGTGGCCGAGACCGATGTCCATCGGGAGCCGCATTGGCCCCGTCATCGCTTCTGACGGAATCCACGAGATAGAGGTGACGGTGGTTTCGTGGCGCATGGGGCCTCCTTCTGATCCGATGGCCCATCGAACCGCGATCCGGGTCGTCCTCACAGGGTGCTGACGGGTCAATCCGGAGTGGGGCTACCACCACCGTTGAATGCATGGCTGCACCGTTTCCCACAGCGATCTCGTGATGCATCGTGGCCGCAGACGTCCAAAGCTCGGGAAGGGAGCCCGCCATGGTCGAAACCGTTGAGAGCCCGCTACGGGAGGTCACAACAACGACCGTGTGGTTGCGTCTTGCAAGGGGTACGGCGATTGGGATGGTCGTGTGGGCGATCATCCTGCACTTTGTGGCTCGCGTTCCGGTGCCTCCGGTCATCGTGGTCGCCCTCGTCTTTGCCGGGTTCGCTCCGTTCTTGCGAGGGGAGCGGCGCAAGCTGGGCCTGTCCTACGGCATCGTGTCGGCGTTGCTTCTCCTGGCCAACTTGCCGGGTCTTCTGGGCGAGATTGCGCACTACGACTCGGCGCCGTCATTCGTGTTGACCCTCGCGTCGACCCTGATCGCCCTGACCGCCGTTGTCGCCGGATTTGGAGCGTTCTTCGGGTGGCCAACCACAGCCGTACGGCCCACGCTGGTTGCTGCAGCCGCGATCTTCGTGGTCGGGAGCGCGGTGTCGGTAGTCGCGTTTGTGACCACAGAGTCGGACGTGGCGCTGGTGACCGATGCACAGCTGGTAGCCGAAAGAGTCGAGTTCGGCCCCGAGACCTTGGCGCTCACCCCGGGTGCAGCAGGAATCTGGGTGGACAACAAGGATGGGGTCCACCACACCTTCACCGTCGAAGCGTTGGGGGTAGACGTCGAGATTCCGGCCCTGAAGTCGCGTAGGGTCGACTTCGATGCGGCCCCCGGAACCTATGCGTTTGTTTGTACGGTTCCCGGCCATCAATCGATGACGGGCACGCTGGTTGTGGAGGGCTGAGTACGTAATGTCGATCACCGTTTTTCTCGCCGACGACAACCTCCTGGTTCGAGAGGGGGTTCGAGCCCTCATCGATCTGGAGGATGACCTCGACGTCGTGGGTGTGGCGGCCGACTATGACGAACTCGTCGCAGGAGCAGGCGAATCCAACCCGCAGGTCGTCGTGACCGATATTCGGATGCCCCCCAGCTTTCGGCGAGAAGGCATCGACGCCGCTCACCTCGTGCGCAAGCAGCACCCGGGCACCGGGGTTGTGATCCTGTCGCAATACGACGACCCCGAATACGCAGTAGCCCTCCTTGCTGAGGGAGCGGCCGGCTACGCCTATCTGCTGAAGGATCGGGTTGCCGACGGTGATCAACTAGCCCGTGCGATTCGTGAGGTCGCCACCGGGGGCTCGCTCCTCGACTCCAGCATCGTGAACGCACTGACTCGGCCGGTGGTCGGCGAGGGTCTATTGACCGGGGAGGAGCAGCGATTGCTCGACGAGGTTGCGGCGGGCACGCCAATCAAGGCGATCGCGGTGTCGTTCGGAACGACGCCGAGCGACATAGATCACCGCATTGAGGGCCTGTGGCTCAAGCTGGCCGACGCTCTTTCGAGTGGTGATACGGCCGCCTTGGAGCGGCTCAAGTCTCTCCAGAGAGCCATTGCGGACCGCGAGGAACAGGGCGAGGAGCTGTCCCGACTGCTTCCCGGGGGAGTGGCCGAGAAGCTCCGCCGCGACGGTCGTCAGATTGGCGTCACCGAGGAACTCGAGGTGACCGTGCTGATGTCGGACATCCGCGGCTATTCCGCGATTGCGGAGCGTTCTGATCCCTCGACACTCGCCGGACAACTCAACCGCCACCGCGCCGTGATGAACCGGGCAGTGCTGGAACACCGCGGCACCGTGATGCAGTTTGTCGGTGATGCGGTGATGGCCGTCTTCGGCGCTCCCGATCCGGTCGAGGACCATGCCGATAGAGCGGTTGCTGCCGCGATCGCGATGCATGTGGCACAGGATGAGGTCAACCGGGAGTGGGATGGCGTCGATCTCGCGCCCTTCGGGCTCGGGATCGGGCTCTCGACCGGGCCGGTGGCCGCGGCGCTACTCGGATCTGAAGAGCGAATCGAGTACTCCGTGGTCGGCGACACGGTGAATCTCACGCAGCGGCTCCAGCAATGGGCCGACCCGGGGGAGACCGTGCTCAGCGACCCCACCATGGCGCTCCTGTCTCGGCCGCCCGACGGCGAAGCGCTGCCGCCCGCTCCCGTCAAGGGCCGCGAAACGCCGGTCGGGGCATTTCGTTTCCCGGCGAGGCTGCTGTGAACGTCACCGACCGCAGTCGTGTGCGTGTTGGCAGGTCGATGGCTGCTGTCATCGCAGGGCTGGCCGTGGTCGCCCTGTTGCTCTATCTCGTTAGCGGCGAGGCCGCCTCGCTGGTCGAGGACTGGGCAATCCACAACATCTGGGTCGCCATCTTCGGTGCCGCGGTCGTGGCGCTGGCCATCCCCCAGGTGCCGCGCAACGCCGCGGTTTGGGCGATCGCGTGGTCTGGCCTGTTCAGTTCGCTTCAGGCGGTCGGCGCCGGACTCGTGGTCGCCCTCACGGGTGTCTCCAACGGGGACGTGCAGGCGGGGAATGTCGCTCTCGCTCCGGCGGACATCGAGTTTCTTGCCGCATTGGGACTCGATATCGCACTCTGGGCATGGGTGCCAGCGCTGTTCATCTTCGTCACCTTTGGGGTGCTGCTGTTCCCCGACGGCCGACCGCCTTCGCCACAATGGCGCTGGGTGGGGTGGATGGCCGCCGCGGCGATGGTTGTCCTCGCGCTTCCCTGGGCTTGGATGTTTCGGCCGTCGAGCACCGTCAGCTATGCAGAGACGTATACCCAACTCAGCGCCACGCTTGCCGGCGGACTCGGGTTTCTTGCGCTGCTGGCCGCAACCGCCGCCTCGGTGGTTGCACTTGTCGTCAAATGGCGCCGTGCCGGGGTAGAGGAACGACTGCAGTTTCGTTGGGTTGGATGGGGCCTGCTCGTGTTTGGAGTTACCACGGCACTCGTCCTGGCGGTCGACACCGATGCATACCGCTGGGTGAGTCTGGTGACCATTCCGCTCATCTCGGTCACATACGGCGTCGCCATCACCAAGTACCGGCTTTACGACATCGACATCGTGATCAACCGGACGCTGGTCTACGGGGCGCTGGCGCTCTTCATTGGCGCCGTCTACGTGGGCGTGGTTGTGATCACCGGATCGACGGTGACCGGCGGCTCTCAGCCGAACGCCGTCTTGACGATTGTGGCAACGGCGCTGATAGCGGTCGCCTTCCAGCCGCTGCGCCGCCGGTTGGAGAAGTGGGCGAATCGTGTTGTCTACGGTAAGCAGGCGACGCCGTACGAGGTGCTGTCCGAGTTTTCACAGCGTGTTGCGGCCACCGACGAGGGTCTCGTAGAAGAGGTGGTCGAGTCTCTGGTTGGAGGAACCGGCGCCGACTCGGCGGCGATTTGGGTGACCGATCGAGGGCGCTGGGTCCGGACTGCCGTTTTCCCTCCGGACACGGCACCGACGGTCGCCCCGAAGCTGGGTGCCCCGTTGCCGGACGACACTATTGGGGCGCCCGTGGAGCACGATGGCGAGATCCTGGGCCTGGTCTCCCTCCACGTTCCCGGTGGGCAGCGCCTGTCCGAAGCCGATCGGACCCTTGCGGTCCAGGTCGCTTCGGGTATGGGCCTAGCCCTGCACAATCAGCGACTCACCGACATGTTGCGGCGTCGGGTCGTCGAGTTGCGGGATTCGAGGCGCCGGATCGTTGCGGTGCAGGACGAGACGAGGAGGACCCTCGAGCGCAACCTGCACGACGGCGCCCAACAGCAGTTGGTGGCGCTGAAGGTGAAGTTGGGTTTGGCCAGACGCATGGCAGCGAAAGACGACGCGGTCCAGACCGAGGTCATGTTGGACGAGCTGTCTGGCGAGGCGGATGAGGCGGTGGAGGCGATGCGTTCCTTTGCGCGGGGGATATACCCACCGCTGCTCGAGACCGAGGGCCTGGAGGCGGCGCTGCGGGCGCAGGCGAGACGGATCCCGGTTCCGGTCGAGATGAATGTGGATGACATCGGTCGATACGGCCGGGATACCGAGGCCACCGTCTACTTCTGTGTGACGGAGGCCCTCCGCAACGCATCGAAATACGCTGCAGCGTCCGCGGTGGGGGTCTCGTTGGCGCAGGTCAACGGGCACATCCGGTTTGAAGTGATCGACGACGGTGTCGGGTTCAACCCCGGAGATGCCTTTGCCCAAGGATCCGGTCTCACGCACATGGCAGACCGGATTGACGCACTCGGGGGCGATTTGGTCATCCATTCTGCGCCGGGTGAGGCAACGCGGCTGACAGGACAGCTTCCGGCCGCGACGACAGTTCAAGTCGAGGCATCTGGATGACGGCTACCGCTTCACCGCCAACCAGTTCGAGCGCTTCCCCCGGGACCCTGATCCCCTGGTCCGATGTCACGAAACGACGCATCGGGCTCGTGGTGATTGCAGTCTCGGCGGCGTTCGCAGTCGCCGCCATCACGATCTCGTTCTCCCTGGACGCACCGGCCGATGCCGTTGAAATCATGATCATCGCTGTTCCGTTTGTCTCGGTTACGACCCTGGCGATCCGCGCAGTGCCGCACAACGGTGCCGTGTGGGCGATGATTTGGGCCATGTTCTTCGGAGTCGCCGGCGAACTGGGGCATGTCGTCGGTGTGGCCCGCACGGGGTTCACCCCTGCAGAGATCGAGAATCGCAGGGTCTTCTTTGCTCCGTCGGAGATTGATGCCCTTGCTTCCCTCGGGTTCGCCGTCGCTCTTTCGGTGTGGTTCGTGGCAGTCTTCCTGCTCGCCACCCATCTGCTGATCCTGTTTCCTGGCGGTACGGCAGGGTCGGTGCGCTGGCGCTGGGTGTTGTGGGCTTCGGGACTGTCCATGGTCGCGCTTGTCACGTCCTCGATGCTGGGCCTAGCACCGTGGGTGGACAGGCCGTACAACGAGATCTACGCGACGGATATGGGCCCTCAAGGAGTGGTCAGTCTCTTGTTGTTGGTGCTGATGTTCTGCGCAGCCGCTGCCCTCGTGAACCTGGTGCGCCGGTTCAGGCGGAGTGTGGGAGAGGAGCGACTGCAGTACCGCTGGGTCACGTGGGCGTTGGCGATTCAGGTTCTGCTCATCTTCGGCTTCTCCTGGCTGCCGGACTCGAGCCTCATAGGC
>CAYNHF010000034.1:0-222184 GCA_964397045.1 uncultured Acidimicrobiaceae bacterium | reverse complement strand
CAGAGGTTCGATACGACCAGGCTGATTCCGGCCAGGATCAACGCGATATGGACGGCGATGAGGGTCATTCTTCCCCAACCGAACGGGTCGTCGAGACTCCGCGGCACCGGCGCCCAGCGGAACCAGAACCACATTCCCATGGTCCCTCCGATCAGGATCCCCGCCGTGATCAACAGCCACCCGGTACGGGTGGCTGCCGGACTGGAAGCGGTGATCGCGAGGAGGCCTAACGAGACACACGTTGCAGGGATCACCAGTAGATACCGGCGCCGAGGGCGGCGCAAGCTCATCCAGAGCAGGAGGGGCATCACCACCCAGCCCGTCGCGATCGACGCCAAGGCCCATGTCGGCGCCTCGTCGGCGACGCCGAGTGCCAGGATCACACCGAGGGCGACGGCGCTGACGACCACCAGACGCCTGACACGACGGGAGAAGAATCGATCGCTCGTCAGTTCGGTACCGCGAACCGCCTGCATCATGACGCGACCTGCGGCGCCCGACTCCGCCTCCGCTTCGCGCCGCTGCGCCACTGCTCCTTGAAACCCGCCCGGCGCGCCGCCGTGGATTCCTTCGAGTACAGGTGCCTGCCCAGTTCGACGAGGCCGGTCTCGAGTTGCTCGACCGTCATCTGTTTCGGGGCGTAGTTGACGTCAAAGAGGGTGCACATCTCCCATGCCCCGGCATTGAGGATGCGTCCTTCATCGAGCAACCGTTGGTAGAGCGGTGTCCCCGGAAAGGGCGTGAGCACCGTGAGCTGCACGTCAAAGGGCAGAGTGTCTTCTACGAACTGCGCGACGGAAGCGAAGACATCCGGGCCATCCCCGTCGAGTCCAAGCACGAAGCAAGCGTTGAGGGCGATGCCGTGTTCCTGGATGGTCTCTACTGCAGTTCGGTACCGCGTCGCCTGGCTTCGTTTCCAGTTTTGCCTGGTCTCCACTCCCTCGAGGCCGGCAGGGTTGGGGCTCTCGAAGCCGATCAGGATCTCTGCACAGCCGGCGTCGTGCATGAGGGCCAGCAGGGCTGGATCATCGATGATCGAGATATCGGTTTCCGTGAACCATCGAACATTCTCTTCTCCGATGGCGGTGACGAGTTCGCGCGAGTGTCGCTTCCGAACGAACGAGTTGTCGTCTGCCAGTTCGACGAACGGCCGGCTCCAGACGGTCTTCATGGCCCGGATTTCGGCCGCGACCCGAGAAGGGGGTTTCACTTTGTAGCGGGGAGACAGCAGGATCGAGGAAGCGCAGAATTCACATCGCCACGGGCAGCCGCGCTGCGTCTGCACCGTCAGACGGTTGTAGCGGTCTGGATCCAGCAGGTCGTACCGTGGGATCGGTCCCGCGGCGAGGTCGTAGCTCCCTTCCGACCTGTAGACGGATTGGCTGGTGCCGGCCTCGATGTCTGCCAGTACCCGCTGCCACACCGGCTCACCCTCGCCGACCACGACGATGTCACAATGATCCAGTGCCTCCTCTGGAAGTGCCGTCACATGGAGTCCGCCGACGACGGTGATCGCACCCGTCGCCCGCATCCGGTCCACGAGTGAGTAGCACTCCTTGGCCTGCGCAGAGAAGGTCGAGAAGGCTGCGACGTCGCACTCGGGCAGCGGGTCGAACTCGGCGACGTTATCGACTTCGTAGTACTCCAGTTCGTGCCGCTCGTCAGTCAGGGCGGCAAGCGTGAGGAGCCCAAGGCTGGGGAGGGCGGCGACCGTCTTGCCGCGCTCGACGAAGCCGGGCAGGGACAACCCGAGGGCGGCGAGTTCGGGGTTGTGGGCCCGAACCCCAGACATGGCGATCAACGCGGTGCGCATCGCGTCTCACTTCCGTTTCGTTGCGTCAGGATCTGGGTTAGCGATGGACTCATGGTCAGTGCGGGATCGCCGGACCGGTGGGCGCCGGTCTCTCGTCGTTCCAGTGTTTCCCAGCAACGCCACCGGCAAGCACCACGGCCGGCGCGAGCAGCGCCGCGGCTCCGGTGCCGACGAGCGAGAGCGGTATCGCAACCAGGACTCCGACACCGCTGCCGATCGCGGTGGATGTGATCTGCCCGGGATGGGCGGATCCAACCATCGCTCCGGCGATCACACCCATGGGCACGAGGACGAGCATCGCGTAGAACTCGGGCACCGGAATGAGGAGAACGCCGGGAAATGCACCAATCAAGCCGCCGAACATCACCCGCATGACACACCTCCAACCGTGTGCCTCCAGCCTCGCGCCTCTCCGTGCCAGACCGGAAGTGCCGATCGTCACTGCTGCGTGATGCATCAGCCGCAGGACATGGCCGGCCCCACCAGTGGTCCCGGCCCTCAGGTTTCCAGTCGATACCCGACGCCGCGGATGGTGGTGAGGGTCGGCGCCCCGGTTACCGGCGAGTTCGTCTGGAGCGATGACGCCGCGGCGCGGACAGCATCGAGTGGCAGCTCAGGCCGGCAGGTGTGAGGACACCGCAGCGCCGGTCTCGGGTAACTTCCCCGGTATGAGCTACTTCATCGGGATCGATTCGTCGACCACCGCCACCAAGGCGCTACTGATGGATGCCGACGGTGGAGTGATGGCGATCGGCCGTGCGACCTACGAGTTCGATACCCCACGCCCGCTCTGGTCCGAACAGTCGCCGCAACTGTGGTGGGACGCCACCGTTGCAGCCATCAACTCGGTTCTTGCCGAGGGTGGCGTGGACGGCAACTCGGTGGCCGCAATCGGTCTCACCGGCCAGATGCACGGACTCGTGTTGGTCGATGCGGCGGGAGAGGTGCTGCGGCCTTCGATCCTGTGGAACGATCAGCGGACCCAGGCCGAGTGTGACGAGATCCGGGAGCGGCTGGGTGCGCAGCACCTGATCGCCGTTACCGGCAATGATGCCCTGACGGGGTTCACCGCCCCGAAGATCCTCTGGGTCAGGAACCACGAACCGGACATCTTCGAACGCACTGCCCACGTGCTGCTGCCGAAGGATTACGTGCGTTATCGCCTCACCGGGGAGTACGCGATCGACCGCGCCGGAGGGTCGGGAACCATCCTGTTTGACCTCGCTGCACGCGACTGGTCACCTGAGGTTGTAGCAGCGCTCGACATACCCGAATCGTGGCTTCCAAGAACCTACGAAGGTACCGAGGTGACCGGAGTCATCACCAAGGAAGTAGCAGCCCTCACCGGCCTGCGGCCCGGCACCCCGGTCATGGCAGGTGGTGGTGACCAGGCGGCCAACGGGGTCGGCGTCGGTGCCGTCACCTCCGGCATCGTGGCTATGAGCGTAGGCACGAGCGGTGTCGTGTTCGCCGCGGCAAATCGCCCGATCATCGAGCCGGAAGGCAGACTCCATGCCTTCTGCCATGCGGTTCCCGGGATGTGGCACCTCATGGGAGTCATGCTGTCTGCCGCCGGCAGCTACAAGTGGTTCCATGACACCTTCGCTCCCGATGCCGGATACGAAACACTCAACCAGGGGGCCGCGGCCGTCGCTCCCGGCGCCGCAGGACTTGTCTTCCTGCCGTATCTGACGGGAGAGCGGACGCCGCATCCCGACCCACTGGCAAGAGGAGCATTCGTGGGGCTGACGGTGCGTCACGACCTCGGGCACCTGGCTCGGGCGGTGTTGGAAGGTGTCACGTTCGGCCTGCGGGACTCGGTCGAACTGATGGCGGACGAGATCGATCTGGGCGAGGTCCGGGTTTCTGGGGGCGGCGCCTCGAGTGACCTGTGGCTCCAGATTATCGCCGACGTGTTGGATCGTCCGGTACGGGTGGTAGGTACTCCAGAGTCGGCGGCCCACGGTGCCGCGATCCTGGCAGCCACCGGGGCGGGAGCGTTCGGCACGGTTCCCGAGGCCTGCGACGCGGTGGTCGAGGTCGGACCCACCATCGAGCCCTCCGACGCGAGCGCGCACTACGACGAGGTCTATGGCGTGTTTCGCGACCTCTATCCGGTGCTGCGAGGGCCGTTCCACCGCCTTTCCGCCGGCTGAGCAAGCACGCGATCGCACAAGCAGACCGCCCATGGAGAGTCAGGCGCGCGTCGTGAGCGCCGGCCGTTCACCTTTGATTTCCCACGGTGGAACTACCGCAGCGCAGCCTCGACGGCGTGGTATCCGCACATCCCGTGGACCCCGGCACCTGGGGGAGTCGCCGAAGAGCACAGGAAGACACCGTCCGCCAGCCGGTACGGATTGCCGATCTGGAGCAGCTTGCGCATCCCGAAGGCGCCTCCCGCGATGTCACCGCCGATGTAGTTCGGGTTATGTGCCTCGAGCGCTGCAGGGTCCATGGTGTGGGTGGCGAGGATCGTGTCCCTGAAGCCGGGAGCAAACCGTTCGATCTGAGCCTCGATCGCCCCGGTCATATCGACCGTCGAGCCGGCAGGCACGTGACAGTACGCCCATGCAGTATGCCGCCCTTCCGGCGCCCTGGCGGCATCGAACTGCGACTGTTGTGCAACCAGAACGAACGGACGCTCGGGGTGCGCTCCCTTGGAAACCTGAGTTTCGGCATACGCGATCTCTTCATAGGTTCCGCCGACGTGCACGGTGCCTGCCCACGGGCTGATTTCGTCTGCCCAGGGGATCGGGCCGTCGAGGGCCAGGTCGATCTTGAACACGCCGGGCCCACTCTTCCAGCGCCGCAGGCGACGCGTAGGTCGGCCGCCGGCGCCGCCGCCGAGGATGGCGAGCGCTGCAGGGGGCATCACGTCGAGGAAGAGGAGATCGGTCGGGTCCAGGTCGGCGCGGCTCTCGATGAACCGCTCAATCTCGATCTTCCCGCCGCCTGCAACCACGAACGAAGCGAGCGCGTCCGTGATGGCGCGCGAGCCACCCCCGGCCAACGGCCAGCCGCGGGCATGGGCGGTGACGGCGAACAGCATCGCCACCGCGCCGGTGAATGCGCTGGTGGGCGGGCTGATCGCATGGGCCGCAAGCCCTGCGATGAGCGCCCTGGCCTCAGTTGTGGAGAACCTTCCGGCGAGTTGCGAAGCAGGCAGCGCACCAACTGCTCCGAACCGGCCGGTGGCGATCAGCTGGCGAGTCGGAACCGAGACCGGGGCCAGCAGGTTGGCGACGAGGCCGTCCGCGTTGTCCACTAATCCGCCGATGGCGCTGCGATATGTGTCCCCGTCTTCGCCGAGACCACGGCAGGTGTCGTCGACGCTGCGGTACAACCCGGCCGCGTTCCCGTTGTCGAGCGGATGGCTCATCGGGATGTCGGGATGAATCCATTCGAGTCCCCGCTCCTGCAGGTCGAGCTCGCGGAAGAAGGGTGACGCAATGCCCATGGGATGAATCGCGGAACAGACGTCGTGGTGAAACCCCGGGAGCGTCAACTCCTCAGTGCGGGCCCCCCCGCCGATCGCGTCGGCCGCGTCAACCACCAGCACGCGTCTGCCGCGGGCGGTGAGTTGGGCCGCGGCAGCCAGCCCGTTGGGACCGGCGCCCACCACCGTTGCATCGAAACCGGTCATCGCCCGTCCGGGTGCAGGTCGGTGGGAGAAGACTCCGTGTGGATCGTACGTTCTCCGTGGACGTGACGCCCCGCCACCGGCTGGTGGGCGGGGTCGTCGAGGAAGACGCGACCCTCGTCAACGTGGAGGAGTGATGGCCCGTACGCGGCCTTGATATGAGCCGCGGTCAGCACCATTTCCGGGTCGCCGGCTGCAATGACTGCGCCGGACAGCAGTACGACGTGGTCGGCAGCGCGGGCTTCGGAGAGATCGTGGGTGGTGAGTACGACCGTGCATCCTCTGGTGATCTCGTCGTGGATGATGGCGTCGATGGCCTGGGCTGTGGGTAGGTCGATCCCTGTCAACGGCTCGTCGAGCAGCAGAAGATCGTGCTCCTGGGCCAGGCCCTGGGCGACGAACACCCTCTGCCGCTGGCCGCCGGAGAGGTGATGCAGATGCCTCGAGGCGAGGTCACCGATCCCGGTGCGCTCCATGGCGGATTCGACCGCGTCTCGATCTGCCCGATTGAGGCGCAGGTAGGCGCCGGCTGCGGCGTATCTGCCCATCGTGACCACCTCCCGTACGGTGACGGGCAACGCCTCGTTGACCTTGGTGGTCTGCAGCACGTACGCGAGGCGGTGGGAACCGCTGCGACGCGCAGGCACCTCGATGCTGCCAGCGGCAGGTTCGACCAGGCCGGCGATCGCGCTGAGCACCGTCGACTTGCCGGAACCGTTGGGTCCGATGATCGCGGTGACACTTCCGCTTGGGATGGTGAACGAGGAGCGGGCGACCGCCACGGTGCTTCCGTAGGTGAGCACCAGATCTCTGGCTTGGGCGGCGAGGGCGCTCATGCACACCTGGCGCAACGGCCCTCGATCTCCACGGCATGGCTGGCCGGGGTGAACGCAGCTATCGAGCTGATGTCATCGACCAGCGTCTGCACCCGCCTCTCATATGCCGGGGGAAGGTCGATGTCGTCCACCGCGCCGCAACTGATGCAGATGAGATGGTGATGGTGGCCGGCCAGCCACTCGGCGAGTTCGTAGCGAGTGAGGCCGTGCACACCGAAGTGGGGCATCACGACGTCCGCTTCCTGGAGCACGGTGAGCGTTCGGTACAGAGATGACAGCGGGACGGCGTCTCCGATCGCTCTGTGTAGTTCCGCGGCCGAGCGTGGTCCGTCCGCAGCCGCGAGCGCCGCGACCACGGTCCGCCTCCCCGCGGTGTACCGCACCTCCTTGTCCTGCAGGCTCTTCTCGATCTGGCGATCGATGCTGGGAGTTGTCACCGGCGCCCCCTGTTGAGTACGGTTCGTGGCATCGCGAGAACGATTCTCATTATAGATTGCTGATGGGCTCGCCCGCCGCGGCGACCCACCAGCAAAGCGAGCAAGAGAGGAGATCGGGGCCCACGAGGCGCCGCGAGCATGGACTGGTTGACCGCACCGTTCGAGCTGGGATTGCAGCAGCGGGCCCTGATTGGAGGTTCGTTAGCTGCAGTCGCGCTCGCACTGGTCGGCACCTGGGTAGTGATCCGCGGGATGACCTTTCTCGGTGACGCGCTTGTGCACGGGGTAATTCCCGGGATCGCACTCGCGGTTCTGCTCGACTTCAGCGTGCTGATCGGTGCGACCGTCGCCGCGGTGGTGATGGTGGCCGGCATCAACCTCGTGCATCGGCAGACTGCCTTCTCGGAAGACACCGGCATCGGCCTGCTGTTCGTTGGCATGCTGGGCCTCGGGGTGATCCTCATCTCGCGCAGCGCGACCTACAGCGCAGCGCTCACTGGGATCCTGTTCGGTGACGCCCTGGGAGTCACCAGCGGAGATGTCGTGATGCTTGCCATCGTGCTGGCGATCACACTGCTGGTCTCCGTGGTGATGTACCGGCCGTTCCTGGTGCTCGCCTTCAATGAGCAAAAGGCACAACTACTCGGACTGCGTCCCCGGCTGGCCCATGGCGCCCTGTTGGCGCTGATCACCCTTGCCATCGTCGGGTCCTTCCAGACGGTGGGGACGCTGCTGGTATTCGGGCTGCTCGTTGGTCCCCCGGCGACGGCTGCGTTGCTGGTGCGGCGGGTGCCGGCAATGATGGCGCTCGCGGCCGTGATCGGTGTGCTTTCTGTGGCGGTGGGGCTCATCATCAGCTATCACGCAGACACGTCGGGCTCGGCGACGATGGCAGTCGTCCCGATCGTGCTCTTCTTTGTCGTGATGGGGGTCCAGTCGCTGCTGAATCGAAGCAGCCGCTCGCCTGCACCCAGCGTGGGAGCCTGAGCAGCCGGGCGTCCGGCAGTGCCTTCACCATTCGCTCGGAGCGCATTTCGAGCTGCGGCGCGCCGGTGCTCGGCGAAGTCCGCGGCACAGGAGTCCAATTCGGTCAGGATCGAGGTCGCAGTTGCCGACCACCGCGACGGCTTCGAACAGGCGCGACGCAGCCGACACGGGTAGCGTCGAGGACGGGGTTCACCTGACATGATCGGGAAGAGATCGACGGAAGCTGGATCGATCCCTCGGGGGCGATCGCAGAGACGTAGGCGTCCATCGGGTGAGCCCGCGCCGCTACCCAAGCAACCGTTCGCCGGTCTGGGCTGGTTGTGGGTGCTGTCGGGAACCATCGTGCTGGGATTGATACTCGTCGTCATCGCGTCCGGGGACTTCTCCCCGGGTTCGGGGGACTGGTGGAACAGCTTTGATGCACCGATCACCGACTGGTTCGTTTCGATTCGCAGCGACACCCTCACGGACGTTGCGCTCGCCGTCGATGCGCTGCGGACGGAGTGGTTCCTGACCGTGCTGAGATGGGGCACCGTGATCGTCTTGTTGGTCGCGACTCGCTGGCGTCACCTTGTCGTGTTTGTCGTTGTGATCCTCGGGACAGAACTTGTGGTCGTTGGGCTGGCAAACGCGATGTCGCGAGCCCGTCCGGACGGGGTCGAGATCCTCACCGACTGGTCCGGTTTCGCGGCGCCTTCCTTGCCCGGTGCTGCAGTTGCCGTCACTCTGATCGCGATGGTGTACGCACTGGCGGTTCCCGGCAGGTGGCGGCATCGAGCCCTATTGAGTGCGACCGCGGTGATTGTGGCGTTTGCCGTTGCCAGGGCCTACCTTGCCGTCGATCGCGCCACCGATGTTGCCTCCGGCGAGATCCTGGCCGTAGCCGCCGCGGTGCTGGCCTTCCGATTCATCACTCCGGATGCAGTATTTCCAGTCTCGTACGCCGGAGGCAAGACGGCGCATCTCGATTTGTCTCCGGTGCGGATCGGGGCGATTGTCGCCGCGCTGCGGGACCAGATCGGTCTCGAAGTCGAAGCAGTCGAGCCGTTCGGCCTGGAGGGCTCCGGAGGCTCCACGCCACTGCGGCTCACGCTGTCAGATGGCACCTTTGTCTTCGGCAAGATCTATGCGAAGAACCATCTGAGGTCGGACCGCTGGTACAAGCTGGGGAGAACCATCCTGTACGGCTCCCTCGAAGACGAGTCTTCCTACCGCACGGTACGTCGGCTCGCCGAACACGAGGACCATGTGATGCGGCTCATGGATGCCGCCGGGGTCCCCCTTCCGGCGCCGATGGGGATTGTGGAGTTGACCCCCGGCCGCGAGTACATGATCGTCACCGAGTTCCTCGACGGCTATGGAGAAATGTCCGGTGCCGATGTCGACACTTCCACGGTCGACACCGCGATATCGACGGTCGCCAAGATGTGGGACGGTGGCCTCGCCCACCGGGATATCAAACCGGCCAATGTCCTGGTCGGACCAGATGGCATCTCCCTCATTGACCATGCCTTCGGGGAGATCCGACCCAGCCCGTGGCGCCAGGCGATTGACCTGGCAAACATGATGCTCTCGCTCTCGCCCCATCACTCTTCGCAGGAGATCTACGGGCGGGCTCAGGAGCAATTCACAGAAGACGAATTGGCAGAGGCGTTTGCCGCCACGCACAGCGTCACCATCCCGGGTGAGCTGCGGACGACGCTCAAGCAGCTTGATCATGATCCACTCCAGGAGTTTCGTGACCTCGCACCTCAGCGAGCGCCAATCAGCATCCAGCGGTGGACCCGGCGCCGCATTCTGGCGATTCTCGGTCTCGTCGTAGTGGCTGCGCTCGCCTTGTGGTTGTTGTGGTTCAATCAATCGATCGTGAGCGAGTTGCTATGAAACGGTGGATCGGATTGCTCGTCTGGGTTTCTCTCCTGGTCGGCGCGTGCTCGACCACGGACGTGAGGTTGGGGACCCCCATCGACTGCGACACGGAAGAACGTGGTCGTCTCATCCTGTTCGCGCAGGCAGTGCCGACCTCGTCTGCGATCCCCTGTCTCGAGGAGCTTCCTCCCGGCTGGCTGATCGACTCGATCGAGACCCGGAGCGGCGAGGCTCTCGTCGTCTTCGAGAACGACACCCACGATGTCGACGTCGGTGCCACGCTGACGGAGAGCTGTGAAACCACTGAGGAACAGGAACCGACGAACGATCCGGAGGTCTTCGTCCATGGAGCCGTCGGCGGCGGCATGGCCCTCGTCTTCCCAGGGGGCTGTTTCGAGGTCGACTTCCCGGACGTGGTGACTTCGGAAGAGGCCGGCGCTCTGCTCGGTTCCATCGGTCACCTGTCTCGTGACGAATTGCGGGCGTTGACCGGCTGGACGTTGTAGCCGGGCCTAGGTCGGTTGCGGCCACCCCTGCGTCATTCCCGCCATTGTGCAGGCCATGCTCAGCAGCGGCCGAGCGATGGGTTCGAGGTGAGGCGGCCCCTGTGAGATGACGCTGTCGCCACCCGGGTGCGACACGACCGGCACCCTCCTCGTTCGGTGCGGTCGCTGGACGGACAGGGTGCTGCGGTTATGCCCAGGCGGCGCCGCGAGCGGTGGATTCCATCAGTCCCGGTTCCCAGCCTGTCGCGAGGCGACGTCGGAAGCCTGTCACCAGCCGATTGAGCCGACCGGTTTCGATGAGGAACGCGTCGTGACCCTGGGCGGCATTCAGAACCCCGAGGTGTCCCCGTGGGAGGTGTGCGGCGAGATCGGCAACCTCCTCGAGCGGATAGAGACCGTCGGAAGCGATTCCGACCACCAGGGCGGGCGTCTCCATGGACTCGAGCGACGGGGTCACGTCGTGCGAGTCCATGGCCCCGAGCAGGGTCAGGTAGGTGTTGGCATCGAAGCGCTCTACGAGCTTGCGAGCCTGGTGGCGCAGATAGGACTGGGCGGCGAAGAGGTCGCCGGAGGCGTCCCTTCCGAACCGAGTGTCGAACTCACCCGGGCTGCGGTAGCTGAGCATGGCGATCATGCGTGCCGTGCCCAGGCCGGCATCGGGAGCCAACCCCGGTTGGTAGCGGCCGCCCCGATAACGCTGATCGCTGGTTATCGCGGTTCGCTGGGCCTCCGACAGGCCAATTGCCCATGCGGTCTGGCGGGCGGCGACCCCGATGGGGACGATGGCGTCCACTCGATCGGGATAGAGCCGGGCCCACTCGAGGACCTGCATGCCGCCCATGGACCCGCCGATGGCGAGATCGAGACTTTCGACCCCCAGTCGATCGAGCAGGTGAGCCTGGAGCCGCACCATGTCGCGGATCGTGACGGCCGGGAAATCGGGACCATACGAGGGTTGACCCGGTTGCGGTCGATCGGTTGGGCCGGTGGTTCCATACACCCCGCCGAGCACATTGACCGCCACGATGTATGACTCAGCAGGATCGAGCACACGGCCCGAGCCGAACAGCCCGCCCCACCAGTGGTCTGCGTCTGCCGAACCCGTCAGGGCATGACAGACCAGCACCGCCGTTCGGCTGGGTTCACCCCACGTCCGGTACGCGACGCGAACGTCGGGAAGCGTTCCCCCTCCTTCGAGGAAGAACGCCTCACCGAGTTCCAGGAACCTGGTATCGGGAGAGACGCCGTTCGTCACGCTGCTGCGCCTCGCAGACCGGCCCTGGCAAACGCGGCTTCGAAGTCGGCCTTGATGTCGTCGATGTGCTCGATGCCTACCGACACCCGGATCAGGTCGTCGGACACGCCGGCAGCTCCTTGCTCTGCGGCATCGAGCTGCTGGTGAGTAGTCGAAGCCGGGTGAATGACGAGTGTCTTGGCGTCGCCCACATTGGCGAGGTGGGAAGCCAGTTCGACCGAGTCGATGAAACGCTGCGCTGCCAGCGTCCCGCCTGCGATTCCGAAGGCCAGCACCCCTCCGTACCCGTTGCGCAGGATACGCGTGGCGTTCTCGTGATAGGGGTGGTCCTCCAGACCCGGGTAGTCGACCCAGGCCACGGAGTTGTGGGCCGAAAGCCAGCCTGCCAGCTCGAGCGCGTTGTCGGCGTGGCGCTGCACCCGCAGCGACAGCGTTTCGACCCCCTGGAGAAGCAGGAACGAGTTGAACGGGCTCAACGAAGCACCGAGATCCCGCAGTCCCTCGACGCGAGCTCGGATGGCGAAGGCGATGTTGCCGAACGGACCATCCGGGCCGAACACGTCGGTGAACACCAGCCCGTGGTACCCGGGAGCCGGCTCGGTGAAGACCGGGAACCTTCCGTTGCGCCAATCGAAGTTGCCTGAGTCGACGATGACGCCGCCGATCGAGTTGCCGTGCCCGCCGATCCACTTGGTGGCAGACGACACGACAATGTCGGCACCGTGGTCGATCGGGCGGCACAGGTAGCCCGCCGCACCGAACGTGTTGTCGACCACCAGCGGGACCCCGGTCTCATGCGCTGCCTCGGCCAGTCCCGGCAGGTCGGGGACGTTGAAGCGGGGGTTGCCGATGGTTTCGACGTAGAACGCCTTGGTGTTGTCGTCGGCGAGGGCAGTGAATTCGGCTGGGTCGTCACCTTCGACGAATCGCACCTCGATGCCGAGCCGGGCGAAGGCCACCTTGAACTGGTTGTAGGTGCCTCCGTAGAGGTAACTGGTCGAGATGATGTTGTCGCCTGCCCCGGCGAGCGTGGTGAGTGCAGTGAACTGGGCGGCCTGTCCGCTGGCGGTGGCTACGGCGGCGGCTCCTCCCTCGAGCGCTGCGATCCGCTGCTCGAAGACGTCTGTGGTCGGATTCATGATCCGTGTGTAGATGTTCCCGAACTCTTCGAGCGCAAAGAGGCGGGCCCCGTGGCCGGAGTCGTCGAATGTATACGACGTGGTCTGGTAGATGGGGACCGCCCTGGCGTTCGTTCCCGGCGCGGGTTCCTGGCCGGCGTGCACCTGGAGGGTCTCGTATCGGTAATCGGCTGACATTGTTGCTCCCTTGGGTCGTGAGGAGTGCGACCGGTGGCGGGAGAGATGCTGCGAAACGACGAAGATCCGCCCCGTTGCCGGTGCGGACCCCTCGATGTTGGGTTGGAGGTGGTGGTTACGCGTCGCTGCCGCACGGCTGGTGGAGAGCCATGCACATCATTCGAGCGCGCAATACAACCTTCATGAGGGCGTGAACGTACTCCTGCCCGGTGGCGGCGTCAAGCGTTCACCTTCACCCCAACCGCAACAGTCACGGATCGCTAGGGCCAGATGCCTCGCTGTTCGGTGGCGAGCCGGATCCGTTCACACGCGACTGTATACGCCGCAGTCCGCAGGTCGGGGGCCGGAATTGGCTTGGCGTCTGGTACAGCTGCGTACCAGCTCTCCCGGTAGTCGTCGAGGCTCTCACAAAGCGATACTCGTCTCGTCACGATGTCCTCGACGGCGCGATTGATTCGCCGTTTCAGCTCGGTGTTGACCTTGTGCTCATCCCACCTCTGGTGGTCGAGATTCTGAACCCATTCCATGAAGCTGACGATCACGCCGCCCGCGCTGGCGAGCATGTCCGGCAAGACGGCGATCTTCCGTTCCGAAAGGATGAGGTCGGCCGCCGGAGTCGTGGGGCCGTTGGCCGCCTCGATGATCACCTTGGCATGGATTTCCGCGGCGTTGTCGATGGTGATCTGGCCTTCCAGCGCGGCCGGGACCAGCACATCGCACGGCACTTCGAGTACCTCGCGAGGCCCGAGGGGCTTCGTGCCCGGGAAGTCGATGACACTGCCGGTTTCAGCTTTGTGGGTTGCGACCTGGGCGATATCCAATCCGTTGGGTTCGAAGATGCCGCCTTTGCTGTCACTGACCGCCACCACCTTCGCCCCCGCATCCCTAAACAGGCGAGCGGCATGGGAACCGGCGTTCCCGAAGCCCTGGATGGCTACTTCGAGGCCGTCCAGAGTGCTGAGGCCCGGCACTCCGCCGACCTCCAGGAGGTGCTCCGTCGCGTACACGGCGCCGCGGGCGGTGGCAGCTTCACGCCCGACGGAACCGCTCAGATTCAGCGGCTTGCCCGTGACGACCGGGAAGTTGTTCTGGCCGGGGTGCATCATGGCGTAGGTGTCGTACACGATGGCCATCGTGGCGGCGTCGGTGTAGAGGTCCGGGGCCGGGATGTCCGTGAACGGCCCGATCGCGTCACCGAGTGCGGCGATGTAGCGCCGGGTCACGCGCTCCTTCTCTCGTTTCGACAGCCGGGTGGCATCACATTGGACGCCTCCCTTGGCGCCACCGAATGGCAGCTGGACGAGGGCACACTTCCAGGTCATCAGCGCCGCGAGTGCCTTGACCTCGCCTTCGTCGACGAGGGGGTGGAAGCGAATGCCGCCCTTGCCCGGCCCAAACACGTTCGAATGGAGCACCCTGTAGCCGGTGAACATGTGCACGAATCCATCGTCCATGAGCACGGGGAACTCGACCTTCACGACGCGATCGGGAGCAAACATCCACTCCGCCATTCCCTTCCACCCGTTCAAGTTCTCGGTGTAGGGGAGAGCCCGATCGAAGTGTGAGCGGGCTGAAGCCAGGAATCCGACGTCGGACATTGAACCTCCATCGTGTCGTGATTCCTTCATTCTCCGCTCCCGGGCCGACTTGGCTACGGGCATATAGCCCCTATCCCGTGTGACCAAATCCGCACGTCGCGACGAGGACTCCCGCCACGTCTCGGTGCCGCCGGTGTGCCGGTTCGGGGGGTGGCCTGGTATGCGAACATGGGAGGAAGGAAAGGGAGGGATCTGATGACCGACACTGCGCCACCGGCGGACTCGAACGCGGAACTCGAGTTACTGCGGCAGGAGAACGCAGCACTCCGACAGCAGCTCGACACCCAGGCGGCGCCGACGCCGAAGCCGTCGAGCGGCCCGGTGTGGAGACGGATCATCGCCTGGGTGCTGGCGGTGCTCGCGATCATCGCGATGATCCTGGCCGTCGACGCCGTGTGGCTGAAGACGTTTGTCACCGACCAGGAAGCGTTCGTTTCGACGCTCGAGCCGCTTCCGAAGAACGAGGACGTTGCGACAGTGGTTTCTGTGCGTGTCGCCGACGGCATCATCGAGGTGGCCGGGGTCGAGACGTTTGTCGCCGAGACATTGCCGGAGCAGCTGACCTTTCTTTCTGCGCCACTCACTCAGGGGATAACCGACTTCACCTCGGATGCTGCGTTCGCGGTCGTCACTTCGGACGGCTTCACCACCATCTGGACCGGCGCGCTCGGCGTGACGCATACCGCGGTGAAAGCCGTCCTCACCGGCAACGATGCGACACTTGTGGCGGAAGGCGGCAAGATCGCGATCGACCTGGACGAGGCAGCCGCGGCCGTCGTGGAGCAAATCGAGGCAGCCGGACTCGAGCTGCCCGACGTGGAGCAGGACATCGAGCTCGGCCAGATTGTGATTTTCGAGAGCGAGCAGCTCGCGGCAGTCCAGTCCGCCGCCCAGGCCATCAACACGGCCGGCTGGGTCCTACCGTTTCTGGCGTTGCTCCTGATTGCCGGTGCGATCTTCGTTGCGCCGAACCGGAGGCACATGACGGCCGTGGTCGGGTTCGGCACTGCGCTCGGCCTCTTGCTGAGCCTGGCCGTCTTCCGGATCAGCCGGAGGGCCGTCCTGAGCGAGATCGAAGAGGAAGCGAGCTACAACGCAGCCGCAGCCGTGTGGGACACGTTGCTGCGACGCTTGATCCAGGGCACCTGGGCGATCCTGGTGTTGGCCTTCATCGTCGGCTTCGTTGCCTGGCTTGCCGGGCCTTCACCACGAGCTGCGAGCCTTCGGGCGTGGTACACCGCGACGGTCGATCGGTGGCGGCGGCCGGAAGAAGCCGATGCGGGTGGTTTCGTCGGGTTCATCGCCAAATGGAAGCGCACCATCCAGTGGGTGATCGTGGTCCTCGGCCTGCTGTTCGTGCTGTTCGGACCCTCACCGAGTGGCTGGCTTGTACTGCTGACCACCGCGGTGGTGCTGCTCCTGGTGACCGTCATCGAGGTGCTGGGTGGGCCGGCGTCAGCGCCGGAGAGCCCGCACGAGGAATCGGCCGCAGCCTCGGCGCAGTCCGGGGACTAGCAACCACAGAGCACGTTCAGACCGCTACGAGGTTGGAACCGGGCTGAGCTTCCTTCTGATACTGCCTCCGATGGCTGTATCCATTTCGGCGTCTCGTTCGTCTTTGGTGGGAAGAGACCAAACGAATGGAAGGACTCCACACATGAACTTCGCGAACGAGGCAGGTTGGGATCGAATCGCACGCATCGCGGCGGGCGTGGTGATGCTGTTTCTAGGTTGGAGCGGCATCGTGGCCGGCGGGCTCGGCGTGTTCTTCATGATCGTCGGGTTTGTTCCATTGCTCACCGGGATTGTCGGTTGGTGTCCGCTGTATGCGTTGTTCCACTTCCGAACCAGCACAACCGAGCAGACGCCATCGCTCGAGGCGGTTTGAAGACCCCCACCGATCCGCACGCGGTGCAGGGCGGGATACCGTCGCGGGGTCCCGCCCTCGTCGCCTTTGTGGCGCCCTGGTGCTCTCACTGTGTATCACTTCGGCCCGGGCTCGACACCGCGGCCGCAGCTTCTCGAGAGACGCGGCTCCTCGTCGTCGACGTCGCAGAGGACCCGGAGGCGGCGGCGCGTCTTGGAATCCGGGGTACTCCCACTCTCATCGGCTTTCGTGATGGCATGGAGCTCTTCCGGCACGTCGGGAACCGCGGCAACGACGAGCTGACGGCCCTCTTTGCATCGCTCGTCACCGATTCTGCGCCTCGAGCTCGCGTCGGCGAAACGGATGCCGTGCTCCGGCTGGCCGCCGGCGCCGGACTCGTCATCGGTGGGGTTCTCGCCGGTCCCGCATGGCCGTTGGTCGCCATCGGGGCTGGAGTTGTCGGATATGGGGTCATCACGTGGCGTCGCCGGGACGGCTGATCGATACCGGGGTGCTGGACGAGCACGGTGACGCTCTGTATCGGTTCGCGGTGAGCGTCACTCGCGACCCGCATCTCGCCGCGGATCTGGTGCAGGACACGTATGTACGGGCGCTTGAGCGCGGCGAGCAGTACCGCGGCGAAGCGTCGCTGCGTACATGGCTCCGGCGAATCCTCTACAACCTCGCAGTCGATCGAGCTCGGCGCAGCGCCCGCGAGGTCATAGTCGAGGAAGTGGAGGACGACTGGCGGGAGGACTCCTACACGGTGGATCCTTCGATCGTCGTTGAGCGAACCCAGACTCGCGAAGAACTCGAGGATGCCCTGGCTCGCCTCCCTTTCCCCTATCGAACTGCGGTGATCCTGCACGACGCGCAGGGGTGGAAGGTGGCCGAGATTGCCGACACGCAGCAGATCACGCTTGCTGCTGCCAAGCAGCGCCTACGCAGGGGCCGCATGGCCCTCGTGAGTGCCCTCGCGGACGGCGCAGAGCGGAGGGTCCAACTCAAAGGAGTGCCAATGCGGTGCTGGGATGCGCGTCGGCATGTGTCCGACTACCTGTCGGGAACGCTCGAGGCCGAGCGAGCCGGGCTGGTCGAGGCTCATCTCGGGGTGTGCCCCACCTGTCCACCCCTCTATGCGGCGCTGGTAGGCGCCAACGAAGGCCTTGGGAGCCTGCGGGACAAGGACAGTGTGGTTCCTCCCGATGTCGAGCAACGGATTCGCCGGTTCCTGGCCGAATGACGACCCGCCTGCGGACCTCGGATCGCTGCTCGATTTATCCGTCGGCTATCCGGGCCTTGGTGCCCGGTTTATCTGAGTGCGCACACGATGACGGCATATGCAAGGAGTTGGCGATACGAACGATTCCGGCGCTGGCTCGCCCGGGCGCGGGCGCACGGATCGGACAAGGCGTGGAGGCAGTAGCGTGAACCGGAGGTCAGAAGCCCCGCGTGCGTTCCGCAGCCTGGTCGGCGCCGTCTTCCGTCTCGGTGCCCTGACCGCGATGTTCCTCACGCTGTTGCCGCCCGCGATTGCCACTGCAGAGGACGTCGATGTGCTGATCGCGGACACCCTTCGCCCCGCCCAGCTGACTGTTGCACCCGGAACCACGATTACGTTCGTGAATCAGGACGGCGAGCGGCATCGGGTGCGGTCGGTATCGGGGCCCGCCGAGTTCGACTCGGGGAACCTGGAACAAGGTGCGACGTACTCGGTCACGCTCACCGCGGACGGTACATACGAGTACGTCGATGATCGGGACCGGCACAACGAGGCGTACCACGGGTCGATCACCGTCACTACCGGCGATCCACCGTCCGGCGGTACCGAACCCGATCCGGCGCCTGGCGCACCAGCACCCCTATTGAGCGGCGACGTGTCGATCGTTGATCGGGTTTACCGTCCGGCAAGCATCGAAGTCGGTGTTGGTGCGACAGTGAGCTTCGTCAACAACGACGATCGGGCGCATACCGTGACGGCAACGGACGGCTCCTGGGACAGCGGGATCTTCGACACCGGTGGAAGTTATCGCCGCTCGTTCGGGTCTGCGGGGGCCTTCTCCTACTTCTGCACCATTCACCCGGACATGAGAGGCGAGGTGGTGGTCGTCGCGACCCCGGGTAGCTTTCCTCCGCCTGCTCCAGAACCGACACCCCATCCCTCATCGCCTACCACCACCGTGCCCCCAGCTCCCGCCGGACCCGCCGGGATCAGCATCGTCGACTTTGGCTTCGAGCCGGGGTCGCGAGCCGTCGCGGCAGGCACCACCGTGACGTGGACCAACGTTGGTGCCGCACCGCACACGGTGGCGGCTACCGGCGGTGCGTTCGAGTCAGGATTCTTGATCACGGGGGACACCTTTGCGAACACGTTCGCGACGCCGGGCAGCTTCAGCTACTTCTGCACCCTCCATCCGGCCATGCGGGGCACCATTGTGGTAACCGGAGCCACAACAGGTAGTTCGCCGCCGCCAACGGCCGAGCCAACGCCGTCGAATTCACTTCCGGATCCTGGGTCTCCGAGACGTCCGACCGGTCCATCCGACATCTCCATCATCGACAACGCGTTCAGCCCGCTGACGCGCACGATCGCGACCGGGGCCACGCTGCGGTGGACGAACGGCGGCAACCTTCCCCACACGGTTACCGCCCGCGATTCGAGCTTCGATTCTGGGTTTCTTTCGCCGGGAGGGAGCTTCCAGCGAACCTTTGTATCTCCCGGGGTGTTCGACTATTTCTGCACCATTCATCCCGGGATGAAGGGAGTGATCACGGTGGTCGGGTCGGCGACCGCGTCTTCGTCAGACCCGCCTTCGGTGAATACCTCGGTTGCTCCGGCGGCGTTGGACGGTGCCGCGACCGGTCCGTCCGCGGTAACGATCATCGACAACGACTTTCAGCCGGGAATGATCGAGGTTGCAGTAGGTGCGGTGGTTTCGTGGACGAACACCGGGTCACTGCCTCACACCGTTACGGCGGCCGACGGGAGCTTCGACTCTGGATTCCTGATGACCGGAGATGGCTACTCGCTCACCACCACGAGCCCCGGCCTCATCGAGTACTTCTGTGCAATTCATCCGGGGATGGTGGGGGCGATCAATGTCACCACAGCGGGATCGGAGCCGGGTCCGGCGGAGGGTCCCATAGGATCCACTTCGCTGGAAGGCGGATCGGACGGCCCGCAGACGGGCATCGCGCCGTCCGATGCGAGCACCGACTCCCGGATACGGGTGGTGGACCTCGCCTACCAGCCCGGGACTCTGACCATCGAGCTCGGCTCTTCCGTGTTGTGGGTCAACGAAGGGGCCTTGCCACATACGGTGACCGCACGTGACGGAACGTCCGATTCGGGGATCCTGGCGGCTGCGGACGTGTACCAGCAGACCTTCGAACAGGTAGGCCGGTTTGAGTACTTCTGTACGTTGCATCCCGACATGGTTGGAGTCATCAATGTCAGGGCACCCGTCAGCCTGGCAGCTGCCCTTCCGGCTGGTCCTCCGGAGCCAGTGAGTATCTGGTTCGCAGTGATCCTCGCAGCGAGCATCCTCATCGCGATGGTGGCCTTCGTGGTCGGCATGAACCGTTTTAGCCAGGTCGCAGAACGCGAGCGGTGAAGACGGCAGCTGTTTGAGCATTGGGGGTGTAGCTTCGCTCAGCCCGCGCCCTCGTCCCGTCCGTAAAAGTACAACGACTCACCAGACAGCGTGGCGGCAGTCCAAGCCTCGAAGTCCGTCGGTGTCATGCTCGCCCAATCCGGCGTGTGTTCCACCTGGGCTCGACCGATTCGTTTCCCGAGATCCACCAATGTGTTGCCTGCGGTGGCACGCTCCGCGTCGTAGGCGATCAACACGTCCTCCCATGAGTCCGCGCCGGTGGCGATTGTCTCCAGCGCAAGTGCGTCCTGCAGCGCCTTGGTCGCCCCGCTGCCGGTGTGCGGGCGTGTGACCGTGCTCGCGTCGCCCAGCAACAGAACCCGGTCGGCGACGTAAGAGGGGAGGATGTCGTCGTATATCGGCTGCACCGAGACCTCGTCTGGCTGCGAGAGCCGGATTATCGAGGCCTGCCAGGGTGGGAAGTACCGGTCAACGTATTCATCGAGGACGTCTGCCAGGTCGCCGAGGCTGCCCGGCGCCACCGATCCCGGGGTGTCGAAGGGCGCCGTATCCGGCGTGGGCGTGTAGACCGCCCAGTTGACGCGGCGGTGTCCGACATCCGAGCGGTCATCACTTCCGGGAATCATGTAGAAGACCCCGTGGCCCTCGGGGAAACACACCGTGAACCACGAGTGATCGGCGTCTGCGGCATCGAGCGGAGTCCGGTCGACGAGCCGGCTTTCCGGGTAGTTACCACGCCACAGCACATAACCCGCGAAGTCTGGTTGCGAATGTGGGTACAGCGTGGCGCGAATGCTGGACCGATAGCCGTCTGCCCCGACAAGCAGGTCATATCGTTCGCGGGATCCGTCGCCGAGCTCGACAACAACGCCGGACTGTGAGTTCTCGAGTTGGATGACCTGGTGTCCGTCGCGGTAGCGCGTGTCTTCGACCCTTCTTCTCAGCGACTTCCAGAGGATCGACCAGTTGTTGAGCGAGGCATCGGCTCGTTGCCGCCACAGCAGCCTGCCGGTCGGATCATCTCCGTCCTTGATCACCCAGAGCCGGTGCTCGGACGGCCAGAACGGGTAGTCGGCGTCGAGATAGTCGGCGCTGATGAGCTCCTTGCGCAGCGCGTGGGGGACGGCAATGCCGGCACCGCGATCTTGCAGAGCAGAGCTGCTTCGTTCGAGCACCTCGACATCACAGCCCGCCCGGCCGAGCGCGATCGCCGCCGCACAACCAGCGATGCTGCCACCCACGATCCCGACCCTGCTTCCCGTGATGCTCATGAGGGTCCCCTTCCGTGGTCAGGCAGCCACGCTAGTTCGCTGCGGCCGGGGATGGAGGAGGCCTACTCCATCACTCGCAGCGTGTCCGGGATGTTCATCTTGCGGAGTTTGCGAGGTGCGGTGAGCAACGGGGCGAGGGCCACCGCGACCACACCAACGGCCACCGACCAGGCAATGACGTCCCAACCCACCACGAGCGGGAGTTGGAGTTCCGGCATCGACTGCGGGGCCTGCACCTCGATGAACCACTGCAGGATGAGCAGACCGAGTCCGATTCCCAGAAGCGTCGCGATCAGGCCGACTACGAGGTTCTCCGTCATGACCATCGCCACCACCCGGCGTCGCTTCACACCGAAGGCGAACATGGTGGCGTTGTCTCGCAGCCGCTCGTCGAGTGCGATCGACGCCGCGTTGAAAGCGATGACCACCACGAGCACCAGCACCACCAACTGCATCAGCTGGAAGATCCCAACGAACTGATCGATGAGGTCGCGCATCAGGTCGGCCTGGGCATCTGCCCGCTGCACCGAGGCCACCTGCGGGGTCACGAAGAGGTCTGCCTGGATGTCTGCCACGGTGATGCCCGGGGTCGGTATCGCGCTCACCGAGTTGGCAAGGCCCTCGAGCCCCATCAGGCTGGCATCGTCGACCGCCATGTAGGTGATGGGCCGGAAGGGGTTGCTGTGGACGCCAACGACGGCGAGCGTGCTCTCCTGCAAAGCGAACGTCGTCGGACCCGTGCGAACCGGGTGCGTCAGCGTGACGACATCGCCGACGGTGACATCGAGATCGGCTGCAGCCTTCTTGGAGAGCACCAGGCCTCCCGTGCCGTCGGGAGCCTTACCTTCGATGATGATCGGATGAAAGAGCCCGCTTTCGAAGTCGACGAACTCGATCACGGCTTCGAAGGACTCCGACCCAGTGGCCAGTTCCCCTCCCACCTGGAGCACGGCATCTGCCTCGCTGAGAGTCGACGAGTCCATCACGCTCGACACCGGCAGGGCGGCGGTCGGATAGGTTCCGTCGAGCGTCACGATCACGCGGTCCGGCACATTCCCGGCACTGGCAGCAGCCCCTTCGTCTACAGCGGTGAGGAACGAGTTGATGGCGCCGATGATCATCACCAGGACCGCGAGGGTGGCGGCGATTCCGAGCGCGGTGAGGATGCCGCGTCTGGGCGCTCGCATGAGATTCCTGAACGGCATCTTCGTCAGGGTGTCGCCCGGCAGGTGAACTCTGGCCAGTAACGGAGCCAGCCCACCACCACGCGACGCCAGATGCCCGGTACGGATCGCGTCGACGGGATCCACCCGGACGGCCCGCCACACTGGTACTCCCGCGGCGAGAAGCGGGATGGCGATACCGATGAGCGCGGCGACGCCGAACGTGCCGGCCTGGAGCGGGGTCAGCCACTCGGGGTACGGAATGAGGGAGCTGAGGACAGAGGCCATTCCGGCAGCGATCAGTCCGCCGACGACGACTCCGAAGAGCACGCCGAGGAACGCGATTTGCAGGCCCACCAGCATCGGCCGCAGCGCGATCGCGGCTCGCGGTACGCCGAGGGCCATGGAGATCCCGATTTCCCGGCGGGATTGTTCGACCATCCGGGCCGTCAGGTTGAAGGCCGCGGCCGCAGCGCCACCCAGGATGAGGAAGGCCAGGATGACGAAGAACTGTTGGTCGTTCTCGATGTCCTCATAGGTGAGGATCCAAACCGGGTCGTCTTCGGGAACGGTCAACTCGACTCCGACGTCTGGAAGGGCCGTGGCGAAGGTCGCTTCGAGGCCTCGCAAGTACTGATCCCGGTCGGTGCCGGACTCGAGGGTCACCACCGCATCGTTGACCATGGAATCGGTTCCGACCACGGCGTTCGCGGTGTCGAGGGAGGTGAACAGTGCTGCGAACGTGGACTGGGCGAAGAACCCTCCGCCTTCGGTAACGACGTAGAAGTACTCCGGAGTGGTGGCGTGACCGACGTACTCCAGAGACTGTGCTCCGCTGACCTCCAGCGTCCCTGCAGCCGGCAGGTCGTAGTGGACGGCAAAGTTGCGTTCGACCAGGACCACCGCCTCTTCGCTATCCGCGCTACCCAGATCGCGTCCCTCGTGCACGTAGAGCCCGTTGATGGTGGGCGCATCTTCGGCGACCGGCACCCCAACGATCAAGCCGCGGACTAACACCCTTCCTTCTGCGGTGTCGACGGCCACCTGGGTGGGGGCCAGCAGACGCTCTTCCACGGCCGTGATCGCGGTCGGGTCGGCGGCGGCGACGATCGCGCTCAGTTCGCCGGCAGACACCATGGACCCCTCGCTCAGCTCGACTCGAACGTCGTACATGTTCAGCAGCGAGTAGTTGAAGTCTGCGGATTCCTGGCGCCATTGCGCAGTACTGGTGAGCCCGGCGTAGGCACCCACCCCGAGACCGATGATCAGCGCGATCGCGACGACCTGGACCCAGCGGGAACGCAGATCACGCCAGGACCAACGCAGCATTCTGCGAAATGAGCTCATCACGGTCCCTCCTACCAGTGCAGGTCGGCGAGTGCTGCAACCCCTCCGGCCGGAGGCCCATCGCTCACCACGCGGCCGCTCGATAGTTCGACGACTCGATCAGCAATTCTGGAGATCTCGCGATTGTGGGTCACCGCCAGCACTGCCTTGCCGGGTCCGGCCTGCTCGCGCAGCAGCTGGAGGATCTGGACGCCGGTGGAGAAGTCCAATTCGCCCGTGGGTTCGTCCGCCAGGAGGATCGGATTCCCGGTGGCGACGGCGCGAGCGATAGCCACCCGCTGCTGCTCACCACCCGAGAGTTCGTGCGGGAAGTGGTCGGCGCGGTCGCCAAGCCCGACTCGATCGAGGACCTGTTCTGCGGTGTGGTCTTTTCGGCCTGAAACATCGATTCCGAATTGCACGTTCTCGCGAGCGGTGAGGCCGGGAAAGATGTTGAAGCTCTGGAAGACGAAGCTCACCAGGGTGCGGCGAAACTCGAAGAGTTCGTTGCGCGAGGCGTTGGTGGTTTCGACTCCGGCGACTCGTACCGTGCCTTCCGTTGGTGTATCCAGTGCACCGATCATGTTGATCAGCGTTGTCTTTCCACTGCCAGAGGGGCCGAGGACGACCACGAACTCTCCCTCCTGGACCTGCAGGTCGATCGTGTCCAGCGCGGACACGGTCACCGATCCCAGTACGTAGCGCCGGGAAACCCCTTGGAGATCGACGAGCAGGTCGGTCATGTCTTGTTCTCCTTCACTTCGGCAGCACGAGCATCCGATTCCTTCTGCCAACGCTCGGCGAGGTCCTCCATCTCGTGGAGGAACCAGATGTAGAAATGTCTCATGTCCTCGAGTCGTGCCCTGGTTTCGGGGATGTCGCCGAACTCGACAAGGCCGCGTTCGGCGAGTCGAACCATCTCCCGGGTCCCTGCTGTGCGGCGCAACAACAACCTTCCCAGCGCGTTCGTACTGGCGCGAAAGTACGCCCGTCGCTCGCCTCGGACCCGTACGCGATCGATGACGCCGAGGTCGAGTAGCTGTCTGGTTGCTGCCGAAACCGAACCGGCACTGGCATCCAGCTCTTCGGCAAGATCGAACGCAGACAGGTGGGGTGCCTCTGTAACCCAGAGCAGTGCCCACACCCGCGCTGCCATTCGAGACAGGCCGAAGTACTCGAAGATTCGAGCCATATCCTCGACATACTGCATCATCGCGGTTGTCATAACTTCAGAATTATCTGAAATGACGAGTGATCTCGGTAGAGGCGAAGGTCACGGGTCTCCCCCGTCTCGGCGGTTGCGAACCCCCCGAGACGGCTCAGGGAGCCACCACGCTGAGTCCGGTGATCAGCACCACCGTGAGGCCGAGCACCACCTGTTGGGCCCCCAGCACTGCCGCGGGGCGCGGCGGACGGCGTACGGCGACGAGTTCGAACAGGCCAAGGCCGGCAATGGCGAGGGCCGCGGGGACCGGGACGACGCCGAGCGCGACACCTGCAGCGGCGACAGCGACGGCGGCGAACTGCGCCAGGTCGCTCTGCCAGGTCGCATGTGGCTGTTCTTTGAAGCGGAGGAGCTGCACTCGAATGAAGGGCACCGTCGCGATCGAGCGTGTCCCGACCACAATCCACAGGCCCGCTGCGACGCCGGTGCTCTCGCCCCCTGCCAGGGCGATGGCAGCCGCCACAGACGCGACGCCGACGGAGCCGGCCAGTTCGGGTACCAGCCTGCGACTCCGGCTGCGCGCGTCGTGCCACAGCTCCACCGCGATCAGAGGGGCGGCCACCACCAGCGGCCACCAGAAAGCTGCCTGCGCGGTAACGATCGCGACAGTGACCAACGCAGCGAGGGCGACCAGTTCCATGACCACCACCTGAGTCGCCAGGCGAGTTCGCTCGATCCGGCGTCCTCTCCAGCGATCCACGAGGACGATCTTGAGCGGGGTCCGTGCGATGAAGGCGAGCAATGCTGCCGCCCCGAGGGCGAAGCCGGAAACCGTGGGCGCCACGATCAGCCCGAGAACGACCGGTTCGAGCGTGATGCTCCAGCCGCCATGTTCGTTCGGAACGGCGACCGATCGCAAGATGGTCTGCTCGCTCATCCGGGCTCCTGTCTACGGATTCGAAAGGGATTGTCGCGCAGGCAAGGGTGCCGCGATCTACCTAGGCTCTCGCGCCGTGACCGGATCGAACCCACCGCAACGGCGATACCGTGCTCCCGACGCCGAAATCGCCCGCTGGGAAGGCTTCGAGTTTCGAAGCGGCGACATCATCATCGATGCTCCTTCCAAGTCGGGAAACACGTGGACCCAGTTGCTCGTTGCACTGCTCATCTTCGACGGGCCCGATTTCCCGCGACCGATCAGCGAGATGTCACCGTGGATGGAGCAGCAGATCAGGTCGGTGGATGCGGCGCACGCCTTGTTTGCTGCTCAGGACCATCGTCGGTTCATCAAGAGTCACTCGCCGTTGGACGGGATCCCGGTTCGAGACGAGGTGAGCTACGTCTGTGTCGGCCGTGATCCCAGGGACGCCGCGGTGTCGATGCGGTACCACTCAGCGAACATGAAGCGGGAACGGTTCGCGGAGTTGATGGCACCCCAACGCGGCGGCGAAGACCCGCCGCCGCGGCAACCGACCCCGAGCGACGCCGCATACTTCGACCGGTGGATCGACACCGATGATCCTGAGCCCGAGTGGTCGGTGCGGTTCATGGTGCATCACTACTTCACCTTCTGGGATCGTCGCCACGAAGCCAATGTGGCCCTGTTCCACTTCAACGACTACTTGACTGATCTCCCCGCTGAATTGAGCCGCCTGGCCGAACACCTTGGGATCGAACTCACTGCCGACCGTGCCGTCGAGCTGGCGGAGGAGGCGAGCCTGGCCAAAGCGAGGGACCGGGCCCGTGAGGTCGCACCGGAAGCACACCTCAATGTGTGGAAGGACCCTGCCGCCTTCTTCCGCAGCGGATCCTCAGGTGAATGGCGGCAGCGGATGACCGAAGCCCAGCAACGCCGCTATGAGGCCCTGGTGAGCGATATGGCGCCTCCGGACCTGGCGCACTGGATTCATCACGGTCGCCTCGACTGAGGCTGCCGAGCGGGGGACCCAACGGTCTACGATCAGTCGGAACCGAAGGAGACCGAGGGGGAAGGGTGCCCTGATGGCGAATGGCCGCGACACGGCGACGCCGCCGCCGGCGCCGCTCGACCCGTCGGCCCTCGAGAGAGTGATTGCGCCCTTCGGCGAATCCGTCACCTTGCCCGCAGGTGCCTACACGTCTTCGGAGGTGTTTGCATGGGAGTACGAACACATCTTCGGAGCCGGCTGGATGTGCGCCGGAAGAACCGAAGAGCTCCTCAAGCCCGGCCAGGTGAGGGCCATCTCGCTGGGAAACGAAGCGGTGCTCCTCACCCGGTCCGGTGACGAGCTGCGAGCGTTCTCCAACACCTGCCGCCACCGGGGCCACGAGTTGGCTCCAGTCGGCGAGGCGGTCGACGCTCGCCTCATCCGATGCCCCTACCACTCGTGGTCGTACCGCCTCGACGGCGACCTCAACTCCGCGCCCACCCTCACCCAGTCGGAAGGTTTCGATCGTGACGACTATCCCCTGATTCCCGTTGCGACCGAGATCTGGAACGGATTCATGTTCCTCGACCTCTCCGGTTCGGCGGGGCCCTTGGCGGCACACGCCGGGAACTTGACCGACCTGCTGGCCGACTACGAGCTAGGAGGACTCGTCGAGGTGGCTCGCCACGAGTACGACGTTGCGGCCAACTGGAAGACCATCGTGGAGAACTACAACGAGTGCTACCACTGTTCGTCCATTCACCCTGAGCTCTGCGAAGTCACCCCACCCGAGAGCGGTGTAGACATCCAACCGACCGGCCTCTGGTGCGGTGGCACGATGGACCTCAAACCGCCCGCCACGACGATGAGCCTGGATGGGGTCAGTCACTCGTCGTCCTTCCCCTGCCTGACGGCTGACCAGCTGCGGAAGGTCCTCTATGTGACGATGTTTCCGAATCTGCTGTTGAGCGCTCATCCGGACTACCTCCTGACCCACCGGTTGACGCCAACGGCACCCGACCGAACTCGCGTGGAGTGCACATGGCTGTTTGCCGCCGAGGCGGTCGCACGAGCCCGATTCGATCCTGCGTACGCCGTCGACTTCTGGGACATCACGAACCGCCAAGACTGGGCTGCCTGCGAGTCGGTCAACCGCGGGCTCCACAATCGCGGGTATCGACCCGGACCGCTCAGCAGCTGGGAGGGAACGGTGTACCAGTGGCTCGGCATGCTGGCGCGGGCATACCTGGGCATGGGCTTCACCGTGCCGACCGTGCCCGACTGCGTCGCAAACGACCAAGCCCCACTTGGATGACGACTCCGGCTGAGTAGCTCCTGGGTAGGCTCCCTAGACGCTCTCGTGAGGAGGCATGCAATGGCTGAGGAACTACCGCAGCCGTATCAGGGAGAGCCGCTGACGACTCATCCCGTCGTCGTGAAGGACTCGTTCGCCGACCTCCAGGAGTATCCGGCGAAATATGTCGCCGGGAGCGAGACGCTGGCTGAGAACGAGATCCGGGTGACGGCCCTGGGTACGGGGTATCCGGCGCGGCGGGCGCAGGGGTGTGCCGGGTTCATGATGGAACTCGGTAACGGTGACGTGTTCATCTTTGATGCCGGGGCGGGTACGAATCTGGCGTTCAACACACTGCGGGTGCCGTACTGGAAGGCCACCAAGTTCTTCATCACGCACTATCACCTGGATCACATCGCAGATTTGCCGGTGTACTACGACTTCGGGCAGTCCAACGGACGCCTCGAGCCGATGCACATCCACGGTCCGGATGGCACGGACGAGGAAGAGACGATGGATGCGCTGGTGGACGCGATCAAGCGGTTTGCTCGGTGGCATGACCACACCAAGATCGGGAATCTGGATCCGCGTGGGTTTGACATCACCCCGCACCGGTTCTCGGCAGACCGAGCGCAGGTGGTGTACGAAACCAATGGCGCGAGGATCACGTCGTTCCCCGTGCCGCACGGGGTCTTTGGTGCAGTGGGGTACCGCCTGGACTACGGGCGGTTGAGTGTGGTGTATGCGGGTGATTGTGAGCCATCGACGTTGACGGTTGAGCATGCCCAGGGGGTTGATGTGTTGATTCATGAGATCTTCAACCCGCCGCAAACCTACGTGGACAACATGGGGTGGACCGAGATCCAGGCCAAAATCGTTGCGTGGACCAAACACACCTCACCGGAGGCCGCTGCCAAGGTCTTTGCGGCCACCAAACCGGGGATCGCGATGGGGTTCCATGCCCTGGTGGCTCCCGGCACTCCGCAGCCGATCCTCGACGGGCTTCGCACCGGATATCAGGGTCCTTTCACCCTGGCCCAGGACTACACCGTCGTCAACGTCACCCCGGAACAAATCGTCACCAGGGCTGCCGAGGTGGTGCCGTGGGATTTCATCGTCACCGACAACGAATATGCGGCCCGGATGGGCGGCGTGAGGACCGATCCGTCGGTGATGACCGGATTGCCTGAATGGCTGGAGGATTCCGTCATTCCGGTTCCGGAGATTGAAGCGTTCAAGCAACAACTCGAGGACATGGGCGCCCGCTGAGCGTGAACCAGGGGTGGCTACCGATTCGCGGGGGTGGAAGCCCACGATCGGGCTCTTTGATCGGTATCGTCGGATAGGACGTGCTGGCCGCGCGTGCTCGCCTGACTAGTCAAGGTGGGTTCCCCGAAACATCTCGAGCACGACGGTGTCACGCTCGAGGGGGAGCAGGATATCTTCGGCAATGCGTGGGACGGCGCGAGCTGGTCGACCTTGAGCGCAGCCGGCGCCAGTTGGTCGGGCGGCGAGTGGAACGGTGCTTCCTGGAGCGGCGCTTCGTGGTCAGGTGCCTCATGGTCTGGTGCTTCGTGGTCAGGTGCTTCCTGGAGCGGGGCCTCGTGGTCCGGTGCCTCCTGGTCGAGCAGCACCTGGAACGGTGCATCCTGGTCGGGAGCCTCGTGGTCAGGAGCGTCCTGGAGCGGAGCTTCCTGGTCCGGCGATGCCTGGCTGGGCCTCAGCTGGGACGTCTTCTAGAAGTCGCTGAACCTCAAGGTACGACCTCGGCCCACCCCGACCCTTTGACGGGACGGCGAGAGCAGGTGAGAACGTCGACGGTTCGGTGAGGTCGGTCGACAGCACCTCCGCCTGGTTTCGCGTCGGAGCGTGTCGAGTTACGATCCCGCCCATGCCCAACTGATGCTACGCGGATGAATACGGTGAGGTCTTCACCGTCAAGGAATCGTCCCGCGATGCGACGAACTATCTGAAATCGGGTCTCGGCGGGTCCGAATTGGTACTCGCCGACCGCGTGACCGCGCTCGGTCTCGAAGGCGCCACAGTCCTCGAGATCGGCGGCGGCGTTGGGGCGCTGCAGGTCGAACTGATACAGCGAGGGGCTGCCTCAGCGGTCAACGTGGACCTCACCGATGTGTGGCGACCTCAGGCAGAGCGGCTGGCCTCAGAGGTCGGTGTGAGCGACCGCAGCCGGTTCCAGGTAGGCGACCTGGTGGACGATGCGACGGCGCTTCCCGAGTCCGACATCGTGCTACTACATCGCGTCGTCTGCTGCTACCCGGACTGGGAGAAGATGATCGATGCCGCCGCAGGCAGAGCGCGCCGGGTCATCGGGTTCACGATTCCGCGCTCTTCCTGGATCCACCGGGCGTTTCTGTTCTTTGGCAACCGCTTCGAGCAACTGCGGGGCCGATCGTTCCGAGCGTTCATCCACCCGACCGACGGGTTGCTGGCGAGCCTCGAGGACTCCGGGTTCGCGGTGGTCAGTGACGATCACGATCTGGTCTGGCGCACGATCGTGCTCGTGCGCGGGTGATATCGGAGTGGCCCTTCGATTTCTGCTGAAGCGGCTGCCGAACGACCCACCAATGAGTACTTCTCCCCACGCGGCTCTCTGCACTCGGCGGCACCTGCACTCGGCGGCTGATTCCATATCGGCAGCGGCGACCGAGCGAGATTGCGGGATCACACGGGGCTAAGGTGCACCGATCTCAAAGCGCGGGGGTCGACATGTCCAGCCAACCGAACATCCTCATCCTCTGGGGTGATGACATCGGCTGGTACAACATCAGCCACAACAACCGACGTGCCATGGGGTACGAAACCCCGAATATCGACCGCGTGGCTCGTGAGGGCATCGACTTCACCGACTACTACGCCCAGCAGAGCTGCACTGCGGGCCGCGCTGCATTCATCACCGGCCAGAACCCGATGCGAACGGGTCTCACCAAGGTCGGCTTGCCCGGCGCCGACATCGGTCTCCAGTCTGAGGATCCGACGATCGCCGAATTGCTCAAGCCGCTCGGCTACCGCACCGGCCAATTCGGAAAGAACCACCTCGGGGATAAGGACGAGTACCTGCCGACGAACCACGGTTTCGACGAGTTCTACGGCAACCTGTACCACCTGAACGCTGAAGATGAGCCAGAGCACGAGGACTACCCGAAGGACCCTGCCTTCCTCGAACGCTTTGGTCCCCGCGGCGTCATCCACTCGTACGCAGACGGGCGTATCGAGGACACCGGTCCCTTGACGATGGAGCGGATGGAGACAATCGACGACGATGCGACCGATCGCGCCGAGCGGTTCATCAGGGACGCACATGAAGCGGATGAGCCGTTCTTCGTCTGGTGGAATGCAACCCGCATGCACCTGTGGACGCGCATCAAGGACGAGACGAAGGGGATCTCGGGTCAGGGCTTCTACAACGATGCGATGGTCGAGCACGACCGACACGTCGGACAACTCCTCGACCTGCTCGATGAGCTGGGGATCACCGACAACACCATCGTCATGTATTCCACCGACAACGGCCCGCATTTCAACACCTGGCCGGACGCAGCGATCACACCGTGGCGGAGCGAGAAGAACTCCAACTGGGAAGGCGCGTACCGCGTGCCGTGTTTCGCCCGCTGGCCCGGCAAGTTCCCCGCAGGCAAGGTGCTCAATGGCATCGTCACTCATCAGGAATGGCTCCCGACCCTGCTGACCGCAGCGGGTGCTCCGAACATCGTGGAGGAGCTCAGGGTCGGCCATCAAGCTGGAGATAATCACTTCAAAGTGCACATCGACGGGTACAACTGTCTGCCCTACTTCACGGGCGAGACGGAAGATTCACCCCGCGATTGGTTCTTCTACACGAACGATGACGGATTGGTGACGGGGATCCGCTACGGGGACTGGAAGGCCGTCTTCTACGAACAGCGCGCCAAGACCATGCAGCTGTGGGCCGAGCCGTTTGTTCCCCTTCGGATGCCCAAGATCTTCAACTTGCGCCGTGATCCCTTCGAGCGAGCAGACGAGAACGCCAATTCGTATTGGGACTGGTACCTCGAGCACGTATTCGTTATCTACCCGATGCAGGCGCTCGCCGCGGAGCAAATTCAATCGTTCATCGAATTTCCGCCACGCCAGAAGCCTGCTGCCTTCAACCTGGACACGGTCCTCGAACGCATGGAGGACGCAGCCGGGGGCGGGCTGCACTGATCCCATGAACCGAGGAATGGTCTGGATCGCGGGTGGCGAATTCGCCATGGGGTCCGACAGGCACTACCCGGACGAAGGTCCCGTGAGGCGAATCGCGGTCGATGGCTTCTGGGTGGACACCCATGCGGTGACGAACTCGGTCTTTGCGGACTTCGTTGCGAGCACGGGCTACCTCACCGTTGCCGAACAGCCGCCCGATCCCCAGCTGTACCCCGGAGCACCTGCTGAGAACCTCGTGCCCGGTTCGATGGTCTTCACCATGACGGACGGACCGGTGAACCTCCGCGACTATTCGAACTGGTGGGCGTGGACCCCCGGGGCGCAGTGGCGGCATCCGACGGGACCAGACGGCGATCTCGATGGCCTCGGGGATCACCCCGTGGTCCACGTCTCCTACGTCGACGCCGTTGCCTACTGCAAATGGGCCGGTCGTCAGCTGCCCACCGAGGCTGAGTGGGAGTATGCCGCCCGTGGTGGTCTCGATGGTGCCGAGTTCGTCTGGGGCGACCATGATTCGCAGGAGACGGAGCCGCTCGCCAACACGTGGCAGGGAGCATTCCCGTACGAGAACACGAAAGTCGACGGCTGGACTCGAACGGCACCGGTGGGTTCATACCCGCCGAATGAATACGGCTTGTTCGACATGACAGGGAATGTGTGGGAATGGACGGAAGACTGGTACACACGGGTGCGGCCGGCAGAGGAACCATCGTGCTGTGCCCCAGCCGACCCGCGACGCCCCACGCCCGAAGCAAGCCTCGATCCGATGCAGCCGGAGACCCCGATTCCGCGCAAGGTCGTGAAGGGTGGTTCCCATCTCTGTACCCCGCAGTACTGCTTTCGCTACCGCCCTGCCGCGCGCCAACCGCAGATGATCGACACCGGTATGAGCCACCTCGGGTTCCGGACCATCGATCGAGTGAGGCCCGCTCCAGGCTGAGCGGCCGCTTGTCTGGCGCCTCCCGGGATCGTCACGGTGGTCTCATGACGACTCTGGATCTTCCCGCGTCGCTGCAGGCAATCGGCAGCTGCCCGCGTCGAAGCATCACCACCGAGTGGGTGAACACGAAGGTCGTGCAGCCGGCGATCGTGCCCGGCAGCGGCCTGTTCATCGAGATGCTGATTGGCGAGATCGAGCGCCGCGGCCCTTGTGGTGCCCGTCTCCGAGTTTGCTCTGTCAGACAGCAGCTGCTCTCCAGGCGAAATGGGCAACGGATCGTGAGGGGCAGACGAAAGCTCTCGGATCGCTGAAAGCCACTGCTGCAGGGCAGATGCCCGGTAGGTTCGACAGTGAGACCTCTGGTCTCCGACCACCGTAGGTAGTACTCTCCTACACAGAGTGACTGTGATGTCGAAGACAGCCGACGCTACCGAACCCGATGTAGCCACCTTCGCCGGTCTCCTTCTCCTGCAGGAGGACGCCGAAGGTCTGACCGTCGCGCTACGCGTTACGGAGTCGCGAGTCACCCTTCGCAGTGGCAGGAGCGAGTTGGGCGCATGGCCGGCATCCGGGGTTTCGATTACGTCGACCGGAGACGGCAGATTCGAGTTCCTCGCCGAGGGTGACCTGCTCATCTTCGTTCCGGACGATCTGAGTTCATTCGAAGGCAATCTGCTGATCTCCGCGCTGGCGCCGCTCCCCCCACCGAAGCGGTGGCGAATCCGCAGCCAGAAGGTGGCGTCCTCTGCCGAGGATTCGCCGGCACCGATGTTCGCCGCAGAGGAGCCGAAGCGGAAGGCAAGGACCAGTCGCAACAAGCCTGAGGCGGCGGCACCAGAGGCTGCAACACCTTCTGACGCTGGGGAGGAGTCGCAACGGAGGGTGGGGCTGCGTCGGAGCAGGCCCGACGCCGAGGCGGCACAGGAAGCCTCAGTCGCGCCCCAGGAAGAGAGCAAGCCGAAGCGCAAGATCCGAATCCGGCGCACCGACTCGAAGCCGGCCGCTGGACAGGCACCGGAACACGCGATTCCCGCTCAGGCGCCCAAGTCGGAGCGGCCGGTTGCGCCCACCGCCGACATACCGCCAGATCTACGTCCTGCGTCTGCCGGTCGCATCCTGTCTCGCAGACGCCAGGCCTGGCTGGCCACCATCGACCAAGCACGTCAATTCGATCTGTTCGGTCTGGACCGCGTGCCAGTCACCAAGAAGATGCGTCAGGGTCGCACGCACAAACACACCTGGGATCATCGGGTGTCTGCAGGGTTCGCCTCGCGCCACATCTGCACCATCTGCGGCAAGGTCAGGATCTCGAGCCGCCGATCTGACTGAGGGCAGGCTGGCGGTTCGGTTTCAGTTTCAGCCGTTGGGTTCGGTGCCGGCAGATCCCAGCGCCTGCACAATGGCGGCATCTGCCTGCGACCGGATCCTGGCGAGGTCGTCGAGTAGGTACCGGCGATTCCGTACCGATGAGTAGGTGATGGTGGCCTCCACGAGCTCCAGCACCTGTCGAACCGCCACCACCAGCAGGACACCTCCCACCACCATTACGCCCAGCGTCAGCCACATCCGTTCCGGGCCCACCAGGATGATCTGCAGGGTCCATGCCAGCGGGAACACCACAAGTGCCGTCAGGACCCGAGCGGTCCCCTTCGTCACGGGCTCTCGGATTACGGCTCCGACACCGAACACGATCAGAGTCGGAATCAAGTTGGCGAGCAACCCAACCAGCGCCAGGGGAAGGATGAGGAGCACGATGATGACCTTGCGCAGGACGATTCTGGCGAGATCAGACAGCCGGGGCGGTGGGCTGATCTGGTCGTCACGGAGCGCGACGGCTGAGAGGGCCAGTTCGTATCGGCCGGTTGCGTCGATCGCGGGGTCCGACTCCGCCTCGGGAAGGTTGGCCAGCCGCTGCGAGACCGCGCGGATCTCGGAGAGCCTTGGCTCTGAGAAGACGTGATCGGCCTGTTCGCGAACGTGTACCTCCGCGGCAGTCATCATGACGCGCTCGCGCACCAGGCTGCCGTATACGGGAGAGACCGCCGCCAGCCGGTCACGAATGAGATTCGTCGTAGCCCGCACCAGCCGATGATTGGCGTCGGTGACCTCGCCGCCGTCCGCCGGTGGCACGAGGTCGGCATCGGCGTCGATCAGGGACCCGACCTCAACCAGCACGCGGGAGCGGGCTGCCACCTTGTCTTCATAGGTGATTCCCATTGGAATGATCGCGATGTCCTCCACCCCCTCTGCCATGGCTCCGAGCACGATGCGCGCTGCGCCGGTGCGAATTCGCTGGAGCTCCTGAGAATCGGTGACGGTGCCTTCAGGAAAGATGAGCACGGTCTGGCCCCTTGCCAGCGCGGCCCTGACCTCCTCGAAGGACGATCGATTCTCCGACAAGTCCGCGTGATCGACGCTGCGATACACCGGGATCACTCCGAGGAACCGGAGAAGGAGGCGAAGCGGTAGGCGGTCGAACAGGGTCGATTTCGCAATGAAGTGGGGCAAGCCACCCAGGGCGCGCACCAGCACCACGGCATCAACGAATCCGTTGAAGTGATTCGCAACGATGAGGCGTGGACCATCGTGGTCGGGGTCGCCTGTGATCTCGAAACCCCGGAAGAAGCCGCTGGTGACGAGTCGGGCGAGCAGACGGGCGAGCAAGGAACGGAAGCCGGGCATGAGCCGACAGGCTAGGTGAGCGGCACCGCTCCTCCCGGTTTCCCACCAGAGGCCTTGCCCGGGATAAGCGGCCGAGGTGTCGAGCCTAAGGATGGTGCGGACGAAGGTCGGCTGGGACAATGCATCGGTGAACCGGATCGAGGATCTCGTCGCGGCCACCCCTGCCGGCCGGAATCGTGCGGTGGACCTGTACCGGGCCATCTCGATCATCCTGGTGGTGCTCGGGCACTGGATCGGTGCGGCTGTCTGGATCACCGAGAGCGACGTCTTGCGGTTCACGAACATCCTCAGCCTGTCGGCAGACACCCACTGGCTGACCTGGATCGTTCAGGTGATTCCGGTCTTCTTCCTGGTCGGCGGCTATTCCAACTACAAATCGTCGCATCGGGCCGATACGAATGGTGTTGCGTTGGAGCGGTGGATCGCCACCCGGGCGAAGCGGCTGATGACACCGGTGGGACCTTTCATTGCCTTCGTCACGGTCCTAGCGCTGGTGACCCTGGTGTTGGGGGTCTCCGATCGGATTATCCATTCCGGCGCCTGGAACGCCGTCGTACCGCTCTGGTTCCTGGGGGTCTACCTCCTGGTGGTGGCGGCGACTCCGTTGACGGCAGCAGCCTGGCAGAGAATCCGCTGGTGGTCGGTCGCGCTGCTGGTGGTGGCCGCGATCGGGATCGACGTTGTGCGGTTCACGGTGGACGCCGCTTGGATCGGGTGGGCGAATTTCCTATTCGTCTGGCTCGCGGTTCACCAGGTCGGCTACGGCTGGGCAGACGGGCGACGATCCCTCAGTCGGATCGCCGCCCTCGGAATTGCGGCTGCCGGGCTCGGCATCACCATCTGGCTCACCGTGTTCGGCCCCTACCCGGTGTCGATGGTCGCGGTCCCGGGGGCTCCGGAGAACAACACGCTGCCGCCGACCATCGTGATGGTGACGCTCGGCGTGTTCCAATACGGACTGCTGCGCCTATTCGAACCAGGTGCGCAGGCCTGGATGCAGCGCCGGCGACCGTGGACGGCCGTGGTGGCACTCCACACCGTGATGATGACGGTCTACATCTGGCATGTCACCGCTCTCGCGCTCGTAGTTCTGGCCGGTTACGCAATCGGCGTCGGCTTCGACATCGAACCCCTGACGGTGTTGTGGTGGGTCACGCGGATCGTCTGGGTCGCGGTCCTCGGTCTCGTCCTCGCGGGCGTCGTCGCCGTCTTCGGGCGCTTCGAGCACGCCTTCCGCCCCGGCGACGTGGGATGGCTGAGGCTGCTTGTGGGGCTCAGTGCCTCGGTGGCAGCGATCGCGGCCTCCACCACGCTCAGCCTGGTCTCGGAGGAGGGTGAGATGCTGGGGTGGATCCTGGGCCTGTACGCGGTCGGGATCGTTGCTCTCGGCGCAATACCCCGCAGACGCCCAACGCCGGCATTCAATCTCTCCGGAACGGATGACTCGACGGCATCCTGATCAAATCCGCGGTGCGTCCGCGCTCTTGCCGACACATTCTGCCGCGTCGAACGACGGGCGGCACCGACGCGGTAGCATCGCCTGATGGCAGCAGATATGACACAGCAGAAACGGAACCTACGCTGGTTGCTGGCCGGCATGGTGATCGGAATCCTGATCAGCACCCGGTTCTGGAGGCAAGGGGTTCGGTCCCTGGTCAAGAACCGAACCACGTACGGGAGGCGGCGTGCCCGGGTCACGAGCCCGGCCCTCATCATCAACCGCTGGAGCGGAGACGGCAAAGCGGACGAGATCGGTCTGGCCGATGCGGCACGCAAGCGGGGCCTACGCGTGATCATGCTCGAGCGCGGAGACGAGCTCGCGACGCTGGCCCATGATGCGATCAGCGCCGGCTCAGATGCGATCGGCATGGCCGGCGGTGACGGATCACTGGCGCTGGTTGCCGGGGTGGCAATGGAGCGGGATGTTCCGTTCTTCTGCATTCCCGTCGGTACGCGCAACCATTTCGCACTCGATCTCGGGCTCGACCGCGACGATCCGCTGGCGGCCCTGGCCGCAGTCGACAAGGGTGACCTACTCACCGTCGATAGCGCGACGGCCAATGGGCACGTCTTCATCAACAATGTCAGCCTCGGGGTATACGCGATCGCGGTTCACCGGGAGGGCTATCGCGAGGCGAAGACGGAGACGATCTCTGCCGTCGTCAAGGAAGCCGCCGAGGACCCGGACAGCCTTCCTCCGCTTCGGTTCGCGACGCCGGACGGCAAGCGCCATGAGCAGGTGCCCCTGGTTCTGATCTCCAATAACCCATACGTGTTCACCGGCCCGCCGGACTACGGCCGGCGTCTTCGCCTCGACGCCGGACGACTCGGGGTCACCACCGTGACCTCGCTCTCCGGCTCGGAGGATTTCGCCCTTCAGGCTCTTGCAGACCTGCCCAACGTCCAGGACTGGGAGACCGGTTCTCTTCGCGTCGAATCCAACACAGCTATCGAGGCCGGTGTCGACGGCGAGGCGCTGAAGTTCACCAGCCCGCTCACCCTCGAGATCCGGCCAAAGAGCTTGCGTGTGCTCGTCCCGCAAGGGACCAAGCCGGGGTTCGTGCCACGGCGCGACGCCATGGTGGCCAAGTTCCTGGATCTGGCCCAACTGGGTGGCGAGGACGACGAAGCGGAGGGGATCGAGGCGTGAGCAGCCCCGCCGGTGACGACTCCACGACCGGTTCAGCAGGAACTGGTGGCGGTGATTGGCGGGGGCTGGCCGTCGAGGAACTGAAGCAGCTCGATGAGGCGGTCTATGCCGCCATCGCCGATACGCCGACTCCTACTCTGGATGAGCCGTTGCGCCAGCTCTCCAACGCTGCCAACTACTCGCGACTCTGGTTTGGTGTGGCGGGAGGTCTGGCTCTGGTCGGCGGAAAGACGGGACGCAAAGCCGCGGCAACCGGCCTCGTCTGCATCGCTGCTACCTCACTGATTGTGAATCAGGGTCTGAAGCGGCTGGCGCCGCGGAGTCGGCCGAACCGGGGGGGTGAGGACGTCCCGGAGGAGCGGCGGGTTCGAATGCCGGATTCGACCTCGTTCCCCTCCGGCCACTCGGCGTCTGCCTTCGCGTTCGCGACCGGGGTTGCGGCGTTCATTCCTGTGCTGAGTACCCCGCTCAACTTCCTGGCGGCAGGGGTGGCCTATTCGAGAGTCCACACAGGAGTGCACTACCCGGGAGACGTGATCATCGGCTCCCTGGTGGGCGCCAGCATTGGCCGAGTGGTGTCGGCGATAGCGGTGTCCAAGCTCGACTGACGCCACGCCACCTGCCCTCCTCGACCAGCGCTGCACCGAGCTACACGGATCACTGAGACGGTGACTCCAACGATAGGCGGGTTCCGACGTTGCCAGGCGGTCCTGTCATCCCGACATCCCAGGTCCCACGCGAGCGGGTCATCGCGATGGCCATCGGTCGTCAGTCGTCGCTGCGTGCGAGCTGGTTCCCGCCATAGGCTTGCCGGGTCGGCATCAGCTCGATGGTGGTGGTGTCTACGTTGGGCGGCATGTCGAGTGCAGCGCCGACCGCATGGGCAACGTCTGCCGGCTGGACCGCTTCGGTGCCCGCGTACAGCAGCTGCTGCGCCTGGTCGTGCCCGCCGAGCGCTCCGTCGTAGATGCCGGTCTCGACCCGCCCCGGCATGACGGTCGTCACCCGGATCGCGGTGCCCAGCAGATCGAGACGCAGGGTGTCCGCGAACATGTGGAGCGCGGCCTTCGTCGCGGAGTACACCGCGGTATTCGGTGAGGGCAGTCGGCCGGCAACGGACCCCACCAGGAAGATGTGGCCCCGATTTCGATCGATCATCGATTGCAGAGCCGCGTGGCTGGCGTGGAGCGCGGCACGCAAATTGACGTCGACGGACTGGTCGATCGTGTCCGGCGTCAGCTCAGCGAACCCGGCGAGCTGCGGGAGGATACCGGCGTTGTTGACGATCACGTCCGGTTGCGTCGCTCTGATGAGGGCAGTCAACGCTGCGGTGTCCCGCACGTCGATGGGGTGAGCCGTGACAAGCGGGTCGGTCGAAAGTGCCGATAGCTCCGGGCTGGGGCGAGCTACGGCGTGCACCAGCAACCCCCTGTCGCGCAACTCCGAGACGACGGCGGCGCCGATCCCGCGTGAGGCTCCGGTGACGAGCGCGGTTTCATAGGTCATGTGGAGTCCCTTCTCAAACGATCACTCCGCCGCCGCTCACGATGACGGTTTCTCCTGTGGTGCTGACGTTGCCCTCACGACTCAAGAACGCAACCGTGTCAGCAACCTCTTCAGGCTCGATGGCGGCTCGGGTCGGAAGCCCTTCGACCATCGATGCGTACCAGTCGGTCGCTTTCGCTCGCTCGGTCGCCATCGGCCCCGGCGCGACTGCATTCACCAGGATGCCGAGTGGCGCGACCTCCTCTGCGATGGATCGCGTCAGGCTCACAACTGCCGCTTTGGTGGCCGCGTAGTGCGCGTTCTGCGGCTTGGCGATGAAGGCATCGACCGAACTCACGTTGACGATGTGGCCCCGCTGCCTGGTCCGCATGTCGGCGACTGCGGCCACCATCATGAAGTAGGTGCCGAGCACGTTGACATCGAAGTCGAGCCGCCACTGCTTTTCAGTGATCTCGAGGGGTGCGACCCGTGGGTACACCCCTGCCGCGTTCACGAGCACGTCGACCCTGCCGTACTCGGCGACCGCAGCTTGCATCGCGGTGCGGCACGCGCTCGCCGTCCGCACGTCGGTGGGCAGGCCGATCACCGGGCGGCCTGCGGTGTTCAGTGATGCCACCGTATCGCCCAGGGCAGTTTCGTCGAGGTCGACGAGGACGAGGCGGAGGCCGCCGTCTCCGAAGTGCCTGGCGCAGGCCAGGCCGAGGCCACCGGCGGCTCCTGTGATCATGGCAACTCGGGACATCGCTCATCTCCGACCGGTGGGTGATGCGGGCCAACCTACACACCAGATGGAAATGGCGGCACGGAGAACCCCGGTGGCCGCGGCTGGACTCCTTCAGGGCCTTCTGGCGACGAAGATGTGGAATCGCGAATACGGCAACTCATCTACCACGTCGAAGCCTGCCGCGCGACACGCGGTCAGGACGGCAGGGCGAGTGTCGATGACGTTGCCCCAGATCAGCTCGTACCACTGGGCCAGGGCCGTGTACCGGCTCGGCATCGTCCGTAGCTCGTCGTCCGTCTCCGGGTAGACCTCATCGAAGATCACCAGGATGCTCCCAGGGTGGAGCGCGTCGTACACGGACTCCAGCACGTTGCGCTTCCGCTCCGGTGCAATCTCGTGGTAAACCAGGAACATGGTGGCGATGTCGAATCCGGCTTCGGTCGCGAATGCCGAGGCATCGCCGTGAACGATCTGACATCGATCGGTGAGCCCACGTCTCTCCACCAGTTCCTGCGCCATCGTGACGGATGCCGGCTCGACCTCCACGCCCGTAACGTGGAGTTGTCGATATCGATCGGCGAGGGTGACGACCGCCCATCCTGCGCCGCAACCGATGTCGAGCAAACTGGAAGCTCGCTCCAGTGCGGCGCCGACTTCGGGTAGTTCGGGAAGGACTGCTTCGACGAATATCGAGGGAAGCGAACGGAGACTCTGTGCCACCTCGTGCATGAAGCCGGCGTCGTGGTTCTGATAGGTGAGATCCGAGCCGCGACGGAAGGCCTCTGGGTACTCCGCGTAGTCTTCGCCGAGCATGATGTGGGTGCGGGCGGCTCGAGACAGGTCGAACGTTGTCCCCGGTGACCCCAGCAATTCGTCCATGTGTGGAGCCATCTCCCAGCCTTCCGCGCTTCGCTCTAGCACTCCCGCAGACAGAGCGGTCTTGCACAGGATGTCGGTGTAGAACGGGTTGAGGTCGCCTGAGGCCGCGACCGCTTCGCTGGTCGCCCCGGGGTGTGCTGCCAGATAGGTCCAGATGCCGAGTTCGCGCCCGACCTCGAGCATGTGGGTGGTGTGGAAGCCGGCGATCGACTCGTAGAGGCGGGTCACCTGGTCTGCGATCGTCACGTCTTCGGCACTCATGGATCCTCCGGACAGCCGGGAGCGACGTTACCCGGCGAATGGGCTCGGCGATGCGCTGTGCAGGATGTGATGTCCTTGCCTCGATGTGTGGGCTGGGCGGAGAACTCCGGTCGAAGCGACGATCAGCCCTTGACAGGGTAACGATCGAGCGCGATCTTGGTCATATGCCTAAGGCAAACGACCAAACTGCTACTCGCAGCCTGATACTCGAGGCAGCGGTCGTTGAGATGGCGGACAAGGGCTGGGGTGGCCTCCGTACCAGAACACTTGCGGAACGAGCCGGAGTCAACAAGGCCCTGGTTCACTACTACTTCGGCAGCATGGACAACCTGCGTTTCGAGACCGCGGCACTGGTTCTCGACACCACGGCTAACGAAGCCGCCATCGCGGTGATGGAAGCGTCGACACTTGCGGAAGGCATCCAGCGCTTCTGCACGCTGCTCGACGCCTTCGAACCTGAGGATCCGAGCAGCGTCGTGCTGATGGAAACGATGATCCTTGCCCCTCGCGAACCGCGGCTCGCGGAGATGATGCGGCGAGTCCTCGATGCCTATGAGTTGGCACTCGTCTCTCGCATCCAGGCCGACGCGGAGTCGGGTGGGTTGCCGCCGACCACCGATGCCGCGGGCCTCGCCACCGCGCTGGCCGCACTGCTCGACGGTCTGGCGCTCCACGCCTACATGCGACCCGGCATCGATTTCACCCCGGTCGGCAAGGCGATTGCCGCCTTGCTGGAGCCCTCCCCTCCAACGAAAAGGAAGAACTGATGTCGATCGTCATGAAAGATGTGTGGAAGACCTACGGAGAGGGCCACACCGCGGTGCACGCGCTACGTTCCGTTGACCTGGACGTAGCAGGAGGAGGCTTCACGGTGATCCTCGGACCGAGCGGCTCCGGAAAGACCACCATGCTGAATCTTCTTGGCGCCATCGACTTTCCCACGCAAGGGACGCTCCAGGTCGACGGTATCGATCTTGCCAATCTCGGCACAGACACCCGGGTCGACTTTCGCCGTAACCACATCGGGATCGTGTTTCAGTTCTTCAACTTGATCCCCACCCTGACGGCACTCGAGAACATCGAGTTGGTCGCCAACCTCACGATGCAAGACGGTATCGAGCAATCGCGGCGCGCACTCGAGCAGGTGGGCTTGACGGACAGGATGGATCACTTCCCTGCGCAGCTCTCGGGCGGTGAGCAACAACGGGTCGCCATTGCACGCGCGCTGGTCAAGGCGCCACCGATCCTCCTGTGTGACGAACCAACGGGTGAGCTCGACTTCGAGACTGGGCGCATGATCATCGGACAGCTCCGTCAGCTGAATCGCGACAACGGTCAGACGGTGCTCCTCGTGACGCACAACGCGGCGATCGGCGACGTTGCTGATCGGGTCATCCGGCTTCGCTCCGGCGGTATCGTCGATGATGTCCGTCATGAGTCGCCGCGCGACCCTGCGGAGCTCGCATGGTGAGTCCGCTTACTCGGAAGCTGGAGCGCGACGTCCGTCGCCACAAAGCGCAGTTCATAGCCGTGGCAGTCACGATGTTCCTCGGCGTCATGCTGTTTGCCGCGTCGTACGATTCGTTCCAGAACCTCAGAGCCTCCTATGACGCCGCTCACATCGAGTATCGGTTCGCGAACCTGACCATTGCCGGTGGTGACGTCGAGGCCATCGCAGCCGGAGCGGCGGCAACCAGCGGCGTCGAATCCGCCCACTTCCGTACCGTCGCAGACGTCCCGCTCCAGGTCGATGGCACCAAGCTTCTCGGTCGCGTCGTCGGGATGCCTGCAGGCGACCAGCCCGCGGTGAACCAGGTCAAGGTTCTCGAGGGTTCATATCTCGACGCCTCGTTGCCGGAAGGCGTGCTCGTCGAAGAGCACATGGCAGAGCACTTCGGGCTCGGGCCTGGGGACTCGGTAGCGGTCCTGGCCGAAGCCGGCTGGATCGAGACCAGGGTCGTCGGAGTCGTTGCTTCCCCCGAGTACATCTGGCCGGCTCGCGACCGCCAGAACATCATCACATCGCCGGACAACTTCGGGGTCGTGTTTGGCGGCGAGGCACTCGCCGAGCGCCTCGGCGTCGGGGGGCCCAACGAGGTTGTGCTCTACTACGCGGGCGGTGAGCCGGATGACGCACTCACGGCCCGGTTGACCGAGGATGCTTGGGCGAGCGGCGCCGGCAGCGTGATGACGCGTGATCTGCAAGCCGGCAACGCGGCCCTCGAGGAAGATCTGAAGGGCTTCGAGGAAATGGGGCTGTTCTTCCCTGTGCTCTTCCTTGCCGCAGCGTCGATGGCGGCATACGTGACCATCAGTCGCCTCGTTGCTGCTCAGCGCCCCTATATCGGCGTCCTGCTTGCCAACGGCTTCACACGGCGTCAGGTGCTGCGTCACTACCTTGGATACGGACTGCTCCCCGGCCTGGTTGGCTCGATTCCGGGTGCGATCGCAGGGGTGCTACTCGCCAGGCTCATCACCAGCCTCTACACCGACCTACTGGCGATCCCCATCACCCTGATCGAGTTCTATCCGGTCACCCTGGCCGTTGCTGTGGGATTCGGGCTGCTCGCGAGCCTCCTCGCGGCGCTGGCACCGGCCCTGGTGGCATCGCGTGTCGAACCTGCTCTCGCCATGCGCGGCGAGACCCCCAGTGGCGGCGGGAAGCCCTCGATTCCGGAGCGAGTGATCCCCCCCATGCGGCGGTTGCCGCTGACCTGGCGGATGGCGATGCGGGGGGTCGAGCGCAACCCGCGCCGCACGACATACACGATCGTCGGCGTGGTGCTGTCGCTCATGCTCGTGTTGGTGTCGTGGGGGATGATCGACACGATCGAGCACTTGATGGACCGCCAGTTCGTCGAGATCCAACGCGAGGATGCCTCGGTGTACTTCGCTGAACCACTCGGCGGCGGAGGGGCAGACGCGCTCGAGTCGGTCGATGGCATCGCCGAAGCGGAGCCTGTGTTAGAGGTACCGGTCTCGTTCGTCGTTGCTGATCGCCACTACGACACCGCTCTGGTCGTCATGGAGGCGGACACCTCGATGCATGCGTTCGCGAGCTCCACGGGTGAGTGGGTGACCCTGCCCGCTGAGGGGTTACTCGTCGGCAGCGCCCTCGAAGAATTGCTCGAGATTGGTCCCGGCGACACCGTGCAGGTGAGTATCCCCGGCCTCGGCTTGTCGATCGAGGAGACCGTGGCAGGATTCATCGACGAACCACTGGGGACGATGTCGTACGTGTCCCGCGATCGGGCTGAGGAACTGGCAGGCACGTCGCTTCCCGCTACGTCTGCGATGATCCGGTACAACGCAGGCGCCGACCCGGCTGCGATTCGGGCAGAGGTAACCGAACTCCCGCAGGTGGCGGCGTTCGAGGACGCTAAAGCCATCTACAACGTAATGCAGGATCTCATGGTGCTGTTCTATGCGTTCGTCGGAGTGATGCTGGTCTTCGGTGCTGCCATGGCGTTTGCGTTGATCTTCAGTGCGATGAGCGTGAACATCTCCGAACGATCCAGGGAAATCGCGACATTGCTCGCCGTCGGTACCGAACGCCGGGCAATCTCGAGGTACATCACAGGCGAGAACATGCTGGTCGCGCTGCTCGGAATCCCGATCGGCCTCGTCGTCGGCTACTACATGTCGAAAGCCGCGATGGCGACCTTCAGTAGCGACCTGTTCGCGTTTGATCTCTATGTTCGACCTTCGACGTTCCTGTTCGCGGCGTTGGCCATCCTGGGAGTCGCACTCTTGTCGCAATGGCCCGGCCTCCGTGCCCTCCGCCGGATCGACATCCCGCGGTACATCAAGGAGCGTTCAGCCTGAGCCCGGGAGCAGATTTCCTGGGCCCAGTAGCCGGCGCTGTCGCTCATTGAACTGCCGCGGTCTGCCCGATAGAACGAAGTGGACCCCGCCGACACGGTGCTGGGCGAGAGTGCCCCAAGGCAAGGGAACCGAAACGCGATATTGCTGATCGACGAGAGCGGCAATGTCATCGAGAATGCCGCCGGCCGGCCGCAAACACCCTCTTGCCGGAGGTCGAAGGTGTGACCATCCGAATGGAAGGAGACCTCGATTTCGCTCGGGCGCTGGGGATTGCCGATCAGCTGTCGTGATCGGGGTCAGCCGTCGCTTCCCGTGCCTGGAGTGCCGGCGCCCGGCCCTCGAGCATCGCTGTGTGATCGATCCCACACCCGATCGACAATCGCAGGTGCCCACTCCGCAGCGCGGTCGCGGAGGGCCGCTGCCCGCTCGTCCGAGATGCGCTCGGCTTCGAGCAGCCTGTCGATCCTTCTGCCTGCCGCGACCGACAACGCGTCTGCCAATTCGTCGCGGGTGAGGCCGGCCTCCGTCGCGATGGCGCCGACGGTAGCCCCGGATCGCCATGCCGCAGCGAGCTCCTCCCGGGTGAACTCGGTGACCTCGACGATGATGTTCCGGGTGTTGGTGAACAATCGCGTCGCCACCCGCCGGGTCCGGCGGCGCTGGGCAGCGTTGTCACGCAGCTCCTCGGCTCGGTCCCGCAGCCGTTCGATGATGGTCTCCGCCTGGTCCGCCGTGATGACCCTCTCGTCCACCAACCTGTTCAGCACGTCGGTGACGGCCTCACCCGGGCGCGGCGCGCGGAAAGGCGAAGTCACGGCGGCGGCCTCGGCTGTTGCTACGTCTTGCTGGCCGTTACCTTGCTCGGCGGCGGCACTGAAAGGCGCGACTGCCAGCAGAGTCGCCGCCAGTGCCACGACTGCTACCAGGCCTGCACCTGCCGCAGCGACTGCCCGCATCTCCATCACCCGTTCCATCGTGGTTGATGGACTCAGTGTCGGGGCGAGATGTAATGGATCTGTGAACCGGGGCGAAGATTCTCGCTCAGTTGTCCGCCCGGGATTGCCACCATGCCACCGTTTCGGGGATCGAGTCCTCGAGCGGCGTCGCTTCCATGCCGAACGTGTCGGTGAACTTGGATCCGTCAACGACCCACGGCTGTTTGAACTCGTACAGCATCTCGGGCAATTCTCGCAGCATCGGGTTGAACAGCCCCATCACCTTGAGGAGGAAGTCCGGGGCGACCCGCACCTTGATGGGGTTTCCGATCTCGTCACCGATCATGCCGATGATGGCGTTCGTGGTCTGGGCGGGAGCGTTGGGAACGATCCACACCTCGCCGACGGCGCGGTCTTCGGTCCCGAGGGTGGCAAGGACGCGGCCGGCATCGCGGCTGTAGGTGTAGCTGTGGATCGTGTCCGGCTTGCCCACGACCTGAGCCGGTCTTCCCTGGAGTGCAGAGCCGATCACTCGATCGCCGAACGGCGACTGTATGGTTGCGCCTGGTCCGAAGTAGTCCGAAGCCCGTGCCGTCGCCACCGGCACTCTGCCCGAAGCTGACAGCACGTCCAGTTCATTCGCCATTGCAGCCCGAACCGTGCCCTTCTTGGTGTCCGCGGCGTAGGGCATGTCCTCAGTGATCGGTGCGCCGTGTGGGTCGCCGTACATGTAGAGGTTCTCGAACGAAACGAGTCTGGCCTCGTTGTGCTCGGCGGCAGCGATGAGGTTCTGTTGCAGCGGCGGAAACATCTTGGGCCATTCGTTGTAGGGAGGGTTGAGGCAGTTGTAGACCCCGGTCGCCCCAGCAGCAGCCGCCACTACTTCGGCCTCGTCGCTCGCGTCACACTGCACGACCTCGACACCGGGCGGAACGTCTGCTGTGCCGCTGCGGTTCACCGCCCGAACCGCCGCGTCGCGTTCGACGAGCGAATCGATGGCGGCGCGGCCGATGGTTCCAGTGCCGAATACGACGTGCATGTGATCCCCTTGTTCGCTGCGGCGAACACGATACGGCAGTCGGCAGCGGCGTATCGCGCGACTCCGCACCGGGCTGGCGAACTGGCGGATTGAGTGCCGGGAACCGGCGTCAGTCCCAGTGCTCTGCGAGCAACCGGAGCACGTGTGTCCAGGCGCCCTCGAAGTAGGCCACATACGCATCCCAGTCCGGACCCTCGAGGAACCCGGTGTGCACGAGGCGTACCTTCGTCCGGGTCGGACCCAACGGATCGAACGTGATCACCACCCAGGTGTTGGTCTCACGGAGCGCGAGGTGCGGGGGCGCATTCCATGTGAATGAGATCATCTCGCCTGGTACATACCCGAGGTATTGGCACCCCTCGCCACCCTGGCGGCCCACCGGCGCCTCGGCGTCGAAGAGGAGTTCGAAGCGGCCCCCGATCCGGAGGTCGATGTTGGCGGCAGGTGGCCCCCACCAAGCTTCGATCTGCTCTTCGCTGGTCCAGGCCAGCCACACGTCGAGGGGAGTGGCGCTCACCTCGGTCTCTCTGACGAGAGATCGAATGAACGGGCCTGCGGCCGCGATAGTCGCGGTGTCGATCACGGGAGCATCAGTCATGGCTGTGACCTCCTCTGGCAGGTTGCATTGTCTCGCAACCTACTCGCCACAGAAACGGTCGGCATTTGGGTAGGTCGCGAAAGACGCCCTTAGAATGTCGCAACAGAGGCATTCGCCTGTGGAGCAGCAGTCGGTGCAGAGAGCGCCGGGATGGGAAGGACGAAATCGTGGTCACAGCAGAGTCCGATGTCCAGATGGCCGGCGAAGTTGGGAAGTACTGGTGGCTTTGGTTGATCGTCGGCGCAATCTGGATCATCATCGGCATGGTGGTGCTCCAGATCGAGACCGAATCGGTCACGACAGTCGGGGTTCTCATTGGCATCATGTTCATCATCGCCGGGATCCAGTACCTGGCCGTTGGTGCCATTGCCGAGGGCTGGAAGTGGCTGTGGTACGTCTTCGGGGCCCTGCTGCTGGTCGCCGGCCTGGTGTCGCTGTTCAACCCGGAACGTACCTTCGTTGCGGTCGCCGACATTCTTGGGTTCGTGTTTGCGCTGGTAGGCATCATCTGGCTGATCGAGGCGTTCGCAGCCAAGGACACCAACGACCTGTGGTGGCTCACCCTCGTCGCGGGCATCCTGATGTTGATCATGGGGATCTGGCTGGGGAGCCAGCTGTTCCTCACCAAGGCCTACACGCTGTTGGTGTTCGCCGGAATCTGGGCGGTGCTGCGCGGCATCATCGACATCGTCCTCGCCTTCCAGGTGCGCAAGTTCGGCAAGGTCAGTGCAGGCGCTTAGGTTAGGCAGAACCACTGTTGAGAGAGGGCAGTGCCGGGTGGCCTGCCCTCTCTTCACGTAGGGCCGGTACGAGGTTCCCGGTAGGCCTCGTAGAGTTGTCCGCTATCACAAGCCGGGAGTCAATGTGGTTTGGTACAAGCGACGTCGGGAGGTCATGTGAGTAATCAACCAGCCAAGGGCGCACCCGCCGCGTCGTCAGGCCCCACGCTTGTCTGGAGTCAGCATTCGTTCAGGATCCTGACGGCCGCCGCGGTGCTTCTGATTGTGATCGGCACGGTCGCATATCACCTGCTGGAGGACTGGAGCTGGGTCGACTCCTTCTATTTCAGCGTGGTGGCGATCTCCACCGTGGGCTTCGGTGACCTGTCTCCATCGACAGACGGCTCGAAGCTCTTCACCGTGGTGTACATCGTCTTGGGCGTCGGAATTGTCACCATGTATCTCAATGAGCGTTTCAAGTACCGGGCCTCCGAACGTGCCGAGCGCCGATGAGCCCAGCGGCCTCGTCGTGGACGACCGGTAGCGTGCGTTGATGCAGAGTGTCGACCTCCTCGCAGACGCGTTTGGTCGGGTTAGCGAGGGCGTGCAGCGAGCGGTAAAGGGCCTCGCCACCACGGACCTTGTCTACCGACCGGACGCCGCTGCCAACTCGGTCGCTTGGCTCGTGTGGCACACGTCCCGGGTGCAGGACCACCACGTCTCCGAGATCGCGGGTGTCCCGCAGGCCTACATCATGGACGGGTTCGCCGACGCGCTCGGGCTGCCTCCCGATCCCGGCGACGTCGGGTACGGCCACTCGAGCGAACAGGTGGCGAACATCCAGCCCGATGACCCGACGATCCTCGTCGACTACCACGATGCCGTCACCCGGCACACCCTGGCGTACCTGGCGACCCTCGATGCGAAGAAACTCGATCGCATCATCGACGACAGCTACGACCCTCCCGTTTCCGTCGGGGTGAGACTGGTGAGTGTCGTCAACGACAACCTGCAGCACGTCGGCCAGGCCAATTACGTGCGAGGCTTGATCGAACGCTCCGGGTTCGCTTGATGTCCACCTTGCAGGCTGCGGGTGCCCTCGAGGGCAGGCAGTCTCACTCCTGAGGTGAGGTTCGATACCGCTCACGGGCGAGTTCGAGCGTCTTCGCCTCGAGTCCGGTTTCTGTCATGCCAGACTCACGCAGGAGTGAGGCCGTGGCGGCCAACACCCGTTCCAGCCGCACCAGTCGATCCTCCATGTCCTTGATCGCGAGGTGGCGCATCTGACGGCCTTCCTGCGCGATGAGGGCCTCGGATGACATCTCGCTGCCGGAGTGGGCAGTCGCGCGTACTTTCTCAGATGGTCGCCGATCCTCGGCATGGTCGCTCTCGAGCGCCTGAGCATGGTCGCTCTCCAGCGCCTGAGCGCGAAGCCAGCGACCGCCCCGGGTCATTCGCGTGCGTCGAGCCGCTTCACCCGGCCTTCACCAAGGATTCTGAGTGGTCTGCGACCAGTAGGCTCGGGTGGTTCGCTACTCACGGAGGATGTTATGGAGATTGGACCCCTGCAGCTGCTCGCCATTGGTTTCGCCGACCCGCAACTCGACGGCAGCGTGATCGGCAGTCTGGCGGACGCCAGCGACGCCGGCGCCATCAAGATCGTCGACCTGCTCGGCGTATACAAAGACGAGGAAGGCAACATCCTTTCTGCCGAGGCCAGCGACCTGACCCTCGACGAGGCGATGACCTACGGTGCGTGGGTAGGCGCTCTGGTCGGCTTCGGGGCGGACGGTGAGGCCGGCGCAGAGATGGGAGCTCTTGCCGGTGCGCTGACCGCGGCAGACGAGTACGAATATGGGCTCGGGCCGGACGAGATCGCAGCGGTGGCCGAGGCCATTCCGGCGGGAGGCGCCGCAATGCTGCTCGTGATCGAGCACACCTGGGCGATCGCATTCCGCAATGCGATGCGCGCCTCGGGCGGAATTCTGCTTGCGCAGGATTTCCTCAGCCCGGAGGCACTCATCACCCTGGGAGCTGTGGAGGCACTCGAGGACTGAACAGCCGCTGATTCGCAGCGAGGGGCCCATTTCGGTGGGCCCCTCGCTCGCGTCAATCGCTGCGGCGGCCGCGGGTACCCGGTTCCTGAGGAGCATCACTGCTCGCCAACCGCCAGTTGCCGCGGGCGGCGGCGAAAGACCAGGCAGAGTTGCTGAACCGCGTGTACGTTGGGATGGGTACCGTCGACGAGGAGGAGGAGAGCCATGGCACACGAGATTGTGCACTGGGAGCTGATGGGCCCGGACGGCGATGCACTCGCCGGCTTCTACGAGGGACTCTTCGGGTGGACCAGCGAGGGTGCGCCCGGCTTCGATGGCTACAACCTGGTTGCGGCAGAACTCGCGGGGATCGGCGGCGCGGTCGGCAAGGGTTCGGAGCAGATGCCGGCCTACCTCACGATCTACGTCCAGGTCGACGATGTCGAAGCGCACCTCTCCAAAGCAGAGGCGGCGGGTGCGAAGACGGTGCTTCCGAAGACCGTGGTACCCGGGATGGTGACGTTCGGTCTCTTTGCCGATCCTGCAGGCAACGTCGTAGGTGTCGTCGAGGCAGAGATGCCTCCGGCCGAGTAGCGAGACAACGATGCCCGGCAATTGCGCCGGCCGTGCGCGCATACGAGCTGCGGATTCCACCCCGTGAGCGAAGTCACCTTTCGGAGGGCCGAACCGGAAGACCGTCGGGTGGTGTTTGCCGTATTCCGTGCTTCGGTCTGGGCATACGTTCGCCAGATCGGCCTCCTCGCACCGGATGCTGTCGATGACGTCGAAGAGGCCTGGCAGCGGCAGGGGCCGCTCATGGAACATCTGGAGCGGACGGCAGCGGAGGACTGGCTGGCTGCGGACGAGTCGGGTCGTGTGATCGGCATGGCGCGCGCGATCGAACGTGGGAGCCATGTCCAACTGACTCACTTCTTCGTATCTCCCGACGCCCAGGCCACCGGGGTCGGCCGCGGTCTCCTCGAGCGTGCGTTTCCCCTCGGCTGGGGCAGGCACCGATCGGTGATTGCCACCCAGCACCCAGCCGCGCTTGGCCTCTACCTGCGCTTCGGGGTGAAGGGCAGGGGCCTCGGTCTGGCGCTCTCCAAAGAGCCGACCCCAGTCGAGGTTCCCACCAACCTGCGGGTCGAGGAAGTCGGCCCCGGAGAAGTTGCGGAGGAGGCGATCAACTCGATCGACAAGCAGGTGCTCGGTTTCCGCCGACCCGTCGACATCCGGTTCTTCCTTTCAGAGCGACCCGCGTACCTCTTCTGGCGGGGCCGGGAGCCGGTCGCGTACCTCTTTGCGAGCACCGGCCTTGTCTCCGGGCCGGGGGCGGCGCTCGATCGCAGCGACCTACCTGCGCTCATCGTCAAGCAGGAGACCCTGGCGTTCGCCGCCGGGCATGACAAGACGAGCATCGGTCTCTCCACGTCTGCGGCAGACACACTGTCCTGGGCCCTGGAACACGGGTACCGGATCGAACCGTTCTTCGAGGTCCTGCTCAGTGACGCTCCGACCATGCGGCTCGACAGCTACCTCATTACCCAGCCCCCGTTCATTTGGTGAGACAACGGTCACAACCGGGCAGGTAGGAGACCGCGCGGTCGGTCAGCCGGCGAGGACGATCGCGTGGCTCGCCATGAGGTCCGCGTCTGAACCGGCAGGAGCAGGGAAGACCTCGGCGACCAGCAGTGCCTCCGCCGTCGCCGAATTGGAACCAATCGAGGAGAAGTAGATCTGGGTGGTGAGCACTTCGTCGCCGTCGACGAGTACTTTGACGTGGATGTGCGGGGGGCGACTCTCGTACGCAGCCGGGAGGATCGTCAGGAAGCTCCACTCGCCCACGGAGTCGGTCAGCGTTTCTCCGTAGTACTGGAACGCGGGATCGGTGGGCCGGCCTGCGAAGTCGGGGTGAAGATAGATTCCGGAGGCGTCGGTTTGCCAGATCTCGATGGTGGCGTTCGCGACGGGCGAGCCGTCGCTGTAGATCAGCAGCCCGTCGAGTGCGAGTACGTCACCCTGGGGCAGTCCGACACCGGCGCCGACGGTCGTGAGGTCGTTGTCGCGCTCCGCCGGCTTCTCCACGGGGTAGTAGGGGCCTTCCTGCTGGCTGGGAGTAGTCCGCACGGCTCCCTCGCTCGACTCCGCCGGAATCGAGGTGGTGGTGGTGGAGGAGGGGGGGGAAACCGTGGACTCAGGCGCGGTTGTATCAGTTCCTCCACACGCCGTGATCACGAAGGCGATGGCAACACTCAACACAAGGCCGGCGAGCGAGCTGCGTCCGTGTTGCATGGGCAGAATGATGGCGCAAGTCGGCGGCTATCGGGCGCATCCCCACGGCTCGAGGCTCGTGTCACCCGGCACCGCATGGTGTTCGTCTGTCATGATGAGGCAGCGACGTGAGGAGAGAGTGATGGACTGGTGGGTGCTCGAACTCATTGTTACCGGGGTCCTGGTGGCGATTGTGTTCATCCTGGGACCGCTCATCAAGCGGTTCGGCCGCAGCTACGCCGCGGATGTCTTCGTCGAGAACCCCCGCACCGGTAAGAGCTACCTGGTGTTGATGGACATTGCCTACTACCTGATCTTCGTGTCCTACATCCTGTTCACCACTACTTTCGAACCACGATCGGGGTGGGCAGATACCGTCAACGCCCGGCAACTGCAGGATGAGCTGGTCCGTATCGGCGGCATGCTGCTGATCATGGGAATCCTTCACGGCTTCAACGTTCTCATCCTGCCGATCGTCGGCAAGCTCTTTTCGCTCAACCGCCGCATCGAGGAAGACACCCCTCGCCCCAAAGCCGCCTGACGCGGCGGATTGGCATATGTCACCCCCCGTCGCTTGCCGCTCGTCTGTACCCATGTGGAGGGCGAGCAGACAACACACGTATTGATGGGAGCCACACTCGATCGCGACGCGCTCGTGGCTGAGCTGTTTCAACAGGAAGGGGCTGCGCTCGTACGTATGGCACGCATATTCACAGATGATCGCAACGCGGCCGAAGACCTCGTGCAGGAAGCCTTCATCCGGCTGCACCGTAATGCCCATCGCATCAAGGACCCCGGCAAGGTGGCGCCCTACCTGCGTTCGATCGTGCTCAACCTGGCGCGTGATCACAACCGGCGCGGTCTGGTCTCGCTCCGCCACCAGGAGGCGCTGGCTCCACCTGCCGTGCCGGAAGCTCCTGAGGACCGGATCCTCGCCGGCGACGACGAGCGCATCGTGCTCGAAGGGCTGCGCTCCCTGCCATCCCGGCAGAGAGACTGCATGGTGCTGCGCTTCTACTTCGAGTTGACCGAACGCGAGATAGGCGAGACCCTCGGAATTTCTCCCAACTCGGTGAAGACCCACTGTCGCCGCGGCATGGCTGCGCTGCGAGACCGATTGGAGGTGGCGGATGAGCGTTGAAGATCGGGTGCGTGGTGCCCTGAGAGCAGCAGACGAATACTCGCCGAGTCCCGACCTCTTCGCGAAGGTGCAGCGATCGATCGAAGAAGACCGCGCCCGTCGCTCACGAATGCTGCTGACAATTGGGGTCGGCGCTGCGTGGGCCGCGATCCTCGTCGCCTGGCTGCTATTGACGAGCGATCGCGTCGAGGGGACGTGGGTCGTACCGTGGTGGTCCATCGAGGCAGCCGCCGACTTCATCATGGTGAGCTTCGTGGTAGTGATGGGTCCTGTGATCCGCCGTTTTGGAGAGGGGTACGCCGGAGCAGTGTTCTCGGCCCACCCTGCAACCGGAGATCGCTTCTTGGGTCTCATCGACATCGCCTACTACCTGACGCTGACTGCTTACATCCTGATGCTGGCTCAGGTGACGCCGGTGCGAGGCTCGACGGGCGAGTTGCTCAATGCCGCCACGCCGAAGGTGGCCGGCCTCTTCCTCCTGGCGGGGGTGCTCCACGGCCTCACCATCGTTGCGCTGCCATTGATTGGCCTCGTGTTCTCGTCGAGTTGGCGACGAGCGCAGCGGGCGGCCCTCGGGCCGGATGCCGGAACCGCGAGTCCTGCAGCAGAAGCAGCAGACCGCGTTGTGCGCGTCATCATCTGGGTGGGCATCGGCCTGGTTGGGGCGTGGGTCGCCATCCAGCTGCTCCTACTGGTGGCGGCCGTCATCGGGGGAGGCATGGGTGGCTGAATGCTTCCATTTGCTTCCTGACGGGTCGTGGTACAACGATGGAGGCCCGCAAGCGAAGGGGTGCGTGTGGCCGATGTGAGCGGAAGTGACAAGCAGCGTGCAGCGGCGGCGAAGGCACGCCGCAAAGAAGTACCTCGATCGAGTCACGGCAAGTGGAGCCCTGGTTCCGACCGTCCGGATCCGGTGAGTCTCATCACCGGTCAGGACGAGGGCCGGCTCCAGCCGCTGGTTCCGATTCGTCACAGCCGGATGCTCGAGAGCTCCTTTGCCTTCTACCGGGGTGCGGCCCGGATCATGGCCTCCGACCTCTCCACCACCCCAGCCACCGGCTTCGACGCCCAGATCTGCGGGGACGCACACCTGGCGAATTTCGGAGTGTACGGCTCGCCGGAACGCGACCTCGTGTTCGATGTCAACGACTTCGATGAGACATTGCCCGGCCCCTGGGAATGGGATCTCAAGCGGATGGCGGCCAGCTTCGTGATTGCTGCCCGCTACAACGACTTTGGCGCCTCGGACTCCCGCGACTCAGCCAGAGCCGCGGTGCAGGCATACCGGGAGACGATGACCAAGTTCGCAGGCATGTCCGCCCTCGACGTCTGGTATTCGCAGGCCACTCAGGATGAGATCAAGGATCTGCGGGCAGAGGAGATCTCAGAGAAGGACCACAAGAAGGCCGAGAAGTTCGCCAAGAAGGCCCGCGGTCGCAATTCAGCGAAGGAGCTGAAGAAGATCGGCTACCGGGAAGACGGCAAGTACCGCATCAAGTCGGAACCGCCGCTCCTCGTCCCGTTGCGCGACCTGCCGCAGTCGGACGTCCCGGACAAGACAAGCGAGATCCTGAAGCAGAGCCTCGCCGATTATCAGTCGACGATCGACGATCGAATGATGGTGCTGCTCTCTCGTTACGAGCTAGCCGATATCGCCGTCAAGGTCGTGGGGGTGGGCAGCGTCGGCACTCGCTGCCTGATCGCCCTCTTCATCGGCAAGGACGCAGGGGATCCTCTGTTCCTTCAACTCAAAGAAGCGAACAATTCGGTCCTCGAGGAGTTCCTGCCTGCCAGCGCCTACACCACCCACGGCGAGCGGGTCGTGCGGGGCCAGCGGCTGATGCAGTCTTCCAGCGACTCCTTCCTCGGTTGGACGGTGGGTTCCCAGGGGCACCACTACTACTGGCGCCAGCTCAAGGACATGAAGGGTTCGGCGGATACCGAGGACTACGGGAAGAAGCGATTGGCCAACTACGGCAGGCTATGCGGTTGGACGCTGGCACGCTCGCATGCTCGCAGCGGGGACCCGGTCTCCATCGCGGCCTACATGGGCTCCAGCGGCACCTTCGATGCTGCAGTGGCCGACTTCTCGGTTGCCTATGCCGACCAGAACGAATCGGACTATTCCGCCTTCAAGGCCGCAGCAGACGCCGGCAAGATATCCGTTCAGCAAGAAGGGGCTTCCGGCTGAGGCGGTGACTCGCGATCGGATGAGACGCAGGGAGTCGAGCCGGGTATGGTTCCGGTACCCGGGGAAAGACGCCCGGGCGCTGTAGGAGCCAGCGAAGTCCGGTGTGAGTCCGGCGCTGTCCCGCAACTGTGATGTCTGCTGCCCCGCAGCAGACTCAGCCAGGTCGCCTGGCCTGCAGCCTCGTTTCCGACCTCGGAGGAAGGGCGGCACGGGCGGCTCCAGGGCCGGTGGCAGATCCTCCCGAGAGGAGGATCCCCGCGTTGTCCCGTTTCCCCACCTGCCTCGTCCTCGGTCTTGCACTGGTGGCTACCGCCTGCGGTGGGGCCACCAGCGAAGACGCCACCGACGCAGTCGGGGAGGAGGTCACCACGACGACCGCCGCTCCGGCCTCGGCTACCGCTGGGCCTGCTACGACGACAACGGTCGCCATCGCCGGCGCCGAATTCCCCGCCATCGCGACCGGTGACAACGGTGCCGTGGAGATTCTCGCCAGGCCTGAGGCAGTCGTTTCGCTTTCGCCGACGGCCACGGAAATCCTGTTTGCGATTGATGCCGGTGATCAGGTTATTGCCGCCGACTCTCTTTCCGACTACCCGGCGGAGGCTCCGACAACCTCGCTCAGTGCCTTCGAGCCAAACGTCGAGGCGATCGCGGAGTTGGGACCCGATTTGGTTGTGTTGTCTTTCGACCCCGGTGACGTGGTTGCGTCGTTCGATGCCCTCGGCATCCCGACGCTCGTCCAGAGCGCCGCACTCTCGATCGCAGATACCTACGAGCAGATGCTCCAACTCGGAGTCGCAACCGGCAACCGTGACGCAGCGGCAGCCACCATCAAACAGATGCAGGCGGACATCGATGAGGTCGTTGCCACGCTGCCCGCAACCGATGAGCCGATCGGCTACTACCACGAACTCGACGACACCTACTACTCAGTCGCATCGACCACTTTCATCGGAGAGATCTACAGCCTGCTCGGCATGATCAGCATCGCAGACGGCGCAGCAGATCTGAACTTCGGGTATCCGCAGCTGTCTGCTGAGTTCATCCTCGAAGCCGACCCCGACGTCATCCTGCTGGCAGACACGATGTGTTGTGGCCAGGACGCGACCACGGTCTCGGAGCGACCGGGGTGGAGCAATCTCACCGCGATCGCCGATGGCAGCATCGTCGAACTCGAAGACGATGTCGCCAGTCGATGGGGCCCGCGGATCGTCGATCTCCTCGCCGAGGTGGCCGCCATTCTCGTGGCAACGAGTGAGGCGGGATGAACGGCACGTGAGGGCAGCCGATGTTCGACCGATGCGGGTGTCGAGGCTGTGGTGGGCCGCGGCCGGGGTGAGTCTGGTGGTGGCGGTGCTGCTCGGAGTAGCACTGGGTCCGGCGAGTCTGCGGCTGGGCGCCATCCTCGCCGACGTGCTGCAGACCGTCTCGCCGGCAGGCGGTGAGGCACTCGGCGACACTCAGCATGCGATCTTGTGGCAGCTGCGCATCCCGCGGGTGGTTCTCGCAGGGCTCGTCGGAGCCATGTTGGCAATTGCGGGCGCTTCGTATCAGGGAGTCTTTCGCAACCCGCTGGCCGACCCGTATCTGCTGGGGGTTGCTGCCGGGGCGGGCTTAGGGGCGACGATCGTGATCGTCTTCGGGAGACTCGACGGCGTGTCGCTTCTCTTGCCGGCCGCAGCCTTCTTCGGGGCACTGGGAGCCGTGGTGCTCACCTATTTGTTGGGCTTCTCGGTGTCCGGCACCAGCACGACCGCAACGCTCATCGTCGCCGGGGTTGCGATCGCAGCATTCTTCACCGCAATACAGACCTTCATCCAACAGCGCAATGCCGAGGCACTCCGCCAGATCTACACCTGGATTCTCGGTCGGCTTGGAACGAGCGGTTGGGACGAAGTCTTGCTGGTGTTGCCGTACGTAGTGGTGAGCTCGACGGTGCTGTTGATCTACGGCCGCAGCCTCGACGTCATGAGTGTTGGCGATGCCGAAGCTCGCGTCCTTGGCATCCGGGTAAGCCGGGTACGCCTTGTCGTCGTCATCTTCGCCACCCTGGGCACCGCGGCCGCAGTAGCCGTCACCGGGCTGGTCGCCTTCGTCGGCATCATCGTGCCGCACACTATCCGCCTGCTGGTCGGCTCCGCCTACCGTTCGCTCCTGCCGCTTTCCTTGTTGTTTGGTGCTTCGTTTCTCATCGTGGCTGATCTGCTGGCAAGGACGCTGGTAGCCCCGGCCGAACTGCCCATCGGGGTGATCACGGCGTTTGTCGGCGCGCCGTTCTTTGCCGTCGTGCTGCGGACGAGCCGGGGGTCGATCGGATGAGCGTTGTGGTCGAGAGGCTCAGCGCCGGCTACGGATCAACGGAGATCATCTCCGGACTCGATCTGCGAGTGGCAGGGGGTGAGTGGCTCGGGTTGATCGGACCGAACGGTGCCGGCAAAAGCACATTGCTCGGTGCGATCGCCGGCATCGTCGCCGTATCCGGAAAGATCGAGGTCGAAGGGCGCTCGCGCTCCGATCTCAACCACAGGGAGTTGGCGCGGATGATTGCGCTGGTTCCGCAGCACCCCATTCTCCCGTTCGGGATGACGGTGACCGACTACGTGTTGCTGGGCCGCACCCCCTACCTGCCGATATTCGGTGCAGAGGGACCGGCAGACCTCGAGGCAGTCGCTGCGGCGATGACCATGCTCGAACTCGACGAGTTGCGCAGTCGGCCCGTATCCGACCTCAGCGGAGGTGAACAACAGCGTGCTGTGCTGGCCCGCGCCCTCGCCCAGGAGCCCGCGGTCCTGCTCCTCGACGAACCGACGACGGCGCTCGACATCGGCCATCGCCAACAGGCGCTCGAACTGATCAGCGACGCTCGCCGTGAGCGCAGCCTTACCGTGCTGGCTGCCATGCACGACCTCACTCTGGCGGGGCAATTCGCGGAGAGGATCGTGTTGATGGCTCAGGGTGAGATCGTGGCGGATGGATCGGCTGCCGAGGTGGTGACGACCAACAACGTGCGCCGCTATTACGACGCCTACGTTGATGTGGTGCCCACGCCGGACGGGGTCGCAGTGATTCCGCGCCGATCCCGGCCGTGACGGTGCAGGGTTGGTTGCGGTGCGAACGACGCGGCTTCGGGTCGCGCTAGGTTCGCCGGATGGCGGGCATACCCTTTTCTCTGCGCAGACCCGAGCTGCTCTATCGAGGTTTGGTGGTCGATCGGGATCGGCCGGACCTGGCGGGTCTTGAGCGCATCACCAGCCCGGAGGCCTTCGTGTGGGCGATGTTGCCGCACGCGGCCCGGTCGTTCGCGGCCAGCATCATCATGCTGCCGGCCGGCCAGGCCCAGACGTCCGCAGTCGCCTACCTCTACGCGCGAATGCTCGACACTTACGAGGACCTGATTCCGGATCCAGCGGCGCAACGCACCGCCCTGATGAGTTTCGCGGCCCGTTTCTCCATTGATCCACCCGGCCCTGCTCCGGCGCTCGAGGCCGCCAGGGCAACGGACGATCGCGATCGTGCTCATGTCCTCCTGGTGGAACGAGTCGGCCTGGTCGATGAGGTGTTTCTGACCCTGTCTGTTGATGACCGTAAGAGCATCGTGGAGCTGATTGCTGCGATGGCGGACGGGATGACCTGGGCTTCAAACACATTTGAACAACAAGGCGGGGTCCTGGTCTCCGAAGAGCAGCGCTCCCGATACTGCCGATACGTAATCGGGCAACCAGCGCTATTCGTGCTCCGGCTGATGACCCCCGGCCGCATCAACGACGCAGGCCGGGATGATGCACTGGTGGTCAGCGAGCTGATCCAGATGGCGAACATCACACGAGATATCGAACGCGACCTGGCGCGCGAGGTGGCGTATCACTCGGATTTGCGCGACTGGCTGGGGCAGCACGAGACTCCCGCGCGCCACGCCGCGGTCCTGCAGGTGCGTCGTGCCCTGCTGGTGGAGGCGCTGATGAAGGTTCCGGCGTTCGGCAAGTTGTTGCGAGCGAGCGCCCTGCCATTCCTCAGCCGGGCACGTGGCTCGGCCATCTTGATGTTGCTCTTCACTGAGCGGTACTACCGGGGGGCCGTCTTCCGCGTGGGCGGCACTGCCTGGCAGGGTCCGAACACCGCACCGACGCTGTATGCCAGGGCGTTGCGTGCCGCAGGCTCCCCGGGTCAGGCGAACCGGGAGGTGGCTCGCGTGGAGGCCAACTTCCTCGCCGCGGCCCGAGACCTGCGAGCGGACGGTTGAGTCGCAGCCGCGGCTTGCGACTCTCTTCCCGAACCTGATGCCGGAAGTGCCCGGCCGGTCGAGTCGTGGCGTTCGCTCCAGTGGTGCGGGCCTTCACTGGCGGAGAGACTCAGGTCGGGCACCGCGCACGCCGCTGCGCGGCCTTGCCGTCTGCCCTACGCGGTCAATCGTCGCCGACCGTCAGATCGAGTCTGCGCTGCAGCTCCGCGGCACGCCACCGCCAGTCGTATCGGACGAGTTGGCCGGCGACATACATGTCGCTGGAGAGGCGATACCCATCCGCGGTGAGGTCACGCCACCTGACACCGCTTGCGTCCGCCTGCTCGGTCAGCTCATCGAACCGGTCGCGATCGTGGTCGCGGCTGCTTCCTCCGAACCCGAAGGCTCTTGTCCAGGAGCGGTCATTGGTGGACGCCATATGGCGAGACTACCGGGTCCGCCTGCGGTGGGAGAAGGTCGGGGTGATGCCCACGGCTCGAACCCGGGTGGCCTGGCTCGGGAGCTACCCGGCCACGATGGCATGGAAAGTGTCTTCCAGCTCGTGGTGCACAACCTCGCCGGAATCCACGTCGACGACCGCAAGCGTGGAATCGTTGGTCAGACCCAGCATGGCGCCGATGTCGAGGATCCGGGCAGGTTCGTTGCCACTCGCCGCGGAGCCACCCGGGGAGCAGTCTCCGCCGAGCACAGGGATGACCGCTCGCAGGCTCACCTCGTTGCCGACCCGCACGTCCCAGGGAACACACTCGACGCCGGAGCGCGCGATGAAACCGCCGACGTGCTGGGAAGAGGCGTCGGCGCATGGCAGGAAGGTGACCGCCGACTTCCCATCGGCGACGACGTAGGGCCCTCCGGTCCACGTATCCGGATCGAAGAGGTGAGACGCGTCTTCCGCCACCCCTCCGGCAACGCGGATCGTCACCGACTCCCGCCCTTCGACAACGGCAATGGTCTTGGTCCACACATCGCCGTCGCCCGTGGAAGTCGGCGGACCATTCGTCCACAGCCATAGCGGACCCACTGCAAACGCATCGTCTTGCCAGCCCTCCGGCATGTTGGAGACCCCGCAGGCGCCGGACGACTCGTACGCAGCCGTATCTGCCGCCGCGCTCAAGTTCGGTTCGGGCTCGAATGAGTCGAGCACCGCCCACACCTCGTTCCTATCCGCGGTGGTGGTGGCTGTCCCGAAGCCCCACCAGGCGACGAAGCCACGCCCGGCGCGTTCGAATCCAACCCCTCCGCCTGAAGCGCCGCCTGCGAAACACTCACCGTCCAGCACGATGGGGGTGCCGGCGCCCGGATCGAACGCATCCACGGTAGGCAGGGCTCCCGGCGTGTAAGTGACCTGTTCCTGAATCACGAGCAGGAGGTTGTCACCGGTTAGGCTGCGCATCGCAGCAGGAGCACGCGAATCGCACCTCCAGTTGCTCGTTGAATACAGCACCGTGCCTGCAGCGAAGACCTCCTCCCACTCCGGGGCGCCGGTCGTCAGGTGTTCCGGAGCGGTGATCCAGCGAGAGGGAAACCGGATCACATAGTCGTATCGGCTGTTGTCGTGGGCCACCGAGAGCTCGGCAGGCATCACGAACTCGCCTGCCGTCGTGGTCGTTGCGGTCGCCGCCACCGAATCGCCACCGATCAGGCTCACCAGGAAGAGCAGACCGACCAGCAGTGCGGTCGCGGCAGCGACGCCTGCGGCCGTCGCCGCTCTGCCCGCGAGACGGTGGCTCCTGGTGACGGCATCGAGGGCGGGCACGTGGCCGCCGCGGGCAGATGCGCGCAGCGCATCGCCGGCCGCCGCGGCCCGCTCGTCGTACGGTGTCGTCGAATTGGAATCCATCATCCAGAAGCCTGCGACCAATCGCTTGTCTCCTTCGTCGAGCGCGGCACGCACGTCGGTTTCGGGAATGCCCAGGATCTCACCGATGCCACCAATCGAGCCGTTGCCGAGGTAGAAGAGGGTGACGACGTCCTGCTGGCGCTCGGGGAGTGCACGCACTTCCCTCCAGAATGCCTCGCAATCGGCATCAACCAGCGATGCCAGCGTCTCCGACCGTGTGATCAGGCCAAGACGGATCGCCATCGCAGCTCGGCGGCGCGCCAATTCCGACCCGGACAGTTTGACGATCGTCCGATCGACCCACCGCTCCGGAGCGTCGAGGCGACCCACTTCCTCCCAATCCCGCTGCGCTCGCAGGAATGCTTCCTGGCCGAGCTGCTCTGCGGTGCCGCGGTCTCCACACAACGCGTAGGAGAGCACGACCACTTTCGGGTACCGATCGCGGTAGAACTGATCGAACGCCGCCGGGACCCTGATTTCGAGTGGCGGCTGCTTTCCGGCCATGCCCCTCCTCGGGTGCATCTGCCCCTAGCGTACGAAACCCACCGGCCTAGTCGACCGATCCGCTCTCCCAGACACCGCGGTCGTCTGCGGGGCTACCCGAGTGCTATCAGCACGTCGCGGAACGACACCAGGCCGGCACGGAGGGATGCGGCCAGAGTGGCCAGTTCGGTGTCTGCAACGTCAAGCGTGATCGGGATCGTCAACACCACGGGGACGGTCGTGTTGACCGGAATCGTCTCGTTGACAGGGATGGCCACGTCCAGATCGATGGGAACCTCGATATCCACCGGGACGGTGACATCGATGGGGATGTCAACGCCGAAGGGTCCTGCGACGGTGATGGTGGTGTCGACGGTCTCCCGGATCGGAATTGAGGTTTCGATGGGAACGGTGATGTCGCGATCGAGCACGATCTCGGTATCGATCGTCACCGTTTCGTCGATGGTGACGTCGAACGTGATCGTCGAGGATGCGAACGTATCGAGTCCATCGATGGCCTCCGTCAGACCCGCATCAATACTGGGTGCGAGCGCCGCAATGTCCTCCTGGAAGGTCGTGATCTGGGCTGCAAACACCGCGGTCCCAGCCTGTACTCGCTCGAGGTCGGACTGCGCCGTGGCCAGCTCATCTTCGACGGTCCCCAGGCGGGAGAGGAGCACGAGCACCGCCACCAGCGCAAGCACCGTAATCGCCGCCAGCACCCCGAACGCGGGTACGAGGTGTCTGCCCAGGATCGCGTTCATTCCCGTGTCCGGTTGAGCGGCGGCGGGTGGGGTTTCGTTGGCTGGCATCGGCAACACCTCGGGGTTCTCTGGAGATGGGGTGGATGGTCTTCTCATGAACAATGCGACTCCAAACGCGGCGATGACTACCAGCCCCGCTGCGAGGAAGGTCTCGGCGAGTGCGGAGGTAGTCAGTTCCGCCGTGGCCCGGACCGCAGCATCGCCGTACCCGGGATCGTCCAGCGGAGGAAGCTCGATGGTGCGCCGCAGCTGGTTGAACCGATAGAGACCCCACGCCGTCAGTCCGGACAGGCCGACGCTGAGGCCCATCAGCCGAAAGACGATCACAAGGCTGGCTGCAGTTCCCCTGCGGTCCGGCTCGGCCGCATCGACGACCGCTGCGGAGGTGGGGGCGATGATGAGCCCGAACCCGGCGCCGAGCAGAGCCAACTGCCAGGCCATCGTTTCGTAGGCAGTGTCGACAGACCAGATGAGGCCCATGAAGAGGAATCCGGCCGCGGCAGCTGCGAGGCCGATGAGGACGGGAGGCTGGTACCAGGTTCGTTCCGAGAAGCGCCCGCCGAGGTACGAGGCCACGGCCATCGTCGCGGTCAATGCGCTCAACAGCAGACCCGCGATGACGGCAGACTGTTCCACCTCCAACTCGACGATGTTGACGAACAGAGGGACATTCACCATCGCAATCACGAGGGTGGCTCCGGCGAGGAAGTTCACGATGACGGCAGACGTCAGGTTGCGACCGCGGAACAGGCTGAGGTCCAACAGCGGGTTCTCCACCCTGCGCTGGATCATGATGAATGCGATTGTGGAGACCAGCGCAACGAGGTAGAACCAGCGCATGGATCCGCTGTTGCTGCCTCCGGTCAGCTCGTCGAGGCCGGAGACACTCTGGATGTCAGCACTGCCGAGCAGGGCCAGGTTGAGAGACACCAGGGCCGTGGTCAAAGTGACGGTTCCCCACCAGTCGATGCGACTCGCGCGCACCGGCTTGTCGTAGGCAGCGAGCGCCCACCAGGCCAGGGCGATGCCGACGATGGCGAGTGGGATGTTGAACCAGAACTGCCAGCGCCAATCGAGGAATCGGATGATCAACGCGCCGTATAAGGGCCCCCATACCCATCCGAGGGTGTCGATCGCACCGAGTACTCCGAGTGCCCTGGCTCGCTTCGCCTCGGAATAGGCGTCGCCGACGACTGCCAGGCTGACGGGAACGAGTGCGCCGCCGCCGAGCGCCGTCAGCACCCGGGCCGCGAGGAACGGCCCGAGCGACGACGTGAGCGGAATCAGGAAGGACCCGACCATGAACAGCGTCATGGCTCCTACGAAGACCTTGCGCCGGCCGACGACATCACTGAGCCGGCCGGCAAAGGGCATCACTGCGACGTACGCGATCAGATAGGCATTGACGATCCAGGCGGCATCGTCGAGGCCGTCCGGAAGCACGATGCCGAGGTCGCCGATGATGGGCCGCAGCATCGTGGAGACGACCGTGAGGTCGTCTGCGGCCACGAAGACGCCAAAACCGACGACCGCGAGGATCGCGGCGGGTGAGGCGACTCGGCTCCTGCGAGTCTCAGCCACCATTGCAGGATTCGGGAGCGATGACCGTCATTTCCTCGCCGTAGTCGCGAAACGTCAGGCGCCAGTGAGTGGCATCGCCGCGGTAATCGGCATCGAATTCAGCGACCACCACTTGTCCCGTCTCCTGGTCGATCCACACGTCGAGGATGACATCCTGACCTTGGACGATCCCGGCTGTGATGAGCTCGACCCGTTCCCGGTCCGCCAGACCTCTGAGGTGGTACACCGCTCGACCATCGACCTCCTCTGCCCCAACCCATTCGATGTCGCTGAGCCCGGTAGCGAGGAGCGGCCGCCATCCGAGGTCGGGGTCGAACAGGGTGGCAGGGTCGAATGTGTAGCCGGCGGGGGCAGGCTCGAACTCGCCGGTGATGAAGTTGGACAGACACGTTTCGCCGTCGATCGCAACCGCTCCGATCTCGACGGTCAATCCGACCGCACCGATGGTGAGGAGCGCATCTGCCGAAGTGGGGGCAACGAACCGCCCATCTGCCTCCTTGAAGGACACGACGTCTGCGGGATCGATGTACACCGGCGCACCGGAGTGGAGCATGCCGAAGCGAACCGTCTCCACCTCTCCCATCGCCGTGGCGGCAGCGGCTAGGACGCTGGTTGCATCTGGGGGGATGGTCTCGGCGCTCGTCTCGTTGGAGCACGTCGCGGCCACGATGGCGAGGCTGATGAGGCCGATGGCAAGCCGGGGGTGTAAGCGCATGCGTCTCCGGGAGTCTGGTGCGGCCGTCACGATACCGGCGGAAGGTGATTACCAATGGGTGGCCGCCGGTCTTGCGTGCCGGACCTCAATGGGCACCGAGTTCCAGCTCGAGGAGTTCTGTTGACCAGTAGCGGTCGAATTTGTGGCCGCTGTCGCTGAGGACGCCCACGGTGCGGTATCCGAGCTGGTGGTGGATGGTGATCGACTCCGGGTTGGGTAGAGCCACGATCGCGTATGCCCGATGGGCCTGCGTCATCTCGAGGGCCACGATCAACTCGGCGAGCAGTAAGCGTCCGAAACCGGCCCCCGTCGCCGCAGGATCGAGCACAACGGTGGTCTCCACGCTCCGGTCGTATGCCCGTTTTGGTCGATACGGCCCTGCCCAGGACCCGCCCACAACGGCCCCGCCGACCTCTGCCACAAACAACGGATACCGCTCATCTGCTTGTCGAGTGTCGAACCACTCCATCCGCGCTTCGATGGGCCACGGCTCGGTATCGAAGGTGACGTGGCTGTGTTCGACGTAGTGGTTGTAGATGGCGTTGACCCAAGGCAGGTCATCAATCGTCATCTTCCGGATCATGTTCATTGCCGCGCGACCCTACCGGTTGGGGACCTGGAGGCGGTAGTGCGCACCGCTCGTGTCGAGCAAACCGGCAGACGAGGCTTCACGTCCCAGGAGGGCGCACGGCGGCAAGCAACGTTCGGGCGAGATCGCCGGACGCTTGCTCGAAGATGTTGCGTTTGTCGGGCTCCGAGAAGATGAAGTCACCGCACACTTCGAATCCACCCATGAGCCCCTTGTCTGCTGCGTGGCTCCGGCGCGTGTCCCGAACGAATACGTAGATCGTGGGTGACTCCTTCGGGCCGGAGACCATGACGTTCACCCGGTGATGCTCCGGGTCCCTGCGGGCCCATTCCGACACGTACTCCAGCGCGGCTCCTCGGCCCGGATCGGCCGGGAATCGCCGCAGGGCAGTCGGATAATCCACCTCGCTGCCAGGAGGCAGGTGCTCGATCGGGAAGGCTTCGGTCGTGATCTGGAAGTGGAGGTGCCACGGGATGGTGGCCCCCGCATCCGGTGCGTTGTAGACCACGCGAAAGCGTCCCCCGGTCTGGGCGTGCAAGTCGAGCATGGCGTGAAGTGCGTTCGAGTCGAAGATCTGATCGGTGTGGTCTGCCGCCATGACCGTGAAGTGGTCCCGGCTGATCCAGGCGAAGTTGGCACCTGCGTAGTAGCCCTTTCCCGCGAGCCGGATCGGAACCAGTTCTTCCATCGGGTTGCACTCTCGAATGTTGGCGGGGCACAGGAAACAGAAACGCTCCGAGGGATCGCGTGGGTCGCGATACAGCTTGGATACGTCGCGCCCCGGGTCGAGGATCCCGCGTGCCTCGAGTTCGGCGACGTCGGTTCGGAGCTCGCGGTGGGGGATCCAGCGGAAGCGGAACCGCACCTCTGATACCGGGTCTTCGAGCTCTCGAATCTCAATCTGCGCGGCTTCCGGACTCCTCAGGAGAAAGCCAACCCTGCCCTGGGCTTGCCAGACCCCGATCAGCAGCTCGTCGAGTGGGGCCTCAGCCTGCGACGCCTCCTTCACGCCGGGGACTGGGGCGTGAGCTCGAGATCGTTGAGCAGGTCTTTCGTGCGGCGTTCCCAGGTGAAGTAGGGCACCGTGATGTCGTATGCCTCCCGCCCCATCGTGTCGCGTCTTGTGTCGTCGCTGAGCACGGTGGAGAGCGCGAGGGCAAACCCGTCTATGTCGTCGGCCGGGACGACGACCGCCCCGTCACCCAGAAGCAAGTCCCCGCCCACTTCACCGTTGATCGGGAGGCGCTCCGGACCTGGACCGAGCAGGTGCTCACTGGCGAAGGGCACGAGATCAGACGCGACCACCGGAACCGCCGTCGCGGCAGCCTCTTGGGCACTCATGCCGAATCCCTCCATGACCGAAGGAGTGCAGTAGACGGCCGAAACGGCGTAGAGGTAGGGGAGCTGCTCCCACACCGACCCCAGGATGATCACATCGTCCTCGATGTGGAGATCATGGATCAGGGCGACGGCTTCGTCGTATGGCGCCCCGGCACGCTCGTCGAGGGCAACGGCAAGCAGGGCTCCTGGGATGCGGTCTCGAACTCTGGCGAACGCTCGTATCAGGACGTCCTTGCGTTTGGTCCGATCAGTACGGCTGATCTCGGTGATGATGCGGCGGCGTTGGAGTTCGGCCGGGGTGTGACCGGTGTCAGCCGCGAGGAAGTCCCAGATCTCGTCACACACGTCGGGTTGACGGGGGTGGTATCGGGAAGTATCGACGCACGGCGGGAGGAAGTACTCGGGCCGGTAGTCGTAAGCAGAGACGAAGGTTTCCCGGATGGCGGCGGAGGTTGCCACCGCCCCGTCTACGCGCGCGAGGAGTGCAAGTTCGTGTGCGATGCGCTCGTCGATACGAAGATCGGGCCAGGTCGACGGATCCATGTTGGACTTCTTCAATGCTCCAAGGGAATGGGGAATCCAGATGTGGGGAGCGTCGATGCCGGTACGATCGTTCAAGGCAGCACCGATCTTCCCGGCGTCCCAGTAGTGGGAGATGATGAGGTCGTAGCCGAGTCCGTCTGCTTCGAGCTTGCTGGACAGATCCCCGACGAGCGCCGGCACCTGCTCGTCCATGTCTTCCTTACGGACGAAGGCAGGGGTGTCGTCCTCGAGGTACATGATGCGGGCCCGGCCGCTGTAGTGAGAAACGACACCCACCTGGGGCTCGCCGGTGACGGGATGGGGATACCCGCCACGATTGACGATGGTGACCCGGTAACCCTGGGCGACAAGCGCATCGGTGAACTGGTTCACGTACACGTTTTGCCCGCCGGTGTCTGGGAGACCCGGCGTGACGGTCCACTCGTGGACGCCGTGATTGGTGATCATCAGGACGTGAGTGCCTTCGGATGCGAAGGGATCGCTCGTCACGTTGCTGCACTCCTTTGGTCCGTTGCCAGGCCCGACCGGCCCCATACCCTATTCATCGGTCGCGGGTAGCCCCGGTATTGAGCGCGACATTCAACTTTCGAGCCATCCGTGGTGGACCAGGCCCTCCCGGATTCCCGCTGCGTACGGCGCCTCGGCGTGATAGAGGCCGGCTGCCTCGAAGCTCTGAAGCTCTGGGGCCGCGTTGCCCACCGCTACGGCCCGAAATCCCAGCTCAGGGCGCATCATGTCGAGATCGTTGCCGGTGTCGCCTGCGGTCACGACATCAGCCGGCGGGACTCCGAGCCGCTTCGCGAGGTACGCCACGGCACCCCCCTTCCCCGACCGATGCGGCAGGAGGTCGAGGAAACGCCCTGCCGAGTAGATCACCTTGGCGAGGAGGTCGGCGCGCTCGAGTGCTTCGTGGATATCGTCTAGGCGCGCTTCCGCATTGTCCTCGAGGAAGTAGCTGCTTTTGAACTCACTCTGCCATTCGGCGGGCTGCATCACTGCTTCGGGAATCGCACCCAGGATCGCTTCTACCCGAACCTTGTCCCAGGCTTCGGAGATGACGTCACTCCACCCTCGGTCGCGCTCGTAGCCCGCCGGGGTGAAGGTCCAGATCTCGGTGCCGACCATGCAGATGCACGCGTCGGCACGACGCTCGGTGGTGGCCTCCTCGTAGAACCGCTCGATCGACGGCAAATGACGACCGGTGGAGAAGGCGACAATGACTCCAGAACGTTCGAGGTCTTCCCAGAGGGCCAACATGGCGCCTTCGTCACCGATAAAGGTGCCGTCGAGATCGGTCGCCAGCAGTCGTTTCGCACCCACGTTTGCCTTTCGCTTGCTGGCGGAACCCTATCCGCCAGCCGGGGTCGCGGCGGTGACCCTCGGTGAGTGGGAGTTCAATGAGTGGCTTCACGGAAGAACCGGCCGGCCGATGGGCAGGGCTCGTCAGGCATGGAGTACTGCATTGTACGTGCCCGCGTACACAAGCCTGCGTGGCGATGCCGGCCCCGGCGTCTTCCCGGCCCTGGAGCCGGAGAAGCTATGGACCGGCAAGTGGTGATCGACCGATCGACTCGATCCCCATTCGGTCGTGTTGGCCCCTGGCGTGCTCGTACGCGGTGAGGGTTCGCCTCGCGATGCCCCGCCAGCCGAACATGCGGCGAGCGAACCGAGCGCCCACGATGGAGAGTCGTTGCCGCAGTTGGGGGTAGCGGAGGGGGAGGGACAGCATCACCGCGAACTCACGCGGCCGCTTCGGGTCTGCAAAGAGCGCGTGCGCACCGAAGTCGAACATTTCCTCGAGACCGCCGTGGACGGTGACCACACAGGGGGTGCCAGACGCCATCGCCTCGGCTGCAGTCATACCGAATGGTTCGTACCGGGACGGCAGTGCGAACACCGGTGCAGCTCTGTAGTACGAGGCCATCTGTTGATCTTCGATGTAGCCGAGCCAAGCGACGTGCTCGCTCACACCGAGGTCCGAGGCAAGGGCCTGCCACTTGTCGACTCGCTTCCGGTCTGCCCGGGAGTTCGCTCCCACCGCGAGCTGCAAGCGGGCGTCTGGTATCTGCTCCCGAAGCTCGGGAAGGGCCCGGATCAGAAGGTCGTAGCCCTTGTTGGCTGCGGCTCTGCCGACGGTATAGACATCATGCTTTCGTATCTTCAGCCGGCGGCGCAGGGAGCTGGTCTCTGCGCCGCTGATCGGGGTGAAGCGCCCCTCGTCGATGCCGGGAGGAATCATGGCGATGTGGCTCTCGGGGACGTCGTAGTCGGCAACCAGGATCTCTACCTGCTGATTGGTGGTGGCAATGACCTGGTCGCAGCGGCGGAACGTCAGGAACTCCTTGCGGATCCGCTCATCGAACCGGTAGTTGGACTCGACCTGCTGCCCGTCCCCCGCCATGTCTTTGCGTTTCCAGGATCCGAGCGAGTGAGGAGTGTGGATGTGGGGGATTCCGAACTCTTCGGAGATTTGTTGACCGGCGTAGCCCGCATCCCAGTAATGCGAGTTGATGTAGTCATACGTGATCTGACGCTCGCGTATGGCTTCGCTGAAGCGGCCGACGAACTCATCCAGGTGGTCGTGCATGTCCTCCTTGCGGATGAACTCGGGACCACCGAACGGGATCCTCCACACCCGAGCCAGGCCATCGAGTTCGTCGAACTCAGGTTGGTCTTCGAACCCACGGGTGACGATATCGACGGTGTAGCCGAGGTCGCAGAACTGCTTGGCCAGTTCGAGCACGAAGACGACCTGCCCCCCCGTGTCTGGCAAGCCAAGCTCGGGCTCGGCAGCCACATAGCCGTGAAGCGACAGCAGCAAGATCCGGCCGGGGCTCTGGGTCGCAAACGTCATCGGCACATCCTTCCCACATCCGATCGACAGGTGTCGATGCGATGCCTTGGCGCGCCGAGCGGGTTCTTCATGCAGTGTTCGTTCCCGTCCGGCCGCGACAAGCCGTCGTCATTCGCCGGCACCAACGCCGCCGGCGACTCCGATTCACCATACCGTTGGACGCCTGAGGCGCAACTCTGGTGCCTCCCGGAGGCGTCGATCGGGCTGCGGTCCCTTCTGCGTGGGTCAAAGACACGTAGCAGAGGTGGGATCGTCCGAAGAGCGGTGGGCTGCTACCGGACGGTGAAGGCGAGCTTGACGCTGGCCCGGAACTGCGTGACTCGGCCTTCTTCGACCTTGGCGTTGAAGCTCTGCACTTCCACGCCTGTGATACCACTCACGCTCTCTGCTGCTTTGGCGACTGCCTGGCGAACGGCATCCTCGAACCCATCATCCGAGACTCCGATCACTTCGATCACCTTGATGGCACCCTTCTCGATGTAGTCGTTCAACGGGTCCTCCTGTTGCTGGGGTGGCGGCGAATGCTATCGGATCGAGTGGCGGCGGTAGCCTGCGTACGTGGGCGAGGAACTGAGTTTCACCCGGAAGACGGGGATGCATCCCGTGGCAGGCGGGGCGGCCGGACTGGTGTATCCGCTGCTTCTCATTTCGGTCGCCCTGACCGGCGGGTTCCGGCAGGGAGGCGACATCGCCGACCCGGCGACGTCCATTCTCGGCGCCTTTCTCTTTCTCATCGCGGCTCCGACTGCGTGGGTTTTTGCCATCGAGTTCATCGAAGCCGACCGGTTCACCGTCCTGTTCGTTGGAGCGATGACATCGCTTCCGCTGTGGTGGTTGCTCGGTTCCCGGCTGGCGAGGACGGCGGAGGACTGGAGGCAGTGGACGGTCCGCTATCTGCGTATCAGCGTCGGGTGGAGCCTGCTGGTACTGCTAGCAGTGATTCTGGTCGCCGGCTGGCAGTGAGGCTGGTCCTTTGCGTCACCAGCCCCACGTCCCCGGCGTACCCTTGAAAGGGCCAACGATCTCGCCCGTGATCCAGCCGCCGTAGAAGTCACCTTCTTGAGGGATGACCAGCTCGTCTGCGAGATAGCACTCATCGACCCGACCCGGGTAGAACGAGACGTAGTCCCGCAACGCCGAGAACCCAGGTGTGGGGTCCGGATAGCTCCACGCCACCGCGGCGGCAGAGGCATCGCCGATGATGCCATCCACATATGAGGCTCGTCCCTTCCACTCGCAGAAGGATTGGGCGGGATTGGGGCGTAGTACCCCGGGGGTGATATCACCGGGTGGAACGTAAATGCCTGGGGGATGGCTGGTTTCGAGCACCCGCAGTGCAGCCGAAGACTCTGCGATGGTCACAGCGAAGAGGACCACCCGAACCCTGCGGGGTTCCGGCTCAACGCGTGGAGGCCGCGGATAGTCCCAGACCGACTCCTGGCCCTGCACCGGTTCGACTCGCTTCACAGCCTCACGATACGCAAGGGGTGACGGCTACCGGAAGGGTGCTGCGGCGGTGCTCAGTCGAAGAGGCGGGGGCGGAAGAGGCGGTCGTGCATGCGCAGTGCGAAGCGATCAGTCATCCCTGCCACGTGGTCGATCACCTGGGTGAGCAGAGTCGCATCGCTCTGTCGATACGTCACCGGGATGTCTTCTGGGTTGGCCAGGTAGTAGCCAACGAGATCGCGGATGATCTCGCGCGCCCTGGCACGCTGGGGTTCGATGTCCGCCCGCAGATACACATGCTCGAACATGAAAGCCCGCAGATCGTGCATCACTGCCAGGAGACCCGGCTCCATGCTGACGACGCCGGCTCGCATCGACTCGTCGATCACAGAAGCAACCATGGTCCGGATCCACTCTCTGCCAGGGTCCCCGAAGGCCGCCACCGCCTCTGGGGGGAAGTCGGATTCGCGAAGGATCGCCGCCCGCATTGCGTCCTCTGCATCGTGGGCGAGGTAGGCAATCCTGTCTGCATATCGCACGATCATGCCCTCGGGAGTCGAGGGTCCAGGCTCCACCCGCCAGGAGTGAGCCCGGACACCGTCGATGACCTCCCAGCTGAGATTGATGGGCTCCAACACCGAGAAGATGCGAACCGACTGGTCAGAGTGCAACCAGTCGCCTTCGACGAACTCGGAGAGCGCCTCCTCTCCGGTGTGGCCGAATGGGGAGTGTCCCACGTCGTGACCGAGGCAAATCGCTTCGGCGAGCGTTTCGTTGAGTGACAGATAGCGGGCAATCGCGCGACCGATCTGGGTGACCTTGAGGGTGTGCGTCAGTCGGGTGACGTAGTGGTCGCCCTCGGGGTTCATGAACACCTGGGTCTTGTGCTTGAGGCGACGGAATGCCTTGGTGTAGATGATGCGGTCACGGTCCTCCTCGAACGGGGTGCGCCATTCATCCGGCGGTTCGGGGATCATGCGACCGCGGCTATCGGCCGTCCGGGTCGCACCAGGGGCCAGCGCCGTCGCTTCGGCTGCCTCGGCCTGCAGCCGGGTTCGCAGGACGAAGTTCGTCACACGAAGCGCTCGCGCAGGCGAGAGCTGATGTAGTCCATCGTGGCCACGACGATGGCGATGGCGAGCATCTGTACCGCGGCCGCCCGATAGTTCAAAAGGTTGATGTTCTGCTGGAGCAGGAACCCGATGCCGCCGCCGCCGGCAAAACCGATGATCGTCGACATGCGGACGTTGATATCCCAGCGGTACATCGTGAACGAGATGTAGGGCGGGACGATTTGGGGAGCGACTGCGTAGACGATGGTCTGCAGCCGGGTAGCCCCGGTCGCTTTGACGGCTTCCAGCGGACCGAGGTTGATGCTCTCTACCTGCTCTGAGTAGAGCTTGGCGAGTGCGGCGGTGGTGTGGAGCGCGAGGGCGATTGCTCCGGCAAACGGACCGATTCCGACCCAGACAACGAAGATAATGACCATGACGAGTGGTTCGATTGCGCGGATCCCGTTGAACACCGTCCGTGCTCCGTAGTAGGTGGTCAGGCCCACCCCCACCGAGTGCCTGCGGTAGAGCAGGAGGGCACCGAAGAAGCCGAGACCGGCGCCGACGAGAATGGGCAGCCAGATGGTCGTCGTGGGGTTGTTGAACTCGTAGAGCCACGCCACCATCTGGGCCAGAATCAGGGAAGCCGTGGCGCCTGCGACCGTAGCCAGGAGCAGGTTGAGCGGCTTGACAACCCCATCGGGAAGCCGGGCACGCAGCCAGGTGCCGAAGCGGCTGCCGGCGAGCATGAACGCCCCACCGGTGAGCAGGGTGGCCACGGCAACCATGAGGAGCTTGAGGATGTCGCCGATGCTCGTGAGGAACAGCGCGAGGAATTCGAACCTGCCGATCTTGGGTGCGAGCCAGTTGCCGAAGGACACCAGAATCGCCGCCACCAGGAACAATGACAGAATCGCGGCCACGGCTACCAGCAGCATCACCGCAATGCGCGCGGTCCGTAGCGCCGGACTCGGTGGGTCTTCTTCGTCTCCAGGGATGGCCCATTTGGTGGCGACATACATGCCCCCCAGGAGCAGCGCCAGCGCTCCGACCAGGAACAGATTGCTTTCTGCCAGGTTTTCGGATGCCGATCGGGTGAGACGCGCCACCCACAGTCCGACCCCGATGCCAACGATCCCGCCGAGGATCGACATCGTCAATGCCGTCACCGTGACGCTGATCTCTTTCATCAGGTTGCGCGCCGCGAAGAAGCTGAGCGGCACCGCGATGACGGTGCCCACCGTGGTCGCAATGAGAGCGAGGAACACGGTCTCGATGATCTTGTCCCAGGTGTCCCTGGTGGTGTTGGAGAACCGCGGGGAGTCGACCATGATCGATTCGCCGGTCGCCTCGTCGATCTCGCCGGCATCGACCGAGGTGTGGCTGCAGAATGGGAGCCAGGCGCACGGCATGGTCCATACCGAACCCACACTCAACTCGGTGACGACCCTGATGGTTTGCGGCTCGTCGCTGGGCCGTTCCCTGGTGTCGACGACCTCGACGAAGTTGCCTTCGGTGTCGGTACGGAACTTCTCCAGCTGAATCTCGATCGTGTCCGTTGCGTAGAGGATGTCACCTGCGGTGTTCGTGGGCAGGTTGAAACCCGACACCTGGATCGAACCTCCCGGCTCGACACAAGCAGGATCGAGCACGATGTAGGGCCCCGAGGTGTCCGGCTCCGGCGCAGTGAAGCCACCGGCGGGGCACGGGCTCAAGAACTGGGCGTCGATGTTGGTGTCTACCGTCTCGTAGGTGAAGATCTCCGGCCGGGCCAGGGCACGCATGATGCGGACGAGTTGCGTCTGGCGGGTCTCGGACTGGATCTCGTCGAGGTCGACGTCCGTGGTCTCGAAGGCGTAGGCGTAGACGACAACGGCAGCGAAGATCGCACCGACGATGACGAGCCAACGCCACGGGCTGCGACGTGCAGGGGCTGCTGCCTCCGGCGCCGGTGGCTGGGTTCTCGGAGGCTTGTCGCCGGTCTCGCTGCGGACGTCGAGGTCAGCCAATCCGCTCCGCCTCCTTGCCGTAGATCTGCTGGAACCGCTCGTCCGTGATGTCGCTGGGCTTGCCCTCGAACACGACGTGGCCGTCCTTGAGCGCGATGGCCTGGTCCGCGTATGCGTGGACGAGGTCGAGGAAGTGCAGGCTGCACAACACCGTGACGTTGAGCTCGTCGTTGATGTACTCGAGGTACTGCATGATGCTGTGTGCCAGCACCGGGTCGAGTGATGCCACTGGTTCGTCCGCAAGCACCATGTCCGGATCCTGCATGAGCGCCCTGGCTACCCCGACTCGTTGTTGCTGACCGCCGGAGAGTTCGTCTGCCCGGTTGTATGCCTTGTCCTGGAGACCCACCCGCTCGAGCTGCTCGTGGGCTTTGTCGACGGCGCTCTTGGGAAATCGGTTGATGACGCTCAGCGCGGGGTTGACGTAGCCGAGCCGACCCGAGAGGACGTTGGTGATCACCTTGGAGCGGTTCACCAGGTTGAAGTGCTGGAACACCATTCCGATGCGCCGCCGGATGCGGCGCATCTCGTCCTGAGTAGCCGCGGTGACGTCGATGTCGTTCCACAGGATGCGGCCCTCTGTGGGTTCGATGAGGCGATTGATGCACCGCAGCAGCGTCGACTTGCCGGATCCGCTGAGGCCGATCACCGCGAGGAACTGTTGCTCGGGGACCTCGAAGCTGACGTCCTCGAGCGCCACCGTACCGTCGTCGTAGACCTTGGTGAGGTGCTCGACCTTGAGCATTACTCCAGTTCCTCGATTGGTTGAAGGATCGCGATCAGGTTGTTGGGGCCCGGGCGTGTCGCCCGGGCCCCAACCCTGCTGTTAGCCCTGTGACGGGTCGTATCCGACCTCGGCCACGAGAGCCCTCACGATGTCGTACTCGCTGTCGTTGGCCCTGGCGATCGACGTCCAGCCGTAGAAGTCCTGGCTGCCGATCGACTGGTTCCATCCGCATTCCTCGTTGTCGTCACACTCGGCGACCCAGGCGAGGAGTGCTTCTTCGATTTGGGTCCGCAACTCGGCGGGGAACTCCGAACCGAATGAGAGCGTGTCGTTGGGGATGGCAGGCGAGATATCGAGGATCCTCACCTTCTGGACGATGTCCGGTGCCTCGGTCCGAACGCTGGCCCTGGCGTCGAGGACACGAACGTCGCCGCACAAGAGCCTGGAGCCGTCGTCGTTGAGTGCACAACTGTCGACGAGGTCGTCCGGGATATCTGCAGGCATTCCCTCCGACCACTGTTCGCCACCTTCTGCCAGGTTCAGCCAGGGGCTGTAGAACGTGGTACCGACGTCCGCTTCACCGTTGTAGACGGCAAGCGCTGCGGAGTTGTGGCTTCCGGTCTCCACTTCCTCAGCGAACTCGACGCCCTTCTCTGCCCACAGCACCTTGGGGTACATGAACGAGGACGTCGAACCGGCGTCACCGTAGGCCCACGTCAGGCCCTGCAGGTCCTCGATGCTCTGGTACTCGCTCTCACGAGGCACCAGGATCTGGGCCCAGTAGACGCTGTTGCCGAAGCGGATTGCCTTGAAGGACACATCCACGCCACATAGGTCGGTTGCGAGCACGTAGAGCAGCGCGGGAATGAACCCGATGGTGCTCTCCGGCGCCGCACACATCTCTTCGGCAGTGGCCGCATAAGAGGTTGGCACCGCCACCTGGAACACGAGACCGGTCGCTTCGTTGAGCGCCTCGGCCATGACCTCACCGCCGCTGGTGATGACCTGCGCATCAACCGAAGGTACGAACAGCACCTTTATCGGATTGTCTTCCGTCCCGAGGTCGGGGGCCGGGGCCGCCGTAGTGGTCGTAGTGGTTGGTGCCGCGGTGGTCGTAGTCGTTGGAGCAGCTGTGGTGGTGGTCGCCGCCGCAGCCGCGGTGGTCGTAGTGCTCGAATCGTCGTCGCCACACGCCGCTGCGAACAGCGCGAAGACGGCGAGCACTATGAGCAATTTCCGCATCATATGGGATTCACTCCTCTTCCAGAGGGCCATATCCAGAGGATGATGGCTTTGTCGGGGTCAGCCTAAGCAGGAAACTGACCGGCGCCCAACTGCCGAATGACCCTTTCGAAGTCTGGCCATGTAAGGACGTCTTCTGCCCCCGCGATGGGTGTGTTCCAGGGCCGGACATATCGACACACCGTGGCCTCCGGCCTCCTGTTCACCAACTCTTCGACCTGAAAGGGAGCGTCGTCCAGATACACGTCACACGCCACCGACCACTTGGCCTCGAGGATGTGCACCTCGTTGGTCGGGACCCGCTGTTCGGCGAGCCAGGCGAAGGTGTCGTGAACGGCCCACGGTGGCTTGGTGGTGAGGATCACGACCTGATGACCCGCCGCGGCGAGGCCGTCGAGCGTCGGCAGGGCATCGGGAAACGTCGGTAGATGGCGGAACAGGCCGTCGCGGTCGGGCCCTCCATCCGCCCAGAGCCAGAACTCGTCCATGTCTGTGAAGTGGGTCAGGCTGGGAATGGAGTCCCAGGAGACGACGAGGTCCGGCGTGAGACTTGTCTCGAACTCCGTGTTGTAACGACGCATCCAGCCGGAGTTGAAGTCGGCGACGACGCCGTCGAGGTCGATTCCCAAGCGCATGGGCCGCAACCGTAGCCGCCTCGCGGTCAGAGAAGTGCGTCTCGGGCGCAGAGTACGATGCGGTGAGATGGAGTATCAGGCGCTCTACCGCAAGTATCGACCGCAGACGTTCGGCGAGGTCATCGGGCAGGATCACGTCACCCGGACGCTCGCCCGCGAGGTCATCGAGGAGAAGGTGGCCCACGCCTACCTGTTCGCCGGGCCGCGGGGTACCGGCAAGACCACCAGCGCCAGGCTGCTCGCCAAGGCCCTCAACTGCACCGATCTCGGAGCTGATGGAGAGCCCTGCGCGGTCTGCACATCGTGTGTGGGCATCATGGAGGGAACGTCGCTCGACGTGATCGAACTCGACGCTGCCTCCCACAACAAAGTGGAAGACATCCGTGAGATCCGGGTCAACGTCGGCACGGTCGCGGCTGTTGGCGGCGCCCACCGCGTCTACATCCTGGATGAAGCCCACATGCTGTCGCGAGCCGCGGGCAATGCGTTGCTCAAGACGCTGGAAGAGCCCCCGCAGCACGTGGTGTTCGTGCTGGCGACCACCGAGCCCTACAAACTGCTCGACACCATTCGTAGCAGGGCGCAGCGGTTCGATTTTCATCCGGTGCCGGTGGAGGTGCTGGTGGACTACCTGTCCGAGATCTCGCAGCGCGAGGGCTTCGAGCCCCAGGCAGACGCCTTGAATGTGATCGCGGGCCACGCCCGCGGGTCGGTGCGAGACGCGCTCAGTTTGCTCGAACAGGTTGCGGCGCTGGGGAGAGGGTCAGTCGAAGTCGACACGGTGGTGCGAGCACTGGGGCTGGCAGACAAGGATGCGTTCGGGAAGCTGGCGATGGCTGTCTCAGAACAGGACGCACCTGCCGCGCTGAGCCTGGTGGCAGAGCTGTCGTCACAGGGCGCCGACCTCCGCCGGTTTGTAGGCGAATCGATCGGCTTCTTTCGCGGAGTGTTCCTGGCTCAGTACGCCCCGAATCTCGAAGAGGTGGCTGATGAGCCACTCGATACCCTCGAAGAGTGGCGTAGGTACGCCGACGTCCTCGAGCCTGCTGATGTGCTGCGGTCGGTCGATGGCCTCGCGGATGCGCTTCACGAACTGCGGCAAGGGCGCGAGGAACGCCTCGTGGTCGAGTTGGCACTGCTGCGGCTGACGCGACCCGAGACGGCACAGGACTCGGCGGCGCTCGACGCGCGGTTGGGGCGGCTCGAGGTGCGGGTGCGTGATCTGGCAGGCCGCGACACGATGGCACCACCATCTGCGGTTCCGCTCGAGGGCGAAGTGGTGTTGCCTGCCTCGAGTGTGAGCGGGTCGGGAGTTGGGCAGGTGAGCGAGGAACGAGTTGAGGCCGATTCGCTCGAGACGCCGCTTCGGGAGGAAGGCGGTGAGGGAGAGGCGGCCGAGCCTCAACCGCGTCTTACAGAGTCGGCGGTCGACACGAGCGCGGCAGCACCCGAGGCGACGGATGCGCCCGAGCCAGCAGGCACCCCGCTCACCGACCTCGATCTCGCGACAGTTGAAACCGCCTGGCCGGCCATCGTGGCTCAGGTGCGTGAACTCGACGGCCCGCGACGACACGCGCTCATCAAAGAGGCGTCACCGGCCGAGGTTTCCGCGGGTCTCGTGACACTCGAGGTCCCTGCGCACCTGCCTTTCCACCTCGAGCAACTCCGCGAGGACACCGCACTGCACGGTGTCATCGAACGCGCCGCAGTTGAGGTCCTCGGGGGTTCGATTGGCGTTGCATTCCGTACGGCAGCGCCGGAAGCCCCGGCGGCGATAGAGCCGGAACGTGCTCCGAACAAGGACGATTTGATGGCAGCCGGCGGCGCCGATCATGCCGATCCTGCCGACCTGATCGTGGACGTGTTGGGTGGTGAAGTCGTCAGCGAGTGACGGCTTACACGGAGCACGCAGATCGCCGGTGCTAGGCGGGAGGGCGTCTACGCTGGCGGCATGGGACGAATGCCAAAAGACATGCGCCAACTGATGGCGCAAGCTCAACAGATGCAACAGCAAATGCAGGACGTGCAGGATGACCTAGCCGCGCGGGAGTATGAGGGCACTGCCGGGGGCGGAGTCGTCAGGGCAACCGTCAAAGGGTCCGGCGAGTTGGTGGCGGTGTGGTTCGACCCTGCGGTCCTCGATCCCGATGACCCGGAGATGGCGGGAGATCTGGTGGTTGCCGCCGTCAACCAGGCATTACGCAGCGCCACGGATGACGCAGCCGGTGAGATGGGTCCACTTGCCGGGGGCGGCGACCTCGGTGGTCTGCTCGGCTGATGTTCGAGACGCCGGTCCAGCGCTTGATAGACGAGTTTGCCCGGCTGCCGGGCATCGGCCGCAAGAGCGCTCAGCGCCTGGCGTTTCACCTGTTGCACGTCGAAGAAGCAGACGCAGTCCGGCTCGGACAGGCGATCATCGACATGCGAGCCGAGGTACAACTGTGCAGCCGGTGTTTCAACATTGCAGCCGAAACGGAGTGCAGCATTTGTCGCGATCCGCGACGCGACCTCACCTTGCTCTGCGTTGTTGAGCGGGCGCAAGATATCCCGGTATTGGAGAAGACTCAGGAGTTCGCCGGTCGGTATCACGTCCTGGGGGGCGCGATCTCTCCCATCGAGGGCGTGGGTCCCGATCAGCTCAACATGAAGCAGTTGGTCAATCGAATCGACCAGGAGGGCGTGGTCGAGGTCATCGCGGCCACGAATCCAACGGTGGAAGGTGACACAACCGCGTTGTACCTCGCCCGCTTGCTCAAGCCACTCGGTGTCAGGGTGACCCGTCTCGCTAGCGGACTTCCTGTTGGCGGCGACCTCGACTACGCGGACGAGATCACGTTGGGCCGTGCCCTTGCCGGGAGACAGGAACTGTGATTCCCGGGCGGTTCTGGCGAAAGTGACTTCATCCCGCCTCCGGGTAGCGCTGGTAGAGGCGTTCTACGGCGGCTCGCATCGCGCCTGGGCTTCCGGGTACCAGCGGACATCCGGACACGACGTACACCTGTTCACCTTGCCGGACACATTCTGGCAATGGCGGTTGCGCGGCGCTGCAGTGACGCTGGCCGAGGAGTTTGTTGCTGCGGTCGAATCCGAAGGCCCATTCGATGCGGTGCTGGCGTCGGACATGGTGGATCTCGCCGGATTCGCCGGTATCGCCAGGCGACAGATTAGGGACGCCCCGCTCGTGCTCTACATGCACGAGAACCAACTCACCTACCCCGTGGCTGTGGGCGGCCCGGACACTTCGAGCTTCGCACGGATCAACTGGCGTTCGATGCGTGCGGCGGATGAGATCTGGTTCAATTCACAGTTCCATCTGGAGGACTGGTTTGCCGCTTTGCCTGCATTGCTGGAGCGGGCGCCGGACCATCAGCACCTTCCCCTGATTCCGGAGACGCGCGATCGTTCCCTGGTGATGCCGGTCGGGGTGGACTTGCATCGCCTCGATGGTCCGGCGCCGGTTACACCGCGGTCGAGAGTCCTGTGGAATCAACGCTGGGAACATGACAAAGATCCAGACGCCCTGGCAACCGCGATGGTTCGGCTCGCGGCGCAGGGAGTGGACATGGACATCATCGTGTGCGGCGAGCCGGTAGGTGAGGTGCCGCATTCGCTCCACGACCTGAACGAACGGCTTGGCGATCGGGTGATCCACTTCGGCTACGCAGCGTCGGATGAGTATGCAGATTTGCTGCGATCAGCGGACATCGTGGTGTCCACCGCGCGACAGGAGTACTTCGGGATCGCCATCACGGAAGCAATCTACTGCGGGGCCTTCCCGGTCCTTCCGAACCGGTTGGTGTATCCGGAGCGACTTCCCGCGGATGTGCATGAACGATGTCTCTATCGCGATCTCGGCGGCCTCATCGATCGGGTGCGGTGGGCGGTGGAGCACCCGGAAGACGCAGCGGCCATCGCCAGCTCACTACGGCCCAGGATGGAGGCCTACGAGTGGAAGACACTTGCGCCGCGGTACGACGCCGCGCTCTCGGCGCTCGCCGCGAGTGTCAGTCGGAGGCGATTAGCTTTCTGAGGTCACCGATGCGGTGCTGGGCCTCGACGAATCTCACCGTTCCGGTGCGCGATCGCATCACGACGCTGTGGGTATTGGCGTATTCGCCGTGAAACGACACACCCTGGAGCAGTTCGCCGGAAGTGACGCCGGTGGCGGCGAAGAATGTGTTGTCCGAGTTGACCAGGTCGGCGGTGGTCAGGACCTGATCGAGGTCGAGTCCCTCCTGCGCCGCGAACTGGCGCTCGCTGTCGTCGCGGGGCCACAGCTTGCACTGCATCTCGCCGTGCAACGCCGTCATGGCACACGCTGCCGTCACCGCCTCCGGAGAGCCGCCGATACCGAACAGCACATCGATTCCGCTGTCGGATTTGGCCGTGGCGATCACACCTGAGATGTCGCCGTCACCAATGAGGGCGATACGGGCTCCTGCTGCGCGGACCTGGCGAATGTAGCCTTCGTTGCGGGGCCGATCGAGGATGATCGCGGTGATGTCCGAGATGGGCTTTCCCTTCGCGTTGGCGATCTGGTCGAGGTTGTGTGCGACTGGAGCCTCGATATCGATGACACCGGCAGCTTGCTCCCCGACCGCGATCTTGTCCATGTACACGAGCCTGCCCGGGGCGTACATCGAGCCGCGTTCGGCAACGGCAATCACGGCAAGAGATCCCGGCATACCTCGTGCCGTCAGCCGGGTGCCGTCGACCGGATCGACCGCGACATCAACGAGCGGAGGTTCGCCGTTTCCAACGACTTCCCCGTTGAACAGCATGGGGGCCTCGTCCTTCTCGCCCTCGCCGATGACGACGATGCCATCCAAATCAACCGTTGCCAGCACGACCCGCATGGCGTCGACCGCGGCTTGATCGACGCTGTTCTTGTCACCGCGGCCTTGCCAACGGGCCGCTCCCATGGCTGCAGCCTCAGTCACCCTCACCAGTTCGAGGGCGAGGTTTCTATCTGGTTCGCTCATGATGCTCTTGTCATATCTCGACCCTCCACTTCACGTCACCCGCACGATCAGTGCATCCCCCTGGCCGCCGCCTCCGCAGAGCGCAGCGCCGCCCAGGCCGCCGCCTCGGTGACGGAGTGCGTTGATGAGGGTCACGACGATGCGGGCGCCGGTTGCCCCGAGTGGGTGACCGAGCGCCACCGCCCCACCGTTGACGTTGACCATGTGGTGATCCAATTCGAGCATCCGGGCCGACCAGAACGAGACTGCGGCAAAGGCCTCATTGAACTCGACGACGTCGAGGTCTCCGCTCTCGAGCCCGGCTTGTTTCAGGGCGACGGACAGTGCTTCGGCAGGCCGTTCGTGAAGGCTCGCGTCGGGCCCCGCCGTCTGGCCGTACGCCACGATCTCCGCCAGGATGGGCACCCCGGCCGCGGTCGCCGCGTCTCTGTCGGCGACGACTACCGCCGCGGCCCCGTCTGAGATCTGAGACGCGTTGCCGGCGGTGATGGTGCCTTCGGCGGAGAACACCGGCCGCAGTGCCGCCAGTGAGTCAACCGTCGTGTCGGGACGGATTCCCTCGTCGCGCGATACCTCGAGAGGATCGCCTCGCCGCTGGGGAACAGCAACCGGCACGATCTCGTCTGCGAATTCCCCCGACTCGGATGCCTGGAGCGCTCGCGCTTGGCTGGCTGCTGCCCACTCGTCCTGTTCCGCACGTTCGATGCCGAGTTGCAGGTTCTTGCGGTCCGAGGAGTCGCCCATCATGCACTGATCGAACGCACAGAACAGTCCGTCGTGTTGCATGGAATCGACCAGAATGCCGTCACCCATCCGCAGCCCAGAGCGGGCCTGTGGAACGACGTACGGCGCGTTTGTCATGGACTCCATCCCGCCGGCAACGAGAAACGTCGCCTCACCGAGCATCACCCGACGAGCCGCGGCCGCGATGGCCGTCATCCCGGACAGGCAGACTTTGTTGATGGTGGTTGCCGGCACGGTCATCGGGACCCCGCCGAGTCTCGCCGCCTGCCGTGCCGTGATCTGGCCCTGCCCAGCCTGGATTACGTGACCGAATAGCACCTCGTCGACTTGCTCGCCGGTGAGGTCGGCGCGTCCGAGTGCGCCTGCGATCGCAACCCCTCCGAGCTCCATGGCGGTGAGGGGAGAGAAGACTCCGGAGAACCGGCCGATCGGAGTTCTCGCGATTGCGGTGATGACGGCGGTGGGCATGCGATCACTCCTGACGACTGTGCCCGAATGCTAGACGGCAACCTGCCGGTTGCTTTCGAGCGAGACCGGGACCCGAGGTCTCCTTCCGAGATCCGTTGGCCGGGCCCTTCTGCGCGCGGTTGCGAACGCCAAACCGCGTCGTGTCGATCAACCCCACCGCCGACTACCGTGACCCGTCATGCTCCCCTACAACCTCGATCACGTGGGTATCGCCGTGCGCGACTTGGACGACTCCATCGCACGTTACGAACTCCTCTATGGGGCGACGCCGCTCCATCGGGAGCGGATCGAGTCGCAGGGAGTCGAGGAGGTGATGATCGCGGTTGGCGGGTCGTTCGTTCAGCTGCTCGAAGCGACCGAGCCCGACACTCCGATCGGCAGGTTCGTGGCCAAACGTGGCGAGGGACTCCACCACCTCGCTTTCGCCGTCCCCGACATCGAGTTCGCTCTCGCTCACCTGGAGACTGAGGGCGCCGAGCTCGTCGATAAGGTTCCCCGGCGCGGTTCACGAGGAACCAGAATCGCCTTCGTCCATCCGAGGACATTCGGCGGCACCCTCGTCGAACTCGTAGAGTTGCCTCGATGAGCCAGCGTTTCGAGATCACCGGTGGCGCAGACGCTGATGTCGCGGCCGCTATCGCGGCTGTGGTGTCGCAGATCCTTGCCGAGGAAGCGGCGGTCCGGGCAACGCCGACGGTGAAGGCAGAACACACTGCATGGGTACAGGCGGGCCGCGTCCGGCAAACGCCAGTGGTTCGCGAGACTCAGGATGCCGCAGACTGGAATCAGGTTGTCGGCGGCAAGGGCCGCTGACGAGCCGGTTCGACCGGAAGCCCTCAGCCGATCGCTTGGGGAGAGACCTCCCTCTCCGCCGAGCTCGGGACCCGTGTCATCGGCAGGGTGAAGCAGAATCGGGAACCGATGGGGAAACGGGGCTCGTACCAGAGTTCGCCTCCCATCGCGTCTACCAGTTTCCGGGCGATCGGCAGGCCCAGCCCGATACCAGAGGCCGACCGCGAGTTGCCCTTCGTGACCTGCTCGAAGTGATCGAAGATCCGGTCTGTGTCTGCTTCAGGAATTCCAGGTCCATTGTCGCTGATCGCTACCCGGAAGAGGTCCCCGTCCCGATCACCGTCGACGAGAACCTGGTCGCCTCCGTACTTGCGGGCGTTCTCGAGCAGGTTCCGCAGCACCTGATTGAGCCGAATTCGGTCCGCCAGCACGGTGACGCCCCCGGGGATCGTCACCACGAAGTCGGCGATTGCTTCGGTGAAGACGGCGTCTCCACTGTTGAAGACGGCGGATCTCACATCGACCTCTGTGAAGTCGAGGCGGAGTTGGCCTGCCTCGAGGCGCGGGATCACCAGGATGTCCTCGACGAGATCGCGCAAATGTTCGGTTTCGCGCCGCATGATGAGCAGGAACTCATCGATCTCGGCAGGGCCGAACGAGGTCCAAGACTCTCGCAGCGTGTCGGTGAAGCCGGCGATCGAGGTGAGCGGAGTGCGCAACTCATGGCTCACCATCGACACGAACTCGTTCTTCAGTTCACCGGCCCTCCGCTCGGTTTCCAGAGCTTGTCGCTGGTGTTCGATGGCTGCATGCAGTGACCGGCCGGCCGTGAACAACAGGACGGCAAGTATGCCGGTCAGCACCAGCGCGACGACCCCCTGGTACATGAGCTCTTCGGAGGTCGGGGCAACTCCTGAGTCCGTCATCGTGCCGACCACCGCAATCGGAATGACCCAGGCTGAAGCGAGCGCGATGGTTGTCGCCGCCTTCGGCAGGGTCAGCAACAACATCGATACCGTGACCGCGTAGACGAGAAGCGCGACTTCTACTGCGGCGGAATGTCCAGACACCATGAGCCCGATCCCTATCGCAGTGATGTCGACGAGGACAAGAGGCAGCGCGCTGGTGCCATGGTGGCGGCGGTACAAGGCGTCCGCTGCGATCAGCAGGCCGGAGACGACCCAGACGGAAGCCCACTCGACCGCAGCTGTGTGGGCCAGGAGGGCAGCCGCGGCAATGACGAAACCACCGATCGCGCGAGTTGTATTGAATGGAACGCGAACGTCGGCGTACTGAATCGGCGCCGCGAACTGGTGGCGCCCTGCCTCGGCTTCCGGGTTGGTTGTGGCCACGTCTTTGTATCGGCGGCGGAAAGGGTGCGCTGTAGCCCGGCTAGCCGAGTCGAGCTCTTGCGGCGTGGAGTTCGGTTGCTGCCTTGTCCGGGACCAGCAGATCGCCGCGGCCGGTTCCAATCCGGGTGTCCGGCTTGTACGTGCCGTGGTAGTCGCTTCCGCCCGTAGCGATCACGCCAAGATGGGCAGCGAGGTCGGCGAGGTGGATGCGGACCTCGGGTGAGTACTCCGCGTAGTAGGCCTCGATGCCGCCTAGACCGGAGTCGACCAGCGACGTGAAGGCATCGGCATACTCAGCTGCGGCAACTCCCACCGTGTGCGGATGGGCAACCGCGGTCACTGCGCCCGAGGCAGTGGCGAGCTCGATGGCTCGTGATGCTTCGAGACGGGTCCGGGGCACATACCCGGGGCGACCCGCCGCCAGGTACGCGTCGAATCCGTTCTTGATCGAGGTGACATACCCTTTCCGCATGAGAACTGCGGCGAAGTGGGGTCGACCCATGACACCCTCCCCTGCCTGCTCGGCCACCTCGTCGTAGGTGAGGTCGATACCCAGGCCGTTCAGCTGGTCCACCATCTGAAGATTGCGGTCCATCCGGCCTTCCCGAATTCGGGTCAATTCATCCTGCAACGGTCCCGAATGTGGCTCGAGGAAGTAGACCAGGAGATGCATGGCGCCGCTCGGCCACCCGACTGAGAGTTCGGTTCCTGGAATGAGGTCGATGCCGGCCGCCGCTGCCGCCGCCTGGGCCCGGCTGATGCCGTCGAGGTTGTCATGGTCGGTGAGTGCAATCGTGCTGAGGCCGGCGTCTCGGGCGTTCGCGACGATCGCTTCCGGCTCGTCGCTGCCGTCTGAGAACGTACTGTGAAGGTGGAGGTCTACCGGCACGCCCGGTCAGACGCCGATCGCCAACTGCGACAATGCTGCGGCGTCGCTATCGCCGCCGCCACCAATGATCAGGTTGGCGAGCAGGATCGCCGCGGCTGCGAGCAGTCCATAGATGACGATCCGCCTCACCGTCTTCAGTGTCTTATGACGGCGTTCCACTTTGGATTCGCTCGCCTGCTTCTCCGCGCGGTTCGCACGTTGCCGGTCTCGCTTGTCTGTCGCCATGACCCGCGCACTATAGAGCCGTCGGATGGAGCCGGGCCAAGCGGGCAACCGCTACCGCGTGATGGTGACGGTCTCCAGATACAGCGTCTCGAGCGGCACGCTCTGCTCGCCGCGGGCGCTCACCCCAAGGGGGATGGCCTCGATCCGATCAACGACGTCGAGACCAGTGATGACCCTTCCCAGGACCGAGAATGTCGGTGGGAGCCCCGAGTCGCCGATCATTATGAAGAACTGGGATCCGGTGCTTCCCGGACCTGCGTTGGCCATTGCCACGACACCACGTTCGTAGACGAAACCCTCCTCCGGGTGCTCGTCTGGGATCACATAACCCGGCCCGCCGAATCCGGTTGCGGTGGGATCGCCAGCTTGGATCACGAACGAGGGGCTGATGCGGTGCGACGCCCCCCCATCGAAGTAGCCCTCTGTTGCGAGGAACACGAATGAGTTCACGGTTTCTGGTGAGGCAGCAGGATCCACCTCGATGACGATGTCGCCGCACGACGTGGCGAGGATCACTGTGACCGGCTGATCCGGATCGAGGTTCTGATCCTCGGGCGATGTGTACTGCATCGTCTCGATCGGGGGTGGCTGCTCGGCTCCACAGGCTGTCACCTGCCCACGGAACTCTGCGTAGTCGGTGGGGATGGCCTGCGCCGCAGCTGTGGTCGTGGTGAACTCGCTGATGGGGATGGTGGCTGCCGTCTTCGGAGCAGACTCACCCGCGGCTTCGCCTTCGCCGGAGCCGCACGCTACGGCGACCAGAACGAGTGCAGTGAGCCCTACGAACAGCCTTCCGGAGTGGGCTAGGGCCTGCATGGGTGGTGATGGTAAAGCTGTTGTCGATTTGCGTCGTACACTGCCGCGACCTCATGGCCACCATCGTTCAGAAGTACGGCGGCACCTCGGTAGGAACTGCCGAGCGGATTCGTAGTGTGGCAGCGCGGGTCGCAGCCACTCACCAGGCGGGCGACGACGTGGTGGTCGTGGTGTCTGCGATGGGTTACTCGACAGACGAACTGATCGCGCTTGCTGCAGAGGTCACCGAACGCAACCACCCCCGCGAGATGGACATGCTCCTCACGGCCGGAGAGCGGATCTCGATGGCGCTGTGCGCGATGGCGATTCAGGACAACGGCGTGCCTGCGATGAGCCTCACCGGATCGCAGGCAGGAATCCTCACCACTTCGGAACATGGTTCGGCGGAGATCATCGACATCCGCGCCGACCGCGTTCGTCAGGGTCTCGCCGATCGCAAGGTTGTGATCGTGGCCGGGTTCCAAGGAGTGGATCCGATCGATAAGGAGATCACCACCCTTGGCAGGGGCGGATCGGATGCAACGGCAGTCGCCCTTGCAGCCGCGCTGCGGGCGGATGTGTGCGAGATCTACACGGATGTCGATGGGGTATTCACAGCGGATCCACGCCTCGTCCCGGATGCGGAAATGATCGACGAGGTCACCTTCGAGGAAATGCTTGAGTTGGCCGGAAGCGGGGCTCGGGTGCTCATGGCGCGTGCGGTCGAATTCGGGCGCAGAAATGACATCCCGATTCATGTGCGATCGGCGTTCCACCACCGACCCGGTACCTGGGTGAAGGAGACCACGATGGAAGAACCGATCATTAGAGGCATCGCGCACGACACCTCGGAGGCCAAGGTGACGATTCAAGGGGTACCCGATCGTCCCGGGCTCGCCGCCGCGTTCTTCGAACCGCTGGCTGAGGCCGGTGTCAACGTTGACGTGATCGTTCAGAACGTGTCCATGCAGGGCGTGACCGACATCAGCTTCACCGTACCGCTTGCCGACGCTTCGGAGGCGCAGCGTGTGGTCAACGAGGTGAACGCGACGGTCGGCGCGGTTGGGGTCGACGTTGACGAAAGGATCGCCAAGGTGTCCGTCGTGGGTGCCGGCATGAAGTCGGAATCGGGTATTGCAGCCCGAATGTTCCGTATCCTGGCTGACGAAGGAATCAACATCGAGATGATCTCAACGTCTTCGATCCGGATCTCGTGCATCGTACGGGCCGAAGACGTCGAGCGAGCCGTCAGGAGCCTGCACGAGAGTTTCCTCGGGGGCGCCTCAGAGGAGGGGACATGAGCAGAGTCGGGACGGTCGCAGTCGCCGGGGCGACGGGGGCAGTCGGTACCACCATGCTCTCGATTCTCGAAGAGCGAGGGTTTCCCGCCGATGCGGTCCGTCTGTTCGCTTCCGAGCGTTCGGCGGGGCGGGTGATCCCCACCCGGTGGGGTGACGTGACGGTTGAGGACCTGGCGACCGCCGATCCGAACGGGATCGATATCGCCCTTTTCTCAGCGGGAGCGACCCGTTCCCGCGAGCACGCGCCGCGGTTCGCCGCAGCCGGCGCCGCAGTGGTAGACAACTCATCTGCTTTCCGGATGGATGACCACGTACCGTTGGTGGTTGCCGGCGTCAACGACGACGCGATCGCCGCCCACCAGGGCATCATCGCCAACCCGAATTGCTCGACGATGGTGCTGATGATGCCCGTGGGCCCGCTGCACGATGCAGCGGGGCTGCGGCGGATGACGGCAACCACCTATCAGGCGGTCTCAGGATCAGGTCAGGCCGGTATCGAGGTGTTGAGCCACGAGATCGATCTGCTCGGCAAAGACCGTGAGGTGTTGGTGACCGGTGGCTGGTCGGATCCGGGCAGCGACCTCTACAGCCGACCCATCGGGTTCAATGTGCTGCCGCAGGCTGGTTCGTTCACTGAAGCCGGCTACACCGACGAGGAATGGAAGTTGGTCAACGAGACGAGGAAGATCCTCGAATCCCCAGGCGTCGCGGTGGAACCTACCTGTGTGCGGGTACCGGTCATGGCCGGCCATGGGGTTGCGACCACAATGTTCTTCGAGCGTTCGGTCGAGGTCGGGGAGGCAATCGAGATCCTGTCCACCGCTCCGGGTACGCAGCTCTGGGGTGACGAGAAGGTCCCGACGCCGCTCGACAGCGCGGGGATCGATGATGTGCTCGTAGGTCGAGTTCGCGCCACGCTGGGGGATCCAGGTGGGATTTCCTTGTGGGCGGTCGGCGACAACCTGCGCAAGGGCGCTGCGCTCAATGCGGTGCAGCTTGCTGAGCTGCTGCTGCACTGAGGTCGCGTGAGGCTGGTTCCACGCATGGTTGTGAAGACAAACCGTGAAGGGAGAGAGGGAACATACCGATGCTTTTGAGGTAGGTTTGGTACGTCACGGTTTGGAGTGGTTCATGCAGCTCTCGTCCTCCATAAGGACCGACCACAAGATCGATGATGTCTTCGCGTTCATGACCAAGGTCGACAATATGGCGCGCTGGGTCAGCGGGGTCTCTGGGGCGCGCCTGCTGAGTCCGCGAATGGAGCAGGGCGCCCGCTTCGTGGCCGACTACACCTCCTCATTCCGGAAGAACGCGGTGGAGTTCGTGGTCGCTGAATACGAAGCGCCAGAGTTGCTCGGGCTCGAGGTAGCCCGCGGCCCGTTTTCCTTTCGCGGCCGTCTCAGGCTCCGGGTGGCAAACGGAGGCACTGAAGTCACGAATGAGATCCAGGCAGATCCCGACAGCCTCTCGACACGACTCGCCACGATTGCGTTCGGCCCGATGTTGAGCAGCAAGATGAAGGAACGCTTGCGGCGAGAACTGGTGGCGTTGGACCAGGCGATCGGGCAGACGAGCCCGGCCTGACCCACGCGAAACAACCGGCGGCATCGCCGCCGGTTGCTGGTCGGGACGGCCGGATTTGAACCGGCGACCTCATCGTCCCGAACGATGCGCGCTACCAAGCTGCGCCACGTCCCGATCGAGCCATGATACCCCGGCGTGGCCCGCAGTTGATCGGAGCTGCTCGCTCAGCGCTCCACCCTGACCCGGTCGACACGCTTGCGGTCCATGGTGACCACGGTAAAACGCACTGAGTCCACGGTGACCTCATCACCTTCCGCCGGAACCCGGCCGGCGAGTGCCATCACCAGCCCGCCGACGGTGGCGTACGGTCCGCTGGGCAGATCACACTCGATGGCCGAAGCCAGATCTTCGATAGGAAGCCTGCCGTCTGCCAGCCATTCTCGCGGCCCGATAGTGACGACGGTGGGTACTCCGGGGTCGTATTCATCCTGGAGTTCGCCCACCAATTCTGCCACCAGGTCCTTGATGGTGACCAGTCCATCGACGCCCCCGTGTTCGTCGAGCACGACGGCGATGGCAGCCCGGCCCTTGCGGAGGTCCTGCAGCACCTGGAGGATCGACGCAGAGTCGGGGACAAACATCGGTACTCGCAGCAGCCGTTCGATTTCGCTTTCTGTCGGTGGCGTTTCGAACTGGAGGAGATCTTTGACGTAGAGCACCCGGCGCATCTCGTCCAGCTCGCCCGCCGAAACCGGATAGCGGGAGTGGCCGGTGGCCCCCACTGCCTCCCTCACCTTGGTGATGCCGACCGGTTCCCTGAGCGACACGATGTCGACTCGCGGTGTCATCACTTCACGTACTGGACGATCTGCCAGGGTGAAGAGGGCTTCGAGGATGTCGCGTTCGACGTCTTCGATGACACCCCCGGAATGACTGAGTTCGGCCAGCGCCTTGATATCCTCTTCGGTCACCAGTGTTGTCGACTCGGTGGGTAGGCGGAATAACCGGAAGAGTCCCTTGCTGATCGAAGTGAACACTCTGGCAACAGGTTGGATGACTCGGGACAACTGCCAGACGGTGGGCGCTACCGCGAGCGAGAAGCGCTCCGGATAACGTGTGGCCAGGCTCTTAGGCGTGATTTCTCCGACGACCAGGATCACCGCGGTGACCACAGCCGTAGCTGCCCAGGGGCCCCAGGTTTCCCCCAACAGCTCGATGAACAGGGTGGTCGCGACGGCAGCAGCCAACACGTTGACGAGGTTGTTGCCGACCAGCAGCGTAGAGAGCATTCGGTCTGGGTCTGAGACGAGCTGGGCAACTCTTTTGCCTCGACGGCCCTGCTTCTCGAGTTGGGCGACGCGCTCGCGTCCAATACCGATGAGGGCCGTTTCCGAACCAGAGAAGAAGCCCGAAGCCACGGTGCACAGCGCCAGAACGGCTATATAGAAGATCTGCAGCCCGGTCACAGTCGTGGAACGTCCGACCCGGCGAGCTCGAGCCGCGACCGCAGGGAGGCCGGGTGGGGTCCGAGTCGCCGTCTCCCGGTTCGCCCTTCGTCTACTGAGACGATCACGGGTGCCGTCACTCGCCCGACGGCTCGTCCGAAGAGGCGAAGAGTGGTGCCAGCCGGGTCATGAGCTCATGGGAGGTGAACGGCTTGGCCAGCCAGGCATCGGCACCTGCTCTTCCCGCTAGGAAGGAGTCGGCGGTTCGGTCGAGCAGCATCACCACCGGTATCCCCTTGTCCCCATCGGTCGCGGTGGCATGACGAACCGCGCGGGTCACTGCCATGCCCCCCATGGAGCCGACCTGCAGATCGACGATCACGGCGTCGACCTGCTCGTCTGCGGCCGCCGCGGCTGCCGTGGCGGGGTCGGCATGGTCGATCAGCGTATAGCCCGGATCCGTCAAGCCTGCATGAACCTCGTTGCGGACCCACGGTTCGTCGGTGACGACGAGAACGGTGGTCATGACGCCAGGATAGACGCCGGTTTGAGTGGCCCTCATCCGCCTGCGATCGGGGGTGAGTTTCCGCGAGCCCGGCTGCATCAATAACATCGGCGCCCTTCATGCGTCGCTTCCTCACTCTGATACTCATCGGCACCGGCCTGCTGGCGGCTGCTGCGCCCGGCTTCGGCCAGGACGATTCGCCGGGCCCGGTGGTTGTCGCAGACGTGCGCGGCCCGCTCGAAGCACGAGCCCTCGATTTTCTCGTCGCGGCGGTTCGATCACCCGACGCCCAAGTAGTCGTACTCCAGCTCGACAATCCGGGGCTCGCTTCGGGCGAGCCGGCCGAGTTGCTGGCTGCGATTCAGGAAGCAGACACACCGATCGCGGCCTGGGTGGGGCCGTCGGGTGCCGCTGCGTTCGGACTGGCTGGGCAATTGCTGGACGCGGCGGATGTCGCAGGTGCGGCGCAGGGAGCTCACTTCGGCTACCTCCAACAGCCACGAGCAGGTGGGCCGATCGTGACGGGAACTCCTTGGGATGACACTCCCTACGGTCTCGGGGAGGTCACCGTCGATTCGTCTTCCGCTTCGATGGAGCTCATCGATGTGGTGACGCCCACCATAGGCCAGTTCATTGCCTCCCTCGATGGGCTGGTGGTGGGCACCCTCGAACTCGAGACGGCGGAAACGATCACCGCAGATGACGGCACGGAAGTCACGGTGCCTTCTGTGTTCGTCCGCTTTGAGAAACCAAGTCTCACGACGCGGTTTCTTCGGCTCGGGATGCGCCCCGACGCCGCCTTCTTCTTCCTCCTCGCCGGACTGGCACTGGTGGCGTTCGAGTTCTATGCAGCCGGCGTCGGGGTGACGGCGGCGGTGGCGGCCGTGAGCCTTCTGCTCGCCGGGTTCGGGTTGGCGTCGCTGCCCATGAATTGGATCGCGGTTGCGGCGGCAGTGTTGGGGCTCGGGGCCTACAACTGGGACTTCCAGCGCAACGAACTGGGAGTGCGGTCCATCGCTGGAACTGCGCTGCTGCTCTACGGCGGCCTGGCTTTCACGGATGCTGCGCCTCAGTTCGGGCCCAGATGGTGGGTGGTGCTTGTGGTGGTAGCGGGTATTGGCCTCTTCTACATGTTTGCGATGACAACGATCGTTCGTTCCAGGTACTCGACTCCAACCATCGGCCGGGAGTTCCTGGTGGGGCAGCGGGGCACCGCGACCAGCACCTTCGACCCCGAGGGCATCATCGATCTCGACGGCGCCCGCTGGCGAGCCCGAACGACGCGGGCCGCAGATGTCGCGCCTGGGGATGCGCTCGAGGTGCTAGAGGTCAACGGCATAGTCCTCGAGGTGGGTCCCGTCGACGCCGATTGACGTTGGGGGTGGCCCGTTTCTGGTTGGTTTTTCGTCAGATTCCCCGCGAAATCCGTTCTTATCCAGATTTTTCCTGGCCGGGCGGCAACTTGATCGTTATCTTCCGTCTGCCGTTGGCGCGGTTCAGACATCAGGACAGCTCGACCTGGGAGGGACGCTTTGTGATTCCGCTTGATCGTACGTGGCAGCCTGTAGCACTTTGTCGAGGGAACCATTCACATCTGTTCTTCCCTCCGAGTACCACGGAACGCAAAGATGAGCGGGAACGGAGAGAGGTCCGAGCCAAGTCGATCTGCCGGATTTGCCCCGTCAGATCCCAGTGCCTCGACTACGCGATGGAAATCCGCGAACCATACGGTATCTGGGGCGGCCTCACCGAGGCGGAACGTCGGATCCAGGTGGCGGGGGCCGTCGTCTGACCGAGCGGACGTCACCGCGTCGTACAGTCCATCCTCCAGCATCGAGCCACTCGAGTAGCGGAACTGCCTGTCTCCGACTCACTCCGAGTTCATCTCGAAACTGAGCCACGGTGAACCCGTCCATGCCTTGGATGCGGTCAATGATGTCTTCTGCCTGCTCGGGCAGGTAGACGAGGTCATCCGCCACCCGAACCAAGGCCCCGGAACGGATTGCCGCGTGCAGGAGTTCTGGCGCGAGGCCGAGTTGCGAAGCCCGGGGCACTGCCAGCTCCGCGGCACGCAGTGCCGCGGAGGCGGAGTCGATCGCGGCTTGCTCGCCTGCGCCCCACCCTCCTGAGAAGTCGGTCGTGTGAATGCTGGCGCCTTCTTCGATGAGCAGATCCTGATCGGACAGCAGCTCCCCGAGCATCTCGGTTGACAGCTCGAGGTCGGTCATCACCTGGCCACGCGGCATTCCGGGTCTGAGGGGATTGGCTTCCTGGTACTCGATGACGCGGCGAAGAGCCTCGGCGCGCAGCGCCGCGCCTGCTTGTGATGAGATCGCGTGGGTGTCTGTGAAGAAGCCTGCGCTTGGCGAGCCGCCCCCACTGTCTGCCGCCAGGTCGGCTAGGACGGCTCGCCTTCGCACGTCGAGCAATGCCTGGGCCTTCTCGTCTGGTGCCAGCGCTGCGAGACCGCGCAGGCTGCTCACGGTGTCTCGGATCGCAGACAACCTGCCTATCGGTTGGGGGTCCAGGACTCGTCCACCACCGACAACGGCGCGGCGGCCTACGTCTCTGAGGATGAATCGGTCCCCTATCTCCACGGCAACGTCACTATCGAGCGAGAGGAGAGCGGCACCAACTCGACCGGGACCCGCCTCAACAAGAATTCGGAGGTCGACCGGCCAGGCCCCACTGCCGACGTGGAGTTGGTAGGCACCGCGATCGGACAGCTCCCTTTCGAGTCCACGAACCGGCTGCAGCGAGACGACGAGTTTTCGGCTGGCACGCAGCGTTCCCGGTGCGGCCAGGCAGGTGCCGCGGGCAAGATCATCATGATCCACGCCGGTGAGGTTGAACGCGGTCCGTCTGCCCGGTTCGATGGATGCGAGATCTGCCTCATGGGATTGGATCGCGCGTACCCTCGCCCTGCCTGCGCCCGGCCACAGCTCCAACTCGTCGCCGGTGGATACAACTCCCCCGACCAGGGTGCCGGTGACGACCGCGCCGGCACCCGAGATCGTGAACGCCCGGTCGATCCACAATCTGGGGCGTCCGACGTCCGGAGCCACGCCTGCAGCCTCGAGCTGTGAGACGAGCGCTTCGGTGAGATCGGTCAAGCCGCGCTCGGTTGGAGCGGAGACCGGGACGACGGGCCATTCCTCCAGCGAGGTTCCGCTGACAGCATCTTGGATCTCGAGCTGCGCCAATTCGACGGTGTCGCTGTCGACGAGATCGGTGCGGGTCACGGCGATGACGCCGTGGTACATCTCGAGTAGGTCGAGTACGACGACATGCTCCTCGGTCTGGGGCATCCACCCCTCGTCCGCTGCCACGACGAGCAGCGCCACATCGAGGTCCCCCACCCCGGCCAGCATGTTCTTGATGAACCGCTCATGGCCCGGTACGTCGACGAAACCGACCTCAGTTCCGTCAGCGAGATCCGTCCACGCGAAGCCGAGATCGATGGTGAGGCCGCGCGACTTCTCCTCAGCCCAGCGATCGGGGTCGCGGCCGGTCAACGCGGTCACGAGCGTCGATTTGCCGTGGTCGACGTGGCCGGCGGTCCCGATGATCGGCACGGCGTCAGACAGCCCGGAGTGCGTCGAGGACCACGCGATCGTCTGCGGGGTCGACGCTGCGGAGGTCGACCATCAGTGCGCCGCCGCTACGGCGCCCGATGACGGGGGTGGGAGCCGCTGCCAGCCTGCGCCAGGCGTCGTCTGCAGGCGCATCGATCTGGATGGCAGGAGATGGGATGGTGGCGCCAGGCACTGAACCCGCGCCGGGCACGGACTCGGAGTCGACGATCTTGCCCTCGGCGCCCGACGCAGCCAGCAACTCCTGGTGACGGATCTCGAGTTCGACGTAGCTGAGGGACGCCATTCTCCAGAAGGGGATGGCGGCACCTGCTCCGGCAGCGTACGCCTCCAGGATCACGGCGAGGGCAGCCGACGAAGCCGCGTCGATACGCAGCGCCCGCGCCAGCGGGTGGCGGGCCATCGCCTCGATCCAGCCGGAGTCACCCACCACCAGGCCTGCCTGGGGCCCGCCGAGCAGCTTGTCTCCGCTGAACAGCACGACCCCGGCACCCTGCTCGAGGGTCTGGCGTACGCCCGGCTCGCCGCTGAGCCAGGGAGGAGGTGGACCGTCGAGCCAGGGGGTCCTGGTGTCGAGGAGTCCACTGCCAACGTCCGCAACGAACGGAAGCCGGTGTGTCGCTGCGAGGGTTGCCAGCTCCTCCCAGTCCGTCTCCTCGGTGAAGCCTTCGACACGGTAGTTCGAAGGATGCACTTTGAGCAGCAGGGCGGCTTGGTCGACGACCGCTTCGTAGTCGGCGAGCCGGGTGCGGTTGGTGGTGCCGACCTCGAGCAGGGCCGCCCCGCTCGAGGCCATCAGGCTTGGTAGCCGGAACGAGCCGCCGATTTCGATGAGTTCGCCTCGAGAAACGACGACGTTCCCTGATCCGGCCAGTGCCGCCAAGGACAGGAGCAAGGCGCCGGCGTTGTTGTTGACGACGAGGGCGGCTTCGGCTCCGGTGATGCTCGCCAGCAGCGCGTTGACGTAGTTTCCCCGCTTGCCTCGATGTCCGGTCGTGACGTCAAACTCGACGTTGCCATAGCCGGTGGCCTGCGCTGTGGCGGCTGTGGCGGCTCGTGGCGGGATGGGAGCTCGTCCGAGGTTGGTGTGGAGGAGCACTCCGGTGGCGTTGATCACCCGCTGCGGCCGGCTCTGCGACAGCAGTCGAGCGCGTTCGTGCCCGAGATCAGCGATGTCGACGCTGTCGCCTGCGGCGAGCTTGCCGCGAGCCTCCTCGAGCGCGTCGCGGGCGACGATCAGCAGGATCGTCCGGGCAACCCTGCCCGAGATTGTTGCGTCGAGTTGGTTCGCCAACGCGTCGACCGAAGGGAGTTCTCGTGGGTCCATGTGGCGCAGGATAGAGGTACCGGTATCCTCTCCTCCGTGAGATTGCGCCCCATCCTGTTCCTGATCTTCGTGGTGACCCCGCTCATCGAGATCGCACTCTTCGTCATGATCGGCTCCCAGATCGGGCTCGGCATGACCCTGGCGATCGTGCTCCTCACCGCCTTTGCCGGTGCCACGCTGGTCACCCGTCAGGGGCGGGCAACCTGGGTGAGCCTCACGTCGGAGTTCGCGTCCGGGAACTTCCCCGCTGCGCAATTGGCCCACGGCGCCATGATCCTGGTCGCCGGGACGCTGCTCGTCACTCCCGGGTTTCTCACCGACGCGATCGGGTTGGCCCTGCTGATTCCCGCGGTCCGCGAGCGTATCCGGCTGTGGGCGATCGCTCGCTACTCGCCGGGCCGCATCATCACGCTGTGACGGCGCAGCCCGAGACCGAGATCCCGCCCGCTCGCCCTGCGGCGACGGTGTGTCTGCTACGCGACGAAGTGACGATGGAAGTCCTGATGGTGCGTCGATCCCGATCTTCCTCGGTAATGCCATCTGCCTGGGTCTTCCCGGGGGGGACGGTCGATCCGATCGACTCGAGTCCTCTGGCCCGCAGGCTCCTGCCAGGGGCCCCGCCCGAACTCCAGCCCGTAATGGCGGCCGGGGTGCGTGAACTCGTGGAAGAGGTTGGGATTTGGTTGACGGCGGATCCGGTCGCGGCCGCGTCGGGAGCGCTGCGACCCGAGGGATCTGAGGTCTACGCGGTGGCATCGATGGCCGGGGTCACCTTCGCCGCCGACCGTCTGGTCCACTTCGCCAACTGGGTTACACCAACGATGATCCCGAAGCGATTCGATACCCACTTCTTCGTGGCCCCCGCACCGCCCGGAGCGCTCGCCGAACCGGACGGCACAGAGATAGACGCCGCAGAATGGGTGGCCCCGCGGGTCGCGATCGATGCAGCTACAGCGGGGCGGTGGCGCATGGCGCCTCCCACGATCCATACCTTGCACGGCCTGGCCGGCGGTCACCATGTCGAGGAGTTCCTCGTCCGCGTCGGCGGCCTTGGGCCCGTCGTGGCGCTTCGCCCCCGTTTGCGGCCGGAGGGAGACACCATCGAGGTCGTCGTCCCCGGCGATCCCGGGTTTGATGATCTGAAGGATCTGCCTCCCGACCCCGCAATGATGGAGGCGATCACCAGGATGCGACCAGCGGGAAGCGCAAACGATGCGCGTTGATCTGGTGCTGGCCCCCAACCCCGGTCCGTTCACGGGACCGGGCACCAACAGTTACGTCATTTCATCCGCAGGGACGGCCGTCGTCCTGGATCCGGGGCCGGTCATCGAGGAACACGTCGTCGCGATCGAGCGAGCGGTCGCCGCTCATACGCCACTGGCAGTGCTGGTGACCCACACCCACCCAGACCACGCGCCGGCGGCGAACTTACTCGGCGGGCGCCTTGGCGTACCGGTGCTGGGCTACGCGGCCGGTCCCGAGTTCGAGCCCACCCATACCCTCGGAGACGGCGACATGCTCGAGGTCGGCGAGACGGCGCTCGTCGCCGTCCACACCCCGGGGCACACCCCGGACCATCTCTGTTACCGGCTGGGCGACGTACTGTTCACCGGTGATCACATCATGGGTGGTTCGACCGTGATCCTGGAGGACGCGGCGGCGTACCTCCAGTCGCTGCGGAGGGTGGAATCGATAGCGCCGCGACACCTGTACCCGGGGCACGGGCCGCAGATCCCGGAAGCCTCGCAGGCGATCACCGAATACATCGAACACCGCCTCGAGCGCGAGACTCAGATCGTCGCTGCCGTCGGTGCAGGCGCGGAGACCTCGCTCGATATCGTGCGAATCGTATATCGCGATGTCTCTCCTGAGCTCCAGATTGCGGCTTCGCTCCAGGTAGACGTGCAGCTCCGCAAGCTGGCTCAGGAGGGTCGAGTGATCCTGAGTAAGGATGAGTCGGGCGCGGTACGGGTGAGTCCGGCTTGAGCGGTTCAGACCTTTGGTGACGCAGTAGCCATCCGTTCGAGCTGGTCGGTGAGGATGGCGATTCGTGAGGTGCACGTCTCGTCTTCAACGGGAGGGAGCATCTCGATCAAGCGGTCGGCCACCGCGCTGATCGCATGCGCGGCTGGAGCATCGGGGTGGGCCCGCACCACCGGGTTGCCGTCATCACCACCTTCGACCACGAACGGATCGAGCGGCACGGACCCCAGCAGCGGTACCGCCAACTCCTCTGCGAGTGTCGCACCTCCTCCGCTGCCGAAGAGCGCATAGTGCCTGCCGTCCTCGGTGGTGAAACCCGCCATGTTCTCGACGACCCCCACCACCGGCATGAAGGAACGCCGCGCCATGTCGGCAACGCGGGCTGCAACCTTCTGCGCTGCCTGCTGCGGGGTGGTAACGACCACCATCTCGGCCTGAGGGAGCAGGCGCGCCAGTGCCATCTGGATGTCACCCGTGCCGGGCGGCATGTCGAGCATCAGGTAGTCGAGGTCCTGGGGCCAGGCCACATCACGCAGGAACTGTTCGAGCGCTTTCGACAGCATGAGACCTCGCCACATGAGGGCCGTCTGTTCATCTTCGACGATGAGACCGGTGGAGATGACGTGGATGCCCTGCGCCACTCCGGGAACGATCTTGTGGTCATCGTTGGCATGGAGCTGCGTTTCGCCGGCACCGAGCATTCGAGGAATCGAGAATCCCCAGATGTCGGCATCGAGTACACCGACCGCGTGACCTCGGTCTGCGATCGCGACCGCGAGGTTCACACTCAGTGACGACTTGCCGACCCCACCCTTGCCCGAGGAGACGGCAAGTACGCGGGTGAGCGGGTTCACCATGGTGGGTTCGGCCGTATCGCGCGAGTGCCTGCGAGCGACGCTCATCAGCGATGCACGTTCTTCGGGACTCATGGCGGTGACCTCGACGACGGCGTCCGTCACGCCGGGCAGCGAACGAACCTTGCGCACCACATCGTTCTCGATCTGGTCACGCATCGGGCACGCCGCGATCGTGAGCGCGATCTTGATCGTGGCAACGGAGCCTTCGAATTGGACGCCTTTGAACATGCCCAGATCGACGATATCGGTGCCGAGTTCGGGATCGATCACACCGCGCAGTACCTGCTCGATGTCCTGTGATGTGGGGAGGTCGACCATTGCCTCATCGTAGGCTGCTGCCGATTGCAATATCACTACGCCCGTAGGGGTAAATCCTGCGTATACTGCCCTTTCCATACCCGCCCATCTGAGGGTCGACGCCGCAGGAGGCCAGTTACGTGATCACCAACGAACCGACCACAGACGTCCAGCCCGTGCTGCTGACCTCGGCCGCGGCCGCCAAAGTCCAGGAACTCATCTCTGCCGAAGGTGACGAGTCGATGGCGCTCCGGCTGGCTGTCCGCCCCGGTGGGTGCAGCGGTTTCTCCTACGAGATGTACTTCGATTCCGAGATCGGCCAGGACGACGTTGTCGGTGAGACGGACGGGGTTCGGGTCGTCGTGGACAAGGAGAGCGCCCAGATGGTCGGTGGCGCTTCCATCGATTTCAAGGACATGGGTCTCCAGGGCGGCGGTTTCGCCATCGAGAACCCCAGCGAACAACGCTCCTGTGGGTGCGGACAAAGCTTCTGCTGACCTGCCTCGACAGAGTGGTCCCCGCTGTTGCGTATTGCGGCGGTGGAGAGCCACGCTGAGGGCAAAGAACACGAAGTGATCGGACCCTCTCCGTTCTTGCGTATTGTGGCGGTGTAGAGCCCCGCTGAGAACGCAGGAACACGAAGTGAGCCCCGGAGGATCCATGCCGAAGCAGATTCACGACCTTGCCGCCGCACCACGCCCCGTCGGGCCGTACTCCATCGCCACCGAAGCGAACGGGTTCGTATTCATCTCCGGCCAGGTGGGCGTGGACCCTGCGACCGGGTCGGTGGCCGCCGGCGGCGTCGAGGCCGAAGCGAACCAGATCGTCACCAACCTCGGAGCCATCCTCGACGAACTCGGTATGACCCCACAGGACGTGGTGAAGACCACCGTCTTCATCACGGACATGGGCAACTTCGGTGCAGTCAACGCCATCTACGCGACCCTGTTCGACGGCGCCGATCCAGCCCGTTCCACTGTTGAGGTTGCCGGCCTGCCGCTGGGAGTGAACGTCGAGATCGAGGTGATCGCGGCCCGCTGATCGCCGGGCGATCAGCACCGGTGACGCGACGACTAGCGTCTGTTGCTAAAGGCTGATTTCAGGAGGATTCACGTGAATCGCGACGGCATCTTCGGCGCGCTCGGGCTTGATGATCACACCTCAGGAGCCTATGCCGGAGGCTGGCTCGAAGCAGATGGCTCGCCTCTCGTGAGTGGGAACCCAGCCACCAATGCGCCCATCGGCACGCTGACACAGGCCTCCCGCGCCAACTACGAGGCAGCCGTCGTTGCGGCCGAAGAGACGTTCCAGGAGTGGCGAATGCTGCCCGCACCCAAGCGGGGAGACTACGTGCGCCAGATCGGCAACGCCCTGCGTGACTACAAGAAGCCGCTCGGCGCTCTGGTGTCCATGGAGATGGGCAAGATTCTTGCCGAGGGAGAGGGCGAAGTGCAGGAGGCGATTGATATTGCCGACTTCTCCGTAGGTCTCAGCCGGCAGTTGTACGGCCTGACGATGACCTCAGAGCGTCCCCGCCACCGGATGTATGAGCAGTGGCATCCGCTCGGTCCCATCGGCATCATCACAGCGTTCAACTTCCCCGTGGCGGTGTGGTCGTGGAATGCGTTCATCGCGGCCGTGTGTGGCGACACCATGATCTGGAAACCTTCACACGCCGTACCCTTCAGCGCGATCGCGACCACGAAGATCTGCCATGAAGTGATGGCAGGGACCGGTTTCGAAGGGGTGTTCAACCTGGCAGTCGGCGGTAGGGAAGAGGTCGGCGGTCCCATGGTGGCTGATCCCAGGCTCCCGTTGATATCTGCCACAGGGTCGACCCGCATGGGTGTGACGATCGGGACCAGCGTGGCCTCGCGCCTCGGGCGTTCTTTGCTCGAGTTAGGAGGCAACAACGCAATCGTCGCCATGGACGATGCCGATATGGATCTCGCGGTGCGGGCCGCACTGTTTGCAGCTGCAGGAACCGCGGGGCAACGGTGCACGAGCCTCCGGCGCCTGATCGTCCACCGCGACATTGCAGACGTCATGGCGAAGCGCCTGACCGAGGCCTACGCCCACATCAACATCGGCGATCCGCTCGATCCCGATAGCCTGATGGGACCGCTCATCGATCAAGCGGCGATCGACACTGCCAAGGCGGCGGTTGAGATCGGCTTGGAACAGGGTGGCGAGCTGCTGTACGGCGGCCACCAGCTGGACCGGCCCGGCTACTTTTTCGAACCCACGTTGATGCGGATCCCGGCGGATGCGGCGATCGTCCAGGAAGAGACGTTCGGTCCCGTGATGTGGTTGATCGAAGTCGACGGCTTCGATCATGCACTTGCCACCCACAATGGTGTGCGCCAGGGGCTGTCTTCTGCGATCTTCACCGATTCGATGCGCAGTGCCGAGCGATTCCTGTCTGCCGAAGGGTCAGACTGCGGTATCGCCAACGTGAACATCGGCACCTCTGGGGCCGAGATCGGCGGGGCGTTCGGAGGCGAGAAGGAGACCGGCGGCGGCCGCGAGTCAGGGTCGGACTCCTGGAAGGCTTACATGCGCCGTCAGACGGTGACCATCAACTGGAGTACCGATCTGCCGCTCGCTCAAGGCGTCGAATTCGGCTGAGGCGCCCTGACGCGGCGAGGTCCGATTGAGGTTGTTGTTCTTGCGTCCGGGCGAGGCATATGTCCCGCAGAGGGACGCAAGAACGGCGAGTGCAACTCAGTAGAGCTGGGTAACGAAGGTCTGCTCCTGCATCGGAGGCCGCACGTAGGCTACGTGCTCGCGTTCGGGAAGTAGGACAGGCTCCGGCAACACGTTGTCGTACTCGAAGTGCGACACGATGTGACTCATGCAGTTCAGCCGGGCGGTCCGTTTGTCGTCCGAAGGCACCACGTACCACGGCGCTTGCTTGATGTCGGTGTACTCGAACGTGGTGTCTTTTGCCTTCGAATACTCCACATACAGGCGGTGCTCTTCGAGATCCATATCGGATAGCTTCCAGCGCTTGAGGGGCTCGTCGTTGCGGGACTCGAAACGCCTGCGCTGCTCCTGCCAGCTCACTGAGAACCAGTACTTGAGCAGGATTATCCCTGAGCGCACCAACATGCGTTCGAACTCGGGACAGCTGCGCAGGAACTCCTGATGCTGTGCCTCGGTGCAGAAGCCCATGACCCGTTCGACGTTCGAGCGGTTGTACCAGCTGCGATCGAACAGCACGATTTCCCCGGCCGCAGGCAGATGCTCGATGTACCGCTGGAAGTACCACTGGGTCTTCTCGCGTTCGGTCGGCTGAGGTAGCGCCACCACCTTGACGATCCGCGGGCTGGTTCGTTCGGTGATTCGCTTGATCACCCCGCCCTTACCTGCCGAACCGCGGCCTTCGAAGATGATGAGCACCTTGAGACCCTTCTCCTGTACCCAGTACTGCAGGGCGACGAGTTCTTCCTGGAGACGGGCCAGCTCATCTTCGTAGAATCGCTTCTTGAGCCGTCCCTCGGCGGTGTAGTTGTCGGCGCCTGCCGGGTACTCGCGCTGAGCGACTGCGTCGTCGGCACCTTCAGGGAGTGTGCCGTTGCCCCAAGCTTGTGTCACGTGCCTCACCTTTCGAGCTGCAGCCAGGGTAGGCGATCGAGGTGGTGCTCGGCCAGGCAGAACACCACCCGGTAGCGACCTTTCACGAGGCGAGTCTCGAGCCGAGCCCCGCAACGACGTGATCGGCGTCGCGGTGGCCGAACCCGTGGAGGTTTGACGTGGATCACGACCTGGGAGGGGGGGATCTCCACAGCAACGGAACCCCACCGGTGCCCTGGCGGCGCGGCTCAGCCGAAGCGGTAGCCGACGGAACGGACCGTAGTGATCCAGGAACTTCGTTCTTCGCCGAGCTTGGCACGCAGTCTGCGGACGTGAACGTCGACCGTGCGGGAGCCGCCGAAGTAGTCATAGCCCCACACTCGCGAGAGGATCTGTTCTCGGCTCCACACCCGGGCGCGGTTCTCGACGAAGAAGCGCAGCAATTCGTACTCCATGAATGTCAGGTCGGTGGGGCTGCCGGCCACGGTGGCTTGGTACGTGGCGGTGTTGAGCTCGAGATCGCGATAGCGCAGGACCTCGTCGGGGTCGGCCGATCCGGGCCGGCCGCCAAGACGGGCCATGCGGACGCGCAGTTCGGTGCGGTCGATGGGCGACAGAACGAAATCGCCGAGGCCGGTTTCTTCTGCGATATCGGCCGTCAGGGTGCGGTCGATGACCAGAAGGACGGGGAGACCGTATTCGCCGGTGACCTTCGCCGCGAATGCGAGGCAGCGGCCGAGATCTTCGGTCACCTCGACCACTGCGGTTTCCCACCCCGCCTCGGGCGCCCGGTCCAACAAGGCGTCGACCGATTCGACTGGCACCGGCTGGTAGCCGGAGTCGATGAGGGCTGCGGTGAGCGCCGTCGTGGGCGTGGCGGGGTAGACCGGGACGAACATCAGAGGACCGGAAGGTACGTGTCGAGTTCGTAGCGCGAGACATGCTGCTCGTAGCGCTGCCACTCGCGCCGCTTGTTGCGCAGGAACCACTCGAACACGTGGGGTCCGAGGGCGGTGCGGACCAGCTCCGAGCCCTCCATGGTGTCGAGTGCGCTCGCCAGGTTGGACGGCAGACGATGGGCCCCGACTGGTGCTGAACCGTTGGCCGTACCCTCGGCAGGTAGCTCGTAGTTCTGTTCGATACCTGCGAGGCCTGCAGCCAGGATCACCGAAAAAGCGAGGTATGGATTGCAGGCAGGGTCGGGGGCCCGATACTCGATGCGGGTGGACGCCACCTTGCCGGGTCGCACTGCGGGCACCCGGACGACCGCTGCCTGGTCGCTGCGGCCCCAGCTCTCGTAGACGGGTGCGTCGAAACCCGTCACGAGTCGCTTGTATGAGTTCACCCACTGGTTGGTGAGCGCGGTGATCTCGCTGCCGTGGCGGAGCAGGCCGGCGATGAAGCCTTGCGCCGTCTTCGAGAGGCCGTAGGCACCATTGTCTTCATGGAACGCGTTGGTGTCGTTCTGGAACAGAGACAGGTGGAGGTGGAGACCGCTGCCGTCGAAGCCCTGCAACGGTTTCGGCATGAAGGTTGCGTAGATGCCGCGCTCCATAGCGACCTCTTTCACCGCGAGCCGGGTCGTGATGAGGTTGTCTGCCATGGTCAAGGCATCGGTGTGGCGGAGGTCAAGTTCGTGCTGGCTCGGGCTGACCTCATGGTGGGAGGACTCGACCGGAATACCAAGCGACTCGAGCGCCATGATTGTGCTCCGCCGGTACTCCTGGGCCACGTCGAGCGGCGTCAGGTCGAAGTAGCCGCCGTGGTCGAGCACCTCGGGGTCCGGTCCGCTGTCGCGGAAGTAGAAGTACTCGACCTCTGGCCCGACGTAGAAGCTGAAGCCGAGTTCGTGGGCGCGCTCCAGATTCCGCTTGAGGACCCAGCGGGGGTCACCCTGGAACGGTGTGCCGTCTGGGGTAACGATGTCGCAGAAGATGCGGGCGACACCTGCATCGTTGGACCGCCAGGGGAGGATCTGGAACGTCCTGGCATCGGGAAATGCCAGCATGTCGGATTCTTGATCGCGCGAGAAGCCATCGATCGCCGAGCCGTCGAAACGCATACCGTCCTCGAACGCACTCTCCAATTCGGCGGGCGTGATCGCAAACGACTTCAAGGAGCCGAGGATGTCGGTGAACCACAGGCGCACAAAGCGCACGCCCCGTTCCTCGACGGTCCTGAGTACGTACTCTTCTTGCTTCTGCATGGGTGGATACCTCCGGCGGGCCTCATCGTAGGTCAGGTTTCGCGACCCGCCCAGGTGGATTCTGGGTTGAAACACAGCGTTCACATTCCAGTTACGACAGCGAAATCCGCTCCTGGAACAGTGGTGGCCAGCAACCGGGCGGGTCGCCGCGCCTGCACCCACATCACCACCGACCGAACGGAGATCCGTCATGGCATACCGGGCTGAGTACATCTGGATCGATGGGCAGAAGCCCACCGCAAAGCTACGTTCAAAGACCAAGGTAGTTCCAGATGGAACAGCACCACCCATCTGGGGCTTCGACGGTTCGAGCACCGAGCAGGCCCCGGGATCGAGTTCAGACTGCGTCTTGCGACCGGTCAAGGTGGTCCCCGACCCCATTCGGCGAGGGGACGATGTGCTGGCGCTTTGTGAAGTGCTCGACGTCGATATGACGCCGCACGAGTCCAACACGAGGGCAGCGTGCGTCGAGGTGGCTGAGCAATTCGCTTCGCACGAATCGTGGTTCGGCATCGAACAGGAGTACACGTTCTTCAAGGACGGACGCCCCCACGGGTGGCCGGCCGGCGGCTTCCCCGCACCGCAGGGTGGTTACTACTGCGGCATCGGCGCAGACGAGATCTGGGGTCGTGATGTGGTCGAAGCCCACACGCAGGCATGTATGGAAGCAGGCCTCGAGATTTCAGGTACCAACGCCGAGGTCATGATCGGGCAGTGGGAGTTCCAGATCGGCCCGGCAGGACCGGTCGATGCCTCCGACCAGATCTGGCTCGCCCGGTGGCTGCTGTATCGGATATCGGAGGACTTCGACATCTCTGCCCACCTGACTCCGAAGCCGGTGGCAGGTGACTGGAACGGCGCAGGAGCCCACACCAATTTCTCCACGAGGGAGATGCGGGAGAACTACGACGCCATCATCGCGGCATGTGAGGCGCTCGGAGAGCAGGCCGAAGCCCACATCAAGTATTACGGCGCAGGCATCGAGCAGCGCCTCACCGGACTCCATGAGACGGCGCCGTGGACCGAGTACAGCTACGGAGTTTCCGACCGCGGCGCCTCAGTCCGCATCCCCTGGCAGGTAGCCAAGGAAGGCAAGGGCTACATCGAGGATCGGCGTCCCAATGCCAACATGGATCCATACGTCGTGACCCGACTCATCACTGACACAGTGTGCGGCGCCCTGGAGGAAGGCGCCGGCTGAGCTTTGTCGGTCGCCGCTGCCTCTCAGGAAACGGCAGCGACCTTGGAGACGTTGATCGCTGCCTGGACCGCATCGGCTGCAGCCAAGTAGTCCTCCAGCGCAGCCTGGCGGGCCTGACCTTGGTCTGAGGACTGGAGTCCGGCAACCATATCGGTGCCGGCGGTGGCAAGTGCCTCCGCAGCGGCAACCACAGAGCTCCAGCTTTCGGTGACATTCGTTGGCACCGTGGTGTTGGCTACTGCGGTTGCATATTCCGCGGTGCGGGTTTCGAGATCCTGCAGACCCTCGAGGGCATCGCTGTAGGAGCCACCGGCATCCCACGCGTTGTTGATGTCCAGGGCCTCAGCGGCGAGGTCGGCCGCCGCGTCTGCCACGGTGTCTGCCGCGATCATGAAAGCGGCAATCGCCGGGTCGACTGTGGTGCTGGTGGTGGTGGCAGCCGCCACCGTGGTCGTGGTGAGCGCCGCGAGGGTGGTTGTGGTGGTTTCTGCAGGTGCAGGGGGCAACGCGTTCACAAACACGTACGTGAAGCCGACGATGCCTGCAACCACGAGGGGGAGGAGCCACCTGCCAGGTTTGGGATCTGCTCTGCTCATCGGGGCGAAGATAGCCGCGAATTCGCGTAATGAAGCTTGTCAGGGGCCGCTTCGTCCACGCAGGCCATCGCGAGGCAACCGGCTAGCCTCGCCGACATGAACATCGCAGGACGCAACGCCGTTGTCACCGGGGGAGGCCAACGGGTCGGTCGAGCCATCGCGCTGGCGCTCGCTGCGGCCGGCGCCAACGTGTTCATCCACTACAACCGCTCTTCGACCGCAGCCGAGGAGACGGCGGCAGAAGTGACCGCGCTCGGTTCGGATGCCGCCATCGGATCCGTTGATCTCGGCGATCCTGCCGCAGCCCCGGCGCTCATCTCGACTGCACAGGACGCGATGGGGCCGATCTCAATCCTCGTCAACAGTGCCAGCGGATTTCCCAACGACACCGTCGAGGACGTGACCCTCGATGCCTGGCGTGCGACGTTCGATCTCAGCCTGGCAACCCCCGTATTCCTGACGCAGGCATTCGCCGCGGCGTTGCCAGATCAGCTCGATGGGGCGGTCGTCAACATCACCGATGTCAAGACGGCCACACCGTACCGGAAGCACTTCAGCTACGTCGTTGCCAAGGGAGCACTTGATACGTTCACGGCCGCGGCGGCGCTGGGTCTGGCACCCCGGATCAGAGTGAATGCTGTGGCCCTCGGGGTGATCCTGCCTCCGCCAGGCGAAGACGCGTCCTACGCAGAACGACTGGCTGCCGGGCTCCCGCTGAGGCGAGTCGGGGGGACTCCTCCGGTTGCAGCGGCGGCAATCGCGCTCATCGAGAACGACTTCATCACTGGTGAGATCGTTCGAGTCGATGGTGGCGGCCATTTGGTGTGAGCCGGTTTCGCAGGCTGTGATCTGTTCTCGGTGACGGGGTAGCCTCTGATCATGGCGCTCGACCGGATCCATATCTTCGACCTGAGCGTCACCGGCATCATCGGCATCAAGCCCGATGAGAGGGTGACGCCCCAGGAAGTGCTGGTGAATGTGATTATGTGGGTAGACACCAGTGCCGCTGCGCACAGCGACGACATCGCAGATGCGGCGAACTACCGGACCGTTGGCAAGGCCATCATCTCCCATGTCGAGAACGGTGAACCGATGCTGGTCGAGCGGTTGGTGCAGGAACTCGCGGATCTGGTTTTCGATATCGAAGCCCGTTGTCAGGAAGTTGAGGTTCGGGTCGAGAAGCCCGGCGCCTTGCGCCACGCGAGATCAGTGGGAATCACCGTCCACCGTTCGCGCGTTACATCAACCTGAGCCCCACGCTGGAGTTACCCATGCCTGATGCTGAATTCTGCGACGTAGTGATCTCACTTGGCTCCAATATCGAGCGAGAACGGCATATTCCCGAAGCGATCCGATTGCTCCGCCGGCACCACCGGATCGACGTCACGGCGGTGAGTCGGGTGTACGAGAGCGATGCGGTAGGTGGACCGTCTGATGCTCCCCCGTTCTTCAACGCAGCGGTTGTGGCGTGCACCGATATGGACCCGAAGGAGTTGCGGACCGCGCTCAAGGGAATCGAGGACTCGCTCGGTCGGGAGCGCACCGATGATCCGAATTCGGCCCGCACCATCGACCTTGACATCCTTTACTTCGGCGACCTGGTGGTCGACTACGGCGAGTGGAAGATCCCGGACCCAGAGGCGAGTGTTGCCCCCCACCTGGCGGTGCCCGTCGCAGAAATCGCCCCCGATTGGGTGCATCCAAAGGAGGGTGCGACTACGTATGACCTGGCAAGTTCAATACCAGCTGCAGACGAGAGGGTGAAACCCGTTATGGCGATCCAACTCAGCACGCCGTACGAAGCTCGTGGTCCGCAGGACTTCGACGACATGGGGGAGGTGTACGCTCCACACTTTGAGTCGCTCGTGCGCCAACAGCTGATCGAGATCGGCGAAGACCCAGCGCGCGAGGGCCTGGTACGCACCCCATTGCGGGTTGCCAAAGCCACCGACTTCCTCACCAGCGGCTACTCGACGTCACTCGAGGAGGTCGTGAACAACGCCGTCTTTGATGCCGAGGGCGCGGAAGAGATGGTGCTCGTGAAAGGCATCGAGTTCTACTCCATGTGCGAGCACCACATGCTGCCGTTCTTCGGGAAGGCCGCAGTGGCGTATCTGCCAGACAAACAGATCATCGGTCTCTCCAAGGTTGCCCGCGTGGTCGACCTGTTTGCCAGGCGACTCCAGGTGCAGGAGCGGCTCACCAACCAGGTAGCGGATGCCATCCAGAACATCCTCGGCCCCCACGGCGTCGCCGTCGTATTCGAAGGCAAGCACCTGTGCATGATGATGCGGGGCGTGCAAAAACAGGACAGCTCGATGATCACCAGCGCCATGCGCGGAACCTTCCAGAGTGATGCCCGCACCCGCAGTGAATTCATGGATCTCATCGACTGACCTGGCGTTGCAGCCGGATTCGGCCGTTCCCGAGTGGTCCGCGGCACGGTAGCCTTGCGGCGTGGAACCAATCGACACCCTGCAACGTCCGCTGCGTGATCTCCGGATATCGGTGACGGACCGGTGCAACTTCCGCTGCACCTATTGCATGCCGAAGGAGATCTTCAACCGGGACTATCAGTTTCTCGAGCGCGAGTTGCTGCTCAGCTTCGAGGAGATCGAGCGCCTGACGCGCATCTTTGCGAACCTCGGGGTCGTCAAGGTGCGGCTCACCGGTGGTGAGCCGTTGCTGCGCAAGGGGATCGAAGGCCTGATTGGATCGCTCGCCGGCGTCGAGCAGATCAACGATCTCACCTTGACCACCAACGGCTCGTTGCTCGCCCGCAAAGCAGACGAGCTGGCTGCGGCCGGTTTGAACCGGGTGACGGTGAGCCTTGACTCTCTGGACGAGAAGATCTTCCAGGACATGAATGACGTCGGGTTTGCCGTGGCGGACGTGCTGGCAGGCATCGAAGCCGCGGCAGGAGCCGGCCTGACGCCGGTGAAGGTGAACGTTGTGATCAAGCGCGGGGTGAACGACGAGAGCATCTTGCCGATGGCAGAACACTTTCGCGACAGCGGCCATGTCGTCCGGTTCATCGAGTTCATGGATGTCGGGGCCACCAACGGGTGGCGGGTGGATGATGTCGTTCCGGCGGCAGACATCATCGCCGCGATCTCTGCGAAGTATCAGCTCCAGGCGGTGGATCCGGAGTATCCAGGCGAGGTCGCCCGGCGCTGGAGGTACGCAGACGGTGCAGGCGAGATCGGCGTGATCTCGTCCGTCTCCGCCCCGTTCTGTGGCACGTGCACGCGGGCCAGGTTGTCTGCGGAAGGCCGGTTGTACACCTGCCTCTTCGCTACCCGAGGCACCGACTTGCGCGGGCCGCTGCGTTCCGGAGCGAGCGACGCCGATCTCGAGACGATCATCCGGGGCGTGTGGGCGCACAGGGACGATCGCTACTCCGAAGTCCGCTCTGCTGCCACGGTTGCTTTCCCCAAGGTGGAGATGAGCTACATCGGCGGGTGACCCGTCCGTGGCAGCCTTATTGATCTTCGTATACCGTTGCCATACGTTGAACTACGTGGAAGACAACGAACCCGACGTAGAACGATTCGAGAGCATTCCATGGGCTTCACTGCTTCCGGAGGAGAATGACCGGCGGACCCGCTGGCTCGGGATCGCTGCTGCGGTCTTGTTGGCGGTCGTTGCCGGATTGATTGCGCTCCGGGTCTTCGGTGCGAGTACGCCTGGCACCGTGGTTGCCATCGACCCGATCCCGGCTTCTCCGGAAGCCGATGTGGCCGGAGACGGCTCATCAACGACCCATCCCGACGACTCGGCGGCCGCTACCGGCTCCGGTAGCGGTGTGACCGTTTCGCAGGGCCCGAAGTCCATGCCGGAGCCGGCATACAGCGAAGCCGATCTGATGGCGTCGGTTCCCGATGTCTCGATGCGCGCCGCCGTCATGCGGGCAGAGTGGTTCGTGACCGACTTCTTCACGGTGGACACAGATGCCTCCGCGGCAGCCGTCGCCGCGGCACTCGCACCCCTCGAAGGGGTGGCCTTTCCGCATGCCTCGCCGGTGGGTGTGTCCTACGTGGAATGGGCACGGGCGTATGCAGTTGAACCACTTCCCGCCTCCGGGTATCGGGTGGCGGTGGCGTTTCGAACATTGTCTGCGCCCGAGGGCGAGGCGGTGACGCGTCGGCCGGTACGTGCTGTCGAGGTAGACGTTGCGGTCGACTCCGCAGGAGCCACCCTGGTGCTGGATCTGCCGCGACCGACCGTCATACCCACCGCTACACCAATCGCAGCGAACCGTCCCGTGGGCGATGGGGACGGGTCGGGTGCAGTTGCTCCCGTCGACATCGCGGCAGCCGCGGTTGCGTCCGCGGGAGTCGCGGGCGTCGATGCTTCCGTGGTTGGGGCGGAGTCCCGCGACGGCGGCTGGCGGTTCGTGGTTGCGGTGGTCGACGAGAGCGGCATGGCATTCCCGCTCAGCGTTTGGCTGCCCGCTTCCTGAGCGATCATCTCGGGGTCTGCTGATGCGGCGTACGATCGCACCTCAAGCGGCCCTTGTGCGGGGCCGACTAGAGAGGCAGTGAGCACCGTGAGCGACACCACGCCGGAGGTAGAGCCGGCGAAGACGAGATCGTCCGTGAACTGGCGCCGAATCGGGCTGGTGGGGACCATCCTGTTGCTCCCGATCGAGGTCGGCGCCCCGTTGTACGAGGCCGACCTGATCACCGGGGGCTATATCGGCGACATCTGGGTGATGTTGTTCGATATCCCGTTGCTGATTCTCGTCATCGCGACGCTCACGAGCACCCTGCACAGGATCTGGGAGGGGGATTTCTCGCTCGGAGTCGGGTTGCTGCTCTTTCTCGTTGCCGCCGCGGGAATCGCCTTCGTGTTCCACCCCTCTCCGAGCGGGATCAACGTGGTGGTTCGTCTCGCCATGGCCGTCTTTCTGGCTATGGAGGTCACCCGGTTGGACAAGAAGCGTTTCAGGAGGAGAGTCGCCGTGCCTCTGCTGATTGCGGCAGGCATCCAGTCGACGATTGCGATCCTGCAGGTAGCGACCGGAGGGCCGCTGGGCCTCGGCTCCTTCGGCGAGCGTTCAGTGCTTGTGATGTTCGGGGGTTCGACGGCTGCCCAGGGAACCACGATCCATCCCTACGTACTCGCCGGATTCTCAGTACTGGCCGCGACCGTGGCCATCGCCGTGCTTCCCAGGGATCCGAGCGGCAGGCGCTGGTGGCTATTCGGGATCACGCTGGCTGCGGTCCCGATTGGGCTGACATACGCGCGGACGGGGGCGGTCGGGTTCGTACTCCTGCTGATCGTGCTCGTCGTCGCGGCGGTTCGGGACCCGCAGCGGTATCGCGCGGCCACCCTCGCGCTGGCAGCCGGAGCCTTGCTCCCGGCTCTGGTGTTCAGCGGTGGCTGGGATGTTCGCCTCCAAGATTCCGCAACCACCGACATCGACGCGAACTCCAGTGCCCGGCTCACCTTGATCGAGCAGTCCTTCGACCTGATGGCGGATTCTCCCTTCGTTGGGGTGGGGCCCGGCCGCTACGAGACTGTGCTCGAAGCAAGCGATCCGGCGATCCCGCAGATCGTGCATCTGGTCCCTGCTCTGATCGCAGCAGAGGACGGGATCTACGCCGGGCTGGTGAGCCTGACCCTTCTCTTGCTGCTCGGCTGGCGCGCGGTCCGCACCTCGCCCGCGGCCGTTGCCATCGTCGTAGGTCTCGGGATCTGGATGGTGTTCGACAAGTTCACCTACGCCTTCCCCAGTGGTATCGCCATGTTCGCGATCTGGCTCGGCACACTCGACTGGCTGGCGGCGCGCCGCAGTGCCGTCGAGTCCTCCTAGCAGCGTCGCCGTCATTCGCTCCACAGAAGTGTGGGTAGGCGGGTGATCACACCCATCAAGGCGTCCTTCGCGGCGGCTCCTGCTTTGCCGAGGGTGATCGGTGTGAGGGTTGGTGGAGGAGCCGGCTGATGGGGTCTCATCTCAGCCGAAGTGGGTCTCGAGCACCTGGGTAGCAGACGCGACGATATCCTCCCACGATGCATCAGGGGCCTTGGAGACCGTGACGAAATCGGCCGTCATGAAAACGCTGGTGACGCCGGGGAGTGCGAGCAGTTCGGCTGCCGCCGGATCTTCGGTATCACTCCCTGCTGCGAAGGTCTTGGGACCGCCGACCTCGCGTCCTACCGTGAACTTCAACGCATTCGGGTTTGGCGGCTGGCTGATCTCGACTGGCATTCTCTTCCCGACGGTGACTGGCAAGGAGCGTAGTGGAGGCAGCTGAGGGTTCCGGCGGACCGGTCCTGGGGGTCGACGTGGGCGGTACGTTCACCGATTTCGCATTGTGGGACGGCACACGTCTCACGACGACCAAGGTGTCCACCTCTGTCGATCAGAGCGATGCCGTCGTTGCCGGCGCTCGCGAGCTGGCGACTGAAGGCATCGCCAGGCTGTTGCATGGAACGACGGTGGCTACCAATGCGCTGCTCGAGCGCAAGGGGGCAGCGACGGCGCTGGTGACCTCGGCCGGCTTCGCCGATGTGATCCAGATCGGCCGCCAGGACCGTCCGTCGTTGTATGACCCGCTGGCCTCGCGACCCGAGCCGCTGGTGCCTCCCGACCGGCGCATCGAGGTAGCGAGAGAAGGCCCGGTGACCGTCACTGCAGAGCAACTCGAGGGCGCAGAGGCCGTGGCGGTCTCGCTCCTGTACGGGTTCGAGGCCCCGGAACGCGAGCAGTGGGTCGCAGCCGCGGTCGAGGCCGCCGCTCCCGGGATCGCGGTATCACTCTCGAGCGAGGTGGCAGCCGAGATTCGTGAGTTCGAGCGCAGCTCGACGACCGTGCTGAACGCCTATCTCACGCCGGGTACGCGACGCTATCTGGAAGCGTTGAGTGTCCGGGCGATGGAGATTGACGGTCTCGATGACATCGCAGTGATGCGTTCGTCCGGGGGGTTGATGTCGCTCACAGGAGCAGCACGGCTTCCCGTTGCCGTCCTGCTCTCCGGGCCGGCCGGAGGAGTGGTGGCCGCCGCAGGGATGGGAGAACTGCTCGGCAGGGACCGAATCATCTCTTTCGATATGGGCGGGACGTCCACCGATGTCTGCCGGGTCGAAGGGGGCCAGCCAGAGGTGGGCTACGGCAGATCGATCGCCGGGTACCCGTGTCTGACTCCGAGCGTGGCCATCCATACCGTCGGCGCCGGCGGCGGCAGCATTGCGTGGGTAGACGCCGGCGGGTCGCTGCGAGTCGGGCCGCAGAGCGCGGGGGCACACCCGGGGCCCGCCGCCTACGGGCGCGGGGGCACAGCAGCGACGGTCACAGACGCCAACATCGTGCTGGGGAGGATCGACCCTGCGGCGAAACTGGCGGGAAGGCTCGGCGTGCGAGAAGACCTGGCTCGCGCCGCGGTCGGGGCGGTCGGTGAGCGAGTGAAGTTGAGTGAATCCGCGGCAGCGTCCGGCATCGTCGCCGTGGTAGAGGAGGTGATGGCGGGGGCGCTCCGCCGGGTTTCCGTGGAGCAGGGGGTAGATCCCCGTGATGCGTGGCTCGTCGCGTTCGGCGGAGCAGGAGGACTCCATGCGGCGGCGCTGGCGCGCAGCCTCGACATGGCGGGTGTGATCATCCCGCCGTATGCCGGGATCCTTTCGGCCCTCGGCCTGCTGCTCAGCCCACCACGCGTGGACGCAGCCCGCTCGGTTCTGCTTCTGGAAGCAGACGACGCTGCCCTGGAGGCCGCAGTCGCGTCTGTCCGGGGGGAAGCTGTGGCACGCTTCGAGGAGGCGGCGGGAAGAAGTGAGTCGGCGGGCGTGACCTGTCGTGTCGACGTTCGCTACCGGCACCAGTCGCACGAACTGACGGTCCCGTACCTGCAGGGGGACCGATGGGATGACATGGCGGCCAGATTCCACGAACTCCATCGGGTTCGCAACGGGTTCGCCCGTGTCACCGACCCGGCCGAGGTCGTCACGGTTCGCGCGGAAGCCGTCGGCCGCGCTGCGTTGCGCCTTGATGAGCTGCCACCCTGGCAAACCTCGGGCGACTCCCGCGTCGGCAACCGCCGCGTCTTCACCTCACGCGGCGAAGCGGATGTGGCCATTCATCGCCGTACCGCGCTCGCAGCCGGAATCGAGTTGCCCGGTCCGGCGGTCATCGAGGAAGCTGAGGCGACCACATTCATCGACCATGGTGAGACGGCGCTCGTCACCGACGGTGGGGCCTTGGAGATCAGCTGGTGAGCGTCGACGTTGTCACGCTGGAGGTCGCGCGCAACCGTCTGGCTTCGATCGCGGACGAGATGGGGGTGGTGCTGCGCCGTACTTCGTTCTCGCCCAACATCAAAGAGCGGGCGGACTGTTCGGCTGCGGTATTCGTGCCATCCGGTGAGATGCTTGCGCAGGCGGAACACATCCCGGTGCACCTCGGTTCGATGCCGGCTTCCGTGGCAGCCGTCATCGACGTGTTCGGTGATGCCGTAGCGCCCGATACCCAGTACGCCGTGAACGACCCATACGCAGGGGGCACTCATCTCAACGATTTGACGCTGGTCCGTCCTGTATACGTCGGGTCCCGGCTCATCGGCTGGGTGGCCAATCGGGCTCACCACGCCGACGTCGGTGGAGAGGCGCCCGGATCGATGCCGGCGCACGCCACGTCGGTCGACCAGGAAGGGATCCGGGTGGTTCCGATGGTGGCAGTCGAGCGCGGCAGCTTCGTTCCCGATTTCAGTGAGCCGTTCCTGGCAGCCACCCGGACCCCGCACGAACGCATCGGCGACTTGTCTGCGCAGCTCGGGGCAAACGAAGCCGGAGCCAGGCAACTCCTCGACCTCGCGGAATCCATGGGGGTGGATCGGTTCGAGGAGGTAGCCGCTGTGCTGCTCGACTACGGGGAGCGCCGGATGCGGTCTGCGATCGAGACACTTCCCGACGGGAGATATCGCTTCGCCGATGCGATGGAATGGCACGACCGAGATCTTCCGATCCGGGTAACCGTGACCATTACCGGCAGTCGGCTCGATGCCGACTTCTCCGGAACCTCAGCCCAGATCGCAGGCAACATCAATGCAGTTGAAGCGGTCACCCGGTCCTGTCTCTACTACGCAGTGCGGGTTGCCACCGATCCGACGATTCCCACCAACGGCGGCTGCTACCGGCCGCTGACGCTCGCGGCACCCGCTGGGTTGCTTGTGAATGCGATCGCACCGGCTGCCGTGGCAGCCGGCAACGTCGAGACGAGTCAGCGGATAGCAGACGTGCTCCTGGGTGCGCTTGCCCAAGCAGCACCGGATCGGGTGCCGGCCGCAGGGCAGGGCACGATGAACAACGTGTTGATCGGCGGCGAAGGATTCGCGTATTACGAAACGGTCGCCGGTGGCCAAGGGGGAGCTCCAGGCAAGGCCGGTGAGTCGGGAGTACATACGGGCATGACCAACACCAAGAACACGCCCATCGAATCGCTCGAGTCTCACTATCCGTTTCGTGTGACGCGATACGCGTTGCGCAGGGGCAGTGGCGGTACCGGCGCATTCCCCGGAGGAGCCGGTATCGAACGAGAAATCGAGTTTCTGCGGCCGGCGACGGTGAGCCTTATGGGTGAACGGCGCCGGCTCGCCCCCTGGGGCCTCAACGGTGGCGGCCCCGGGGCGTGCGGCGAGGACTGGCTGCTGCCGGGGCGCGGCGATCGGCAGCGGCTCCCTGCCAAGACGACCTTCGAGGTGCAAGCCGGTGATCGCTTGCTCGTGTTGACCCCCGGCGGCGGCGGATGGGGCGATCCGGGTCAGCGCTGAACGAGTGAGTACACCGGGTAGCTGTACTTGACCCGCTGGACATCGACCACTGTCCAGTTGGGCCAGTCTGGCTCCCCGGTCCCTGTGCTGTTGAAGAGCACCGCTTCGGTCCGCTGGCTGGCTTCGAGGACGTCTCTGGCCCGATCGACATTGTCTCGCGCCGGAGACAGAAAGTCGTAGTCCCGGAAGATGTTCCACACGATCTGGGGGCCGAGCCGCGAGGTCATGACGACAACTCCCGGTTCCCCGGTAGCGGCGGCACTGGCATCTGCCGCGGCGGCGATGGTCTCGACCCCGCCGCGATGTGCGGTATGGGTCAACCGCAGGGTCTGCACCCCGATCGCCATCAGCACGATGGTGACTGCCACGACTGCGATCGGTAGGGCGCGCCTGCTGAATCCGACCTGCCAGTTCACGTCGAGGAAGGGACGCAGCAGAACCGGTGTGATGATGGGAACCGCCACCGCGAAGTAGCGCCCTCCCCACTCGACGCCTCCACCGCGACTGAACTGGGTGAGCAGCACCGCGACGACCATCACCAGGCCCACGATTCCGATGAACCGCATCGCAGTAGTGGCGAAGTACCTGCGCCGGAGCAGCCAGAGGCCTGCCCACCCGATTGGGAAGGCAACCGCCAGCCCTGGAATCGGTCCGGAGCTGGCCAGCAGCAGTCGCAGCACCAGCAATATCGCGACGGCAGTGAACCCGGCGACCAAGGGGCCACCCTTCATCGAGCGACGGGTTCTCAGGGCGGCGAATGCCACGATGACGGGCAGCAGAGCGGTCGCGTACTCGACCGTGGACTGGTACGTATAGGTGGCAGGGAACCACGTCTTGAAGAGTCCATTGAAGCGACCGACGAGCCAGTTCTCCGTCGGGATCCGTGAGCCTTCGCCTGCGTTTCCGAGGATGCCGGCGATGTAGGCCCGTTCGCCGACGAATGTGATGACTCCGACGAAACCGGCCACGATTGCGACCTGGATCGCCCGCCCCCGTCGTTCTGGTTCGAGTCGTGCCAGCACCATGCCGCCCACCACGAGGGCGGGCACGAGCACGAGACCCTCGCTGCGCAGCAGGACGGTCGCGGCAGTTGCCAATCCGAGGGCCGGGTACATCCAGGCGGGCGGCGCCTTTCGCTCCACGATCGTGAGCGCGAGCAGGACGGCAAAGGCCGCGGTCGCCGCAGCGATGGTGTGTGCCAGGACGAGATAGGCGTCGAAGAATAGGGGGCTCGCCACTCCAGCTACCCAGAGAGCCGGGACCCCGAGGCGAGGGTCGATGCGGCGCCCGAGGAGCGCGGCGCCTAGGGAAGCCATGATTGCTCCTGTCACCGCAACCAGCACGAGCCCGGTCACACCGAAAGCGCCGTCCGCAACGCCGAGAACTGCAACATACAAGGGGTGCTTGGCATAGGGAGCTACCCCGGTCTCAGCCTCCTGACCGTTGATGAAAGGCCGGACCTCTCCGGTCGGATCGGCCGCCGCAAAGGGGTAGTCGTAGATCCAGCCTTCTCCGGCCCGGAGCTGGCGCTCCTGGACGATGGCGGCGCCTTCGTCGCTGAAGTAGGCGTACCCGGGCACCGTGAGTGCCAGCACGATGAGGAGCACGATTGCCAGCGCCACGGTATGGACCCAGAGCGGCGCCGACATGACACGTTGGGCGACCCCGCGGTGCGAGGCCGTCGTTCCGTCTGGCGTGTGCTGCTGGTCGGTTGGAGTCGCCATGAAACCTCGAGGCAGCGGTCTGTTGCATCATCGTCGGCTGGTTGTGCCCTCTGAAGCTAATCGGCCCGCGTGTCTGTGGGCAGTGCAACCGCCACTAGCGGGCGCCGACTGTGCCGCCGTGCCCTTCGAAAGATCGGTTGTGGATGGCCGGGCGCCGCCTGCGACCGAAGGCCCTTGGCCGCTCCGGCTTCGCGGCAGACATAGTCAAGGTACCGAGACCGTTCACTCGGACCGGGTGGGCGCCGGTAATCTCGGGTCATGGCGCTCCTCGACGATCTCACTGCTCGGTTCGGACACGATCGCGTCAAGTCGCATCCGCTCGAGCTGAGAATCTACGACAAGGATGCAGGTGTGCAGCGCGGCTCGGTGCTGGCCGTAGTCCTGCCAGAATCGACAGAAGAAGTAGCAGACTGTGTCCGACTCGCCGCTCGTCACGGCGTGCCGGTGGTGCCGCGGGGTGCCGGCACCGGCCTCGCCGGAGGTGCGGTTCCAGCAGAACCGGGCCTCGTCATCGTGTTGACTCGTATGAACCAGATCTTCGAAGTCGACGAGATAGGCGGAACCGCCTGGGTCGGCCCCGGAGTCGTCAACCTCGATCTCACCGCCCACGCGAAGCCGTTCGGGCTTCACTACGCGCCTGATCCTTCTTCCCAATCGGTGTGCACCATCGGCGGCAACGTTGCGACGAATGCCGGTGGACCGCACTGTCTGGCCGAGGGCTCGACCGTTGCCCACGTGCTGGCAATGGAGTTAGTGGCCGCGGACGGCACCGTGGTGACGTTGGGCTCGGCAGCACCGGATCCGATCGGGCTCGACTTGCGGGGTGTAGTGGTCGGCTCCGAGGGCACGCTCGGGATCGTCACGAGGGTGCTCGTGCGGTTGCTGCCCGATCCGCCGGACGTGCGCACCCTGTTGCTCGCGTTTCCTTCGATCGAGGGAGCAGCCGCAACGGTGTCCGGCACCATCGCTGCCGGCGTCGTGCCGGCCGCACTGGAGATCATGGATCGTCCGATGGTGCGGGCCGTGGAGAACTTTGTTCATGCCGGCTATCCCACAGACGCGGCGGCGGTGTTGCTCGCAGAGGTGACGGGTGAAACCGCGGGGGTCGAGGCAGAGGCGGCCATCATCGGTGAGGTCGGCACCGACAGCGGTGCATCCGAGGTGAGAGTTGCCGGTGCCGGGCTCGAGCGTGAGCGCCTGTGGCTCGGCAGGAAGTCCGCTTTCGGGTCCGTTGCCCAGGCGGCTCCCGACTACTACTTGCACGATACGGTGGTGCCCCGCACCCGTCTTGTCGAGACCATGACCCGCATCTACGAGATAGGCCGCCGTCACGACTTGCTCATGCTGAATGTGTTCCACGCCGGAGACGGGAATCTCCATCCGCTGGTGGCGTTCGACGCGAATGAGCCGGGGGCCTTCGACCGGGTGGTGGCGGCCGCGACCGAGATGGTCGAGGCGTCGCTCGAAGTGGGTGGGGCGCTCTCCGGAGAGCACGGGATCGGGATGGAGAAACGCGACCTGATGGCTAAGTCCTTCTCCGCCGTGGATCTCGATGGGCAGGCCAGGCTGCGGGAGGCCTTCGATCCCGCCGGACGGCTGAACCCCGGCAAGGTGCTGCCGGACGGCGCAAGGTGCTTCGACTACGGGATCAGCCTGGACGTGGGGGCAGGCTCATGACGGCCTCACCGGATGTTGTCGCCATGCTGGAGGATCTGGCGGAGTCCGACACCGAGGGCCTTCCCGACGCAGAGAACGTGGTTTCGCCTACGACGCTCGAACAGGCGGGCGTGCTGCTGCGGCATGCGTCAGACGAGAAGATTCCGTGCCTTTTCTGGGGCGGAGGAACCCATCAGGACCAGGGCTACCAGGTGGACCCGTCGCTGATCATCACGACCCGCCGCCTGAAGACTTTGATCGACTGGCAGGCGGAGGACCTCACAGTGGTCGTTGAAGCAGGGATGCGGGTGGCCGACCTCAATGCTCGCCTCGTCGAACGGAACCAGACGGCGGTGTTGCCCGAATCTCCCGGTCTCGCCACCGTGGGAGGTGCCGTCGCCGCGGCAGTGTCATCGTGGCCGCGCCTTCGCTACGGACCGATCCGCGATCGCATGCTCCAGACCCGGCTCGTCACCGGAGACGGGCGAGTGGTGACTGCGGGCGGTCGGGTCGTGAAGAATGTGACCGGCTACGACATCCCTCGCCTGGTGACGGGCTCATACGGAGCGCTCGGCCTGATCGGCGCAGTCTGTTTGAAACTGTGGCCGGCGCCCGCATTCACCGCCACGGTCGCAGTCGAAGATGTCGAGCATGCCCTCGCGACGGCATACCGCCCGCTCGCGGTCATCGAGACCACCGCTGGTTGCCGGGTGTACCTGGGTGGAACCGAGGCAGACGTTCATGCCCAGGCCGCCAAGCTCGAAAGCCCGGTTTCGCCGGGGATCACCTGGCCCTCCCCGCTATCGGCCGCTCATCAGTGGTCGCTACGGGTGCCGCCTCGCCTCACCATCGAAGCCGTGCAGCGCTGCCGGGAGGAAGGCATAGTCGATTTCCAGGCTGCCCACGGAGTCGGTGAGGTCACGCTCGCCTCCGCAACTCCCGATCCGGAGGCGGTGGTGCGTCTGAGGTCGTGGGCGGAGACGTCTGGAGGTTCGCTGTCCCAGACCAGAGGTCGGCTGGCCGGGGTGGATCCGTGGGGGGCTCCGCCGCCGTCATTGCCACTACAGCAGGCGGTGAAGGCTGCCTTCGATCCGGCCGGAGTGAGCAACCCCGGCCGGCTTCCTGGACGAGTCTGATGGGTTGGGCCACTCCTCATGCCCCCACGCCTGCCGAACTCGACGCTTGCGTGACGTGTGGCTTGTGCCTTCCCGTTTGCCCCACGTTTCGCCTCACTGGGGATGAGGCCGCTTCGCCCCGCGGCCGGCTGACGGCGATGGCAGCCGTGGCGGATGGCATCGTCGACGTGGACGACGTGTTCGCCGCGGTCATGGGAGGGTGCCTGCAGTGCCGGGCATGTGAGGCCGTGTGCCCTTCCATGGTGCCGTTTGGAAGGGCGATGGAAGGCGCCCGGACCGAGGTGGCCGCGCAGAACCCGGCTCGCCATCAGCGATACCGCCGTTTCCTGTTGGGCCGAGTGCCGGCCAATCGATGGTTGATGCGGGGACTCACCGGGTTGGCCGCCGTCGCCCAGCGACTCGGACTCGACCGGATCGGATGGGGACCACTGCGTCGATTGCGGCCGCTAAGGCGGTTGCGGCTGGTACCCCCGACGCTCGTCGGGATGTCGTGGCGGTCGGTTGGGGATCGTCACGACTCGGTGGCGCTGCTGGCCGGCTGTGTGATGGATCCGTGGTTCGAGGAGGTACACGCAGCCACAGTCAACGTGCTGCGACGCGCCGGCATCGATGTTCAGGTTCCAGCGGATCAGACCTGTTGCGGAGCGCTGGCTGCGCACGATGGAGCCGGGGATGATGCAGTTCGCATGGCAACTCGCAACATCGCCGCGTTCAACGAGGTGGGGACGATCGTGGTGAACGCCGCCGGTTGTGGTGCCCACCTCAAGGACTACGGCATCTACGGCGTGCCGGGGGCGGAGCTCGCAAGCAGGGTTCAGGATGTCACCGAGATCGTCGCCGATATGATCGAGGTCGGACAGCTCCCGGTGCTCGACACCGAGCTCGGGCCGGTGGCAGTCCAGGATCCTTGTCATCTGAGGCATGCTCAGGGGATCGTCGCCGCGCCCCGTTCGATCTTGCGTGCCGCCGGGTACGACCCGCTGGACATCGATCCCTCGGCAACGTGCTGCGGCGCGGCGGGGATCTACTCGCTCCTCGAACCGGAAACTGCAGCCACGCTGGGTCAACGCAAGGCGACGGAGATCCTGGTCACGGAGGCACCCATCGTGGCAACGGCGAATCCCGGCTGCGAACTGCAGCTCCGCCAGCACCTCACGACGGCCGGCTCGCGGGTCCGCGTTGCGCACCCGATCGAGCTCTACTGGGAAGCGTTGCAGCAGGTCCTCCCCTAGTCGCGGTCACGCCCAGGCCGAACCTGATGGTGCTCAGAGTGGCATCTCGTATACGTTGATGCGCTCCACATCGCAGCCCGCCTTCCGTATCGCCTGGGTGAGCCAGGGAACTGCAGGCAACATGGCCAGGAGCCGGTCTGCGCCCTCGGCCGCTGCCAGGTCTACCAGCGCCCGCGTCAAGTCCTGGGCATCTTCTTCCCGAGTTTCGACCCAGCCCACTTCTAGCGTCCCATCGCGGAGCGCAGCCAGCACCCATCCAGATCGAGCGCTCCACAGTGCCTCAGCCCTGGCCGCTGCTGCCAGGTCGGTCGGGGCCAGTCTGCGCCAGGTCCAGCTCAACGCGAACAGACCCCGACCACGACGTCCCAGGACTCCGGCGCTCCAGGCCATATACGCGGGCTCGGCATCGCTGGAATGGGCTCGCACCAGTTGTTCGAGGGCGGCAACTCTGCGGCCGCCATTGCCGGAAGGCACCGGGGAAGCCGCGCCGACTGATCGAGTGGCGTACACCCAGGCGCTCGGCCGGCCGAAGCCGTCCCGCTCCACCTGACCTCGGGCCGGTTGGTTCCAGTCCTCGACCGCCAGTCGGACGACGCGTGCACCGCGGTCGGCAGCCCACGTGGTCAGTACCCCGGCCATCGCCCCCGCGATGCCTTGTCTGCGCCATTCGTCGCGCACTCGCGCTCCTTGCAGCCAGGATTCGGTTGGCGTGAGCAGCGCGCACCTGCTCAGCGCGACGGCCCGGTCGTTGTCATCCGTCGCTACGACCACCAGGCCGTTGGGGTCATCGATCCAGCGCTCGAGGGAGTCGAGCACGTAGTCGCCCCATGAGAACGTGGCCTCGGTGAACTCGGCGATTGCGTCGCGGTCTTCGTGACGTGCCGGTCGAATCGCGTAGTTCATGTGGCCGAGCTTAGGTGGACCGGGTGGGTCCGAGCGGTGGCGAAATCAGAAGGAGGAGAGCCGTCGAGCATGCTCCACGATGCCGTCGACCGAGGGCATCACCGACGCCTCGAGCACCTGCGAGAACGGGAAGGTCGGGACCTCAGGCGATGTGTAGCGCATCACCGGGGCGTCGAGCCAGTCGAAGGCCTTCTCGCTGATTTGAGCGGATATCTCCGCTCCAAACCCGCCGAAGCCATTGTCCTCATGGACCACCAGAGCTTTGCCGTTGTGCTGAATCGCCGCTTCTATGGAAGGCCAATCGAGTGGCCGGAGCGAACGGAGGTCGAGCACCGTGGCTTCGACCCCTTCGTCTGCCAGTCGTTCTGCAGCCTCGACGGCGAAGTGGGCCATCGTGCCGTAGGCGATGATCGTGAGGTCGGCGCCCTTGCGGCGCAGCGCCGCCTTGCCGAACGGGACCCGGTGGTCTCCCTCCGGGAAGGGGCCGTTGGCCAGTCGATAGAGCTTCTTCGGCTCGAGCACCATCACCGGATCGGGGTCTTCGACGGCTGTGGTGAGCAGCCCCTTGACGTCCGCCGGCGTCGAGGGGACGACCACTTTGAGGCCGGGGACGTGGGCGTAGAACGCCTCGATCGACTGGCTGTGATAGAGAGAGCCGTTGATGCCACCACCGTACGGCACCCGAATGACCATCTGACAGGTCCAGCGGCCTCCGGAACGGAAGTGGATGCGCGCCGCTTCGGAGACGATCTGGTCGAACCCGGGATGAATGAAATCGGCAAACTGGATCTCGGGAATCGGTTTGCCACCTGCAGCGGCTACCCCGATCCCGAGCCCGATGATGAGTGATTCGGCGAGTGGAGAGTTGAAAGAGCGATCGGCTCCGTACTTGTCCGTGAGGCCCACGGTGGCCTTGAAGACACCACCCTTGGGGTCGGCCACATCCTCACCGAAGGTGACGACCTCGGGATACTGATCCATCACCTCATGCATGGTCCGGTTCACTGCTGTGATCAAGTTGACGGACTCGCCGGCAGGATCCGGCTCGACCTCGGTGACCGCGCCCGCCGGCTCGATCGGGTTGGCGTACACGAAGCGCGTGGCATCGGTCGGATCGGGGGCAACGTCCGCAGCCGCTACTGCCGCCGCCACCGCAGCATTCACCTCGCCATCGATCTTGCGCTCTGTGGCTTCGTCGAGCAGCCGGGACTCCATCAGGTACTGGCGGTGAAGTGTGATGGGATCCTTGCGACGCCACAGCTCGACTTCTTCGGCCGATCGATAGAGCTTGTCGTCATCATCTGAGGTGTGGGCGTAGTAGCGATACGTCTTGGCCTCGATCAGCGTCGGGCCTCCGCCGGCTCTGGCACGCTCGACCGCCGCCGACATCGCTCCGTACACCTCGAGCACGTCGTTGCCGTCGACCGTGACGCCGGGGATGCCGTAGCCAACGGCGCGGTCCGCCACCTGGCCTGCGACCTCCTCATGCTGGGGGACCGAGATGGCGTAGAGGTTGTTCTCGATGAGGAAGACAAGCGGGAGTTGGTGGATGCCGGCGAAGTTCATGGCTTCATGCCAGTCGCCTTCAGACGTCGCCCCCTCACCCGACGTCACTGCAACCACGCCGTCTCCGCCCCCAATCTTGAGCTGGTATGCAATCCCGCAGGCATGCGGAAACTGGGTGGCGATGACGGAAGAGTGGGTGAAGATGTTGAGGTCGGGCTCAGACCAGTGATTCGGCATCTGGCGTCCGGCACTGGCGGGATCATCTGCCTTGGAGAAGGCTCCGAGGAAGATGGCGAGTGGGGACACGCCCATGGCGAGGTTGAAGGCCAGATCGCGGTAGTAGGGCAGCGACCAGTCTCGCGCAGAGTCGAGCGCGGCCGCGGCCCCGACCTGGGTGGCTTCGTGCCCGGAGACGGACACCACGAAAGGCACGCGTCCCTGGCGGTTGAGCGCCCACATCCGGTCGTCGATGCGGCGCGCCAGGAGCATCTTGCGATACATCTCGATGGCCTCTCCATCGGTGAGACCGAGTGCCTTGTGATCCCTCACGTTGTCCAGTTCCAGCATCACGTGCCCACCTTCTGATTTCCGATGGAGCGGCTGCCCCGGTTGATGCCGAGGGTGCCGATGTTGGTGATCCGGTCCCTGGCGACCGCCACTGCCGCCAGGTGTGGATTGATCTTCTCCGCCTCTGCCCGGTCGAAGACCCGGACGAGATTGGTGCCGATGGCATCGACCGCGATGGCGGCTCGCTCCCACGAGTACCCGCGTAACTCCTCGCTGATATTGATGATGCCGCCGGCATTGACGACGAAGTCGGGGGCGTAGACGATGTCACGCTCCATGAGAAGGTCGGCATCGGCGGCGGTCTGCAGTTGGTTGTTGGCCGAGCCGACCACGGCGCGGCACTGCAGGCGGTTGATGGTGCCCGGGTTCAACACGCCGCCGAGGGCGCAAGGCGCCAGAACGTCGATCGGGAGGTCGTAAAACTCGTCGAGTGGAACGACCTGGGAGCCGTAGCGTTCCCGCATTGCTGCGGTCGCGGCGGGGTTGACGTCCGCCACCATCGTCGCGGCGCCTGCTTTGGTGAGCCGCTCGACCAGGCTGGATCCGACCTTGCCAACGCCCTGGACGGCAACGGTGCGTCCGCTGAGGTCTTCGCTGCCCCACACTCGCTCCGCCACCGTGTGCATGGCAGCGATGACACCCCGGGCCGTGGCAGGCGAAGGATCGCCGGAACCGCCGTGTGCCTCGGGTATGCCGGTGACCCACGCGGTCTCACGCCGGATGGTCATCATGTCTGCCGTGGTGGTACCCACATCCTCCGCCGTGATATAGCGGCCCCCGAGGGAGTCGACCGCCCGGCCGTATGCCCGCAGCAGGCGCTCGCTCTTGTCTTCGGAGGGGTCTCCGATGATGACCGCTTTGCCACCGCCGAGATCCAGGCCGGCTGCGGCTGCTTTGTAGCTCATTGCTTCTGACAGCCTCAGCACGTCCCCGAGGGCGGCTTCCTCGTCCTGGTATGCATAAAAACGGGTCCCGCCGAGGGCGGGACCGAGTGCGGTGGAGTGGATGGCGATGATGGTCTTGAGACCGGATACCGGGTCGCTACCGAAGAGGACCTCTTCGTGACCGGAGGACCCGATCGCATCGAATACTCCCAAGGTGGGCACTCCTTCCGCGGCGGGCGCTGACAACATTCTAGTGGATCGACTCCCTGTAGTTCCTGGTTCGTTCTGCCGTTACCATCGCGTGGTGATCAGGACTGCCTATCTGCGTATATACGTGCCTGCCGACCGAGCCGGGACGTGGTCTCCCCATCGCGTGCCGCGTTTCGGCACCATCGTGCGAGCGTCGGACCACTTCGTATGGGGAGAGACCACCACCGAAGACGCGTTCGCGGTGGAGTGGCAGGGACGCCGCTACGTGTGCCCCCGCAACGCGAGGCTGCGTATGCTCGAGGGGCTGCTGGCCTTCTCCGCAGCGAACCCCGGGTCGGCGCTGCTGCCGGACCGCACGCTGCGGAACGCCGCAGACGAACTCGCCGAGTTGCGCAATCGACGTCCCGAGGCACGTTCGTACATCCTGGCTTCCCCCTGGCACGTACCGCTGCGGTGGTTTATCCCATTTGTCGCCGAACAGCGCGACGTATACGAATCGAGCGACGGTCTGTCGGTCCGGCTCCGGACCAGCATTCTGCTGGCGATCGAGCCGGTGACGAGGGCGATCGAAGTGCTGGAGAGTGCGGGTTTCGAGGACGAGATCGTCGAGCAGGTGAAGGATCTGGAGCGGTGGCTGCGGGAGTTTCCAACCGACGCCATGCTCGAATTGGACTACGCGACCGTCGCCGGACTCTTTGCAGAAGGAGACCTCGTGATGGACGACTCGGTCGAGATGGTTGCGGCGTCGATCGATGCGCTGGAACGGCTCGACTACGACGCAGCGGGCAGAGCGTACGCCGCAGTGGCAGGCCGCTGGGCCCAGGCCCAGGCGTTGATGTATATGAACTGACGCTCCTGCCCGGGAAGGTTCCTTTCCCGGGCGTGATCGGAGACCGCGCCGAGTATCCGCGACACGATCCGGGATTGCGGCATCGAGCAGCGCGGGTCAGGCGGCTCGTGTCGGACCGGCTCGTGGTCGACCCGCCCTCAGCTTGCTCCGCGGTGAGGTTGTCTGCTTGTGCAGTGGTTTCGTTGTCTGGCCGGAGACCCCCGCCGCTGGTCGGGCTTCGGCAGCGCGTTGTTCTCCGGTGTCCGCCACCGGTCCTGCCAGGGCCGCAGCGGCATTGAGCCTGCGGAGATCGCCCCCCGTCTCTACCCACCGGATCGGCGAGACGCCGTCGAGCCGATCGCTCGGACGGGCGAGCCAATCCGCGATCACCAGGTCGTCGAATCGGTCGTGGAGAGATCGAACCACGTCGGCGAGGTCCGGTCGGATTCCCCGGTGGTTGAATTGGAACGCGTAGTACACCTCTCCGAGCCAGCGACCACGGATCCGAAGCAGGTCGGGCCTGAGTGCTAGTTCCGCCGCGGGGATCCCGGCCCTTCTCGCGGCGTCGTGCTTGGTGAGGCAGTGCCCGAGATGGATGTATTCCGTCATCGAGGGCGCTCCCGCGGGTCAGTCGCGAGGCACACGACTGCGTACCAACACCGCGACGGAGTGTGCGATCTCTTCGAAGGACGAGGAATCGGTGTTCCAGGTCATGTCGTACCCGGCAGGGTCGGCGATGTCGACCCCGAAATGATCCTTCATCAGCCTTCCCCTGTCTGCGTCCCGCTTGTGAACGACGACCCCCGCATCCGGTTCGCTGAGGTCGAGCATTTCCATGATTCGGGCGATGCGGGATTTTTCGGCGGCGACCAGCCGCAACGAGATTCCCTGGGCCATTCCTTTGGTGACCTCCGAGCCCCCCCTTCCGACGATGATGGCTTTCCCCATCGCGGCGAGAGTGTGAACGACGAGAAACACTCGATCCATCAGCATCGTCTGGTGGGTGGTCGGCCCGAAGATCTGGTGGAGGAAGTCGCCAGGTTTCGGCTTGTGGTCGCTTTCGAGAAGAGAGTCGAGCGACCCCGCGAAGGTTGGGTCGGAAGCAACGATCTCGCAGAGGTGCTTGTCGTATACCTGCCATCCACCGAAGACACGGGCGTCATCCTGCTGGGAGAACACATCGAGCATGACTTCGGCAAGAGGCAAGCCTCCGGCTCCTGCTTGGCGCGATATCGTCACGAACGGGCGCACGCCGGGTTCCGAAGCTCGGCTCGCAACGTCCCTTTCCGCGGCAAGCTGCGCCCGCAGGAATCGATCGATCTTCTGTACGCCGCTCATAGTCCTCGCCGGACAATGTAACCCGCCCCCCCACCTCCGGAGCAGGGGATATCGGCCTCTTTGCCGTCGACCGCACCCAGGAACGTCCCCGCGGCGGCACAAGAGTCTGGGGTCGCCCGGGCACGATATGCCGGATTGCCGGAGGTGTTCGGAGGGTTGCAGCTTGTGGTGCCTGGGGTGGGACCGCGTGGTGGTGGGGCAGCGTTGCGGCGTTTGCAGTGGCAACGTACCCGCCAAGGGCGGGTACGCGTGGTCAGGGACGGCGTCGATCCGTCGACCTCCGGTTTTTCAGACCGGCGCTCTACCAACTGAGCTACCTGACCGGGCAACCCGCGGACGCGAAGTCCGAGGGTTTGGCGGGAGCGACGGGATTTGAACCCGCGACCTCCGGCTTGACAGGCCGGCGTGAACTCCAGACTTCACCACGCCCCCAAACCAGTGCCCCCAGGGGAATTCGAATCCCCGTTGCCGCCTTGAAAGGGCGGAGTCCTAGGCCGCTGGACGATGGGGGCAGGGCCCCGGGATACTACATCGGCCCACGGCATTGGACTAGGCCCCGCGAGTATAGGTTCGGTGGGGCTCGCCCGGTTGCCCTGCCAACTCTGCTTGCTCACCGCAGGGCTGCCGACCGAGAAGCCGCACTCAACCGTTTGACCAGGCCACCCATGAGCCGTCTGCCACCCGGATGGGATCGCCGCCCGCTACCTCCTGGATCCAGATTCCGTCAGCGCCTCCTGTGACAGCCGGATAGGCAAACGACCGGCCGTCCGGTGACCACAGCGTGAAGCTCTGTGCGTACTGATCGAAGAAAGGGAGCAGGTTCTGGACGAAGCTCGGGCTGGGCAGGAAGGCACCGTACGAAGTGGATTCACCTTCCCACACGCTCCATTCGACCGGCAGACCCTGGCCGCCGCTGCCGAGGGTCAGGAGCCTGGATCCGTCTGGACTCCAGAAGAAGGCGGCCACGGGTCCGGCAGACACCGTCTGCCATTCGCCGCTGGCCACCTCGAGCACGATGAGCCGATTGGAGGGCAGCACCTGTTCCGGTTGGCTCGGTTGCCATGGCCGGGCGGCAACGGTTACCCCGTCCTGCTCGGAAAACGATGACAGCGCGATACGGGACCCGTCTGCGGTGGCGGTGAACATCGCACTGCCCCGCACTTCTCCCAGCGACCGGGTGTCCCCGTCGGTGAGCAACAGGTGTTGGATGTCGCCCTGAACGCCGACATGGAACAGGCCGCCCTCGGTCCATTGCGGCGCCTGGAAGGCCCCCGGCGGGGCGAGTGGTTCGATGTCGCCGGCGAGAGAGCGGACGTCCATGGTGTCGATGCCGACATGGGTTGCGAGTGATGTCCCGTCGGGAGCCCAGGAGAAGTAGAAGGGTGATCCGACCTCAAACAACTCGGTGGTGTTTGCTGCGACGTCGTGCAACGTCATGTCGAGCCGTCCGGTACTCCCGTTGTTGAGGAATGCGACCTTCGATCCATCCGGCGACCAGAACACGTAGAACGGCATGCTGAACGAAGGAGCCAGCCCGATGCCGCCATCCACTGTGTCGATGATCGCCAGACCGGTTTCCGTCCCCGTGTCGTGCCCCGCTGCGATCAGGCGCCCATCCGGCGACCAGGTCGGCTGGAAGTAGGCGAGTCCGTCTGCCGCGGTGAGTGCCTCGCGGTTCGATCCATCGGGGTTCAGCACAACGACTCGCCCCCGCTCGTCGGTGATCACGAGCCTGCCGGGCCCGGGCGGTACCGAGCTCGTCGTCGTGACAGGGGCCGTGGTGACCACCGAGACGGAATCGGTGGTAGCAGGCGTGTCTTCTTCTGGGGCATCCGCCGCGGAAGTACAGGCCGCCATGACGAGTACGAACGTCGCCGCGGCAAGGCCCTGCGCGAGCCTTCGGGGGCTTCGATTTGTGCGTGACACCGGTTCAACCTACCCGGCTGAGCGGCACTTGCCCGCAGGTGAGCTCCACAAGGAGCAGACGGTGCGGAGTCGGGCAGAGCGGTGTTGACCGCGCAGCTTCGCCATCCACTGCTACGAGCCGCGGATGAGGAATACTCTGTCCATGCAGAGCACTCCGACGGACGGCTCGCCCCGATCCATGGGAGCAGGGCTCGGGACGTTCGCCGGTGTCTTCACGCCGTCGATTCTGACCATTCTCGGCATCATCCTGTTCCTCAGGACCGGCTACGTCGTCGGCAACGCCGGCCTTGCCGGTGCGCTGCTCATTGTCGGCGTTGCCACCGCAGTGTCGGTGCTGACGAGCATTTCGCTCGCAGCCATTGCGACGAATATCGAAGTGAAGGGAGGTGGCGACTACTACCTGATATCGCGAACCCTCGGTCTTGAATTCGGAGGGGCCATCGGGATCGTGCTGTTCCTCGCCCAATCGGTCTCCATCGCCTTCTACGCAATCGGCTTCGCAGAAGTGACCTCTGCCCTACTTGGATGGGACTCCCGGCTCGCGACCCAATTGGTCGCCGCCGGCGCCGTCCTCCTCCTTTTTGGATTTGCTTGGGCGGGCGCCGACGTTGCGGCCCGATTGCAGTTCGTGATCATGGGCGTGCTTGCGGCCGCGTTGATCTCGTTCTATGTGGGCTCTCTCTCTGCGTTCGACGGGGACACCCTCAGCCGATCATGGACGGCACCGCCGGGAGCAATCGGCTACTGGGCGGCCTTTGCGATCTTCTTTCCGGCGGTAACCGGATTCACCCAGGGCGTGAGCATGTCGGGAGATCTGAGGACTCCGAGTCGCAGCCTCCCCATCGGGACTTTCGCCGCAGTCGGGCTCTCGACGGTTGTCTACGTCTCGGTCTTTGTTCTTCTCGCCGCTGGGGCACCCCAGCTCGAGTTGGTCAACGATGACGGTACGGCCATGCGCAACATCGCGGCCATCGGGGCACTCGTCGGCGTCGGCGCGGTAGTCGCCACCCTCTCTTCCGCCATGGCATCCATGCTCGGCGCTCCCCGCATTCTGCAATCGATGGCATCGGATCGGTTCTTCCCCCTCATCGGCGGTTTCGCCAAGGGCCACGGGGAGGCCAACAACCCGCGTCGCGCCTTGCTGTTCAGCCTGGTCATCGCCTTGGCGACCATTGGGTTCGGCAGCGTGAACCTCATCGCGCCCATCGTCTCCATGTTCTTCCTCCTCTCCTACGGTCTCCTCAACTACGCCACGTACTACGAGGCTCGTGCCGCCAGCCCATCATTCCGACCTCGGTTCCGGTTCTTCAGCAAATGGGCGAGCCTGGCGGGGGCGGTGCTCTGCGCGATCGCCATGCTCGCGATCAACCCGATCGCGGGCGTTGCCGCGGCGATCGCGCTGTTCGCCATCTACTACTACCTGGGCCGGCGAGCGTCCCCTGAACGCTGGGCAGACGCAGCTCATTCGCACCATTTCCAGCGAGCCGTGGAGAGCGTCCGGGCCCTCGATGGGGAGATTGCCCACGCCAGGAACTGGCGTCCCCAGATCCTTGTCTTCTCCGCGGACTCGAGCCGAAGAGCAAGACTTCTGAGATTTGCGAAGTGGATCGAAGGCAGTAGCGGCCTCACGGCAGCGTTCCGCATCGTGATTGGCGAAGGCGTCCGGAAACGAATCGAGACCGACGAGCAAGATGCGGACCTCCAGTCGGAGATTCAAGAACTGGGTCTCGACGTCCACGGCAGGGCCGTCCTTGCACCCGACGGCATGGATGCGCTGCCCGTCATCGTGCAGTCGTTCGGTCTTGGCCGACTCCGGGCCAACCTCGTGCTGTTCGGCTGGCCGGAGTCCCCCGACGCCGGTGCGTTGGGTTCCTACGTCGCCGCCGTGCAGGGGGTGGCGCGACTCGGGGTGAGCGTGATGAGCCTGTCGACGGACGAACTGCGCTGGGGTCGGCTGAACGCAACCGCAAAGAGGGATCGTACGATTGACATCTGGTGGGTCGACAACGACTCGGGTCGGTTGGCGCTCATGGCCGCCTATCTCTGCACCCGCGACCCAGCGTGGAGCAAGGCCTCGATCCGTCTGATTGCGCCGACCGACGGAGACGCCGCTGCGACCCGCGCGTTGCTCGAAGCGATGCTCGACGAGGCTCGCATCAGGGGAGAAGTCGTCACCGTCGAACGTCCCACCCGGGACGACATTGTCAGCGTGTGCGCAGAGTCGACGCTGGTGCTTATGCCGATGCGGCTGCGCCGGGGTCAGATCATCGATCCCCTCGAGGGCGAAATGGTCGAACTTGCAGCGCGGCTTCCGATGACGGCCGCGCTGCATGCGGCGGCGCCGATTCTGCTCAACACGGACCCTGAGAGCGGCCTGGCGGAGTCGCTCGCTGAGGCGGAACAGGCAGTCGACGAGGCGCGCGGGCGGCTCCAGAAGCTGGAGGCACAGCTCGAGCAAGCGAATGCTGAAGTCTCGGCCTTGCGCAAAGACGCGGACCGGGCGACGTCCGGCGGCGACGAGTTGCTCGCTGAGGCGGAGGACCGGCTCGAGCGCATCCACCGGCGTACGTTGTCTGCTCGCGCCCGAGTCGAGCGAACCGAGGCAGAAGTCCAGGCAATCCTGCAGCGGAGCTCGTGAGCGACCCGAGCGCTCGGTCGATGGATCGGCCGCGAGGAGGGACGTTCGCGGAACGTGCGGCCTGGGAACCGCGTCCCCTCGCCTTCAGCAACGGGGTGCTCCAGGGTGACGAGTAGGTTGGACCGATGGATGATGGTGTCCACCCTGCCTATTTCGACCCTATGGCGGCACCTTTCGCCCACGACTCCGACGCACCAGACGGAGTGGTGCTGGTGCACGGCTGGACCGGCACGCCTGCCCACCTCCGCATGCTGGGAGGCGCCCTGGCCGATTCGGGATTCGCTGTGAACGCGCCCCTGTTGCCCGGCCATGGCACCCGGGTAGAAGATCTCGCCGGGTTCGGGTGGCGGGACTGGACTCGAGCGGTGGTGGCTTCGGCCCAGCAAGTGATTGAAGCGGGCAGACGGTTGCATCTGGTGGGGCTGTCGATGGGCGGTGCGATTTGCCTTCTGGTGGCGCCGGTGATGGGAGCGGCCTCAGTGACGACGATCAACGCCCCGATGAAGGTGTACAGCAGAAGGATGTGGGTGGCGCCGCTGTTTCGTGGTTCCGGGCGCGTCCTCGAGGAACCGCCACGGGTTCCTCCAGACGCCGAGGCGCTGCCCTACTTCCAGCAATACGAAGGCAGCCCGGTCGGTTCCATCGCCGATCTGCAGGACCTCATGCGCGCCGCGCGCCGCAACCTTGGGGCCGTCACCTGCCCGGCGCTGGTCATTCAGTCGGGTAGCGACGAGACGGTCCGGCCGGAGTCGGGTCGGATCATCTACTCAGGCATCAGTTCGACAGACAAGACGTTGATGTGGCTGGACCAATCCCGGCATAACGCGCTGGTCGACGTCGAAAGGGACCTGATTCACGACGCGGTATTGGGCCGTATATCGCACGCAAGGTGACTTCTGGCACCATGCGCCTTCGCTGCCCTCCACGTACCATGCCGTACGATTTTGAACGATGGAGGTACCCGAGTGACCGACAGGCAATCCGCCCTAGAGAACCTTCTCGTGGAGGAACGGAGCTTCCCACCCTCAGCAGCGTTCGTAGCGCAGGCCAACACCGGCCCCGAGATCTACGAGCGAGCCGAGGAGGACTGGAAGGGCTTCTGGCAGGAACAAGCGCTCTCGCGCATCACGTGGTTCAAGGAACCCACCGAGATCCTCGATGACAGCAACCCACCCTTTTACAAGTGGTTCGCAGACGGCGAGCTCAACCTGGCCTACAACTGTCTGGACCGACATCTCGAGACCCAGCCGGACAAGACCGCCTACCACTGGGTCGGCGAACCGGGCGACACCCGTGACATCAGCTATCGAGAGTTGTACGAGGACGTGGGGCGATTCGCCAACGGTCTCAAGTCGCTTGGCGTCGTACGCGGTGATCGAGTAGCGATCTACCTGGGCATGATCCCGGAACTACCCATAGCCATGCTGGCGTGCGCCCGCATCGGTGCCGTCCACTCAGTCGTTTTCGGAGGCTTCTCCTCTGATTCGTTGGCAGATCGGATCGAAGACGCCTCTGCCAAGGTCGTCATCACCGCAGACGGTGCCTGGAGGCGAGGCGACGTCGTCTCGCTCAAGGACAACTCGGACGAGGCGGTGGCTCGCTGCCCCACCATCGAACACGTCGTGGTCGTCAAGCGGACTGAGAACGAGGTGACCTGGAGCGATCAAGACGTCTGGTACCACGACCTCGTGGCCGACCAGCCGGTTGACTGTGAAGCAGAGCACATGAACGCCGAGGACTTGCTGTACATCCTCTACACGTCGGGCACGACCGGGAAACCCAAGGGAATCGTGCACACCCAAGGTGGGTACCTGGCGGGCGCCACGACCACGCACCATTACGTCTTCGACGTGAAGGATGACGATATCTACTGGTGCGGAGCCGACATCGGCTGGGTCACCGGTCACAGCTATATCGTGTACGGGCCACTTGCCAACGGCGTCACCGGCGTGATGTACGAGGGAGCGCCCAACTTCCCGGACAACGACCGGCTGTGGCAGATCATCGAGGACTACAAGGTCACGATCTTCTACACCGCGCCGACCGCGATCCGGGCGTTCATGAAGTGGGGCGACGACTACGTGGATCGTCACGATCTGTCATCGCTGCGCCTCATCGGCACAGTGGGTGAACCCATCAATCCCGAGGCGTGGATGTGGTATCACGAGCACATCGGAGCAAGCACAACCCCCATTGTCGATACCTGGTGGCAGACCGAAACCGGCGCCATCATGATCACCCCACTCCCAGGCGCCGTGGCGACCAAGCCGGGTTCGGCGACGTTCCCCTTCCCTGGGATTGCGGCCAACGTCGTCGATGAAGATGGCAACACGGTGCCGTTCGGTGGTGGCGGCTTCCTCGTCCTGGAGCGTCCGTGGCCTTCGATGCTGCGCACGATCTACGGGGACGATCAGCGCTACGTCGACGTCTACTGGAGCAGGTTCCCGGGGCGCTACTTCCCTGGAGACGGCTGCAAGCGGGACGATGAGGGTTACTACTGGCTGCTTGGCAGGGTCGACGACATCATGCTCGTCGCGGGTCACAACATCTCGACCACCGAGGTGGAGTCCGCGCTTGTATCGCATCCGGCCGTCGCTGAGGCCGCGGTCGTGGGGCGCAAGGACCCCGTCAGCGGGCAGGCCATCGCGGCATTCGTGACACTGCGAGGTGGTGTCGAGGGCACAGACGAACTCCTCGCCGAACTGCGCGACACGGTTGCGGACAAGATCGGCCCCATCGCAAGGCCGAAGAGCATCGTGTTCACCGATGACCTTCCGAAGACCCGTTCCGGCAAGATCATGCGGCGCCTGCTGCAGGATATTTCGGAGAATCGGCAGCTCGGAGACGTCACCACATTGGCGAACGCCGCGGTGGTCGCGGAGATCGCTGACAAGTCTGCGTCGAGTCCCTCGGACTAGACCGAGGTATCCGTACCCTCGGCGGGTTATTCCCCGAGGGTACGGACGTCCGGCGCCCCCAAGCGGGCAGCGTCTGCGGTCAGGTCGTCGCCCATTCGCTGGGATTCGCGTTCGGCTTCCACCCTGGTGCGGTAGTGCACCAATTCCCGGTCGATCGTCGCTTGATCCCAGCCGAGAACCTCGGCCATGAGTTCGGCGACGCGCGGGGCCGCTTCAGTCCCGCGGTCCCAGGTTTCGATCGAGAGGCGGGTGCGTCGGGTGAGGACATCGTCGAGGTGCAGAGCGGCCTCCTGTGACGCGGCATACACCACCTCGGCTTCGAGGTAATCGGCGGTGCCCGGCAGAGTGGTTCCCAGCTCAGGGCGTTCGACCGCGATATCGAGCATGTCGGCTGCACATGAGCCGTACCGGCTGAGCAGGAAGTTCGCCAGGTTTGCCGGCATCCCCAGATCTGTAGTTACGCGCCTCGTGACGTCGCCGGTCGCGGCTGCGAGGTCGTCTGCACCCACGAGGGGGATCTGGTGAGTCCGGCTGGGTGGCAGGGCGTCGCCCAACTCCCCCGCGGTCGCGTCCACCGCGTCGCGGGCCATCACGCGGTAGGTGGTGTATTTGCCGCCGGCGACGGTCACCAACCCGGGAGCAGTGACCGCTACGGCATGCTCCCTGCTGAGGCGAGAGGTCTGATCGGTTTCTCCGGTCAGGAGGGGCCGGAGACCGGCAAAGACCCCTTGGATGTCCGAATGGTGCAGCGGATCCCGTAACAGCGTGTTGAGTTGCCCGAGCAGATAACCGATGTCGCCGGCGCTGGCCGCGGGATGCGCGAGATCGAGGTTCCACGTGGTATCCGTCGTGCCGATAATCTGGTGCCTTCCCCACGGAATCACGAACAGCACGCTGGTGGGGGTACGGAGGATGACACCGGAATCAGCGGGAATCCGATCGCGCGGCACCACCAGGTGGATACCTTTGGATGCGGTGGTGTGCATTTTTGCGGCGCCGGCCGCGGCCTGGACGTCATCTGTCCAGACCCCGGTGGCATTGATCACGACCCTGCCTCGAATCTCGAGGTGACGTCCCGTTTCGAGACACCTCGCGGTAACGCCCGTGATGCGATTCCCGCTCCGGCGGAAACCCGTCACCCGGGTGCTGCTGGCAACCACTGCGCCGTGCGCCGCTGCCGTTCTTGCCACGTAGAGGGTGAAGCGGGCGTCATCGGTTGAGGCGTCCCAATACTGGATGGCTCCAACCAGGGCGTCGTCGCGGAGCGCAGGCACCTGAGCCAGGGCACTCGCCTGGGAGAGGTGTCTGTGGTGGGGAAGCGGGTTGTCTGCGCGACCGGCCAGCAGGTCGTAGAGCGCGACTCCGGCTCCGACGTAGGGCCGCTCCCAGCCGCGATGACGGAGCGGGTAAAGGAAGGGGACCGGGTGGACGAGGTGTGGCGCGATGGTCCCCAACAGCAGGCCGCGTTCGCGCAGCGCCTCCCGGACGAGACTGAAGTTGAACTGCTCGAGGTAGCGCAGCCCGCCGTGGATGAGCTTCGAAGAACGGCTCGACGTTCCGGAAGCGATGTCCCGCTGCTCGATCAGGGCGACGTCGAGGCCGCGCGATGCCGCATCGAGGGCAGCACCTGCCCCCGTGATGCCGGCTCCGATGACGACAACATCAAAGGTGTCTGCATCCAGCCGATCTAGGGCGTGCACACGCTCTGCTGGCCCGAGCCGGGAGGAGGGGGCGCTCATACCGCGGATCGTACCTGCTGGCGGGGAGGCCGAATCCGCGGCCGGGGCCGTTGCCGAGTCGGGTAGCCTCGATGCTGATGCCAGCAGATCTCCTCACCGCAGCAAGTCAGTGGATCGCGGGAGACCCTGATCCTGAAACCCGCCGCGAACTCCAGGTGCTGGTGGAGACGGGCGCCGAGGACGAACTCCACGAACGAATGGGCCGGTCCCTGATGTTCGGCACCGCCGGTCTGCGGGCTGCGGTGGGCGCCGGGTCCAACCGGATGAACCGGGCGGTCGTGATTCGGACTACCCGTGGCCTCGCCGACTACCTCGCCGTCCGTGACGGTGACACGAAGGATCCGGTGGTGATCGGGGCAGACGCCAGGCTGTCGAGCGCCACCTTCCTCGAGGATGCGGTCGGGGTGCTGGTCGCAGCCGGCATCACCGTGCGGTACTTCCGCTATCCGGTACCGACACCGGTGGTGGCCTATGCCGCGCGGCGGCTCGGAGCACGCTCCGCCGTCGTGATCACCGCCAGTCACAACCCTCCCGCGGACAACGGCTACAAGGTCTACGACCGCAACGGAGCTCAGATCGTGCCCCCGGTGGATCGCGATATCGCAGCCGCAATCGACCGGGTGGGGCCGGCGGTTTCCGTGCCGCGGGTAGCGGACGCGCTGGGCGGGGATGTGCCGGGCGCTGCGCCGGCGCCACGCGATACGTACGAGTCATATGTGGCAACGCTCGCGACGGTGCGGGTGCCGCCGGCGCAGCCGACGGATGTGCGGATCGTCCACACCCCGATCCATGGAGTCGGCGGCCGCTGCGTCGTCGAAGCGCTCGAGCGCAGCGGGTATCCGACGGTGCTGCCGGTCGCCGAGCAGTTCGAACCGGACGGGCACTTTCCGACGGTGGCCTTCCCCAACCCGGAGGAGCCAGGTGCGCTCGATTTGGCAACAGCGCTGGCCAGGCGAGAACACGCAGACGTGATCCTGGCCAACGATCCAGACACCGACCGGCTCGCCGTCAGCCTTCCCTTTCCTGGAGGCCGCGACCAATGGCGAGCATTGACGGGTAACCAGATCGGGATCTTGCTCGGCGACTTCGTGCTCGAGCACACTTCGGAACTCCACCCCCTGGTCGGCAACAGCATTGTGTCGAGCCCGATGCTCGGCGATGTCGCGGCGGCATACGGCGCTCGTTATGTCCAGACACTCACTGGGTTCAAGTGGATCTGGAACGCAGCGCTCGACATCGAAGCTGCGGGGCCGGACCGTTTCGTTTTCGGATATGAGGAGGCGCTGGGCTACTCGGTCGGGCAGGCAGTGCGTGACAAGGACGGGATCTCCGCAGCTGTGGTGTTCGCCGACCTGGTGGCCGCCTGCCAAACAAGAGGGGTCACCGTTTGGGATCGCCTGGCCGACCTCTACCGAAGGCACGGTATGTGGGCGAGCTTGCAGAAGAGCATCGTGCGGCCGGGTGAGGCAGGTGCAGCCGAAATCGCTGCCGCGATGGACCTGCTGGGTCGCCGGCGACCAGACGCGCTTGGTGGCCAGGCGGTGACGACGACGACCGACTATCGCACCGGCAGCGAGGCTCGCCCTAGGTACCTGGCTGCGGCCAGCCTGGTCGAGTTGAGTCTCGGCGCTGCAGGACGCGTGTTGGTGCGGCCGAGCGGCACCGAACCGAAATTGAAGATCTACGTGGACCTGCGCACGACCCTGGCACCCGACGAGCAGGTGTGGGCAGCCGAAGCCGACCTACTGGAGACCGCGGCAGAGGCGGCAGAGGAGATGGCAGCTTTTCTCGAGCTCGGCTGACGAGAGGGCGGAGCAGCGAACGAGGGTGCGGGGGGAGCGGCCATAATGGTCTCCGGAACACCACCGCACGCTTCAATTGGGAGTCACAGGTATGGATCTTCAAGCGCTGCTCGGCGAAGACGCGAGCGACCTGCTCAGCTATCAGTCGAAGGGAATCCCCAAGTCGGCTTTGACCCTCCCCGGTTCGGACATCGTCGATCGGGCCTTTGGAGCCTCGGATCGAAGCCCTCAGGTGCTGCGCAACCTCCAGGCGCTATACGGCCACGGCAGGCTCGCCGGCACCGGGTACGTATCGATCCTTCCCGTCGACCAGGGCATCGAGCATTCCGGGGCGGCCTCGTTTGCGCCGAACCCCGACTATTTCGATCCACTGAACATCGTGAAGCTGGCGGTGGAGGCAGGCTGCAACGCGGTCGCGACCACGTTTGGGGTCCTCGGTCTCGCATCACGCGTCTACGCCCACAAGATTCCGTTCATCGTCAAGATCAACCACAACGAACTGTTGACGTACCCAGCGACCCATGACCAGGTGATGTTCGGGTCGGTGGAGAAGGCGTTTGATCTGGGCGCAGCCGGCGTGGGCGCCACCATCTACTTCGGGTCGGACGAGTCGATGCGCCAACTCGGTGAAGTGGCGGACGCCTTCGAACTCGCCCACGACCTTGGTATGTTCACGGTGTTGTGGTGCTACGTGCGCAATCCGGCGTTCACCGTGGACGGTGTCAATCACGAGGGGTCTGCCGACCTCACCGCGCAGGCGAACCACATCGGTAGCACGATCGAAGCCGACATCGTGAAGCAGAAACAGCCCACATCGAACGGTGGCTACACCGCGGTCGGGTTCGGCAAGACCGACCCCCGCATCTACGACGAACTCGCGTCGGATCATCCCATCGATCTGACCAGGTGGCAGGTGGCCAACTGCTACATGGGCCGGATCGGTCTCATCAACTCGGGCGGAGCTTCCTCGGGAGCGGGCGACCTGGCACAGGCCGTACGCACAGCCGTGATCAACAAACGTGCCGGTGGGACGGGTCTCATCAGCGGCAGGAAGGCCTTTCAGCGCCCGATGGCTGAAGGGGTCGAGTTGCTGAACGCGATCCAGGACGTGTACCTCGACGATGAGGTGACCGTCGCCTGATCCCGGCCGGTTTTACCCGTCGACCGGATGTTTTAGGCTCCTGGCACCATCCACAGGAGAACCGATCATGCCATTCACTTTGCCCGATGCAGCCAGCGTTGCGGTCAATCCCAGCCAGGCCGAGATGAGGTCATGGGTGGTCGAGTACATGGATCGCGTGACCGAAACCGAGTTCGGCAACCTGAACTATCAAGCAGAGGTGACGGCGCGATTGTCGCGGTCGACGTTCTTCGTCAGTGACGAGGAGAACTACCAGAATCGGATCTCTCGAGCCGAGTACGAGGAGTGGGCCGCGGCCCAGGACGCGTACATCGCGGACCGCGACATGATCCTGGTGGAGGGGTACATCGGCCCCGACCCGGAGTTCCGCACCGCGTGTCGCCTTTTCATCGAGCGAACTCAGGCCAACATCCCCGGGATGCAGACCCAGCTCTACTTTGATCGTGACGAGGATTGGGAACCGGAGTTCACAGTGATCTACACGCCGGGTCTGCGGGCCCCTGGCAAGCCGGACGACCGCCTGATCCTGGTGGACCATGAGGCCTACGTCACGAGGGTGTTCGGTTCCGACTACTTCGGAGAGTCGAAGATGGGCGGGCTGCGCATGTGGAACCATCTGGTGTACGAGCGTGGCGGATTGGCATGTCATGCTGGCCTCAAGACGTTTCCCGATGTGGAAGGGCGCGAGATGGTTGCGCTGATCTTGGGCCTCAGTGGTACCGGCAAGACCACCACGACGTTCCGGCAGCAGCTCAGATCGTTGCCGGTTCAGGACGACTTCGTGGCACTGATGCCCGAGGGGTTGGTGTACACGAGCGAGGACGGCTGTTTCGCCAAGACTTACGGCCTCGATCCAGACGACGAACCGACCATCTACGGCGGTTCGACCCGTCCAGATGCGTGGCTGGAGAACACTCATGTCGACCCGGACGGCACCGTCGACTTCTTCAACGACTCCTACACGGCCAACGGGCGCTCAACGTTCCCATTGGCGAACATTCGGCATCGCGATCCCCGGAACCTACCACCCGTGGACTTCATCCTGCTGCTGAATCGCAACGAGACGATCATTCCGGCCGTGGTGAAGCTGCATCGCGAGCAGGCTGCCGCCTACTTCATGCTGGGCGAGACGAAGGGCACCTCTGCCGGCGGGGCGGCCGAAGCCGGCAAGAGCCTTCGTGTCCCCGGGACCAACCCCTTCTTCTTCAACAACAACGCCTGGCAGGGCAATCGGTTCCTTGCATTGCTGGGCACCATGCCGGATGTCGACGTGTATGTGATGAATACGGGCAGGGTGGGAGGCGGAGACGCGGACGAGCGCTCCAAGAAGGTGAAAATCCGACACTCCTCTGCAGTGGTGGAGGGCATCGCTTCCGGAACGATCCAGTGGACCGAGGATCCCGACTTCGGGTACCTCGTCGCGGCCGAGGTGCCGGGTTTCGACGACATCGAATTGCTACAGCCGAGACGTCTGTACGAGCGCCAGGACAGGATTGACGAGTACGACGCCCTGGTGACGCAGCTGAAAGCCGAACGGCGCGAGTATTTGGCCGCGTTCGATGACCTGGACCAGTCAATCGTTACTTCCGTCTGACCGTTGTGGATCAAGCGTTTTGAGACGGTGGCGGACGCCTAAAGCAAAGGGAAACCGGTCCCGATAACCCTTGAGTGAGCGACCCCAACTCTCTCCCAACTCAAATCGATCGAGTCAGCTTCAGTGTTGCCCGCAAGGGCTTCGACAAGGACGAGGTACAGGAGTACCTGTCCGACCTGGAGCAAGCCTTCCGCGATATGGAGAAGTGGGCTCAAGCGACCAAGGATCGTCTCACCCAGGTCGAGGAAGAGCTCAAGAACTCGAAGGCCGCTGAAGAGAAGTCGGTCGACAACGCGATGTATGCGGTCTTCGACGCCAAGGATCGCATCATCGAGCGAGCCCGCTCGAAGGCCGAGAAGATCGAGGAGGAAGCCCAACTCGAGGCGCAACAACTCGTTGCAGACGCCGAGCGACAGGCCGGTGAGCTGCGTCCTGCTGGATCCGACGGCGGCGCCGAAGCCGAAGCCAGAATCGCGGCCGCAGAGGCAGATGCGGTTCGGATCATCGACGAAGCCAACCAGCAGGCAGCCGCAGTCCGAGTCGAGGCTGAGAGCGCCGCCGGTCAGGCGAGTGCGGACCTGCTCGGCGAGATGAGCGATCTGACGGGTCGGCTGGAAACCGCTCGAGACGACCTCACTGAGGCGCGTGACCAGGTGCAGGGTCTGCAGGCCGATCTGGCCGTCGCACGTGAAGAAGCGCAGCAGGCTCTCGAAGGAGCCGAGAACTCGGAGCGCTCGCAGGAGATCGTCGCCGCCGCCGAGGAGCGGGCCGCGGCCATTGTTGCCGAGGCCGAAGCCCGCCTTGCTGCTGCCGAATCGGCCGGCTCCGGTGGCGACGTCGACGCGGCCTCTCGGGAGATCATTGCCGCTGCCGAAGCCAGGGCTGAGTCCATTCGGATGCAGGCCGAAGCGGCTGCGGCTACTGCGGCCAATGAGGCTGCACAGGCTAAGGCCGAGGCCGCAATGGCCGCCGCTACCGCACGCGAGGAAGTCGCGACCACTCGGCGCGACGCAGCTGTCGCCAAGGCCGAAGCAGAGGAACTGGCGGCTGATGCCGCAGCTCAAATGGAACACGCCGTCGCGGAGATCAGCACACGCCGCCAGCAGGTCGAAGCCGAGCTGTTGAAATCACGCCGGGATGCCGAAGCCGAGCAGGCGGAGGCTCGTGAAACGGCCGAACTGACGGTGGCGGATGCGGAGGCTGCCGTTGCTCGATCCCAGGTTGAGGCGGAGTCGATTCTGCAGTCTGCAACCGCTCGCGGCGACGAACTGGTGGCCGAGGCCGAGGGGAGTCGGGCGTCGGCTGCTGAGTTGATGCACCAGGCCGGCGCGGATGCCGAGCACGCGGCTGCCGAGCTGCAACGAATCGCAGACGAAGCTCAGGATCTGGAACGGCGGACTGCCGAGCTGGCTGCCGGCGATAAGGAACTCGCCGAAGGTCATGCAGCTCAGGAATCCGCCTTCGAGGAACTGGCAGCGAGCCGTGCACAGCTTGACGCGGAGCGTCGAGGATTGGCCGAAGCCACGGCGGAGGTTGAAGCCGCCGCGGCCAAGAACGAGGCGGACACCGCTGCCGCTCGCCAAGCGACCGAGGCGATGGAAGCGGAGCTCGAGCGCCTGGGTAACCAGCTGGAACGTCGTAGCACCGAGCTGGATGAGAGCGGAGCCGCTCTCCAACGAGAGCAGGCCGCCCTGGAAGCGGCGGTAGACGCTCTGGAGAGTGACCGTCTCGCGATACAGGCGCAGGCGCAGACCTTGGAGGAGCAGAGGGCCTCCGTGGTCGAAGCGGCGGGCCACGAGGCCGAGGCCCTCATGGCGGAGGCGCGATCCCGTATCCATGAAGAAGCCGCGGCACTCGATCAAGGTCTCGCTCAGATCGAGATTCACCAACAGGAGATCGATCGCGCCAAGGCCGAAATGGATGCAGACCGGCGAACGGTGGCGGGCACTCGCGCCGAACTCGAGGCCTGGCGCGGGCAACTGGAAGAAGAAGCCACAGGGTTGGAGAGCGAGAGGGATCGGCTGCAAGCGGAGCAGGCAGACGTGCAGCAGCGGCTGGACCGTGCACGCAATGAGGCAGAAGAGATCGTGGCGGCTGCCCGCGCGAGCGCGACTGAGATCGAAGCTGCTGCCGAGCGTCGTGGTGCTGAGGTTGCTCTCCTCCAGCAAGAGGCGGAGAGCCAGCGTTCGATGATTGAAGCTCGCGATCGCGAGATGGGCGAATTGCAGCGTGAACTCGAAGAGCAGCGTGCCGATGTCAACCAGCAGCGTCACTCCCTGGAGGATGAGAGAGCAGCTGCCTCGACCGCTCGCGACGAGGCGGAAGGTCTCCTGGCTACGGCACGCGAGGAGGCAGCCGGGATCGTCGCTGCCGCCGAGGGCCAGCTCACCGAGCAGCAGTCAGATCTGCGGCAACGAAGCGAACAGCTCCGAGCCAGAGAAGAGGAAATCGACCAGACCGCGGCCGAGGTCGAGCGTCTCCGAGTGGAGATCGAGGGCCAGCGTGTCGATGCCGAACGTCAGCGCAGCGACCTTGAAGCAGCCAGAGCCGAGCTGGAGGTCGAGCGAAGGCAGATCGCTGAATCGCAAGCCGGTGTAGAGCAAGCGCGACGGGAAGTCGAAGCCGTCCGAGTCGCGATGGTAGATGCGGAGGCAAGCTTCGAGGTGGAACGCGCCGAATTGACGCAGTTCCGGGCCGAAGCCGAGTCCAGGCAGTCAGAGCTCGAGGCCCGGCACGATGACATCGAGAGCAACCGGAGCCGGCTCGAAGCGGAGAGTTCGGAACTCGACACCGCACGCCAAACCTTTGCCGAGGAGACGGAAGCAGTTCGTCTAGAAACCGAGGAACGGCGGACCGCGGTCGATGCCGAGGCAGCCGGGATTCGCGAAGAAGCGATGCTCTTGCTGGCAGAAGCCGAGCGCGAGCGGGCTGACGTCCAGGCCGCGGCAACCGAGGTCCGGGCATCCCAGGAGCGTGAGCAGGCTGTTCTGCTGGAGGCCAGGACGGAGGCGGAGCAGCTCAAAGCAGACGCCGATGCCGCGGTGGCAGGTGTCGCAGACGAGATCGCCGCCATCGAAGAACAACGACACCGGCTTGGTGAAATGCAGACCGCACTGGAGGCCGACCAGGTGGGCATCGCAGCGGCCAGGGCCGAGCTGGCTGCAGAGCGTCAGGCCGTCGCAGCAGACGCGGAGTCGGTGATACGAAATCGCGAAGAGATCGAAGGCCTGCGCCATGAGCTGGATGACATGCGTTCGGCGCTGGAGGCAGAGCAGGCGGTGGTGGTCCAGGCCCGGGATGAGTTGACATCCGAGCGTGAGACTGCAGCGTCTGAGATCGAGCTGGTGGCACGGCATCGCGAAGAGATCGAAGGTTTGCGCCATGAGCTGGATGAGATGCGCTCCGGTTTGGATGCCGAGCGTGCTGGATTGGCCGAGGCGCGCGCAGAGGTAGAGCGCCTGGAGGCCGAAGCCGAGCTGGTCGCAGCCAAATCGGCGGAGAAGCTGAGCGGTGTCGAAGCTCGAGAGCAGGAATTCGACGAGGCCCGCGCCGAGTTGGACGCGGCGCGTGACGAGTTGGCGGCTGAGCGTGAGAGTGCGGAAGCCGAAGCGGTACAGCTCCGCGCGGAAGCAGCGCGCGAGCTCGCCGAAGCAGAGCAGATCCACTCCGAGACAGACGCCGCGCGGCGCCATTCCGAACTGGCGCAGGAAGAGGCGGCCCGGATGCAAGAAGAGGCCGGCGCAGCCCTCGCTGCTGCCGAGTCGCAGCAGACCGAGAACGAGAACGCCAGCAGTGAGATCGAACAGGCCCGCCACGAGGCCACGCAGTTGCGGGAGCAGGCAATGCATCTCCTGGCAGAGGTCGAGGAGGAGAAGGCAGAGGCCGCCAGAAACGCTGCGCTCGTCTCCGAAGAAACGCAGGGCGAGGGAGAGGGTCTACGGTCCGAGGTCGCAGAACTGCGATCCATGCTCGATGCCGCCACGACGCCAGACGGTGGTGACGGGGCAGCAGAAACTGAGGCGGCTCGCATCGTGGCTGAGGCACGTGAGGCCGCCGAGAAGCTGGTAGCCGAGGCAGCGGAAACCCGCGAAACCGCGCACCGCGAAGCAGCCCAGGTGCGTGCCGATGCCCAGCGGGCCATGGCAAGGGCCGAGGCGCAAGCAGACGAGGTCGTTGTGGATGCAGCTGCTGCAGACGAGGTCGCACCAACCGCGGCCGAGCCTGCCGCGAAGTCGGATGCGCCGGCCGCCGAATCGAGCCGCGACGACGATGACGCGGAGCGTCCAACGCCCAAGGTCAGCGAAAGCCGCTACTCGAAGAAGTCGGCCAAGCTGCCGCGGATCGGGGCGGACGCCGGCTCGGTCCTCTCATCCATGTCCAGCCTGCGGAAGCGGATGACATCGGACGACGACGACTAGTCGTCCTGGCATCATGCAACGATGCCACCGCATATCACCATGACGTATCGCCCCCCGGGGATGGCCTTGACCATGCTCGAAGCCGTCGGCGACGTCTGGCAATGGGAGGGAGACATTCCGATCCCGCGCGCCGTCCTGCTCGAGCGATCGGCGCATACCACAGGCCTTTTCTCGATGCTCACCGATGTCATCGATGAGGAGTTGTTGGCGGGGGCTCCCGAACTTCAGGTGGTTTCCAATATGGCAGTTGGCGTGGACAACGTGGATCTTGCCGCGTGCACCGGGCGAGGAATCCCGGTGGGTCACACGCCTGATGTGCTCACGGGAACCACAGCAGACACTGCTTTCGGGCTGCTGCTGATGGCGGCCCGCAGGCTGGCCGAAGGGGTCACCTACGTGCGGGAAGGGAAGTGGCAGTCATGGGACCCCGGTCTGTTGCTCGGAAGGGATGTCCACGCCTCGACACTCGGCATTGTGGGATTTGGTCGGATCGGCAGGGCAATCGCACGGCGCGCAGAAGGCTTCGACATGGAGGTGATCTACACGGCTCGGCACCGCGTTTCGCCCCGGGCAGCGGAGCGGTCTGCGCGGTTCGTGGAGCTGAGGGAGTTGCTGTTGCTGGCGGACCACGTCGTGGTGGCGGTGCCACAGACAGACGAGACCTATCACCTCATCGGTGAAGAAGCGTTGGCGTTGATGAAACCGACGGCAACATTGGTCAACATCTCGCGGGGAGGTACGGTTGATCCAGAGGCGCTCTATCGAGCGCTGCGCGACGGCGAGATCGCCGCAGCGGGTCTCGACGTCACAGAACCGGAGCCGATCCCCGAAGCCAGTCCGCTCTTGACTCTGGAGAACTGCCTGGTCATCCCACATCTTGGCAGCTCGAGTCTGCAGACCAGGGCGCTGATGGCAGAACTTGCGGCTCGCAACCTCCTTGCCGGTCTGGCGGGTGAACGGTTGCCGGCCTGTGCCAACCCCGAGGTCTATGGATGAACTTCTCGGGTGGTTTGACCCGCTGCGGCCAGATGCCTGGGCAGGGCGGGCCTCATGAGCTCGCCTTGGCGGCGGAAGCACCCTAGAATCAAGGTGTCTCGGCCCCCGCCCCAGGCGTTGGGCCGATCTTTGTGCCGCTTTCCAAATCCCTCATGAGGAGTCAACCGTGCCCGACAGCCTGATACCCCCCCACGGAGGCGTGCTCGTCGACCGTGTCGCCGACGAAACCCGCGTCGCGGAACTTAGAGCGGCATCGGTCGACTACCCGTCCTGGGATCTCACCGATCGCCAGGTGTGTGACCTCGAGTTGATCCTCAATGGTGCCTTCTCGCCGCTCATCGGATTCCTGGGCAAGGCAGACTACGAGTCGGTCTGCACGGACATGCGTCTGGTGGACGGCACGTTGTGGCCGATGCCGGTGATGCTGGACGTATCCGAGGAGATGGCTCGTTCGCTGTCGCCTGGTGACGCGCTTGCGCTGCGCGACGCCGAAGGTGTGATGCTTGGGGTCATGACGGTCGAGGACATCTGGGAACCCGATCGCCTGCGTGAGGCAGAGTTGGTCTTCGGCACGACGGACGAGGCCCACCCCGGGGTCGACTACCTGCTGAACCGAACCCAGCCCTGGTATGTGGGGGGATCGGTTGAGGGCATGCGGCTTCCCGTGCACTATGACTACCGGCTCTTGCGGCGCACGCCTGCCGAGCTCCGTGCTGAGTTCGCTCGCCAGGGATGGAGGAGGGTTGTGGCCTTTCAGACCCGCAACCCCATGCATCGGGCACATGTCGAGCTGACCCGCAGGGCCAGTGCGGAAACCGAGTCGAACCTGCTGATCCACCCCGTCGTTGGTCTCACCAAGCCCGGTGATGTTGATCACTACACGCGCGTCCGGGCGTACCAGGCGATTCTGGACCGCTATCCCCGCAACACCGCGAAGCTCGCATTACTGAATCTGGCGATGCGCATGGGTGGGCCCCGTGAGGCGTTGTGGCACGCCATCATCCGCAAGAACCATGGATGCACCGAACTCATCGTGGGGCGGGACCACGCCGGACCCGGCAACGACAGTGAGGGGAATCCCTTCTACGGCCCCTATGACGCCCAGGAGCTCGTTGCCAAACACGAGAGCGAACTCGGCGTGGCCATGGTGCCTTTCAAGATGATGGTGTATGTCGAAGACCGCGACGACTACATGCCGGTCGACGAGGTACCGACCGACGTTCGTACCCTGAACATTTCGGGCACCCAGCTGCGCGACCGACTGGCGACGGGCCGCAAGATCCCCGATTGGTTCACCTACCCAGAGGTGGCGACCGAGTTGCGGCGCACCCACCCGCCGCGCGCCAAGCAAGGGTTCACGGTGTTCTTCACCGGGTTGTCCGGCTCCGGGAAGTCGACGGTGGCGAACGCGTTGCTCGTGAAGTTGCTCGAGATGGGAGGGCGTCCCGTGACGCTGCTCGATGGGGACGTGGTTCGTAAGCACCTGTCTTCTGAGCTGGGGTTCTCGCAGGAGCACCGCGACCTCAACATTCAGCGGATCGGTTTTGTGGCGTCTGAGATCACCAAGAACGGTGGCATCGCGATCTGCGCGCCGATCGCCCCGTACGAACGGGTCCGCAAGCTCAATCGTGAGCTGATCGAGCCGCTCGGTGGATACGTCCTGGTCCATGTCTCGACTCCGCTCGAAGTGTGCGAGCAGCGTGACCGCAAGGGGTTGTATGCCAAAGCCCGTGCGGGGATCATCAAGGAGTTCACCGGGATTTCCGACCCGTACGAGATTCCGGAGGACGTCGATCTGACCATCGACACCACCGACATCTTCCCTCGTGAGGCCGCCAATACGGTGATCCTGCATCTCGAGAACCTCGGGTACGTCGCAGGCCGCAACGGAGCCTGATGACGCGGGTCACCGCAACCGACGATCTCGACCGGATCGAAGCGGCTCTCGCCGCTGCGGCTGAGGCGTTGCGGCCCTTCACGCCGGGTCATATCGAGGCGACGATGAAGCAGGGAGACGATCCCGTCACCGCTGCAGATCTCGCGGTGAATGACGTGTTGGCGGCGCTGCTGCCGCAGCAGGGGGAGGGCTGGTTGTCTGAGGAAACCGCGGACAGCGAAGCACGGCTGGCGGCGCGCCGGGTGTGGGTGGTCGATCCCGTCGACGGGACGCGTGAGTTTGTCATGGGGATCCCGGAGTGGTGCGTTTCGATCGGACTGGTCATTGATGGGCGCCCGGTCGCAGGTGGCATCATGAACCCGGTGGCTGGCCATACGATTGTGGGTTCTATCGACGATGGGGTGAGCCTGAACGGAACGACCGTGCGGGCAACCAGCAAGGATTCGCTTGCCGGTTGCCTCGTGCTGGCGAGTCGGAGCGAAGTAAGACGCGGCGAGTGGGCCGCTTTCTTCTCGACCCCGATTTCGGTTCGAAACATGGGTTCGGTTGCTTACAAGCTTGGCCGTGTCGGAGCCGGCCTCGCTGATGCCACCTGGACGCTGGTGCCGAAGAACGAATGGGACGTCGCGGCCGGCGCAGCCCTGGTGGTCGCGGCCGGTGGCGTTTGCTTCGGCCCAGAGGGGGAGGAACTCACCTTCAACGAGCCCGACCCGTTGCTTCCCGGCTTCGTGGCTGTGGCCCCTGGCCTTGAATCGCCGGTGCGGACCCTGCTCCAGGAAACGCATTAGCGGCGTCTTGTCTGGATTGGGGGCGTCCCGGTTCGATAAGCTTGACCCACCCGACCGGAAGGTGCCGTGATGCAGACCATTCCCGCCAAGCTTCTCGAGAACGGCTCGCGGTATGCCGACCAGCCCGCGTATTCGACGCGGATCGATGGACAGTGGGTCGCGGTGACCTGGGCCGACTACGCAGACGAAATCAAAACCGCGGCGCGCGCGCTGCTGGCGTTGGGCGTGACACCGGGCGATCGGGTGGCGATCCTCGGTTGGAACCGGCCGGCGTGGACCATCTTCGACGCAGCTGCGATGGCGATCGGCGCCATTCCCGCCGGCATCTATCCAACCTCATCGCCGGAGGAATGTGAGTACGTTCTCAACCACTCGGGGGCAGTTGTGCTGCTGGTGCAGGATGTCGAGCAGTGGGAGAAGGTCGACCGAATCCGTTCCGTCGTGCCTGCGCTGCACACGGTGGTCACGATGCCGGAAAGTGATCTCATCGACGAGGACGTCGTGCTGAGTTGGGACGTATTCATAGAGCGGGCCGGCGGTGCCGCGGCAGACGCGGTAGACGCCCGCCTGGCCGAGTTGGGGCCGGGCGACGCCGCTACTTTGATCTATACGTCCGGAACGACCGGGCCTCCCAAAGCGGTGATGCTCAGCCACGAGAACTTGAGCTGGACGGCCCAACAGGCGGTGACGGAGCTCGATGTCGGGCCGGAGGACTCGACCCTGTCGTATCTTCCGCTGTGCCACATCGCGGAGCAGCTGTTCACGATCCACGGTGCTGCCTCGACCGGGTACCAGGTGTTCTACGTGGACGACATCGCCGAGCTGGCGACGTACCTCAAGGAGGTGCGGCCGACGATCTTCTTCGCCGTGCCTCGTGTGTGGGAGAAGTTCCACACCGGCATCACCGCAGAGCTGGGCAAGGCCACCGGCATCAAAGCCTCCATCGCCAACCGGGCCATGTCGGTTGCCCGAGCGGTACACGCGGCACGTAACCAGGGCCAGGAACCCGGGTTTCTGACCCGGACCGAGTACGGCATGTACGCCGGGCTGGTCTACTCGAAGGTGAAGGAAGCGATTGGACTGGATCGGAATCGTCTCGCCATCAGCGGTGCTGCCCCGATCACGCCCGAGCTGCTGGTCTTCTTCGCCGGACTGGATCTCCCCATCCTGGAGGAGTACGGCCAGTCGGAGAACACGGGTCTGGCCACGATCAACATGCCGGGCAAGACCGAGTATGGGACCACCGGCCCTCTGTTTCCCGGTATCGACGTCAGGATCGCAGACGATGGGGAGATTCTGGTCAGGGGAAAGAACGTGTTTCTCGGGTACTTCAAGGACGAGACAGCGACCAGCGCCGACCTGAAGGATGGATGGCTCCACAGCGGCGACCTCGGCGAGATCGATGAGAACGGTTTCCTGCGTATCACCGGCCGTAAGAAGGACATCATCATCACGGCCGCAGGCAAGAACGTGACTCCGGCGCTGATCGAGGGGCGGCTAAAGGCGAATCCCCTGATCTCGGAGGTGGTGGTCATCGGTGACAGGCAGCGGTATCTCACCGCGCTGATGGTCCTCGACCCGGACATGGCAGCGCGTTTCACTGACGAGGATGCGGTGAAGGCCGAAATCGACGAGCACGTTGCTGCCGTGAACGAAACGCTGGCCAGGGTGGAGCAGATCAAGAAGTACACCGTCCTCGATCATGAGTTCACCATCGATTCCGGCGAGTTGACTCCCACGCTCAAGGTGAAACGCAACGTCGTGAGTGAGCATTACGCCTCGGAGATTGCAGCGATGTACGCGGACTGAGTGCTGCTCGAGGTGGGCAGGGACCGGCGTGTCGGACCACTCCAGCCTTGCGCGATTCGCAGGTCATATCGCAGCTGCGCTAGACCACGTTTCAGCCGCGCAGAGCCTCAGGCCCACAGGGCCACACTCCACCGTGCGAGGGCCGAGACCACAGACGGATAGATTCCGAATATGATCGTGAGGCCGATCGCGCCCATCAGTAGAGCCCCGGCGCGATCGACTCTTGCCGGCGTCCGGCGATGCACCAGCAGGGCAACCCCGAAGCCGATTACGAGTCCTACGGCGGCGAGACCGATGAGGAAGGCAGCCAGGCTGGGGAAGGCGGCGAGAGGTTCGGTTTGCGCGGTCGTGAGCGCACGTCCCAGCTCCGGACCGACGCACGGGCGCCATGCCCCTGCCGCCCCTGCCCCCAGCAACGCGGCCTGGACCACCCCCGGTCCCTTCCACCAGCTTGCGATGGCGCCGGCGAGCAACGTCACACCGGCGAGGCCGAGCGGTGGTGCCAGCCATCCCGCCACAAGTGCCCACACCGCGAGCACAAGAGCGAAGAGGAAACCGATAAGAACGCGCGCCGGGGGAGAGCCGAGGCCCACGGCCAAGGCAGGCAGCAGAATTGGCCAGGAGCAAGGCAACGGCGCCTGGAGGACACCCTCGATGAGAGCGGCGATCATCCGAGGAGTACGGCGACTGCCTCGTTGAGCTCCTCGTAAGCTCCTTCGCCGATATGGTCGAACCGGACAATTCCATCTCGATCCAGCACGTAGGTCCGTGGCCAGTACGCCGGACTCCCTTGCCAGCGACGGAAGGTGCGCCGTTCGGTGTCGAGCGCAATCGGCCAGCTCACCCCCAGTTCGGTCGCCGCATCCGCCACAGCACCGGGATCCTTCTCGTAGACGAACTCGGGCGAGTGAATCCCCACGATTTCAAAGCTCTCCGCACCGTACTCCGCATGGAGGGCCCGGAGGTTCTCGAGTGTATTCCTGCAATTGACACAGCCGAATGTCCAGAACTGCACGACGATGACGCTGCCGCGAAGCTCTTCGAGCGACTGGATGTCTGTCTGCAGCCACCCGTCAATCTCGACCAGTTCCTCATGCGGCCCGAGGTTGGGAAGATCGATCGACCCCTCGTCGGGTGCCGTCGTGATCGTGTTGGCGGTGGGGGCAGCGTCCGTCGCCGACGACACACCGTCCGATGATCCTCCGCCGCACGCGGTGGCCAGCAGTGCGGCGATCAAGGTGAGACCCCGGATGCTGAGAATGGAAGCCCTCACGTCCTACATCCTGCCAGGGGGTTGGGTTCGAGGAGTCCGAATCCGGCTTACGAAAGACGAAACTCCTCCGCGGGGCTTCGTCAGCGTCGGCAGCCAGCTGTGGCGGCGGCCGGATTCAGGTCGTCTGCTGCATCTCGCGGTGCTCCACGGTGCCGTCGGCATGCAAGGCAAATCGGCCGTCGGTTCGGGCGTGCACCGGACTCGGCGTCGACCAGGGCCAGCCGCCGAATTGAGTGCGCCGGTAGTCGTCAACCGCCTGCTGGAGCTCTTCCATCGTGTTCATCACGAATGGCCCCATCTGGAAAACGGGGGCCCCGATGGGTTGGCCCTGCAGCAGCAGAAACTCGGCGGGGCCTCCGGTGTTCACCACCGTTGCACGAGTGTCGGCGCGGAGTCGAACCCCTGTGCCGCTGGAGATCTTGGTTCCGGCAACGGTTGCCTCGGTTCCTTCGAAAAAGTGCAGCATTCGATTGACGGAGCCTGGCGAAAGCGGCAGTTCGTACGTCGCTCCCGGATCGATCCGGATGAGCCAGATCGCCAGGTGGGAGTCCAAGCGAGAAGCCCACGAATCCGGCGGCGGGGAGGGGGGGGCTGCCCCATCGATCGCCCCTGCGATTACGTCGACGCTGACGCCGGCGTCGTTGGAGAGGGTTGGGATGTCTTCGCTCCACAGCATCCCGAAGTAGGCGGGGACCATCTTCGATTGGGGAGGCAGGTTGAGCCAGATCTGAAACAGCTCGAGCGGGTTGTCTTCGTTGGGTTTGATGAGTGGGAACATCTCGGCGTGCATGATGCCGCTGCCGGTCGTGAGCCACTGGACGTCGCCGCCGCCGTACCGAGCGGTGGCGCCCAGCGAGTCGGAGTGATCGACGTAGCCCCGCCTGACGACGGTGACGGTTTCGAAGCCGCGGTGGGGGTGTTGCGGGAAGCCGGGAACCACATCGCCGTGGTACATGCTCCATCCGTCCAGGTACGAAAAGTCGGAGCCAATCCGGCGACCTTGCAGCGAGTCGATGGGGCCGAGGGCTTCGTTGCCTGCCGGGTAGCGGTCGACGTGATGCACGGTGAAGATGAAGGGGTCGAGCCCAGTCCAGGGGAACTGCAACTCGACGAGTTCGAGGATTGGGTCTGGCACTGGGGGTCTCCTGGGGGGTGGAGGCGATGATACGCACCCCAGATTCGCTACCGGGGGCGCTTGTCCCCGCAAAGGCGCGTCACCCCGACCGGGTGACGTTCAGTGTCGTCAGGTGGGGTGGTGGCGGTGCTCAACCAGCGGTTTGAGCCGCTGCCAGAAGAGGAATCGCCTGGCGTCCAACGTGACACCCTGGGACCAATTGATGAGTGTGAACGCAACGAGAACCTGATTGCCGCCGACATCGAATCGCTGATAGCGATTGTCCAGCCGTTTTCCCTTCAGGTAGGTGTCGACCGACACCTCGGGGTTTCCCCCTCAACTGATAGGGGGAACGAAGTCGAGAGCGATCGGCCCGCCGCGGCGAGCCACCGCCCGAGCACCTGCTTCGGTGACGGCAAACGTGAAGCTCATCAGACGAGTCTACGGGTATCGGTCGCGGCCGGATGCCGGCTGCGCCGGGGGGTCTGATTCGACCTCAGTGGTGTCGTTGGATGACTAGGCAACTAGGTAACTAGGCAGGCGATTTCTCAGCCGAGAACCGAACTTAGACCGGCCGTAGCATCGCGTTAAGGCGTGCCCGGTACGTTGGCTACATGGCAGCACCAGGGCCTCTCGAGGCCGATGATCGACACAACCGGGTCAAGCCGGAGCAGACGCTCGTTGCCGTCGCCGCGGCGGATGATGATCGACCCGAGTGGCTGATCGTCTCGACGGAGCCGGGGCAGGAAGCCGCGACCTGGGTCATGCCGCAATCGCGTGTCGAAGCCGGCGCCGGTCGGTTGCTCCGCGTCCTGGGCCACCACCAGGTGCAGAACGTCTCGGTCGAACCCGATCACAGACGAGCGGTCATTGCAGGCCTGTTCTTCGAGGGCTCACGGCGCGGTCCGTTCGTGCGTCGTTTTGCCACCCTGATGGGTCTCTCCGTGACGATCGCGGTCCTGGGGCTGATGGCGAATTCTGCGGCCGTTGTGGTCGGGGCGATGCTGGTTGCCCCCTTGATGGGCCCGGTCCTGGCGATCGCGGCCGCACTGGTCATGGGATGGCCAAAACGGGTTCGCCACAACCTGGGCCTCCTGGTACTCGCGGCGGTAGGTGCGGTGGCACTCGCCGCGGCCATCGGCCTCCTTGCTCGCGGCGAACTGGATCCAATCCCGTCCGAGGTGATGGCACGAACGGCGCCGAATCTGCTGGACCTGGGTATCTCCGCAGCAGCCGGCGCAGCTGGGGCCTACGCGTATGTCCGCAAACATGCCTCAGACGCGCTCGCTGGCGCCGCGGTCGCGGTTGCGCTCGTGCCTCCGATCGCCGTGGTGGGGCTCATGCTGCAGGCAGCTGAGTTCCGGCTCGCGTGGGGGGCGAGTTTGCTGTTCCTGGTGAACGTGGCGGGTGTCATGGCTTCGGGTGCAGCGACGTTCCTCGTTGCGGGGCTGGTGCCGGGGCAAAGGTTGCTGGCGCACGGCAGCAAGATCCAGGATGGGCTGCGCTGGGCCGCGATTGCCACCATCATCGTCGCCTTGCCTTTGCAGTTCGGCCAGACCCACTTGCTGCCTGCGCCGGTTCCCCGTGAGGACATCGAAAACGCCATCGAGACCTGGGCAGAGGCTACGGGAAGGGACGTCGAGACGGTCGATGTCGGGATCAGCTATGACAAGCAAACCCCGGAGGTCGATGTGGTCATCGCGACGCCGAACAGCGACCCGCCGGTCGAGGAGCTCGCCGATGTGGTGGCGGAGGAGATCGGCGAGCGGGTGACGGTCGACATCCAGGTGGTAGCCACCGATCGCAGTTTGGTCAGTGTCGAGGAGCCTTGATCGCGGTGCAACCCACCTGCGCCGGGCCTACAGCCGTACGAGCTCAGCTGAGATGAAATGGTCTCGCGGGATCGCCGAGTGCACCGAACCCTTCGCGTCGTCGTGATCGGGCACGAACATCAGCCACGGCTGGTCCGGATCCGGAGAGCCGGCCCACGTCATGTAGCCCTCACCGATGTAGCGTCCGGTGAAGGTCTCGGTGCCCTCATCGTTCGTGACTGTCACGGAGTAGATCGACTCACGCTGCAGCCCATGGGGTTTAGTGATCGTCATCGGGAGCCTTTCGGTCTGGTCGCTGTTGCAGGGGGTTCAGTCCCACCTCGCCAGGTTCGTTCGGGGCTGAGTCCTCGTGTTTCCAAGGATAGTGACGCGACCGCGGCGAGCTGCGTGAGAGCGGTTGGTGATTCCCCGGGGCCGAGCTCTGCAGGGTGACCGCCATGGTCACAGCGCGAGCAACCACCCGAAGAGTGTGGCCGGGACGACCGCCGAAACGCCGATGACGGAGATCCCTCTGAGATCGGCGCGCCCGAGGCGGGTCGAATCGGACGGTTGTCCCAGCCCGAGCGCCAACCGAAAAGCTGAACACGCTGATGGTGTGGAGCCAGTTTGCCAGGACAGCGGTCCGTTCGTGGTTTGAGGTGTAGATACGGGCGTAGGCCCATTCGTCGGTGAGGGTGCGGTTGAAGCGTTCCACTTTCCCGTAGGTTCGGGGCCGGTAGGGTCGGATGAAGACGTGTTTCCGACTCCATCAGACCAAAGGCACCAGCTAAGCGCTGGACAACTTCCTGACTCGTCTGATGGGTCACGATTGGAGAGACGACCTCCAACAGCACGTCCGTGGTGGGGTGGAACAGGTCGAACGCGACGCAGATACATTCTTCAAGATCGACGTCCCCGCACTGCTCTCATGGCAATTCACTGCCGAAGATGCGCGCCAAATCCACCAGCCGACCCTCTATGTCGGCGGGACCGCCAGTGGGCCTTGGTTCTCTGAAGTACGAACGCTGATGCCGGACTGGCTGTCCCAACCAGAGGATGTCGCAATACAAGGTGCGGACCACAATCTGGTGGCAACCCACCCAGAAGTAACGTCACGCGTCCTCACCGAATTCATCAGTCGCCATCCGATCAGCCAATAGTCGGGTCCGGCTCGGCGCGGTGTACTCGCCCGCCCATATCTGTGGGACCATCCGAGCGAACCGAAGGGTCTGGACGGGTGTCCTTTGGTTGCCCATACCCCAATCTGGTCTATGGCCGTCAGCCTGCGACTTTGATCTGTAGGTTTGGTGTGGCCGGGTCTACGGATGTGCTGCACGCAGCGTGCGCTGCATCCCAACCTGCCTCGGATGAACGTCTACATAGCTGCGAGCGAAGGGAGTACAGAGGATGCGGAGAGCGAAGCGTCTCGCTGTGGTGTTTGCCGTACTGAGCACCACTGTGCTTATTGGTGCGGCACCAGCTGGAGCCGGACAAGGTGCAACACAGGTTTCAGGGTCAACCGACTTCGTCGCGTGTCCAGGCGGGCCAGGTGATTGGGCCACGCCCGATTACGCTTTCCACATCTCTGGAGACCTCGATGGCTGTGTGTACGGCCTCGTGTCGGACGCTCGCTGCCATCCCAGCGGAGTGTATCAAGAGGTCGCAGACGAGATCTTCGTAGATGACGACTCAGGGGATACGTTTGAGATGACCGAGTTCTTCTGGGCGAAGTACGAGTTCGACGTGCCATGCGATTTCGACACGATCACGGCCCAAGTGTTTGGTGGATGTAAGCACCCAATCGTCACAGGCACCGGTACCGGCGAATACGACGGAGTGACCGGCCGACTCGACTTCAAAGATGATGTCGATACTGGGCTAGCTGACTACAAAGGCCACCTTCGCGGTATCGAACTCTCATAGGAGCGCTTCGCCTTCGAGGCGACAGCCCATCATTCAAACCCGGACCCCTCGCTTTTGCAGGGGTCCGGCTTATGGGGCAACGACGATGCGAACGTCCCAGTCGCCCATTCGGCGGGGCTGCTGGCCTCATCGGCGGCGACCGAGCCGACGGGGGAATCTGGGTACGCCGTGCCGTCTCTGAAGACAGTCAAGGGCTGATTGTCGGCGATGTGAAGGACCACGAGGAGCGGTTCGTCGAACTGCCGCCATCAATCGTGAGTGCCCTGGACCGGATCGAGGCCGGAACGGCCGATCGTCTCTTCGCGACACGTGCGAGCCTTTGGCTCGACGCCGGGGCGTCTAGCGAGTACGTGAGGGATCAACTGGGCCACGCCGATCTTCGCACCACCCAGAAGTACCTCGACGTGTTCCGGAGCCGACGAGAATCCACCAGTAGACGCCTGGAGCTTCGCCTGCAAGCTCAACCCGATGTGGGGTTTCTGTGGGGTTCCGGTCTCGAAGAGCAGAGTGCCTCACGGCGAGAGGTCGCCTGAGCAGGCAATTCGTCGGTGGGCCCCGTGGGACTCGAACCCACAACCAACGGATTAAAAGTCCGCTGCTCTGCCAATTGAGCTAGGGGCCCGGAGCAAGGGTAGTTGGCCCGTGATCGGGCGATGAGCGCGCAAGAAGATCCCGAATCTGACGTGTCACCAGTATCTGGCAGAATCGGTCCATGGCACCACACTTCAACGCACTGGGAATCGTGGTCGGCGATCTCGAGGCAGCGATCGGGTTCTACGAGTTGCTCGGCCTCGACTTCCCGGAAGCCACCGACTCTGAAGGCCACGTAGAGGCGATGCTGGCACGGGGCCTTCGCCTGATGCTTGACACCGAGGCGGTGGTGGAGAGCTTCGATCCGAGTTGGAAGGCTCCGAGCGGACGGGGCCGCATTGCCCTGGCCTTTGGGTGCGAAGACGCCGCGGATGTGGATGCGAGCTACGACCGGATCGTCGCCGCGGGACACCCGTCATATCTCGCACCCTTCGACGCTTTCTGGGGCCAAAGGTACGCGTCGGTGCTTGACCCGGACGGAAACGTCATCGACCTGTTTGCGCCGCTCGTTCCCGTGGAAGACGGCGGCTGAGCGCGTCGTCTGACGTCTGCCGGCGATCTCCCGGTTGTGTTGCTCCCCGGGAAGCCGCCGGGATCGTGATCATGGTCCGAGGTGACCGAATTCCGACTGAACGGGAAGCCGGGGGCGGGACGAGACTATGGAACAGGTGCTACCGCCTGCGGCGAGTGGAGTTCTCGCAGACGCCGCAGCTCAGTTCCGCACCGGCGAAGACGAGTCCGGGTCATCAACACCGAAAACGGGCTGCTGATCGACTCGCCGGGGCTGGGGAGGAACTGGCCGATTGGTTCGATCAGTTGCCGGCTGCAGAGAATGCGTGGCACGTGGCTCGCGATCCATCGGGCAAGCTCTGGTGGGAGGGCAAAAGGTGAGAAACGTTCCAGCTCGCCGCACCGGGGCAATCTGCAACGTGTGATGGCGAGGTTCTTCAGGTGCTACCGATCGGAAGCCATTCCTGTGAGGCACGCGAGAGACGGCCGGAGGGTGAGCCCCGGCCGCCTTCGTGCTCATGGAGGGAGTGGCTCTAGGACACCGGGGTGGCTTCGTCCTTCGAATCGGCGGTCGCCTCCTTGAGGGTCTTCACGCGGTCGGCAACGTCTGCGAGTGCCTCTTCGAGGTCACGCTGGTATTCCTCGAGGAAGGCGAGCTCCTGCTCCGGCGGGATCTGAGACTCCCAGGTCCCATCCTCTTCGCGATGCAGCCCGCAGGCATGGTCGCGCATCATCATCCGCCGCATCATGCGCCGCCGCATCATGCGGCGACCCATCGGCGGTCCGTATCGGTAACCGGTCTTCATTCTGGAGTCCTTTCGTCGTATTGCTGCAGAAACTCTGCGATGCGTTGATTGCCCGCACGAAGTGCTCCAGCCCAGGCGGCGAGCAGAGCCGCGCCGTGATCTGTGAGTTCGTACGTGCGCTTGGACCTACCGGGGGCGTCATCGTTCCAGTGGCTGGTGACGATGCCCTCACCTTCGAGACTGCGGAGGAGTCGGTACAGGTTCCCGTAGTCGATGCTGGTGTCCGCGATCTCGCTCATTCGGTCTGCCAGTTCGTAGCCGTGTGAAGGGCCCGTTTCGAGAGCCAGCAGCAGGGCAGGCTCAACGAAGCGCTCGACACGCGCATCGACCTGCCATCCCGCGTCGGGGGCGAACTTGCGGTTTCGCGACGTGCGTCGACGTCTACCGGATCTGGGGTGAGGTCCCTTATGCATGTCATTAACATACATGTTATCTACATATATGTCAAACACATATATCTTCCTCCCGGGGCCGTGTGTGTTACATCTCGGCACGAGGCTCGCCCGGGTACATCGCCCGGCGGCGCGCCGTAACGTGGGCCCATGATCCGATTCGGGATTTCGCGAATGCCTCCGGAGGACATGAGCGATGAAGAGTTCCTCGATTCGCTTCTCGCCCGCGGCCATCAGGCGTTCGAGCTGCCCTTCGTCCAAGGGTTTCCGTGGAAGGAACGTCGGTGTGGACGGTTTGGCGAACTGGCAGCGGAGCGCGAGATCGCGCTCTCAGTGCATGCGCCGTACTTCGCGGTCCTGACCGTAGAGGATCTCGACAATCGCAAGCGTACGCTTTCGGCCCTCGAGCACACCATGAAGCTGGGCAGGGCGCTCGGTGCTCACACCATCGTGGCTCACACCGGTCACGTGAAGGACCGCACGCCCGAACAACTTCACTCCTTGGTGGCAGATGGGCTCGACACCATTGAACCGAAGGTCAGGCACCTCGGCGTCGCGCTCGGCCTGGAGACCTCGGGCAGCGACCGGGCATTTGGCTCCCTCGGCGATATTGCCCTCATTGCCAACGCCTATTCATTCGTTCGCCCCGTGATCGACTGGGCCCACGTGCATGCCAAGTCGGGCGGAGCACTGATTACTGCGGACGCATTCCTCTCCGTGCTCGCTTTCCTCAGAGAGCAGTTCCCCGGGTGGGCCATCGATCCGCTGCACACCCAGTTCACCGACAATGAGTTCGGGCCCAAGGGGGAGATTCGACATGTGCCGTACGGCGACGGCACCCTGCGGGCGGCTCCACTCGCGAAGGCTGCGGTTGCTGCTGGAGTGCGCATGACGGTGATCTCCGAGGCACGCGAGGAGGCGAGCCACGACGGGATCCTGGAAGACTTGAGGGTTGCCGAAGCATCCGCGGCGCCTCCGCCACCTCGGGAGGACCGCGATGCCGGCTCCGGGTCGGTGTCGTTTCCGGAACCACTCCGCATCGAGCGCGATGCTGACGCCTGGCGGGTACTTGACGTTGACCGGCGCCTCCGCATCTCAAATCCCGACAAGCCCTTCTTTCCTGATGACGGCTACACGAAGGGTGACCTGCTGCAGTACTACGCTTCGATCGCCCCGATGCTCCTGCCCCATCTCGCCGGTCGTGCGCTCTCGCTCGCCCGTTATCCGAACGGTGCCGCGGGCGACTACTTCTACGAGAAGCAATGCCCCTCGCACTCCCCGGATTGGATGGTCCGCGCCCCACTGCATTCGTCGCATCGCGGAGAAGCAATCGAGTTCTGCACCGCCCCAGACGTTGCCTCCTTGGTGTGGGTGGCCAACCTCGGATGCATCGAAATGCACCCCTGGCTGTCCCGGGTGGAACGTCCGGAGTATCCGGACTTCGCGGTCTTCGATCTCGACCCGCAAGATGGCGTTGAGTGGCAGCAGGTCGCGTACGTAGCCGGCCTCATCAACGTGCTCTTGGAGCGGCTGGGCCTGGCGTCCTACCCCAAAACTTCGGGTGCTACCGGGATTCACATCTACCTGCCGCTCGAACCGATCCACAGCTACCGCAGGGTGCGGCGCTTCGTGGAGACGCTCGGTCGGATGCTGGCCGCGGCCGACCCGGAGGCGGTCACGATGGAATGGGACATCCCAAAACGAGGAGCCAGGGTGTTCGTTGATCACAACCAGAACGTGGGAGGCAAGACAATCGCCTCGGTCTACTCGGTGCGACCGGTAAGCGGGGCACAGGTATCGACGCCGTTCGTCTGGTCGGAACTTGAGGCGATCGCCCCCGCAGAGTTCACCATCGGGAGCGTGTGGGAGCGCCTCCGCCAATACGGCGACCTGTTTGCCCCGGTACTGAGCGGCGGCCAGACGCTCGAGGGTGCTGAGCAAGCACTCGGCCTACCCGGCGGCGACGAAGACGCGAAATCCTGACCCGCGCAGATCGATGAGGTCGCGGTACGGTGAGTTCACCGGCTTTGAGGGCGCTCCCTGGGGCGAAAAGGGGAGAGCGTTCCGTTGAGCAGGGCGACGGCTTTCCAGCGGGTACCCCGCGCCGTCGAACGGCGAAGGATTGGTGGGGGCCGTCGTCTTGCTCCGGCCGGTTGGCCGCCTGCTCCTAGGTTGGGGCTTCCCTGGCAGACCAGTCGCTCCACGATCCCGGGTACAGAATGGCCGTGCCCAAACCGGCGACTTCCATTGCGAGGATGTCGTGGCAGGCAGTGACGCCGCTCCCGCAGTAGACAACGGCGTCCTCCACACTGGTGACCCCGGCGGCCGCATAACGAGTTCTCAGCACATCGACGCTACGAAACCGGCCGTCTGGATCGAGGTTGCTTGCGAAGGGAACGTTGACGGCGGAGGGGATGTGCCCCGCCACCGGGTCGATCGGCTCGACGTCGCCGCGATATCGCTCCGGGGCCCTGGCATCGATGAGCTGAAGTGATTCCCGACGCACCGCCACCTCGTCGTAGGCCATTGAGCCTGCGTACGCAGCGCGAACCCGCAGCCTGGTCGCTGGGTGCTCGGGGGGTTCCGTCGCCATCGGGCCTCCTACGGCAATCCATTGTTGGAGACCTCCGTCGAGCACGAACGTTGCCTCGTGACCGAGTGCCCGCAGCATCCACCACAGCCGGGACGCGATGGCGCCCCCCGCATCGTCGTAGGCGACCACCCGATGCTCATTGCCGATTCCCATCGCACCGAGTCGCTGTGCCAGGTCGACGGGGGATGGCAACGGATGACGCCCGGGTCCGGTCGGCGCAGACAGATCCTCGTCGAGCGAGGCGTAGCTCGCACCAGGAATATGGCCCGCGGTGTAAGCCGCGCGACCCGCGGCGGGCAGATCGAGGGAGAAGCGGCAGTCGACGATCCGGAGCTTTGGTTCGTGGAGCACTGCCAGCAGGTCACCTGCAGACACCAGTGGCGAGAGCGTCACGTCACCGACGCCACGAGAAGAGCGCCTTTGCCAGGAGGCGCCAGTAGGCGGGCCCTACCTTGCGCGGCAGCCACACACCGAGGAGCCGCGTGGTCGGCGCGAATCGTGCCTCGGTGATGGAGCGGTGCACGCAGAAGTTCTTAAGCCCCTCTCCGCCGAGCACCGCGCCGGTCCCAGATTCTCTGGTCCCCCCCAGGGGAATGCTGGGGTAGAAGAAGTTGATGAGGTGATCGTTGATCGCCACCGTCCCGGTCCGCATCCGTGAGGCCACCCAACGCCCTCGCGCCTTGTTCGAGGTCCAGACCGAGCCGTGAAGCCCGAAGCGGCTTTCGTTTGCCATGTCCAGGGCAGTGGTTTCATCCGGCACCCGCATCACGGGCACCACAGGGCCGAAGGTTTCGTCACGCATGAGGGCCATGGTGTGATCGACACCCGTCACCAGGGTCGGCTGGTAGTAGGTGCCATGGTCGGTGTCGACCCGCTGTCCGCCGCAAATGACCTCCGCACCCTTGGCCACGGCGTCTGCAACGTGGTCCTCCACGATCTTGACCTGTTCCGTGGTCACAACTGGGCCGATGTCGCCCGAACCCCCATCGGAGACCGTGAGGCGTTTGATGCTGGCGAGGGCCTCGCTCATGAAGTCGTCGTACACCTCGTCGACCACGTACACCCGCTCGACCCCGACGCATGTTTGGCCGGCGTTGATCACTCCGAACGTCACCGCAGCCCTGGCTGCGTTCTTCACATTGGCGTCTTCGAGCACGATCATCGCGTCGTTCCCGCCCAGTTCCAGCACCGTTGGCTTCAGTGTCTCGGCCGCTTCGATTGCCACCCGTTTCCCGATTTCGGTGGAGCCGGTGAACGCCACGATGTCAATGTTGCTTTCGACCAAAGCGGCACCGGTATCGCTGAAACCGTGGATGACGGACACGGTGTTTGGCTGGAGGCCTGCCGCTTCGGCAAGCGATCCGACGAGTGCTCCCGAGTGCGGAGCAACTTCGGAGGGCTTGAGCACCACGGTGCAACCGGCAGCAAGGGCCTGGATCGTCGAAAGCATGGGCAAGTAGAACGGGTAGTTCCAAGGGCTGATCACACCGGCGACGCCCCGCGGGTGGTACTGGGTCCAGCCGCGAGTGGTCACAAATGGCCAGGGTCGGCCACGTCTGGTCTCGAGCAGCTTCTCGGCGTTTCGGGCGTAGTAGTCCATGGCAGTGAGGGCTGCGGTGACCTCAGCCAGGGCTTCTCCGAGGTCCTTTCCGGTCTCTGCAGAGATGGTGGAAGCGATGTTGTCCATGTCGCTGAGCACAGACGCGGTGTAGGCCCGCAGCGAAGGCTGTCGGTCGCGGCGGGTGAGGCCGCCCCAGCGTGAGAACGCCTGCCGAGCAGCGTCGACCACCTCCTGGACATCCTCGGGTTCGGTCACCGGCAGTACCCCGACCTCGCGGCCGTCGCGCGGGCTCGTGATGGTGATCCGGCGGGGTTCATCCGTGGAGGGCGCACCGGCCATGTCATCGCCCTTTCCGGCTGCTGAGCTGACGTCTGTCCCACGCTAGTGATGCGGTGAACCCGATGGCCAGGCAACCAATGGCCGCGGGTAGGGTCGGGCCATGAAGCTGCACTTGATCGACGGTACCTACGAGATTTTTCGGTCGTACTTCGGTGTCCCGAAGCGCAGCAGCCCCGATGGGCGGGAAGTCGGCGCCACCTACGGCATCACCGCATCGACGCTGGCGCTGCTGGCAGAACCGGGGGTGACCCACGTGGCCGCGGCATTCGATTCGGTCATCGAGTCGTTCCGTAATGTCGTGTTTCCCGCGTACAAGACGGGCGAGGGTATCGAGCCGGACGTGCTCTCCCAGTTCCCCCTGGCGGAAGAAGCGCTGGCGGCACTCGGCGTAACGGTGTGGCCGATGTACGACTACGAAACCGACGATGCGCTGGCCACGGCGGCGCTGCGCTGGGCAGACGTGGCGGAGCAGGTGGTGGTGCTCAGTCCGGACAAGGACATGACCCAGCTCTACGGTCACCCCAACATCGTCGGCTACGACACGAGGAAGCGTCAGTTCCTCGACGCCGCCGGGGTGAGGGACAAGTTTGGTGTGGCCCCTGCCTCCATCCCGGATTACCTCGCATTGGTGGGCGACACGGCGGATGGGCTCCCCGGTCTCCCGGGATGGGGGGCGAAGAGCTCCAGCACGATTCTGGCCCGCTACGGCCATCTCGAACAGATCCCGCTGGAGGAGGCACGATGGGACGTGCCGCTCAGGAGCGCTGCTCGCCTTGGAGCCACCCTGCGGGAGCAGATGGGGGAGGCGCTGTTGTATCGGTTTCTTGCCCAATTGCGGGCAGACGTTCCACTAGATGATGATCTGGCGGATCTGGAGTGGCACGGTGTACCCCGCGTTCCGTTCACTGCGTTCTGCGAAGAGATGGGCTTTGACCGGCTCCTCGATCGGCCTCATCGCTGGAGCGACTGACTCGAACGCCGCCAATACCGACGTTTGGTATGGCGGTTAGATTGGCGCCATGGCATACAGAACGATCGACCTACCCGGACCCAGCGTCACCGTCGCCGGCCGTCTCGTGACGCCCGTGGCACGGCGGACGGTAATCGGTTTTGGGGTTCGACAAGCAGGCGCCGGATTCCAGTACGTCCGGCCCGTGCGGATGGACGTCGAAGAAGCAGACGGCACCCAGACCAGCTTGCCGATAGTCGATCACACATTCCTGCTCAGGCTTGTTGTCATCGCGGCAGTGGTCGCGGCTTTCATCATCGGGAGGATGCGTTCATGACAGATCAGACACCGCAAGAGGCGGACCAACCGGCAGACCACGCCGATCAAAAGATCCAGGAAGCCGCCGAGATGATCGAAGGGGTCGGGAGCAGGGTGAGCGACGGACTGAACGAGATCATGGGAGGCCTCGGGGCCTCCGCTGTCTTCGAGGTCGAGGAGATCGAGGGTCGGCACTTCATCACGGCGGCGGCGATCGAGCGCGGTGGAGGGTTTGGCTTCGGCGCGGGGGCCGGTGGCGATGAAGAGGGCACCACGCCGCCCGGCGGTGGCGGTGGCGGTGGCGGAGGTGGGTCCGCCCAAGCCCGCCCGGTTGCCATCATCGAGATTACGCCGGACAACGTGAAGATCCGCCCTGTCCTCGACTTCACCAGGGTCGGCCTCACTGTGTTGATCAGCGCGATCACCGTGTGGCGCCTCGTCAGCCGCTGAGACGCGAAATCTCCCCGTAACACAGCGTTGGCAGGGTCGTAACTCACGAGCAACCCCGCGGCAAAGGACTGCCCTTACGTTCACTTCGTTCGATACCCGACACGGAGGGACGCGATGAACGATCTAGTTGGTGCAGTCGAGGACGTCACGTTCGCGGCGAACGAGATGTGGGTGATCCTTGCCGGCGTGCTGGTGATGTTCATGCAGGCGGGCTTCACCCTGGTTGAAGCTGGATTCACCAGGGCGAAAAACGCGGGGAACATCATCATGAAGAACTTCATGGACTTCGCAGTCGGCGGCCTCGTGTACTGGGCCTTCGGCTTTGCGTTGGCCTACGGGGGTACGACGGTCGGCGGCTTCCTGGCAACGGGCAACTGGTTCTTCGACAACGAAGAACTGGCTTCGACGTGGTTCTTCCAGGTCGTGTTCGCCGCAACCGCGGCGACCATCGTGTCCGGTGCCGTGGCGGGGCGGGTGAAGTTCTCCTCCTATCTCATCTGCACGCCGTTCATCACGGGGCTCATCTACCCCATCGTCACTCACTGGGTCTGGAGCGGCCAGGGGTGGCTCACCGAACTCGGTTTCGTGGATTTCGCCGGATCGGGTGTGGTCCACATGCTGGGCGGCGTCGCAGCACTCGCGGGCGTTCTCGTCATCGGCCCCCGCATCGGCAAGTACGACGAGCAGGGCAAGCCTCGCGCGATCCCGGGACACTCACTCACGCTGGGGGCGCTCGGTGTGTTCATCCTGTGGTTCGGTTGGTACGGGTTCAATGCCGGTTCAACCCTGGCTGCGGTGGGTACCGACATCGCCACTCCAGTGGTTACCACAACGCTGGCAGCGTGCGGCGGCGCGGTGGGGGCGATGTTCATGGCCTGGATCCTGACTGGGGTTCCCGAGGTGGGCTTCACCCTCAACGGGGTGCTGGCTGGTCTCGTCGGTATCACTGCCGGACCAGACGCGGTTCCCTACCCGGCCGCGGTCTTCATCGGAATCGTGGCCGGTGTCATCATGGTCGTGTCGGTCATCGCGGTCGAACGGGTCGGCATCGACGATCCGGTCGGTGCGATCTCAGTGCACGGCACAGCCGGTCTCTGGGGCCTGCTTGCCGTGGCGCTGTTCGGTGGCGCCAGTCTCTTGATTCAGATCGTGGGTGCACTCGCGATCTTCGCGTGGACCTTCGTGACGTCGTTCCTGGTCTTCAAGCTGGTCGACCTCGCGGTTGGCGTGCGGGTCTCGCCTGAGGAAGAGATCGGCGGACTGGATCGCAGCGAGCACGGGGGTGAGGCCTACCCGGAGTTCGTGTTCCAGGAACAGGTCGCAGACCCGAAGTTGCTCGACCCGGTGGGATCCAACGGGCACTGAGGAGCCCGGGGAGTCGACGGGTCCGGGATTCCGGCGCGGTGCCGCCGGCATCTGGTGCTGCGTAGTCCGGCCGGTCCGAATATCATGCACCGGCCCCAGGGAGGCTGTGTGGCCGTCATCGAGGTAGCGAATCTCATCAAGACCTACGGCGGCACCCATGCGGTCGACGGCATCAGCTTCGCCATAGAAGCCGGCGAGGTGTTCTCGTTGCTCGGGCCGAATGGGGCGGGCAAGACCACCACGGTCGAGATCCTCGAGGGTCATCGGCAGGCCACTGCGGGGAAGGTGAGCGTGCTCGGGTTCGACCCGGACACCGGAGGCAGAGACTTTCGGGAACGGATCGGCATCGTGCTGCAGGACACCGCGCTCGAGCCGGATCTGAAGGTGCACGAGGTCATTGACCTCTACGGGCAGATGTACCCGAATCGATTGGGAACCGACGACCTCGTCGGCATGGTGGGCCTCGAGGCCAAGGCGGACGCCAGGATCAAGACTCTGTCGGGAGGACAGCGGCGCCGGCTCGAACTCGCCCTCGGGATCGTCGGGCGGCCGGACGTCATCTTCCTCGACGAACCAACTACCGGGTTCGACCCGTCTGCGCGGCGCCAGGCCTGGACGGTTATCGAAAACCTCAAGTCGCTGGGACGCACGATTCTCCTGACGACCCACTACATGGACGAAGCCCAGACGTTGGCAGACCGGGTTGCCGTGATCTCGGCAGGGAAGATCGTCGACATCGGAACCCCGGACACGCTGGGAGGTCGGGAAACGGATGCGACGGTCATCCGCTTCCGTCTTGACGGCGAGGTGGATCTGGCCAGGCTGGCGGTGTCTCGCGAGGAACTCTCGATCGATGAGGAAGGCCGCGTCGAGGTTCGCACCCACGACCCGACCACCGTGGTGCACTCGATCACCGGCTGGGCACTCGACCGTGATCTCGAACTGAACGGACTCACCGTCACTCGGCCTTCGCTCGAAGACGTGTACCTCGAACTGACGGAGGGGAGCGACGAATGACGGGCCGTCCCTCTTCCGTGAGGTTGTTGTGGAGCCAGATCAAGTACCAGAACACCTTGTTCTGGCGGTCCCCGGTGTCTGCCTTCTTCACGATCGTGCTGCCGCTCATTCTGTTGGTGCTGTTCGGAGCGATCTTCGGTTCGGAGGATGTAGGGGGTGGCCTCACCGTGGCCCAGTTCTACGCCCCTTCGCTGGCAGTGTTTGGCGCAGTGTCCGCCACCTACACCAACCTTGGTATCCGCACGACTTTCGCCCGCGACGAGGGGGTGCTCAAGCGAATCCGAGGCACGCCCCTGCCGCCCACGACCTACATGGGAGGTGCGATCGGCTCCGCCGTGTACATCGCGGCGATTGCGGCGACCATCATGCTGGCGGTCGGTGTCATCTTCTACGGTCTGGTGGTTCATGTCGAGGCGCTCCCGGCACTTCTCGTGACGTTCCTGATGGGCGTGTCGTGTTTTGCGGCACTCGGTCTCTTGGTGGCGGCAGTTGCACCTTCCGGTGAGGCAGCCTCGGCGATCACCAACGCCACGCTCCTGCCCCTTGCCTTCATTTCGGACATTTTCATCATCACCGGGGATGGCATGCCTGCCTTCCTTTCGTTCATTGCGGACGTCTTCCCGCTGAAACACTTCGCGGCTGCTTTCCGGGCGGCTTTCGAACCCGAGTTCGTCGCAACCACCAACTCGTGGCTCGACTTCTTCCATTGGGGTGACCTGGCCGTGTTACTGATCTGGACCGTGATCGGTGTGGTGCTGACGCTCCGCTGGTTCAGCTGGGAACCACGCGCCACGGAAGGCAGGCGGAAGCGGCGCAAGGTACCCGCCGGCACCTGAGCCGGCGAAGCAGAAGGCTCGCCGCTTCAGACTCCGGCGTCGATCGGTGTTTCCGGCGGACCGTTGGCGGCCAGGTCTGCCACCAATTCGGGGAGCCGGGCGGGTGCGAATTCCCGGTTGGTGGTCTGCAGTTCGTCCAACGTCCACCAGCGGATCGCCGTGACGAATTCACTTGCGAGCTCTTCGGCAGACAACACCGGGCTGGGGTGGAACGCCCGGGTCCGTACCAGGAAGAATCGTTCGTCCTGGCCGTCCCACCTGCCGTTGACGAAGGGGACGATGTGGGTGCGCGTCCAGACCTCAGGACCGATCGACGCACCGGTCAAGCCGGTCTCTTCGACGAGTTCACGCCGCAGGGCATCCAGCGTGCCTTCTCCGGTCCTGATACCTCCGCCCGGGGCTGCCCACCGGATGGCGCCGTTCGGGAACTCGAACCGCACCAGAAGAATGCGGTTGTCGGGATCGAGGACGATGGCCCGCACCGCACGACGGATGCGGAGGTGGTCGTTCATGGACTGAGCCTATCGGTCCCGCGGCTCAGGACCCTTCCATGCCGATCCCGAGGAGGCGTTCCCGGTTGACCGCCTTGCCTCCCGAAGCCAGCCCGATACCCGCGATGATCCAGGCGACCAGGCCGACGGCCAGCGCGGAGCGGGTGGGGTCGAAGATCAAGCCACTCGAGATGGCGTAGGCGATGACGATGATCGGGAGCGTGACCAGCGTCGATGCCTGCTGGGCCGCCGCGGCGCTCTTCACCCGGGCAGACACCCACAGGATCACCGAAAGCGCGATGGCGATGAACGGCGGCACGACCCACAGGATCAGCACCCACCATCCTGCGGTCGGGAAGAACCAGCCACCCACCTCGGGGCCCACCTTGAGATTCACGATGAGCGAGTAGATCGCAAACCCGACCACGGTGGCGAGATATCCGGGAATCACGCTGGCGATGAGTTTGCCGACGTAGATCTCGCGTTCGGTGAGCGGAGAGTGGGCGAGGAATTCGCCGGTGCCTCGCTCCCGCTCGCCGACGATCGTGTTGGCGCCGACGGCGGACGAGATCGTGAGAGGCACGATGATGGCGATCGGCGCGAGCAGGTAGACCGCGAACGCATATGCCGCCCTGCCCTCAGGTGACTGGCCCTGCAGTCCCTCCTGGATGGGCCCCGGCAGCGATTCGAGCACGCCGCCGATCTGCTGCACCAGGCTGGTGGCGCTGACGCTGCTCATCGCGCTCAACATGAAGAACGGCATGACGACGAAGAACACGCCGGCCAGCAGGCTCATCGGGATCCAGTAGTCCCGGCTCTTGAAGAGCCGCTTGAGGTCGACGCGGGCGATGGCCCAGACGCGGTCCCATCTCATCCGTCCTCCTCCCGCATGGCCCGCTGCATTTCGAAGTACAGGTGCTCGAGCGTCGGCAGTTGCGGTTCCACCCTGGTCAACCGGACGCCGGATTTGACCAGTTCAGTGACGAGGTCGGGCAACGTTTCCATCGAGTCGAGCGTGAGGTGCAGGCCGCCGTTCCATTCGTGGCGGATTACGGCGGCGTGCCCGGTGGCCTTCTCGAGCTGGTCGCGGTTCTCGGCGTCGAAGACCACGGTGGGGTGCTCCAGGAAGGCCGCAGCGAGATCGGCTGGGTGTCCTGCCGTGCGGGCTGTGCCGTCACCCATCAGCACGACCTGGTCTGCGATCCCCTCTGCCTCGTGCAGCAGGTGCGTACACATCAGAATGGTGCGACCCCGCCCTGCCAGTTCACGGATGAGGTCGAGGACGGCACGTGAAGACTCGGGGTCGAGTCCCGCGGTTGGTTCATCCAGCAGCAGGACATCTGGATCGTGGATGACTGCCCGAGCCAGGGCGAGGCGGGTGCGCATACCGGTTGAGTACCCGCCGACATCCTGGTCGAGGGCGTAGGAGATATCGAAGCGGTCCGCGGCCGCTTCGATGCCATCACCGTTGACGCCCCACAGGTCGGCTGCAAAGCGGAGGTTGTCTGCCCCGGTGAGATTGTCGTACATGGCAGGTTTCGGGGGCACGACGCCGGTGCGGGCTCGGATCTCCCCGCCGTCCTTGTTCGGGTCGAAACCCAGTACCCGGATCGTTCCCGAGTCGGCGATGAGGGCGCCAGTGATCAGCCGCACCGTGGTGGTCTTGCCGGCACCGTTTGGGCCGAGCAGCACCGTGACGGAGCCGGCAGGCACCTTGAGAGTGAGGTCGTCGACCGCCGTGATTGCACCGAAGGTGCGAACGACGGAGTCGAGATCGATTACGAGATCGCGCATCGGTTGTGTCATCGGCTTTGAGGGTAGGTTTCTGGAGTCCTTACGTGGGAATCGGGGTGGCGGCACGCTGGCAGAATGGACCCATGTGTGGAAGGTTCGTACAGGCTGGCACCGCCGGCGATTACGCCGAGTACTTCGCCGCTGATGTGGTGGTGACCGAGGCACTGCCGGCGTCGTACAACGTGGCACCCACCGACCAGGTGTATGCGGTGGCCGAGTACGGCGACGAGCGCTTGTTGGGGACGTTTCGATGGGGGCTGCTCCCGTTCTGGGCCAAGGACCGAAAGCTCGCAGCTCGCAACATCAATGCACGCATGGAGACCGCGGCCGAGAAGCCGGCATTTCGTGATTCCTTTGCCGGCAAGCGGTGCTTGATTCCGGCAGACGGCTTCTACGAGTGGGAACCCCGGCCCAAGGGCAAGCTCCCGCACTTCATCTACCGCGCCGGCGGCGAGCCGCTGGCGCTGGCCGGGCTGTGGGCCTCGTGGAGAGACCCTGAGTCGGGGGAGCGGGTGCGCACCTGCACCATTCTCACCGGAAGCCCCGATGACTTGGTGGCCCCGATCCACGACCGGATGCCTGTGGCGTTGCCCCGGGAGGATTGGGCCGAGTGGCTGTCGCCGGACAACCACGATGCTGCGGCCCTCCACGCGCTGCTGCACAACGTGGCGCGGCCCCAGCTTGCCGAGCATCCGGTGTCCACGCTGGTGAACAAGGTGGCGAACAACGTCCCCGAATTGCTCGATCCGTTGGATACAGGCGCGGTGGATTGACTGAGACGCCAGGAACTCGCAGCGAGCGTGAAGCCAGCTTCGGGAAAGGCGCTCCCTCTTTTGGCTAGATTGCTCCGATGCTCAGGGGACTTTTCCTCGATCAATTCGATGATCTGCTGACGGCATGGCGGAGTCATGACCGGCTTCGTTCCGCAGTTGACGTGCCGCTGCAGCAACTCGCCGCATCGCGCGACCGGCTCGACCACCTGCGGAACAAGGCGAATGAGACTCGACGTGCGTTTGCGCCGGAGTCACGAGAGTTGGAGGCGGTGTTGTTGACCACCTTCTGCGGCACCTATGACGAAACGGTGTTTCTCTACCAGAACGACGCCGCCTGGAAGGCCGGCCCCCCGCGCTTCCGTTGCGTCTGCGGATCGACGATCGATGAGGCAGCTCACCTGACGTGAACTGATCCGGGCCACCAGGTGCTGAGCTCGTCGATCTACCTCTCACGCTTCGCTCGTAGCGACAGCTCCCGCCCGGCGATCAGTGGACGGCACGCAGCGCCATCAGGGCGTATGTCATGATCCACCCTCCGGCAACGAAGACGCGCATCTCCCGGTTGCGGCGTGCCGGCCACATCAGTGCAGCGAAGATCACCGTGACAACCGCCAGTTGGGCGAACACGCCCGCATCGGTACCGGGTAGGAGCAGATCGATCACAGCGGTACAACGTCGGGGGCGGTCCACGCATGCCCTGCCAGAGACAAGTGTCTGCCGAGTCGCCTTCAGTGCATTCGGCGGGGGATGCCGTCGCGCCAGGTCGTCGTGGCCAACTCCAGCGACGCGGCGCCGTGACGGCCGAAGTCGAGGCTGCGTCCTGCCATCACTCCGATGCGCCTGGCAGGGACGTCTCCGGCCTTGAGGTCGAAACCGGCGGGCACCACAGCGACGAAGCGATGCGGAGATTCCGTCAGCCAGCGGCGCCAGTCGAGATCCACGAGACGAGCCCCTACCTCCGACCTGATGGCAATTTCGGCGATAGCGACTGCCGTGCCGCCTCCGGACACATCATGGAGGACCGCTGCACCGCGTTCGGCCAGCGCAGACGCCAGCGCTACCACGCGTGGTCCCTGGATCAGGTCGGCGTCAACCGGTCTTCCGCCCAGATGGTCGAGGACGACCCGGTTGTAAGCGGAGCCCGCGAAGTCGAGTTCGGCAGCGACACCCACCTCCCAGATCTCCATGTCGGGTTCGGCGGCTTCCATGCAAGGCGGGTGCGCGGGGATCGGGTCGCAGAATCCAAGCATTCCCACCACCGGTGTGGGATAGATGTCGATCCCGTCAGTCTCGTTGTAGAACGAGACGTTGCCGCCGATGACGGGGATCCCGAGTGCCTCGCACGCCGCTGCCATGCCTTCCACCGCCTCGGTGAACTGCCACATCACCTCCGGCTTCTCCGGATTACCGAAGTTGAGATTGTCGACCACTGCGTAGGGGCGCGCCCCGAGGACCGCTACGTTCAGGGCGGCTTCGAACACCAGCCGTTCCGCTCCTCGGCGCGGATCGAGGTAACACAGTCTGCCGTCACCGTCGGTCGAGACGGCAAGCCCCTTGCTGGTGCCCTTGACACGCAGCAATGACCCGTCGCCGCCGGGCCCGCGCACCGTGTTGAGGAACAGCTGGTGATCGTATTGCTGGTAGATCCATGAGCGGTCTGCCAGCGCCGGGTCGTCCAGCAGCGTCAGGAGCGTGTCACCCAGGTCGATGCCGGCCGGCAAGAGGGCGTCTGATGCATGCAGCCGATCTATCGATTCGGGACGTTCGATCGGTCGGTGGTAGAGGGGTGCTTCTCCGGCCAGAGAGGCGGCGGGAAGCTCCGCGACGAGTTCGTCCCGGTGGGTGACTTTCAGCGCCGGATCCGCAGTGACGGTGCCGATGGCCGCGGCTCCAATCTCCCACCTCTCCGCTACGGCAAGAACCTCGTCGACGTCTTCCGAGGCCACGATTGCGAGCATCCGCTCCTGCGATTCCGACATCAGGATCTCGCCTGGGGTCATGTCTGCTTCGCGCAGCGGCACGGCGTCGAGGTCAACCTCCATTCCCATGCCGCCGTTGGAAGCGCACTCCGAGGTGGCACACGAGATGCCTGCCGCGCCGAGATCCTGGATACCGACAACGAGGCCACGCTCGTACAAATCGAGGCAAGCTTCGATGAGCTTCTTCTCTTCGAATGGATCGCCCACCTGCACTGTCGGCCGTTTGGCTCCTGCGGCTTCGTCGAAGCTGGCTGAGGCGAGAATCGAGGCGCCCCCGATGCCGTCGCGTCCGGTGGTTGCTCCGAGCAGCACCGCGATGTTCCCCGCTCCTGATGCCCGCGCCAGCACCAGCTGTTCGCGCTTGAGGATGCCCATTGCCATGACGTTGACGAGCGGGTTCTTGGCGTAGCGCGCCGCGAATTCGACTTCCCCTCCCAACGTCGGCACGCCAACGGCGTTGCCGTATCCGGCGATCCCTGAGACGACACCGGCGAAGAGGTAGCGGTTGCGGGCGTCGTCGAGTAGGCCGAACCGCAGCGGATCCCACACCCCGATGGGCCGCGCCCCCATTGTGAAGATGTCGCGCAAGATGCCGCCCACGCCCGTCGCTGCCCCCTGATACGGCTCGACGAACGACGGATGGTTGTGACTTTCGATCCGCAGCGCGGCCAACCATCCATCTCCGAGGTCGACAACGCCTGCGTTCTCGCCCGGCCCGACGACCACCCAGGGTGCCTTGGTGGGGAACCGGCCCAGATGAGCCCGAGACGACTTGTAGGAGCAGTGCTCGGACCACATGACCGAGTACATGGCAAGTTCGGCGGGGCGCGGTTCGCGGCCGAGGATCCGGATGACAGATTCGTACTCTTCGTCCGTCATCCCCAGCTCGATGTGGGCAGCGGTCTCGCTGGTCACGAGGCCACCGGTGCCAGGCTGGTGACGAACGACTCGAGCAAGACCAGGCCTGCGTCCGACCCGAGGATCGGTTCGGCGGCACGTTCGGGATGCGGCATCAATCCGGCGACATTGCCGGCGGCATTGGTGATGCCTGCGATTGCATTGGTGGAACCGTTTGGGTTGGCCTCTGGTGTCGGCTCGCCGTCTGCGGTCGCGTAGCGGAGCACCACGCCGCCGGCTCCCTCGAGTTCGCGGAGCGTCGTCTCCGGAGCGATGTAGTTGCCTTCGTAGGAGTTGAGGGGGATACGCAGGACGTCGCCCACTGTGGCCGCACTCGTCAGCACGCTCGCAGTTGATTCGATCCTGAGGTGGACGGGCCGACAGATGAATCGCAGGTCGCGGTTGGCCACCAGCGCTCCGGGGAGGAGGCCGGCCTCGCACAGGATCTGGAAGCCGTTGCAGATTCCGAGGACCGGTCGCGCTGCTGCGGCGAGTCGTGCCACCTCTTCCATCACCGGAGAGAACCGAGCGATCGCCCCGGTTCGAAGGTAGTCACCGTGGGCGAACCCGCCGGGCAGGATCACGCCGTCTGCACCGCCTAGATCGTCCTCGCGATGCCACACCAGTTCTGCATTGGTGCCAAGCAGGCCGAGCGCATGCACCACGTCGTGTTCGCAGTTGGATCCTGGGAAGACGACGACGGCAACGGTCACTCGACGAGCTCCACCGTGTAGTCCTCGATCACCGGGTTGGCCAGGAGCCGCTCGCACATCTCCACCACCGAGTCGCGAGCGCTTGTCGGGTCTTCGCCTTCGATGTCGATGGTGATGATGCGGCCGAAGTGGACCTCCGCGACGGTGCCGTAGCCGAGGTCGCGAACCGCTCGCAGGGTGGCGACCCCTTCGGGATCTCGCAGCCCTGCGCGCCGGCTGATCGCTACTCGGAACCTCATGTCACTCCCGTCCTGGCGAGATACGCATTGAACGGTTCGCCGGTCAGCTGCTCGTAGGCCGAGACGTAACGCCGGGTCGTATCGGCGGAGACCGCGGCGGGCAGCGGAGGGGCGGGTGGGGTCTTGTCCCACGGCTGCTCTTCTAGCCAGTCGCGCACCGGCTGTTTGTCGAGGGAAGGCATCGACCGGCCCGGAGCCCAGGTGTCGGCAGGCCAATAGCGCGACGAATCCGGAGTTAGAGCCTCGTCGATGAGGATCAACTCTGCTCCGACTAGTCCGAACTCGAACTTGGTGTCTGCCAGGATGATGCCGCGCTCTGCTGCGTAGGCGGCACCTTGTTCGTAAAGATCCAGGCTCAGCCGGCGCAACTGTTCGTAGCGCTCCGGACCGACGAACTCTCTCGCGTCACGCTCGGTGAGATTCTGGTCGTGCCCGTCGCTGGCCTTCGTGGCTGGGGTGAATAGCGGAGTCTCGAGACGTGACGCCTGGTCGAGTCCGGCGGGCAGGTGTTCGGTTGTGGGCCCACCCCCGGTGCGGTACTCCGCCCAGGACGAGCCGTACAGGTAGCCGCGCACCACACATTCCATCGGGATCACCCGGGCGCGACGCACCAGCATCATCCGACCTGCGAGGTAGTCCCTATCTGCCTGCGTTGCGCCTGGAACAGCTGCCGGATCCACGGACAGCAGATGATGCGGAGTGCCGAGGGTGTCGAACCAGTGCACGGACAAGCCGGTCAAGACTCGGCCCTTGTGGGTGACGGGAGTATCGAGCACCACGTCGAAAGCCGAGATTCGATCCGTCGCGACCAACAGCAGTCGGTCCTCATCGACCTCGTAGATCTCGCGGACTTTCCCCGAACCGAGGTGCGCTAGCGCTTGCACGGCCGGGATGGTAGCCAGGTGTCACGTCCCTTTGACTATCGAATTCACTGTCTCGATCCACTGCTTCGGCAACGGACGCGGGCCATGCAGCTTCGGTTGATGCCGGACAGAATCGCCTTCAAGCTACTTCACATGACCCTCATATGGTGTAAAATACCGCTAGAAGACGACTCGAGGAGAGGACATGAGCAAGGCTGTCGAATACCCCGAGGTGATGGACTCGGCGATGGTGGCCGACATGCTCGGGATGAATGTGCAGATCGTCCGACGGATGGCCCGTGAAGGGCAGATTCCCGCCTATCGGTTGCCCGGTGGCAGGACGTTTCGATTCTTCCGCGAAGAGGTGCTCGAGTGGCTGAAGGGCTTCCCCGTAGTGGCGGGTGAGGAAGCCGAAGACATCGAAGACACGGAACAAGCACAGCTCTAGCTGATCCGCCCGGCTGTCGGGCGAGACCGATCGTGGGTGTCCTCGGGCATCCCGTAACAGGAGGTATCCCACTGATATGACGGTGTCGCGCGCCGCGCCCGACACGGCACCCGGCTCCAAGAGCCGGTCAGGTCGTTTTGCGGCGCGAGGAACCAGGTGGCGACCGCGCTGGTCACTCACCCACTTCGTGATGGTGGCTGCCGGTCTGCTCGCCTTCCTGGCGATGCTGGCGGTACTGCGCGATCGCGAGATTGTGGTGGAGCTCCCGGTGATGCTGTCCGACGTCGCGGCCGGTGACCTTATCGCCGCAGAGCATGTCGGCATGGTGACCGCCAGAGGTCCCTCCACCGGACTCACCGACGCTGCGATCACCGCGGAGGAACTCGAGGTCGCGGCGCAGCAGGGCCTGGTGGCCGCCCGCTACCTTCCTGCGTCTTCGCTCCTGAGTGCGGTCGACCTGACAGACGCGCACGGTGTGTCCGGTGAGCGGACCATGAGCATCCCGATCGCAAGCACCGATGGGGTCGGCAAGGGTCTCGTTCGCGGTGACGTGGTGGACGTCGTTGTGGTGGTCGATGGTCTGGCGTCTTTCGTGGCCACCGGGGTCGATGTCGTGGGCATCGTGTCGCCCGGCCAGTCCCCCACGGGGTCAACGGCGGTGAGCGTCGAAGTCGACGCACCCACCAGTCTGCGGGTGGCATGGGCGCTGAGCCGAACCGAAGTGCGCTTGGTGCGCGCGACCGGAGCCCCTGCGGCCGATCTGCAAGCGGTCTATCCGGAACCAGAGGCTCGCGTCCATGACGATTGAGGGGCTCGACCCTGTCATCATGTTGACCCATTCCACCAGGCAGTGGGCGCACGACTTGCATCAATTCGTTGCCGACCACGGCGGGGCGATGGTTCGCGGGTATGCGGTATCGCCTGAATCTGCTGTCGATGCGGCGTATGACATCCTCTTCGTCGACGACGTCACCTCGTTTCTGAGTCCCCTGTTGGTGACGCGACTGCACCGCCGTGGAGTCCGGATCGTGGGGGTTTACGACCCCACGGACGGAGGGGAAGCCGGCGCCGATCTGCTCCGGTCGTACGGGGTTGACGTTGTGGTGGCCTCCCCGGCAACTGCTTCTGATCTGGTGACTGCCATGCTCGAGGTCGCCCCTTCGGTCGATGCGGCTGCGACTGCGGCGACCGCGGCCCCTGAAGCCGGCAGGGTGGCTGCGGCTCGTCCCATCGTCGCGGTCACCGGGGCTGCCGGCGGATGCGGAGCGACCGAAGTCGCGATCGCGCTTGCGTCCGCGCTGGCGGTGACTTCTCCTGTGGTGCTGGTTGACGGAGACACCGAACATCCCGCAGTGACGCAGCGTCTCGGTCTTCCGCTCCATCCAAATCTGCACACCGCATGCGACCGGGTGCTCCACAACGAAGCTCTGCGCGGCGAGTTCCTCCGCCACCAGCACCTCGAGTGCGAGGTCATCGGTGGGATACCGGACGCATCTCGGTGGCAGGCGGTGCGCAGCACTGAGCTGGCGGAGCTCCTGCTTGCGCTCCGAGCGGACCGGGTGACGATCGTGAACGTCGGGTCCACCATCACCGAACTTCCGAGCATCGGGCCACCTCGCTTCGGAGCGAGCCGATCGGTGCTCGCGCTCGCTGACGAGGTAGTCGTTGCAGCAACCGCGGACCCGGTCGGGGTGCGGCGCACCATCGACTGGCTCGGGCAGAGTCGAGATCTGGTGGCGGGAACGCGGATTCACCTTGTGTTGAACCGCTGCCCCGGTGGGGTCAAGGCGCGTCTGGACCTCGAGCGCGAGGTCGGACGAAACCATGATTTCACTTCGATCACCGCGGTTGGGGTTGATCGTCGCGTCGCGGCCGCCGCGTGGCGGGCTTCGATTCCCGTGCGGGGGTCGATGCGAAGGGCTACCCGCCGCATCGCGTCCGCGCTGATGATCGATGTCTCAATATGACGATGAAGAGCGAGAGTGCGTTCGAGACCATCCGCATCCGCGTCCTTCGCCAGATCGAGCTACAGCAGCTCGATGTATCCGGCGAGAGCACCCAGATCGCGGCCTGCGTCCGCCAGGCGGTCACGGACTACCAGACCGCAGCGGAGTCGGGAACCCATGCGGGGGCCGTCCTCCACAACCCCCGGCAGACCGAAGAACGCCTCCTGCGGTCGATCACTGATCTCGGCCCTCTCGCCGGCCTGCTGGCGGAGGTCGGGGTGGAGGAGATCTTCATCGAGGGTGACCGGGTCACGTACATCGACGGCAACGGCAGCCTCCGGTCGCCGGGGGAGGTGACGACTGTCGACGAAATGTCGCGAGTGCTGTCGAAGCTGCTGTCCGCCACCGATCGGCACCTCGATACTGCAAGTCCCATCGTCCAGGCGCGCGTGCTCGAAGGTTCGGCGCGGCTGACGGCGGTGATCCCTCCCGTCTCGGACCGTCCCTCGGCAACGATTCGTCGCTATGCGCTGCGCCGCGAGACGCTGCCTTTCCTGGTCGAGAAGGGCTCGCTCAGCGCCGCCGCGGCCGGTTTCTTGTGGGCCACTGCTCAGGCAACCACCTCCATACTCATCTCCGGACCACCAGGGGCCGGCAAGACCTCGCTGCTGGCGGCAATGCTGGCGGCGGTTCCTGCCGACCACTGCGTTCGTTGTGTGGAGGAGGTCCGTGAACTTCAGGTGCCTCTCAGTCCGCACAGCAGCTACTACGAGGCGCGCCCTCCCGGGCTCGACGGAGCGGGTGAGGTGTCGGTGCGGGCGCTCGTCAAGCTCGTGCTGGCGATGCGACCGGACCGCATTGTCGTCGGGGAGGTTCGTGGTGCAGAGGCCTTCGAATTAACGCGGGCGGCCAACGCCGGGTGCGGCTTCGCTTGTACGGTGCACGCCAACTCGGCGGCTGACGCGCTCGCCGCGCTCGTCGGAGCCGCGATGATGGCAGGCGAGAACGTGGTTGAGCCGGTGGTGCGGCGGGTCTTCGCCGCCAGCATCGATCTGGTGGTCCATCTGGGACGCGATGCCGGCACGGATGCCTCGGGTTCGGTACGAAGGCGGACGCTGGAGATCGGCAGTGTTTCCTCGGATGCCGAGAACGGCTTCGAAATCACTCCCATCTTTTTGCGCCGCGACATGGACGCGGATCTCGAGTGGACCGGGCTCTTGCCGGCAGAACGACTCAGGGCCCACGTCGAGCAGGTCGCCGGGGTGGATGACCTGAAGGCGATCTGTTCCGGCAGAGTGAGTCCGCTGTGAGGCTGCTTGCCGGTGTCTCGGCAGCTTTGATGGCCTACCTCGGAATCGGACTTCTGCTCGGGGTGCGACCGGCCCGGATGCCGAGCCGGCGGAAACCTTTCGGGATGCATACCTGGCTACGCCAGGCCGGCCTGGGGGTCCATCCGATCGGCTGGGTGGTCATCTCTCTCCTGGTTGGGTGTGTCGCCGCGTCCATCTGCACCACGATCACAGGGTCGCGCGTCCTGGGAGGAGTAGTGGGACTCGCGGCTGCGGGCGTGCCGTCGTGGCAGGTGGCCCGCCGGCGGGCTCGCAGGCTGGGCGAGGCAGCCAGGGCCTGGCCGGATGGCCTGCGGTTCCTGGCCGCTTCGTTGCGGAGCGGTCGGACTCTGCCTGCGGCGCTCGCGGATCTGCCGTCCGAGGGGCCGGAGGCCCTGCGGCCTGCGTTCACCCGCTTCGTTTCGCGGACCGACGTGTTCGGTGTCGGGGTGGCGCTGGAGCTCACCCGCGACGATTTGGCCGATCCACTGTCGGATCGGGTGATCGAGGTACTCATCACCGCGCTCGAGAAGGGCGGCGCGTTGATACCTTCGCTGCTCCATGACCTGGCGGAGTCGACCACCAAGGACCTCAGGACCGCGGAGGAGATCGACACCAACAGCCTGGAACAGCGGCTCAATGCTCGCGTGGTGATCGTGGTTCCGTGGGCGGTGCTGGTAGTCCTCACCGCCCAGCCTGGACCGTTCCGTGACTTCTACTCGTCGCCGGCAGGCACGATGGTGATTGTGCTGGCTGGTGTGCTCAGCGCAGTCGGGTTGGCGATGCTCACCCGGTTCGGCCGCACGGCGACCGAGCCCCGCTTGATGCAGCCGCGCCGACCGCGGCGACGCGTTGCACGATGAAGCTGATAGCCGCGATGCTGGCTGGGATCGCCGCAGCAGCTGCGATGCGCATCCTGCTGCGGCCGGCTCCCCCGCTCAGGATCCTGGTCCGACCCTATCTGGCGTGGGGCAGGAGCCGGCTGGCACTCCCGCCGGAGCATCATGTTGCGCCGTGGCAGCTGCCGAACCCGCGACAGCTGCTCGCGAAGACCGCCACGTTGGTCGACGGCATCGGTGATGAGGCGCTCGATCTGCGGCTGGTTCAGGCCGGCGTGTCGGGTGGCGTCAGTCCGACCGACCGCGTGCTGCAATATCGGATGCGGCGGCTCCTCGGGGCGCTGGCCGCGGGGGGTCTCGCGGGGTTTCTTGCCGTCGGTCGAGGCTTTGAACCGGCGGGAACGTTGCTGTTCATCGGGGTCGGTATCGGCGGCGCCGTGGCGTACGGAAGAGGTCGGCTGGAGCGGCTGATCGAGCAACGTAGAGCGGTGATCCGAATCGAGCTGTACGGCGTTGAGCAATTGCTGGCGGTGCGGCTGCGAGTTGGAGCCAGCGTGTCGTCCGCAATCCGCAGGCTGGTTGCCAGATCACACGGTGAGGTGGCGGGGGAATTGCGCGAGGCATTGCGACTCCACGACGGCGGGATGAGCCTGGGGGAGGCGCTGCGCCGCATCGCTGAGACGACTCCCGAGCCCCACGCGATGCGGTGCTACCGAACGCTGGCTGCGGGACACGAACACGGCGCAGACGTGGCGTCTTCCATCCTGGCGCTCAGCGATGACGTTCGAGATGACCGTCGAGAGGCCCTGCGGCGGGCTGCGACCAAGGGGAGGGCTCTCATGCTCGTGCCCATCGTGGGGATCCTGGCACCGGTGCTGCTGCTCTTCGTCGGCGCCCCGCTGCCCTGGATGGTCCTGCGCGGGCTCGGGTGATCGACCACAGGAGGTGGTGATGTTCCTATTGGCACAGCTGGCAGAACTGACTAGCAGACGATCGGAATCCCGGTCTGCAGCAAGAGCTGAGGCCGGCTTTCAGACGGCTGAAGCGATCGGTATTGCCGCGGTCGGGTTGCTGGTGCTCTTCGGAATCTGGGGGGCGATGAGTGCCCTGGGGGTCGACGTCATCGAGTGGATCCGGGCGACATTCGGCATCGGCGGCGTCCCTGGCTCCTGATCGCGATGGATCCGAGAACGGGCTGGCCGTGGTCGAGTGGGTTGTGGCTGTCGTGCTCACGATGGTGGCGCTCCTCGCGGTCGGGAACCTGGCTGTCATGCAGTACACAGCGGCCGCCGTCCGTGCCGCAGCCGCGGCGGGGGCACGCTCGGCGGCGGCACTCCAGGGCAACGCAGCAGAATGCTCTCTGGCGGCCGAGGCTGTATTGCGGGGTGAGTCCGGCCTGTTGCGAGGGTCGATCGGGCGCGACGCAGACGTACGCTGCACGCTCGAGAGTGATCATGTCGTTGTGACCGTTTCGGCACATGTCCCCTGGTTCGCCGGCGGAGTCGCTCCGGTGTCGATCGTCGGTGTCGAGCGCAGGTCCCGCGAGCTGCAACCGTGACGCGGGAGCGAGGCTTTGGCACTGCGGCCTGGATGATCGGCATGGCGATGGTGATCCTGCCGATGGCCCTCATCGCCTTGAGCCTGCCGCGCTGGTTCGATCGCGCCGAGTTGGGTCGAACGCTGGCGCAGGACATTGCTCGCACCGTTGCTCGCTCGGTTGATCTTGAGGCCGGTTCCGCCGCAGCTGCGGTGCTGGTGGCGGAGATCCTTCGTACGACAGATGTGTCTTCCGGTCCCGGGTGTGCCGTTTCCTGTGTTTCCTACCGGGTCGAGGGAGATCTGGGACGCGGCCGGTCGATCACCGCCACCGTGACGGTCGAGCTTCCCGGCATTGTCGTTCCGCTTGCGGGGACCGTCGGAAACGTGTCCTGGAGCGCAAGCCACAGCGAGCGGGTCGACGACTTCCGGTCGTTTCCTTGACGAGGGAAGCGGGTCTCGCCGGTCCCGCGCTCGTGGTGGTGGCAGCTGTGGTACTGCTGGTGTTGAGCGGCATCAGCCTCGAGCTCTGGCGAGTGGTAGACGAGCATCGGCGGCTGGCCGGTTTGGCAGAGGGAGCCGCCCTCGCCGCGGCAACTGCGATCGATGTGGAGGCGGTATACGCGGGGATCGAGGAGCCGCTGCTGGACCCGGTCGAGGCAACAATTCGGGCATGTCGCTATCTGGATGATCACGGCGACCTCGCCTGTGGCGAGGCTGCCGAAATCGACGTCGCCGGAGGGGGCATTGACTTGGTCGTGCGGTCCCAGCTCGACCTCACCTTGCTGCGTCTGGTCGAACCCGGCGGCTCGCCGCCCATCGAGATCGTGGTACGTGCGACCGCCCGTGCGTTTCGGTCACCTTGAGCTCGGAGCCTGGTGGCGAGGCCTCGGTTCCGGTTTCTGCGAAGTCGGCCCTGGCCGGGTTCGAGGAACCGGTTGAGCCTGCAGCCGTAGGTCCCGTATTTGCCTCGGCTGCCGTCGTTGCACTGGAGATCCGAGGCTATCTGACGCATCGCGACGACGATCTCTGCGGAGAAGATGGTCCCGAGGATGGGATCCTCCGGTGGTGCCGGATCTCGGTCGGCCCGGTAGACGGATCTGAACTGAGGGCGACGTCAGGCCCTAGGTCAGGCGTCAGGCCCTAGGTCAGATGTCGGTGTCCTCCAGCCGCTCGAATACGACGTCTGCGTTGCGAAGGTGGCGTTCGGCACTGAAACATTCGGCCAGGGTGTCCGCCGAGATCGTGACGGCACCGTCCTTCGCCAACAGGTCGCGGAGCTGCAGGGCTTCGTCCCAGGCTTCCATGCCGTTGCGTTGCACGATGGCGTAGGCATCGTCCCGGGTGAGCCCTTGTTCCTCGATGAGGGCCAGGAGCACCGCCTGTGAGTAGACCAGGCCTCTGGTGGCTTCGAGATTCTCCGCCATCCGATCTTCATCGATGACCAGCCCTGCGACGAGTCGTGCCATCCGATCGAGCGCGTAGTCGAGCAGAATCGAGGCGTCCGGCAGCGCCACCCGCTCTACCGAGGAGTGAGAGATGTCCCGCTCGTGCCACAGCGCAATGTTCTCCATGCCGGCAGATGCGTAGCCGCGCAGCAGCCGCGATACCCCGGTCAGGTTTTCCGCTGCGATCGGGTTGCGTTTGTGCGGCATCGCAGACGAGCCCTTCTGGCCTCTGTCGAAGGCCTCGCGGACCTCGCGCACCTCGCTGCGCTGCAGATGGCGGAGTTCCGTGGCGAATCGTTCCAAGGACGAACCCACCAGTGCGATCGTGTTCAGGTACTCGGCATGGCGATCCCGGTGCGTGATCTGGGAGGAAGCAGGCTCCGCCATCAGCCCGAGCTGTTCCATGACGTAGGCCTCGACCCGGGGCGGGGTGTGGGCATACGTGCCGACGGCGCCGGAGATCTTGCCCACCGCGACGGCCCGGCGCGCCCGCACCAGTCGCTCGTGATCACGGGCCAACTCGAACGCCCAGGTCGCCAGCTTCAGACCGAACGAAGTCGGCTCTGCCCAGATGCCGTGGGTGCGGCCGACCATCACGGTGCCACGGTGCTCCAGCGCCCTGGCCTTCACCACGGAGAAGAGTGTCTCGACGCCGGCGATCAGCAGGTCTGCCGCCTCGCGCAGTATGACTCCCTGGGCGGTGTCGAGGACGTCGGAAGAGGTCAGGCCGTAGTGCACCCACTCGCCACTTTCCGTGACTCCCGCAGCGAGTACATCGACGAATGCAGCCACGTCGTGGTGCGTGATGGCCTCGCGGGCTTTCCACGTCTCGATGTCGACTTCCGGGGCATCGCGCAACGCGCTTGCCGCTGTCTCCGGGGCCACCCCGAGCTGAGCCCAGGCTTCGACGACCAGCGTCTCGACTTCCTTCCACACGGCCAACTTGTGGGGCTCACTCCACAGCGCGGTCATCTCCGCCCGGGAATAGCGCGGAATCATGCCTTCAGCCCGGTGCGATACTCCTCGAGCCGGGCCGTCAACTCCGCATCACCCAGCGCCAGGATGGCTGCTGCGAGATAGCCGGCGTTGGCGGAAGAGTCGACCGCCACCGTTGCCACCGGGATGCCGGTTGGCATTTGTACGGTCGAAAGCAGCGCGTCGAGGCCACCCATCGATCCGGCTGCGATCGGGACGCCGATCACGGGCAGCGTGCTGTGCGCCGCGGCTGCTCCCGCCAGATGGGCCGCCTTGCCAGCGCCGCAGATGATGACTCCGAAGCCGGAGTCTGCCGCCGTCGAAACGAACTCTGCCACCCTTTCCGGGGTGCGGTGCGCCGACATCACGTGCACCTCGTGCTCCACCCCGAACCCGGAGAGCACGTCTGCCGCGGCCTGCATCTTGCCCATGTCTTTGTCTGAGCCCATGAGGATGGCGACCTTCACCCTGCGATGTCCTTTCGGTGTTGCTTGCCCTCGAATTGAATCTCGGCGGCTCCGGCGTAGGCACTGGCGCGAGCGGTAGCGACGTCCGGTCCCAGGCCGACGACATTGAGGACCCTGCCGCCGCTGCTGCGGAGTCCGTCCGCGGTGCGCTTCGTGCCGGCATGGAACACGAGCACGTCGTCCGGCACCGCACCGAACTCGATCCGTTTGCCAGTCAGCGGGTTCTCCGGGTACCCGTCTGCGGTGAGTACCACGTCGACGGCAGCCAGGCTGGAGAAGCGAAGCGCTCGAGCTTCGAGCTCGCCCCGGGTGGCGCCTGCCAGCAGCTGGAGGAAGTCCTCGTCGAGCCGGGGCAGAATCACCTGGGTTTCCGGGTCGCCGAGGCGGCAGTTGAACTCGAGGACCTTGGGACCGTCTGCGGTGAGCATCATGCCGGCGAACAAGAAGCCGCGATAGCTCACCCCGTCTTCAGCGAGCGCTGCCAGCGCAGGCTCGAGGACCTCGTTGAGGACCATCTCCTTCAGGCCCGGTGGCAGGTCGGCGACCGGTGAGAAGCACCCCATGCCTCCGGTGTTAGGCCCGGTGCCGCCGTCGTTGAGTCGCTTGTAGTCACGTGCCGGCTCGAGGATCAGGGCGCGTTCGCCGTCACACACCGCCAGCACAGACACCTCCTGACCGTCGAGGTGCTGCTCGATCACCACCGTCGAGCCCGCATCACCGAAGTGGCCGTCGAGACACACCCGCACCCAGCCCTCAGCTGCGATGATGTCCTCGGTTACCAGCACCCCCTTGCCGGCAGCCAGGCCGTCGGCTTTCACCACCCACGGCGCCTCCAGTTCTCGCAGGTAGGTCACGGCTGCTTCGAAGTCGGTGAAGGTCCGAGCCGGTGCCGTCGGGATGTCGGCGCGGGCCATGATCTCCTTGGCGTACGCCTTCGAGGCTTCGAGTCGGGCCCCAGCTGCAGACGGTCCGAAGGCGGCGATGTCGCTTGCGACGAGATCGTCGACGACCCCGGCTGCCAGCGGCGCCTCTGGACCGATCACCACCAGGTCCACGCCATTGGCGACGGCCAGATCCGTGACGGCGGCGGGGTCGGTGATGTCGATGTCCGGCACGACTGCACCCAGTTCGGCGAGACCGGGATTGCCGGGCGCAGACACCAGCCCCCGCAGGTCCGGGCTCTGAGCGAGCTTCCATCCAATGGCGTGTTCCCGGCCACCACCACCCAGCAAGAGCACTTTCATTGCGGTACCGGCCCCCGGGGCAGAGTGGCGTCTCGTGCTGGGCCCACCGAGACGGTGGTGATGGGGACCCCGGCGAGCGACTCGACTCGCTCGACATACTGCTGGGCTGCCTTCGGTAGGTCAGCGAACTCACGCACCGCGGAGATGTCGGTGTTCCACCCGGCATGGGTTTCGTACACCGGCGTGCAGTTGTAGAGCACACGCTGCTGTCGCGGGAACTCCAGGTAACGCTCGCCGAGCGAGTCGTAGGCCACTGCGATCTTGATCTCGTCGAAGTGCGACAGCACGTCGAGTTTCGTGAGTGCAATATCGGTGAAGCCATTGACCCGCACCGCATATTGCAGTGCAACCGCGTCCAGCCAACCGCACCGGCGGCGACGGCCGGTGACGGTTCCGAACTCGCCTCCGATCTCGACCATGCGTTCGCCGGTCTCATCCTCCAGTTCGGTTGGGAAGGGTCCGCTGCCCACCCGAGAGATGTAGGCCTTGGCGATGCCGATGACGCGGTCGATCGACTTGGGACCGATCCCGATCCCAGTGCTCACTCCGCCCGCCGTTGGATTCGAGGAGGTGACGAACGGGTAGGTGCCGTGATCGATGTCGAGCAGAGTTCCTTGCGCTCCCTCGAACAACACCGTGTCACCCCGGTCGACCGCCTCCCACACCAGCAAGGAGGTGTCGGTCACGTAGTCCCGCAGCCGATCGGCGTACCCGAGGTACTCGGTCGCGATCGGTTCGGCATCCATCGCGAGTTGGTTGTAGACCTTCACCAACTGCCGGTTCTTTTCCTTGAGGTTGTCTTCGAGTTTGCGTCTGAGAATCTTTGGATCGAACAGGTCCTGGACCCGGATCCCGGATCGGGAATACTTGTCCATATAGGCGGGCCCGATTCCGCGTTTGGTGGTGCCGATCTGCTGCCGACCGAGAAACCGCTCTCGCACCGCGTCGAGCTTGCGGTGATACGGCATGATCACGTGAGCATTGTTGGAGATTCGCACCCGGGAAGGGTCGATCCCACGTGCCTCGAGCGTCTCCATCTCCTCCAGCAGGACCTTCGGGTCGATCACACATCCGTTCCCGATCACCGGGGTCACCTGCGGGTAGAGCACTCCGCTGGGGATGAGGGTCAGAGCGAATCGTTCGCTGCCCACGACGATGGTGTGACCGGCGTTGTTACCGCCCTGATAGCGGACGACCATGTCGGCTGACTCGGACAACACGTCGGTGATTTTGCCCTTGCCCTCGTCGCCCCACTGGGCGCCGATGAGGACTGTGGCGGACATGTGACTCCCGGTGGCGGTGACACCGCATTGTAGGGGTGCAACGGCTCGCCGGCGTCTTGTCACCCACCTGCCCTCGCCGCAGTTCGCCGCGCTGACGCTGCAGTGTCGAGCCCGCGACACCATCGTGTCGCATATACCGCAATCACCCTTACGATGCCCGCACTCCGTTCTGAACCCCCTTCGAGAGGTGTGACCCATGCCGCGCATCAGGGCCGCAGACATCCCGACTCATAAGGCGTACACCCGCGACGCCATTCTCGACGCTGCCGAAGAGTCGGTGGGGCGTTTCGGCTACGACGGCACATCGCTGAGTGTCCTGTCGGATCTCAGCGAGCTGCCCCGCTCTTCTATCTACGACTACTTTGCGAACAAGGACGAGGTGTTGACCGCGCTGATCGTCGAGCGGATAGCTCCGCTGGTCGACGGCTGGTTCTCACAACTTCCGTCTGCACCCCCGATGGCCAGAGTCGAAGCGATGTTCGAATCTGCTTTCGAGATGGCTGCCGCCCATCCGACGTACGCCCGGATCATGCTCGAGGTACATCGCCGCCTGCCTCGCGATGTCCAGGTTCGTCAGCTTCCACAGTTCGTTGAGGTGACGGACGACCTCATCGCGACCTGCATGAGTGCCATGGCAGATGGTTCGTTCGCGGCGGGCGACGCCGCAGGGCTCGCCTCGATGCTCGGCTCGCTGCTCGTCTCTGGAGTCGAGGATCTGGTTGCAGCCCCGGAGCCTGCCGCCGAAGTCCCTGCCGCCCTCGGTCTCCGGCTCAGGATGGTTCGTCATGGTGCGCCGGGCTCCGAACCGGCGCGAGCTGCACAGAACGAGGTAGCCTCCCTAGGCTTGCGCGCCGGGTAACGTTCCGGCACATTCACACCTGGAGTGAGTTCCCTTGGAAGATTCCACAGTCGTCAGGCAAGGCTCACGTCGGCCGGAGGGCCCGCTTGCCGTGCTGGCGTCCTCGCAGGACCCGACGATTCGCACCGAGGCCTTGCATTTCACCACCACCACCCCGAACGAGTTCTGGGACGTGACGGACGTTGCGCGAGAGGTCGTTGCCAGATCTGGGGTGCGTCATGGGCAGGTCACCGTATATTCCCCACACACCACGACGTCTGTGATCATCAACGAATCGGAGACCGGGTTTCTCAACGACTACGGCAGGATGATCGAACGGCTGGTGGCTGAGGATCACTACTACGAACACGACGACCATTCAGTACGAACCGAGAATCTACAGGAGGACGAGTTCATCAACGGACACGCCCACTGCCGGCAGCTGCTCGTCGGGCAGCCATCGGTGACCATCCCGGTCGTAGACGGCGAGGTGATCGTCGGTCGGTGGCAGCGAATCATGTTCCTCGAGCTCGATCAGGCCCGCGAACGGCGAGTCTTCTTCCACACCCAGGGCGTCTGAACTTCTGCCAGATTCTGGTCCATCGCAGGTCACGGCAGATGGCAAGCTTGGTTGCAAGTTCGACTTCCACACCGGAACGCGTGGGCAAAACCCCAGGTCACGAGGCTGGCGGGCGCGAACTTGTGGCGGCGCAGCGCAGCGCGGACTAGCTTTCTGGCACCGCAAGGCCGTCGTTGACTGACGGCCACGCGACGAGAACCCAGACAAAGTAGGAGAGGGGATCCCCTTATGTGGAAGCGACTAGCGGCCCTGGTGGCCGTCTTGGCGCTCGTAGCAGCTGCTTGTGGTGGGACGGATGAGGGCGAGGACACCACGTCCACGACCGCAGCCGACACCGCCACAACGACAACTGCCGCCACCGGTGGTGGCGATGGAGGCCAGGCAAGCGGCGAAGGCACGCTTGCCGAAATCATTGCTCGTGACAAGCTGCTCTGCGGCGTCAGCGGCACTGCCGTTGCGTTCTCAGAGACGCAGCCAGACGGGTCGACGACCGGCTTCGATGCCGACTACTGCCGTGCACTTGCCGCGGCGATTCTCGGTGACGCCAGCAAGGTCGAGTTCCGTGCGCTCACAGCCGCCCAGCGGTTCGAGGCACTGAACAACAAAGAGATCGACGTGTTGATCCGCAACACGACCCACACCCAGAGCCGTGATACGGACCTGGCAATGGACTTTGCTCCAACCACGTACTACGACGGGCAGCAGCTGATGGGCGCCGCCTCGAAGTTCAGCGAGGACTCTGGTCCCGCAGACGTCGACGGAGCCATCCTCTGCACCAACGCTGGTACGACGACCGAGAAGAACATCACGGAGTGGGCAGCACTCGGCGGTGCCGCGATCGTCCTCGAGACGGTCGAGGAGTTCCCGGAGGCGATGGACAAACTGGTGGCCGGTTCATGTGACCTGGTGACCACAGACGGTTCGGGCCTGGTCGGCAACAAGGCTTCTCGCGAAGCCGCAGGCGATGTGGCCCCCGGCACATGGGTGATCTTCCCCAAGGCGCCGATCTCCAAAGAGCCGCTCGGTCCGGTCTACCGGCAGAACGACTCTCAGTTCGCCGACGTCGTCAACTGGCTCGTGTGGGGGATGGTCATCGCAGACGAGAAGGGCATCACCAAGGACAACATCGACAGTGTCGAGTGGGATCCAGAGGCAACCCGGCTCTTCGGTGGTGAGGGTGAGCTGCAGACCAAGATGGGTCTGTCGGCAGACGCCTACTACCAGGCCATCAAGCAGGTCGGAAACTACAACGACGTGTACGTTGCCAACCTCGGCCCGGTGGGCCTGAGCCGCGAAGGCAGCTTCAACGACTACTTCTTCAACGGCGGCATGCAGTACGCACCGCCAGCACGTTGACCGAGCAGCCGTAGCCAAGACACCAGGAAGGGGCGCTTCGGCGCCCCTTCCTCGCGTCTCGAGCTACCAACCGGTGGCAATCGGTCGGGGAGCGCAGCTAGATTCATCGGGCCGGTGAGAACCGGCGAAGGAGGTCGGCGAGCGGTGACTACCACCGAAGCCAGGAAGCACAAGAAGGCGCCCATTTGGCGCAACGGGGCTGTGCTCAAGTGGGTTGCCCAGATCATGGTGCTCATCTCGCTGCTGTTCGTAGCCTGGCTGCTGGGGAGCAGGGCCGCCACCAACTTCTCGAACAGCGGCATCAACTTCAACTTCGACTGGTTGAGCGACCCCCCCGGGATTTCGATCCGGGAAGGCATCGACCTGACGCCGACCACGGGAGCCAAGGCACTGGTGGTCGGGATCATCAACACGCTGCGGATCGCGATCTCCGGGATCATCGCGGCAACCATCCTCGGAACCCTGATCGGTGTGTTCCGGCTGTCGAGCAACTTCATCGTGAACAAGGTCGCCGCCGTCTACATCGAGACCATTCGCAACATCCCGCTCCTCGTCCAGATCTTCTTCTGGCAGGCACTGATCATCGGCCTCACCGGCATCGCAGAAACCGATGTTGGAGACAAGCTGATCCACGTGTCCAACAAGGGGGTGGCGGTGGCGTGGGCCTTTCCGTCGGTTGGGTTCTGGCAGTGGCTGATGTTCGTCATCTTCGGCGGCATCGCCGCGTTCTTGGTGGCGAGATGGCGCAAGAAGTATCAGGAGCGCACCGGGAAGGCTTCGTTTGCGCTTACGTACGCCGGGATCACGTTCCTGCTCTTCATGTTCATCGGGTGGTTTGCTCACCCGATCTTCGGTTTCCTCGGTGGGTTCTGGGGAGCCGTGAGCTCATTCATCGAGGCGCTTCCGACCTGGCTCATCCCGGGCCTGCTGGCGGCGTTCGTGCTCTTCCTCGCCGCCCGCTGGATCTGGGGCTTCTTCGCAGCTCGCAAGACACCGGCCGGCTACGGCAAGTTCAGCGACGACGACGTGTTCCGGGTCGTGTTCGCCGCGGTCGGCTCGATCCTGGTGGCGTTCATGCTTCTCTGGATCGGAAACCAGGTGGTGCAGACCACACAAGGACCGGCGACGGTTGGTGAGCAGCTGCGCGAAGGGCTCTCGAACCTGTTCCTGTGGGCGGAGACCCGGTTCACCGGCGATTCGGGTGCTCCGATCGACTGGCAGAGTGCGGCCGTCGAGCTGCGGGGCACCGGCGGTTTCGTCCAGTACTCGACCACCGGCGTCGTCATCACTCCACCGTTCTTCGCGATTTGGATCGGGGTGACCCTCTACACCGCGTCCTTCATTGCCGAGATCGTGCGCGGCGGCATCCTGGCGGTGTCGAAGGGCCAGACCGAGGCATCCCAGGCCGTCGGGCTCACCCGGAGCCAGTATCTGCGGCTGATCATCCTGCCGCAGGCGTTCCGCATCATCATGCCACCGCTCGGCAACCAGTACCTCAACCTGGCGAAGAACACGTCACTCGGCCTCGCAGTTGCGTACGCCGACATCGTCAGCGTGGGCAACACGCTCATCAACCAGACGGGACAGTCACTGCCCGTCATCCTCGTGTGGATGGCATTCTTCCTGACCGTCAGCTTGACGATCTCGGCGATCGTCAACTACTACAACCGCAAGCTGAAGCTGGTGGAGCGTTGATATGACAGATCGCATCACCACCATCACCGACGTCAGCGAGATTCCGCCCGAGCCACCGCCGCGCGGGGCCGGTTTGTGGTTGAAGGAGAACCTGTTCGCGACCCCGGCCAGCGGCGCGTTGAGCGTCATCTTCGGCGTGATCGTCATCTACTTCACGTCGGGGGCCATGAACTTCGTCTTCGATGAGGGAAGGCGTTGGGACGCCATCACCACCAACGCCCGCCTCTTGATGATCCAGGCGTACCCTGAAGAGCAGATCGTGCGGGTATGGCTCGCCGTGGGCATCGTCGCCGCGCTGCTCGGACTGACGCTTGCACTATGGCGCACGGGGGGCAAGGTCTCCCCGCTGCGGGTGGGCCGTACCCTCATCGGCATCGGCGCCACCATCGCCGCGGCGTTCTTCCTCGGCTGGCTCAACGTGAAGATCTTATTCTCGATCGACCCCGGCGGAGGCAGCATCAGCGCTACCCAGATGGGTACCGCCTTCGGGGTCGGCGCCGTCATCATCGCCATCGGATGGGGTATCACCCGCCTCAAGAACCCGAAGGACGACCGAATCTCGGTCATGGGGTTACTCGGCCTTGCGATGGTGGGGGTTGCCGTTGCGCTGCCCAACTTGTACGTACCCGTGCCGGGACCCTCGGTCGAACAGGACGGGATCCAGCGCCTGACGATCGAGTTCACTCGGCTGGAGAACAGCACGGTCATCCCGTGGGTCGTCATCATGGCGGTTGGCGCAATTGCCTACTTGATAGGCAAGGTCATGGCGGACAACCTGGCAGCGCGGGCTTACGAGATCACGCGCAATATCGTGATCGGGTTGTGGGTGGCGGCTTTCCCGGTCATCGTGCTGGTGATCTTGCGCGACCCGGCGCTCGATTACGAACGGATCCGAGCCTGGTACCTCCCGGTAGGGATCGCGTTTGGCATCGTCGGGTATTTGTTGCTCGGCCAACTGACCACCCCACACACCAACGAATCGAGTCGGGTCGTTTCCGGCCTCCTCCTGGTCACCGGCATCTTGCTGTTCTTCGTTCCCGCCGATCGCACCGGACTCGTCCTGGCGGTGATGCTTGGCATCCTCGCGGTGTACGCCCTTTCCACCCGCGGCTGGGTCGGAGGCGAGATGGGCAGGTACGTCGCGGCGGTGGTTTTCGCGCTCTTCGTCGTTGGCATCTTCGTATTCGAGAGCACTTCCGACTACAGCGAATACCTGGTCCGGTGGCTCGTGTTCTCGCTTGCGCTCTTCGCCCTCGCCTCCCCCACCTTCGGCGGCGAAGGCGCCGCCAGGCGCCGCTACCTCGGGTTGTGGGTGGCGTGGGTGATCATCCTCGTCTACCTGATGGTGATCACCAGCACGGTGTCGACTGTCGAGGTGTCTGGGTCCTTCTTCATAGGTGGTCTCTCCCTCACCATCATCCTGTCGGTGGTCTCGCTGGCTGCTTCGTTCCCGCTTGGCGTGTTGTTGGCGCTGGGCAGGACATCTTCGATGCCAATCTTCCGCGTGCTGTCTACCGGCTACATCGAGATCGTGCGGGGGGTACCGCTCATCACGCTGCTCCTGATCGGTTTCCTGCTGCTGCCGGTGGCGCTGCCTCCCAACGTGACCCTCAGCGGCGTGTTGCGCGCCATCCTGGTGATGACCTTGTTCTCGGCCGCCTACCTCGCAGAGAACGTGCGTGGTGGCCTGCAATCGATTCCCCGTGGTCAGAACGAAGCCGCCATGGCGCTTGGCATGTCGACCGTCCAGATGACGGTTTTCATCACGCTGCCGCAGGCCTTGCGAGCGGTGATCCCGGCCATCGTCGGTCAGGTGATCGCAGTATTCAAGGACACCTCGCTGGTCGTGATCGTCGGTCTCTTCGATCTGTTGCGGATCGCACGCAACGTCATCCCGAACCAGTCGGTACCCTTCAATTTCCAGAACGCAACCAAAGAAACGCTGATCGCAGCCGCCATCATCTATTGGATCTTCACGTTCAGCTTCTCGCGCTACAGCCAGCGTCTGGAGAAGAAGTTGGGGGTGGGCGAGCGATGAGAAGTAAGCCGAGGAGGGCCTGATGGTCGCAAGCGACGCGAGAGACATGATCGTCTGTGATGACGTGAAGAAGTGGTTCGGCGACTTCCAGGTGCTGAAGGGCATCACGACCACCATCAAGGAGACCGAGGTCGTCATCGTGATCGGCCCCTCTGGCTCCGGCAAGTCGACCTTCATCCGATGCATCAATCGACTCGAGGCCCACCAGGAGGGCTCGATCATCGTGGATGACATCGAACTGACGAATGACCTGCGCAACATCGAGAAGATCCGTTCCGAAGTCGGGATGGTCTTTCAGCAGTTCAACCTCTTTCCCCACCTCACCGTGATCGACAACATCACGCTGGCGCCCTTGTGGGTACGCAAGAATCCGAAGGCAGAGGCGGAGGAAACTGCAAGGGAGCTGCTCGAGCGAGTTGGAATCCCGGAGCAGGCGGACAAGTACCCCGGCCAGCTCTCTGGTGGCCAGCAGCAGCGCGTGGCGATCGCCAGGGCACTGGCGATGAAACCGAAGGTGATGTTGTTTGACGAGCCGACCTCGGCGCTCGACCCCGAGATGATCAAAGAGGTGCTCGACGTGATGCAGGAGCTTGCCGCGTCCGGCATGACGATGATCGTGGTCACCCACGAGATGGGCTTCGCCAGGGCGGTGGCAGACCGGGTGCTGTTCTTCGACTACGGCCAGATCGTGGAGGAGGGCACACCGGAGCATTTCTTCACCGACCCGTCGCACGATCGCACCAAGCTGTTCTTGAGCCAGATCCTCTGAAGGACTGCTTCGCCTGCGGTATCGCTACCGCGTGATCGAGGCCACGAGCGCGCCCGTGATCGCCAGGTAGTCCGCGGGAGCCAGCACCATCTGCAGTCCCCTGGCGCCGGCAGACACCGCCATCAGCTCCAGGCCGGTCGCAGCAGCATCTACCACCGCGGGATACGGCCGCTTCGCTCCCAACACCGTCACGGCACCGCGTTGGTAGCCGGTGAGCTGATCGACCTCCTTGCGCGGGACCATCGACATCTTGCGCTCGCCGCGAGAAATCGCCAGGGCGCGTAGGTCGAGGTCCATGCTGCCGGGCACCACCGCGAAGCAGGGTCCTCGCGTCGCACCGGTGGCGATCAGTGTCTTGAACACATGGTCCGGCGACATGTGGATCTGCTCGGCGACCGCCACCGCGCTGAACTCCTCGATTGGCACGTCGTAGGTGGCCAGCTCATACGAGAGCCCTGCCCGGTCGAGTAGGCGGACTGCATTGGTCTTGCGAGGTGTCATACCAGCGCCGACCCCAGTGCGCCCCAACGATCTTCAGTTGCCAGGTCGATCACCGTCCATGCCATCGCGGTTGCGCCATCGACGGCAGCACGGAGTCCGTCTTCGGTGATTGTGTGCGCCGCGAAGTCGCGCTGATGGTTCACGGCGGGCGAGGAATGGATGTCAAGCATCGGATGGATGCTCGGCACAATCCTGCTCACGTTCCCCATGTCGGTGGAGCCTGTCATCAGGCCGCCGCGCACCATCGGCCGGTCGAGTACGGCCGAGTTCTCCGCGAAGAAGTCCGCGATCACGGGATCTGGGGCCAGTTCGTGACAATCGTTGCCCTTGGGTGTGATCTCCAGCCGGCACCCGGTTGCAGTGGCGGCAGCTTCGAAGCACGCCATGACACGGGGGTAGAGCTCGTCGAGCCGCACCGCATCTGGAGCTCGCACGTAGTACGACATCTCGGTGAAGGCCGGAATCACGTTTGGGGCGCCACCCCCGTAGGTGATGACGCCGTGTACGCGATCGGCAGGCAGGAACGCCTGACGCAGGGCACCGATGTTGTTGTAGGCCTGGGTCGCGGCGTCGAGAGCATTGCGGCCGAGGTGAGGGTCTGCCGCAGCGTGGGCTTCCTTGCCGTGGAACGCAACGAGGAATCGCTTCACGGCGAGGCACGTCGGGTCCGCCACGTCTGTAGTGGAAGGATGGATCATCATGGCGGCGGCCACGCCTTCGAACGCACCAGCCTCCAGCAGGTCGACCTTGCCGCCGTGGCCTTCCTCGGCGGGAGTGCCCAGGACGCGTATCCGGATCCCGAGGCCGGCCGCCAGCGGCACCAGCGCGGCTCCGGCTGCAATGGCCGCGGTTGCGATCAGGTTGTGGCCACACGCATGGCCGACCTCGGGCAACGCATCCATCTCGGCACAGATGACGATTTCGGGGCCCGTAATGCCTGCGGTAGCGTCGAACGCAGTGTCGAGACCCCATGCGGGGTACTCGACGACAAAACCGTGGTCGCCTAGGAATGATCCGAGACGGGCGGACGCCTGGTGCTCTTCGTAGGCGACCTCCGGGTTGCGGTACATCCACGTCGCGATCTCTCGCATCCGGGGCTGGAGGCCCCGGACGGTCGCGGCTGCGTCCGCCTTGGGATCGGTCATCGCAACCACCGGACCGGCACAGTTTCTGCAGGGGAGTGGGGGCAAGAGCTTCGCATCACCATGCGGGCGTCCCCAGGTCGGCCCACCGGTTGTCGCTCGCGACGTCGGCGATCGTCCACGCCATGGCCACGGCACCGTCGCGGATGGCCTGCTCGCCGTCGGGCGTGACGGTGTGTGCGGCGAACTCGTGCTGGTGGTTCGTGGCAGGCGCCGAGTTGATGTCCAGCATTGCGTGCAGGGTAGGTACCTCGTGGCTGACGTTTCCCATGTCGGTGGAGCCGTCGTAGTTCCCCGGCTCGCTGCGAGCCATAGGTCGGCCGAGGGCGGCGGAATTGGCGGCGTAGAGGTCGGCAAGTACCGCATCGGTGATCATGTCCGCAAACGGGTTCCCGTCCTGGCAAATCTCGAGCCGACAGCCGGTGGCGGTTGCCGCGGCTTCGAAGCATGCAACGACCTGTTGCCGCAGTTCGGCCAGGTGCTCGGCGGTCACGGAGCGCACCATCCAGGACATGCGCGTGTACGCGGGGATCACGTTCGGGGCACCGCCACCGTAGGTGATCGTGCCGTGCACCCGGTCGGTGTCGAGCAGCGCCTGGCGAAGCATCGACACGTTCGTGTACGCCTGGACGGCGGCGTCCAAGGCGTTGATGCCCTCGTCGGGCGATCCCGCGGCATGGGCTTCCTTCCCGTGAAACTCGACCCGGTAGTCGCAGATCGCGAGCACCCGCGGGTCGACGACGTCTTCGGTCGAGGGGTGGATCATCATCGAGAGATCTGCGGTGCGGAACGCTCCGGCGTTGATGAGGTCCACCTTGCCGCCGCCTGCCTCCTCCGCCGGAGTACCAAGCACCCGGATCGTCAGGTCGAGTTCGTCTGCGAGTGGGGCCAGCGCGATTCCGGCACCGAGCGCCGCCGACGCGATGATGTTGTGGCCGCAGGCATGGCCGACTTCGGGCAGCGCGTCGTATTCGCAACACACCACGACTTCGCGGCTGCCGGAGCCAACCCGGGCATCGAATGCCGTCTGCATATCCCACGCCGGGTAGGCAACGTTGAACCCGTGCGCCTTGAGGGTGGCCGCCAAGCGGGCCGAAGATTCGTGTTCTTCATAGGCGATCTCGGGGTTCTCGTAGAGCCACCGGGACAGGTCCCGCAATCCTGGTTCGGCTGCGGAGAAGGCCGTTTCGGCTCGTGTCTTCAGATCCACCCAAGTCCCTTCATGCGCGTGAGCTGAGGCTAGGTGACTGTTGAGAAGATGCCACGCCGGGAGGTGCCGGCGAAGGGAAGGGTTGGTTGCGGCGCTCGTCGTTCAAGTTCTGGAGGCCGGTAGGCTGCAGCCGATGCTTGGAGCACTCAGCTACCCCCCCATTCCCCTCGTCGAAGTCGGCCCGCTGACCCTGTCGATGCACGGACTGCTTGCCGGCGTCGGCTTCGTCGCCGGTGCCTGGTTGATGTTGCGCGAGGTGAAGCGGCGCGGCTTCGACAGCGACAAGGTCATCTCGGTCCTCACGTGGGCGCTGGTCGGCGCGATCCTGGGTGCCCGCTTCTTCACCGTCCCTGCCCACATCGGTGACCCCGGCTACGGGTTCAGCGAGGCGATTTCGATTGCGGGCGACTACTCGATTCTCGGTGGATATGCCGGCGGCATCATCGCCGGGGTTATTCGCGGCAAGATGCTCGGAATGGCGCTGTGGCCCCATTTCGACATGGCTGCCCCCGGCCTGGCGCTGGGAGCGGTAGTCGGCCGACTCGGGGACCTCGCCATCGTCGAACACCTGGGGAGTCCCACGACCTTCTTTCTGGGGTACCAACTGAAGCCCGGCTACGACATCTCTCCACAACACGATGTCCTCGAGCGGCTCTGCGAGGTCGATGCCATCTGTGGTCCGTACCACCACACCGGGCTGTACGATCTGCTCGGTGCGCTGGTCCTGCTCGGCTTCCTCCTCTTCCTGCGGAGGCGGTGGACCACGGCCCACTACGGGCAGCTCTTTGCGGTGTGGGCCATCTGGTACGGACTGCAGCGTTTCCTCATCGACTTCGCCCGACTGGGGGCGGCTCGTGATGGGCTCACCCTGCCGAACGGCGAGGTGGTCCAGACCATCGCAGACGGGGTGATGGGGCCCTTCACCGGCAGTCAGTGGGGTGCCTTGATGGTGGCAGTCATCGGGGTTGGTCTCTTCATTTGGTTCCGGGCCCGGCTCCCGGTGGTGTCCGAGGCGCAGGACATTGCATACGGCGCCAAACCCGGCGGGAAAGAAGCCGTGGCCGCAGATAACGCGGCGGAGACTGGCGGAGACGCCGCTGCTGTCCCGGACGAGACCCCTGTCGGCGAGGGTTCTGCCGATTCTGAGGTGGAGTCCGCAGGCCCCGAAGCGTAAGCGGGCGCGGTACCGGTCACTCGCGGGGAGCTGGTTCTACGCGGTTCAGGTATGCGCATCCCACCCCGGCTCGAGGTGGGATGCGCCGTTTCGACTCCCTGCGGTTCAGAGGTCGCCGACCCAGGTGGGCTCCGCGATCTTCAGCCCGTCTTCTGTCTCAATCACCCGAAATACCGAGGCGCCGCCGTAGTCGGTGTCGCCGTAGTGGATCGTCTCGGCCTCGGCCACGGCGTACGTGGGGCCCTCACCCATCACGATGAGGTCGCCGACTTGTTGCACCTCGAAGCCTCCGTAGGCCGCGAGACCGGTCGCCCGCTCGTCGCGCAGGTCTGCTGTGCCTGCCGAGTTGAACGCGTAGTCAGGAGTGGTCAACGCGATGAACGCAGTCTCGTCTGCCTCAATCCAGACTCCGCATCTCATGATCCCCACGTGCTGGGATCGAAGCCAGAGCCCTTCTTCCGTGCTTACGCGAGCAGAGGGTGGCCCGGAGACCACCCTCTGTCATTCGGATCAGCCCTGAGAAGGCCGGGATACCGGGTCAGTAGCTGCCGGACCCCGAGGAACTTCCTGCGGCTGCGCTCGCTCCGTTGCCGTTGCCGTCCGCAAACACCTCGCTGATCGCACCGAGGGACCCGAGGATCCCGCTGGTCTCGAGCGGCAAGAAGAGTTTGGTGGCCCTGCCGTCCGCGATCTGAGTCAGCGTGTCGAGGTACCGGATTGCGATCAGGTCCGGGGTCGGATCCCCGGTGTGGATCGCGCCGTATACCCGCTCGATTGCCTGGGCCTCACCTTCGGCCACCGTGTGCTTCTGGTACTTCTCGGCATCTGCGACTTCCTTGATCGCCTGTGCCTGACCCTCGGCCTGGAGGATCGCCGACTGCTTCACGCCCTCTGCCTTCAGAATCTGCGACCGCTTCTCACCTTCGGCCTCAGTGACGAGGGCGCGGCGATCGCGCTCCGCCTTCATCTGGCGGTGCATGGCTTCGGTGACGTCCGCCGGCGGATCGATCCGCTGCAATTCCACACGGACGACCCGGGTGCCCCACACGTCGGTGGCCTCGTCCAGGATCTGGCGGAGCTGGGCATTGATCACCTCGCGGGAGGTCAGCGCATCGTCGAGGTCGATGTCACCGACGACGTTACGCAGGTTGGTCTGCGCCAGCTTGGTAGCAGCCAGGACGAAGTTCTGGACGTTGTAGACCAACTTCACGGGATCGGTGGCCTGGTAGTACACGACCGCATCCACCGTCACCACGACATTGTCCTTGGTGATGACTTCCTGGGGTGGCACGTCGACCACGATCTCTCGCATGTCGACTCGCCTGATGCGATCGACCAGCGGGATGATCAGGTGGAGTCCGGGATCGAGTGTCGCCCGATACCGCCCCCACCGCTCGACGAGACCGGCCTCGTGTTGGCGCACGATCTTGAAGCCGAGCGCCGCGTATATGAACAAGAACAGGGCAAATAGTGCGAGTGCCCCACCGGCGATTGCCATCGTTTTCTCCTTTTCTCTCTATGCGTTTCTGTGTCCCATAGTCCTACCTGTGGTCAAATCCTTCCTCGTGGTCCGGCCCAGATGGCTCTACGACCAGCCTGGTGCCGCGGACCTCGACCACTCGAACGGTGGCGCCCACCTCGATAACCCGATCCCAATCGGTGGTGGCGCGCCACTCCTCGTTCTCCATCCGCACCTTGCCCGTGGCCCTCACGGCGTCGATGTCTTCCAACACCATCGCCAGGGCGCCTGCGTACCGCTTGACTCCGACGGGGTAGAGCGGTTCCTTGTCGCTCTTGGCGAACCGTTGGAAGCCCCACAGCGCGAGGATCGACACGACGATGAACACGAGCATCTGAATCGGGACCGTCACTCCGATCACGGCGAGGATGGCCGCAACGGCGGCGCCGATTGCGAACGGGAGGAGGAAGAAGCCCGCCGTAAGCATCTCGCCGATGCCGAACAAGATCATCAGACCCAGCCAGATTCCAATCCATACTCCGTCATCCATGTTCTCCTCCTTTGGTGCGAATGCACCTATCAGCGCGGTAGCAACGATGAGTGCACCGCCCCAGGCGGCCAGCAGCCACCAGTTGAATCTGCGAGGCCGGTACGTGCTCTTCACTACCGGGGGCTCTGCGGGCGGGAGCCGGTAGGCAGACGCCCACGACTCGGCAAAAGCAGTGAGGTCGTTGCCGACCACCGTCTCCGGTCGTTTGTTGACGGCTTCGGCTTCTCGCAGGTGGGTCTCCAGCTCCACGGTCATCTCTTCGATGGCCTGGGGCGGAACCCTCGTGGTTCTCCAATAATGCTCACAGTCGGCAACGATCGTTGCCACCACATCTGCGTTCTCAGCCACCAGATCCTCCGTTCAACACTGCTCCCACTCCTTTGGAGAGTCTTCGCCACCCATCTGTCCACTCCCCGAGTTGTTCCTCACCGTCTGGTGCGATGCGGTAGTACTTGCGGGGTGGCCCGCCTGCCGACTCGACGAAATAGCCTTCGATGAGACCTCGTTTCTGGAGCCGGCTGAGCAAGGGATAGATCGATCCTTCGCTCACGAGTTCGAGTCCGCGCCGCTCCAACTTGGCGACCATCTCGTAGCCGTAGCTCGGCTCCTCGGCGATCAGCGCCAGGAGGCACATGTCCAACACGCCTTTGAGGAGCTGCGTACTTCGTTCCACGAGCCTGCGATCTCCTGGTCAGTCTCGGTTGATCTCTGGCGTGTTCATTGCGATCCCTGCTGCTTGTGTCATTACCTTGCTTTGCCTATTACCTTGACTACCAAGCTACCTTGTTATACAGAGTATCATGGTTCGCAGGGGTTGTCCAGATCGAGTTCCTCGCGTGATTGACCCGGCGGTTCGGCAGGTGGTGCACCGACCAGCGCAGTCACTTCAGAGCGTTCGTGAGGCATTCGGAGGTGTTGGCGGGTGAACTCAGGGAGGACTTCTGCACAGGGCTCAGACGATTTGGTTCGTTGTTGCGTCCGACGCGCTCTACCATCCTCCTCAGTGTCGAATGCTCTCCCTCTCATCATCCAGGGCGGTATGGGCGCGGGTGTATCCGATTGGAAGCTCGCCAACGCCGTTGCGTCTACCGGTCAACTCGGAGTCATTTCGGGTACCGCGCTCGATGCCATCCTGATTCGGCGGCTCCAACTCGGGGATCCGGGGGGCCACATACGTCGCGCCATGGCAGCGTTCCCGATCCCCGGGATCATCGAACGCATCCTGGAGCGCTACTTCATCGAAGGCGGCAAGGCGCCGGACGCCAAGTTCGCCGTCCACCCGAAGCACAAGCTGCCGCTGACTCGCTTCACCGAGAACCTGCTGGTAGTAGGCAATTTCGTGGAAGTGTTCCTGGCCAAGGAGGGTCACAGCAACCCGGTCGGCGTCAATTTCCTGGAGAAGATCCAGATCCCGCATCTTCCCTCCATCTACGGCGCCATGCTCGCAGGGATCGATTACGTCCTGATGGGTGCCGGGATTCCGCGGGCCATACCGGGCATTCTCGATCGGCTGGCGGCAGGGCAACCCGTCGAGTACAAGATCGATCACAAGGGTGCGACCGATGCCGGGGACCCGATGAGTCGTTTCGACCCTGCGGAATTCGTCGATGGTGAGTTGCCCCCCGTTCGACGACCCTCCTTCCTGGCGATCGTTGCCTCCCACGTGCTCGCCACCATGTTCGTTCGCAAGGTCGAGTCCAGGGTGGACGGGTTTGTCATCGAATACCCCACGGCGGGCGGCCACAACGCGCCGCCCCGCGGCAGGACCGTCATCGACGAGGCAGGCGAACCGGTCTACGGCGAGAAGGATGAGCCGGACCTCGAGGTCTTTCGCGAACTGGGCCTGCCCTTCTGGATGGCTGGCTCTTACGGCGAACCGGAGCAGTTGCAGTGGGCGCTGGCGCAGGGGGCGACCGGGGTCCAGGTGGGCACGGCGTTCGCCTACTGCGAAGAGTCCGGCTTCGACTCAGATGTCAAGCGTGAGGTGCTGGGCCTCAGCGCAGAGGGCGAGGCGAGGGTTTTCACCGATCCGGTTGCCTCTCCCACCGGATTCCCTTTCAAAGTGGTGGAGCTCAGCGACACGCTTTCGAGCCCTGTCCTCTACGAGGAGCGGACCCGGATATGTGACCTCGGGTATCTTCGCACCGCGTATGAGAAGGAAGACGGCAGCACCGGTTGGCGCTGTCCTTCGGAGCCGGTGAAGGACTACCTTCGCAAGGGCGGCGATATCGCAGATACGGTCGGCCGCAAGTGCCTCTGTAACGCACTCATGTCCAACATCGGGCTTGGTCAGGTAACCAAGGAGGGCGGTGTCGAGGGAACGCTGGTCACCTCCGGCGACGATGTTGCCAATGTTGCTCGCTTCCTCGCCCCGGGCGAGACGACGTATCGCGCCGCCGACGTGATCAGATACCTCCTGAAAGACGACCCGGTCACCAGCTGACCGGGTCCCGTCTCTCAACTCAGCCTGCTCGTCTAGGCGACGCTCAGCACCAGCCCGTCTTCTGCCGCATCGATCCTGACGGTGTCGCCCTCGAGGAATGTACCGGAGAGCAGGTCGATGGCCAGCCGGTCGCCGACCTCGGTCTGGAGCAGGCGCTTGAGTGGCCTGGCCCCGAACGCCGGGTCGTATCCCTGATCGACGAGCCAGTCGGTTGCAGGCTCGGTGAGGTCCAAATCGATCCGGCGCGACACGACCCGTTGTCGCAACTGCTCGAACTGGATGGCCAGGATCGAACGCAGTTCGTCGCGGGTCAAGCGGTCGAACACGATGAGATCGTCTACCCGGTTGAGAAGCTCCGGACGGAATGCTCCCCGTACCACGTTCATGACTCGCACCTCGATCACCTCGGCGGGTAGATCCGGTTCGATGAGTTCGGACCCGAGATTGGACGTCATGATCAGCACCACATTCGAGAAGTCGACGGTGCGGCCGTGGCCGTCGGTCAAGCGGCCGTCGTCGAGGAGCTGGAGCAAGACGTTGAACACGTCGGGATGCGCCTTCTCGACCTCGTCGAGCAGCACCACCGAGTACGGCCGCCGCCGGACGGCTTCAGTGAGCTGGCCGCCTTCGTCGTATCCGACATAGCCGGGAGGGGCACCGATCAGGCGACTGACGCTGTGCTTCTCCATGTACTCGGACATGTCGATGCGGACCATCGAACGTTCGTCGTCGAACAGAAACCCGGACAGGGCGCGGGCCAGTTCGGTCTTGCCCACGCCGGTCGGGCCCAGGAACACAAACGTCCCGATCGGGCGGTGTGGATCGGCCAACCCGGCACGACTGCGCCGGATCGCATTGGCAACGGAGCGGACGGCCGCGTCCTGCCCGACGACTCGCTCGTGGAGATGCGACTCGAGGCGGACCAGCTTTTCGACCTCGCCTTCCAGGAGGCGAGCCACCGGGACTCCGGTCCACCTGCTCACCACCTCGGCCACGTCCTGCTCATCCACTTCCTCCTTCAGCATGACGGTGTCCGTCTGGAGCTTCTCCAGCTCGAGCTGCTGTTCCTGCAGCCTGCCCTCGAGATCCGGCAGGCTGCCGTAGCGGAGCTCGGCCACCCGCTGCAGCTCACCGGCGCGTTCGGCGTGTTCGGTTTCTGTCCTCAGGTCCTCGATTTCCTGCTTGGTCGAGCGGATGGCGCCGATGTGGCGTTTCTCGAGCTGCCAGTGGGCAGACAGACGATCGAGTTCCTCCTGGAGGTCCGCCTGTTCCTGCAGCAGGGTTCCGAGTCGCTCCTGGGAAGCCGCGTCCGTCTCTTTGTCGAGTGCGTTTCGTTCGATTTCGAGCTGACGAATCCGCCGGTCGAGCTCATCGATCTCCTCAGGCATCGAGTCGATCTCGATGCGCAGCCGTGAGCCCGCCTCATCGATGAGGTCAATGGCCTTGTCCGGGAGCTGCCTGGCGGTGATGTAGCGGTCGGAGAGGGTGGCCGCCGATACAAGGGCGGCGTCGGTGATGCGGACACCGTGGTGGAGCTCGTAGCGCTCCTTGAGGCCGCGCAGGATGCCAACCGTCTCTGCCACGGATGGCGCTTCGACCAGAACCGGCTGGAAACGCCGTTCGAGCGCCGCGTCCTTCTCGATGTGATCGCGGAATTCATCGAGCGTGGTAGCGCCGATCATCCGCAACTCACCACGTGCCAGCATCGGCTTCAGCATGTTGGATGCGTCCATGGCGCCCTCGGATGCACCGGCTCCGACGATGGTATGCATCTCGTCGATGAACGTGATGATGCCGCCGTTCGATGCCTTGATGGCGTCGAGGGTTGCCTTGAGGCGCTCCTCGAACTCGCCGCGGTACTTCGCTCCGGCGACCATTGCACCGAGGTCGAGCGCGACGATCCGCTTGCTCTTCAAGCCTTCCGGTACGTCGCCGTCCACGATGCGCTGCGCCAGTCCTTCGGCGATCGCGGTCTTGCCGACCCCGGGTTCGCCGAGCAGGATCGGGTTGTTCTTGGTCCGGCGTGACAACACCTGAATGACCCGGCGGACCTCGTCATCGCGGCCGATCACAGGGTCGAGCTTGCCCTGGCCCGCAAGCGCGACCAGATCGCGTCCATACTGCTCGAGTGGAGCCAGCGTGTCTTCCGGAGTTTGGGACAACACTTGCTGGCTACCTCGCAGCGAAGTGAGCTCGCGCAGGATGGCGTCGTGGGTGAGTCCGAGCCCGCGCAATTCGTCTCCGAAGCGACCGGGTGATTGCGTCAGTGCCAGCAGTAGATGCTCGATGGATACGTACTGGTCGTTCATCTTCGCCATCTGCTCTTGCGCTGCTTCGAGCAGGTGGACGGTGGCCGCGTCCATCCCGGGCTCCGATACGTCGCCGTGGACGCGCGGGAGGGTCTCCAGGGCGCGATCGACGGCTCCCCGAATATCGGGATTGGCGATGCCGAGTGCGGCGAACAAGGGATAGGTGATGGTGTCCTGCTGCCCGAGCACACCTTCGAGGACATGCGCCGGCGCAATCTGCTGATGGCTGCGCCGCATTGCGACGTCACGCGCCACGACGACGGCCTGCTGGGACTTCTGGGTGAAGCGTTCGATGTCCATGATTGGTAGTGGTGGTCTCCCGTGAATCTGTGTTGTCCCTGGTACAACCCCGTATCGTGTATCCTTATGCCAGAAAACTTGAGTCTTAGTATATCAGATTTATGATCATGAGAGGTGAGTAGGGTCCTTGGAATGGAACTCCCGCCCTATGTGCGTATCGACGGCGGAGGTGACGAACCAGGGGTGCGGGCATTCGGCTCCACTATCGGCGAGGTGTTCGAGCAGTCGGCATACGCGATGTTCGATGTCGGCTACGACCTCGAGGGAGTGACGCCGACCTACGCCCGCCCAGTCGTGGCAGCAGGAGACACGATCGAACAGTTGCTGGTCGCGTGGCTCACAGAGCTACTGGCGATGTCGCGAGTCGAAGGAATCGTTCCCTGCTTCTTCATGGTCGATCGCCTGGAAGAAGGTGGCGTTCAGGGATCGGCGTCCGGGCTCTTCACCGCCGAGGTTGCGACGAGAGGTCGGGTCGTCGGTGATGTCCTCACCGCATCTCCGGAGTTCATCGAAATCCCGGGCGGTTTCTGGGTCGAATTGCGCTTCGTTCTCGAGAGACCACTGCGTGCCGTAGACGGGTAGGGCCGATCGCGTCGATCTGTGGCTGCGAATGGTTGTCTGGCTCACCTTGCACGAAGCGAAGGACGATCACGGGAGTGTCATCTGCAATTCTGGAGACGAAGCACGGAATGGCGTGGTGGCCCGCGGAGTTACCTACGGTGGGAAGTCTGACCAGGAGTAGGTATGCCCAAGGCAACGTGGAACGGGACGGTGATCGCCGAAAGCGAGGACACCGTCATTGTGGAGGGTAACCATTACTTCCCTCGCGACGCGATCAAGGATGACCACTTCGCAGACAACGAAGCGCACTCCGTCTGTCCGTGGAAGGGTGTCGCCAGCTACTTCGACGTAGTGGTCGATGGTGAAGTGAATCGCGGTGCCGCCTGGTTCTACCCCAACCCCTCGCCTGCTGCGGCAGACATCAAGGGTTACGTCGCCTTCTGGCGGGGAGTGCGAATCGAGTCCTGACCCTGCGGTGATCTAGCATCTCGGCATGATTCCGCTCCGTTTTGTCGAAACCGACCGAGAGGGCTTCGACGAGCCGGTCGTCGAACTGTGGCGAGACGACGAGTTCGTCGGCATGGTGTTCTGGGACGGTGAAGCTGTTGTCGTCCAGATCTACCCGGACACCGACGGAGACGTGTACGACCTTGCGATGAGCGATCTCATTCGGGTGCTCGACATGGCGGAACAGATCGTCACTCCGGAAGAGTTCCGCACTGCCGCTGCCGGCCTCGAGGTTGACGAGCAGCAGGACTTCTCTGACAACGGCAGCGACTGGTCCAACGAACATCCGGCAACGCTGGCGCTGGTCGGTGAGTTCGATCCGCTGGCCGCCCACCGCAGTGAGGACGGCGAGGGGTTCTTTCCGAGGCAGGTGGCTTCCGACTTCATCGTCCGGTGCAGCGAGCTCGACCTGGCGGTCATCGAGATGGAAGGGTTCGATCTCGTCGACCGTGAGCTGCGGGCTCGCTCGAACCTGGTGCTCACCATCAGCCTCCCCGGGGTCACCGATTGGTCGACATTCCGGGCCACTGCCAACGCGGTAGCTACGGAGACTTTCGTGGGATGGCCAGAACGGGACACGCTCGTGGTCGCCTTCGTTGTGCAACAGCCGGACGGAGAGACCTTCGTCGCCTGACGACTCAACTCGCTATGGCTGCGATCGCAAAGCCGATGATGACGTACACGAATCCAAGGATCAGAGGTACGTTGCCGACGGCCGTCTCGACCCGGGAGGTCTCCCAGATCTGGCCGTAGCGATACAGCCGGTACAGCGAATTGACGATTGGTCCGAGGATCGTTGTGAAGAGGCCCATTCCGATGACGACGTAGCCGTACATCACTCCCAGGGTCATGGGGGGGCAGGAGATGCCGCGAGCCGCGTTGAAGTTGGCGCAGATCCCTTCCCAACGCGGCTGGGTGACAAACGTGAGGGCGAATGCGATCCCCAGACCTGTCAGGAACAAGAGCAGGCGTCGCACATGACGATTGGCGTGCAGGTGGCCGATCCACCCCCGCCGTCGCGGGGTCGCGTCCGAGGTATCCACTGCACGAGACTACCGCGAAGACGTGCTCACGAGAGCGGGTGATTGCCCGCCTCTCGCGAGATTGGTGTTCCGCCAGAACCGGCATTTCCCGGGATCAGATCGGTCCCTCGCGCCGGATGTCCGGCAGATTGCGGCGCTGCACGTGTACCCCTTGGATCACGGTGGTTCGTGGCCGTTCTCCAACCATCCGGGTCTGGGCGTCACCGAGCAGCCTGCGCAGGCGGGTCACCTGTGCCTGCAGGCGGGTGTTCTCCGCCTGGAGACGCAGGATGCGCCTCACACCTTCGAGGTTCACGCCTGCGCTGGTGAGTTCCTGGATCAGCCCGAGCCGCTCGAGATCTTCGTCCGAGTAGCGTCGAGTGCCTCCCGGGGTGCGATACGGTTCGAGCAGGCCCTTCCGCTCATAGATTCGCAAGGTCTGCGGGTGCACTCCGGCGAGTTCGGCTGCAACGGAGATGATGTAGACCGCGTTGGCTCGTTCGCTGTTCATGGTTCAACTCCCAGATGGGCTCGTGGGTCCGGCGTCGGGTCGCTGGCCTGCAATCTCTCCACCAGTTCGCGTTGTTCGGGACTGATATCGGTGGGCACCGCGACCTCGACCGTCACCAGCAGGTTGCCGGTGCCCTTCTGTGTCGCTACGCCGCGTCCGGTGACTTTGAAGGTCTTCCCGGAGGGGGTTCCTGGTGGGACCCGGAGCTTGACCGGCGCTTCGAGGGTGGGTACCGCGATGTCCGCGCCGAGCGTCGCCTCGGCGAACGTCACCGGCACCGTGATCTTGAGATCCTTCCCGGACCTCCGGAAGAGCGGGTGACGGCCGACCTTCACCTTGATGTAGAGGTCGCCTGCGGGGCCACCGTTGCTGCCCGGCCCACCCTTGCCCTTGAGGCGGATGCGACCTCCGTTCGATACGCCCTTAGGGATCTTGGCTGTGATCGTCCTCCCGTTGAGGCTCAATTGCCTGGAGGTACCCGCGATCGCTTCGTCGAAGCTCAGCGATAGATCAGCGGTCAAGTCCGGTCCGGGCTGCGGGCGTGGGCCGGCCTGCGAGAAGAGGTCGCCGAGTCCGCCAAAGAGGTCGAAAGGTGTCGCACTCTGGCGACCCCCACCGAAGAGATCTTCGACCCGTACGTGTTGTTGCCTGCCTCCGGGACCACCCACGAAGTAGCCCATCTCGCGAGCATGGTCGTACTCCTTACGGGTCTCCTTGTCTCCCAGCACGGCGTAGGCCTCACCGATTTGCTTGAAGCGGACCTCGGCCTTCGGGTCGGACTCGTTGGCGTCCGGGTGGCTTTCGCGAGCCAGCTTGCGATACGCCTTCTTGATATCGGCTGCGGACGCGTCCTTGCTCACCCCCAAGAGGGCGTAGTAGTCGGTGTCGAGCCACTCGCGTCGCATCGTCTCAGCCATGTTCCACGACCACCAGGGTCGGCCTGATGACCATTCCCTGCAGTGTGTATCCCTTTCTGAACTCCTGCGCCACTACCAGGTCTCCGTCGCCGGCCTCGCCGGGCCCGGAGACAGCTTCATGGTAAGCGGGGTCGAAGGGTCGACCCGTGGCCTCGATCGGCTCGAAGCCCTCCCGGTTCAGCGTTTCCAGCAGCATGGCGTGGGTACCACGCATTCCTTCGAGCACCGCCTCTTCGCCTGCGGTTTGGGCGTCGTAGGCGAGTGCGGACTCGAACGCGTCAAGGCTCGGCAGGAGTTGCTCGACGATGCGCCGTGAGGCGCGGGAGACGGTTTCGGTCTCGTCCCGTTCGACCCGCTTCCGGTAGTTGTCGAACTCGGCGGCGACCCGCTGCAGGGCCTCGAGGTACTCGCCTGCCTCCTGCCTGGCAGCCGCGACCGCAAACAACAGCATTGCCTTCTGTTCCTCTGGATCCTCCGGGAGGTCGATCCCGAGCTGGGCTGCGATCTCGTCGACACTCGGCGGCAGGCTCGTTTCCGGCTGTTCCGCCTTCTGGGTCGTGGCAGGGGCGGCAGCAGCCTCGCCGCTTCCGACCACATCGAGTTCGACGATGTCGTCCTCGACATGGTTGGTGAGTGCCGGTTCTTCTGGGTGGTGTTCCGTTGTCATGGTGACCGTTCTTGGGTGAGCGTAGGGTGACGGCTAGTTGCCGTCACCCTCACCCTCGTCGATGATCTCGGCCTCGACCACTTCTTCCTCGCCTTCGCCGCTATCGGCATCCGAGGCGTCCGCGGTGTCCGCCTGCTGGGCGGCTGAAGCTTCATAGATCTTCTGCCCCAGCAGCTGGGAAGCCTGTTGCAGCTCCTCGGTGGCCGACTTCAACGTGGCCGCGTCCGCGTCATCTGCCAACGCCTTGCGGACCGCGGTGATCTTGTCTTCGAGATCCTGCCGCTCGGAGTCGCTCAGCTTGTCGCCGTGCTCGTTGAGCTGCTTCTCGATGGTGTAGGCCGCGTGGTCCGCCTGGTTGCGAGCCTCCGCTGCCTCCTTGCGCGTCGCGTCCTCGTTGGCGTGCGATTCGGCGTTCTTCACCATGTCGTCGATCTCGTCCTGCGACAGCGCTGTGCCGCCGGTGATGGTCACCTGCTGCGACTTACCGGTCCCGAGATCCTCGGCAGACACCGCAACGATGCCGTTGGCGTCGATGTCGAATGTCACCTTGATCTGCGGCACCCCACGCGGCGCAGGCGGGATACCGGGCAGCTTGAACTTGCCCAGTGACTTGTTGTCGCCTGCCATGGTACGTTCGCCCTGGAGAACGTGGATCTCGACCTCGGGCTGGCCGTCTGCCGCGGTGGTAAAGATCTCGTTGCGTGACGTCGGAATCGTGGTGTTGCGTTCGATCATCTTGGTGAACACTCCACCCTCGGTCTCGACGCCGAGCGTGAGCGGCGTGACGTCGAGCAGCAGGATGCCTTTGACGTCTCCCTTGAGCACGCCGGCCTGAACCGCAGCGCCCAGCGCTACTACCTCGTCCGGGTTGACGCCCTTGTGAGGTTCCTTGCCCGCCAGTTCCGTGACCAGCTTCTGGACCGAAGGCGCACGCGTCGAGCCACCCACCAAAATCACGTGGTCGATGTCACTCGTCGATACGCCTGCATCCTTGATGGCTGCCTCGAAAGGTGCCCTGGTGCGTTCCACCAGGTCCTCTGTCATCTGCTCGAACTCTGACCGGGTCAGCGTCTGGAGGAGGTGGATCGGGCCTTCGTTGGTGGCGGTGATGAAGGGAAGATTGATCTCCGTCTCGGCGACCGAGGAGAGTTCGATTTTGGCCTTCTCTGCTGCTTCCTTGAGCCGGGTCATGGCCATCGGATCTGTGGAGAGATCGACGCCGTGGTCGTTCTTGAAACCCTTCACCAGCCACTCGATGACACGGTCATCCCAGTCGTCGCCACCCAGGCCGGTATCGCCGCTGGTCGACTTCACCTCGAATACACCTTCGCCGATCTCGAGCACGGAAACGTCGAACGTTCCGCCACCGAGGTCGTACACCAGGATGAGGTGGTCGCTGCTCTTGTCCATGCCATAGGCCAGCGAGGCAGCCGTCGGCTCGTTCACGATCCGAAGCACTTCGAGACCGGCGATCTGCCCGGCTTCTTTGGTTGCCTGGCGTTGCGCGTCTCCGAAGTAGGCGGGAACCGTGATGACCGCCTCAGTGACATCCTCGCCGAGGTACGCCTCAGCATCGCGCTTGAGTTTCTGGAGGATGCGAGCCGATATCTCCTGGGCGGTGTAGGTCGTGCCGTCGATTTCGGTCGTCCAGTCGGTGCCCATGTGGCGCTTGACCGAACGCACGGTGCGGTCGGGATTGGTGATCGATTGGCGTTTCGCCTGATCTCCCACCAGCACCTCGCCTCCCTTGGAGAAGGCGACGACGGATGGGGTCGTTCGATGCCCCTCCGCATTGCTGATGACACTCGGGTCACCGCCGTCGAGTGTGGCGACGACCGAGTTGGTGGTACCCAGGTCGATGCCTACCGCTCGTCCCATGTTTGCTCCTTTCACAACGAGCGCACCCGGCGCTCGCGGCTTACGTCTTAGTTGGTACGCATCTTATAACCTGAGTGCACCATTGTCATATTCCGGGTTTCTTCTCTCCGGGAGTCAGCTTGGATCGGCAGAATCCGACGACAGTCGGAGCCCACCCACCTGGCGCGTGTGAGGGGCAAAAGCCTCACGCGGCAGAGGGTTTCGCCCGATGACTCAGGGAGCAGCCTCGCTGCTGAGAATCGGATTGTTGGAGCTCTGTTGCCCGGTATCGCTCAACTCTCGTCACGCCACCGCAAGCCACATTGGCCGGTGCTGCTCGGGTTGTCCGCTGCGTTGCTGATCGTTGTGTTGATCGGTACCGTCGTCGGCTTGCGGAAGACGGACGTTCACCTCACTGCTCGAGCGCAGGATGCGGCCCAAATCGGCGGCCCGCGCCTCAGCGCCCATGTCGACGGCAGAGAGGTGTACCTGACGGGCCGGGGTACCGAGAGCGACGTGGCTCACGCCCTGGCGCTCACGGCCGGGATCCCGGGATTGCGCGCCATCCATACGGAAGTCCAGATCGTGGCTGCCCGAACCGAACTCGAGGTCGACCCGGAGGCGGTAGATCCTTCGGTCACGGTGGTGGTGGAAGACGGCAGAATCACGCTGCGTGGTTTGGTGGCAGACGACGGGTCACACGCAGCCATCCTCGCTGCTGCCGAAGCAGCTGTTGGGGAAGACAGGGTTCGAGATCGACTGCGAGAGACTAGAGCTGTGAAGTCGGTCGAGTGGCTGGGCGAGGTAGCACCCGCCATCGAGGCTGTCGCACCTTTCTCCCATGTGACTCTCGCGTTTGGAAGTGGTCGGGTCTTGGTCACGGGTGCGGTGGCGACCGTGGATGTCAGGGCCCGGGTCGCGGCCGCCTTGCGATCGGTCGGAATATCGGCGGTGGTGGACTCGCTCAGCGTCACCGAGCCACAGCAGCCCTGGCTGAGCATCGAACGGAGCCCTGCCGGCATCACGTTGACCGGCCTGGTCGGCAGAGAACAGTTGCAGAAGGTGCTCGCCGCCGTGGAGGGCACCTACGGAGCCATCCGCATCAGCCGCGAAGCGTTGGTACTGGCACCGAACAGTGCCGAGGTCGACTGGCCGGACCAGATCGCGGCCCTCATCCCTTCCACATCTACGCTCGATCCTTGGAGCATTCGCGTCGACCGTGGCTCCATCGCCCTGTTCGGAGTGGTCACCGACCCGGCAGCGCCCGCTCGAATCGCAGTGGTGACGGCGCGCCTGGGCGGCAACCTGGTGACCACCGATCTGCGCCTCACGCCTGCTGCCGTGATAAGAGAGCTGGAGACGGTGGCCACGGGACTCGAGTGGTTCGAGGGTCGCGATGCCGTCCTCACCACTGAAGCTAGGGCTGCCCTCGACGAGATGGCACTGGTCCTGCTCGAGAACTCCGAGGTTGTGATCAGGGTGGTGGGCCATCCGGCGCGGCATACCGACATCGTCACCGACAGGGAAAACGGGATGTTGCGGGCCGCGGTGGTGCGCTCCTACCTGGTGGGCCGGGGCATCGATCCCACGCGAGTCGATGCGGTGGGCAGCCCGGATGCTACAAAGACGGAAGGCGATGCCGGGCGAGCGGCGGTCACCTTCGTCCTGGCAGGCGCGCGGAGCGAGCCATGAGAGGCATTTCGATCGCCTTGGGGGAGATCGCATTCTTCCTCTTCCTGGCGGGCGTGCTCGGCATCGGAATCGGGTTCCTGTTGCGCGACTGGCTGTTCGTCAACCGCGCAGACGAACTCGATGAGTTGCTGCGCAAGGAACGAGCCGAGTACCGGCGCCTCGAGGCACGAGCCGCTGCGCAGGAACATCGACTGCAGCGGACGATCGTTGCCAGGGAGGCGCTGATCGAAGGCCTGCAGGCGGGACAAACGCCCGAGGCGCTGGTGCTGAGCAGTCGCCCATTCCGGCCGGGGTCGGTGCTTCGCCCGGCAGCACCCGCCGCGACGGCGGTGGTGGCGCCGATCGACGGAGAACCCGTACACCGCAGGCAAGAGCCTGCCGAGCCGGCGCGAAGGGATGATCTCCAGAAGATCCGCGGGGTCGGACCGACGATCTCGCGCCGCCTCAACGAACAGGGCATCACGACCTATCGCCAGCTGGCGACTTTGACCGAGGGGGAGATCGGTTCCCTGGCGGACGCCATTCGGATCGCGCGAGGTCGGATCATCCGGGATGACTGGGTGCGAGCCGCCGCAGCGCTCGACGCAGCAGGCGGTCCGCCTGGTTGATATCGGCAGACCACTTCGCCGGCTTCATCGCGTCTGCTCATCGAGGGGGCTGGGCTTCCCCAGGCTGCCGAGTTGGCTGACGTCACGACGGAAGAACAGCGAGATGGTCCAATCGGAGACAATCCGGACCTTTCTGCCTATCCCGGGCATCATCAGCAGGTGGTACGACCGTCCCATCCACCATGCCAGCGGGCCGGTGAAGGTGAGGGACTTGACCTGAGCCGTTCCCTGACGTTTGCCGAGTGTGACCGCGAGACCCCGGTTGCGATAGGTGAATGTGGTGGGGTCGCCCACCCCTGCTGAGGCGGCGACGTTCGTGCCCGCGACCACTGCCTGGCGCATCGCATGCTGCGCGGTGCTCGGGGAAACCCCTCCGTCGGGGTCGGGCACGGCCGCGAAGTCGCCCACCGCGTACAGCCCGTCATGACCCTGCACCCGCATACCGGCGTCGACCGGAACGAAACCTGCTTCGGTGGTCGGCAAATCCCAAGCGGTGGCCAGATCGGCGGGGCGCTGCCCCGCGGTCCAGACGATGGTCCCCGACCTGTAGGGAGCGATGGCGGGGTCAGAGGTTTCGACGATGGAGTCGACGCAACTCTTGAGCCGGGTGCTGGTGGAGACCTCGATTCCGCGGTCGGTAAGCGCCTTTCGGGTGAATCTAGCCAGGCGGGGGTGGAGGCCGGGGAGCAGGGCATCTTGGGCTTCGATCAGCACCCATCGCATGTCGTTGCGGCTCAGCCGCCCATATGACCGGATAGCGTCTCTGGCGAGCGAATCCAGCTCGGCGAGTGCCTCGACACCGGCGTAGCCGCCTCCGACAAAGGTGAAAGTGAGGAGTTCGCGCCGGACGGTCGGGTTGGTGCTCGCTTCGGCGGCGTCCAGTTGATGCAGGACGCGGTTGCGCAACCACGTCGCGTCCTGGAGCGTCTTGAAGCCAACTGCGTGCTCGAGCAGGCCGGGAATCGGGAAGGTGGCAGGCACCGATCCGGGTGCAAGCACCGCAGCTTCGAATGTGACCTCGTGTACTTCAGCTGCGGCGTCGACGACGGTCGCCTCGCGAGCGACCGGGTCGAACCCGGTCACCGAGCCGACCACAACCTCGGTGGTGCGGAGCAGTTCTCGCAGCGGGATCACCGCGTGGCGAGGCTCGATCGTCCCGGAGGCAGCCTCTGGGAGCAGCGGCGAGAACAACATGAAGTTCTCCGGCGAGACGAGAGCGGCGCGATGGTTCCTGCCCCGCAGCTTGCGCTCCAACGTCCGGGCGGCAAATGCGCCCCCGAACCCACCTCCGACGATCAGCGTATCGAGATGCACGACATCACTCCCAGATTCGGGCCAGCGTGCGGGCGATGCGTCGCGAACGTCCCGAGTTGCCCCGGCTCTCGGCGATCCAGATGAGCAACTCCCTCTGGTGAGCGGGACCCAGTGTGTCCCACCGCAGCCGGCTTCCGTCGATGGCGTCCAGGGCCGCCACGAGGTCGTCCGGCACCGGCGGGGCCGCATCTGTCGGATCGGGGGTCAGCGCGAACTCGATGCGGTCGCCGGCCTCCACGGCAAGCTTCTGGCGAGTCGGAGCGTTCAGCAGGATCCGGAACTCACCGGCGGTGTTCATCGTCACGACGGCATGGATTCCCTTGCCGTTGGCGGTGCCGGCCACCGGAGCATGACCCGGGGTCCCGAGCGACATCGCCTCGTCCGGCGGCACGGGCACGAAATGCAGACGCCCGGAGGTGCGCAGCTTGCCGGTGAAGTGCTGGGTGCTCGCCACGACCGTGACGCTAGTCGGGTCCGGGTTGCGGCCGACCCGCGGCGGGCCTTGTCTCACAGATCACAATGCGAGAACTCCTTCGACCGAGGCGAACAACGCCATTCGCTTGCGCACGACTTCGGAGGTGCCGTCGAGCATGGCCTTCGTCTCTTCCATCACCACCTCGAGAGGGACGGTGAAGACGTTGTCGTCGATCGTCGGTTCGCCTACCGGGCTGTCCCAGCCGATCATCACGTCGTTGGCTCCCGCCAGCAGGCCACCGACCGCGCCCATGGCCAACCGCCCTGCGATCATCCGATCTCGATAGGAAGGTCTGCCACCCCGGACGATGTGCCCGAGCACCATGGCGCGAACGCTGACGTCGGTGAGATCTTCGAGCCTGCGTTCGAGGGCTTCCGCCAGCGAGATACTCGACGTTTCGACCCCCTCAGCCTTCACCACGATCACCCGCCGCTTCTCCCGCTCGGGAGAGAAGCTGCGGCGCACGAGCTGCTCGACCCTATCGAGGATCTCGGCCTCACCCTTCGGACTCTCCGGCACCAACACCGCGTCCGCCGTGATGGCAACGGCTGCCGCGATGGCGAGGAATCCGGAGCGTCTTCCCATCACCTCGAGGATGAAGGCCCGGTGGTGGCTCCGTGCCGTATCTGCGATGCGATCGCATGCCTCGATGATGGTATTGAGGGCGGTGTCGACCCCGATTGCGGTGTCCGTGCCGCCGATGTCGTTGTCGATCGAAGCCGGCAAGCCAACGACGGGGACGCCGCACTCGCCTGCCAGCGCATGCGCCCCGGTCAGCGAACCGTTGCCGCCCACCACGATGAGGCCGTCGATTCCGGCTTCGTTCATCTGTCGACACGCCTCGGCGCGGCCCTCGGTCTCGAGGAAGCGAGGGCACCTGCTTGATCCGAGCAGCGTGCCGCCGGATCCGGCCAGCCACTCGAGGCCCTTGGCGGGCACCAGGCTGTCTGCGCTGGTGAGCCTCGTCAGCGGACGGAAGGCTCCGTCGATGAGGCCGTCGTAGCCCCGCTCGATCCCGACCACCTCGATGTCACGGGCTGCAGCCAGTTTGATGACGGCCCAGATCGCCGCGTTCATGCCGGGTGCGTCACCACCAGATGTGAGGATGCCGACTCGCTGCATGCGGCCAGCATCGGTCGGATCCGGCCCAGCGTCAACCGGCAGGCTGGGTTTGTGACCAGGAATTCCCGTCCCGCGCGAGGGTTCCGGCTGGTACGCTCGAACCCGTACCGTCCAACGACGTGCGGGAGAGCCGGGTCCACGTGCCCGGCGCCGAAGGAGCAACCACCCGGGAATCTCTCAGGCACCCAGACCGCACGGAAGAGATACCTCTGGAGAGCAGGCGCACGACGCCTCACCGAAGGGGAAAACCGGTCGGTCCGGCGAATCTCTCAGGTTCCATGACAGAGCGGGCAGCCAGCAGGCTTCGCCGACGTCAGGAGCGCCCCATGACCCATCGCCTCGATGAGCTTTCCCAGAGCGACGACTTCCTCCAACGCCATCTCGGCCCGGACGCGGCCGACGTGGCGTCCATGCTCGAGACCATTGGTGCGGGGTCGCTCGACGACCTGATGGAGATGACCGTGCCGGCTTCGATCCGCCAGGACGCTCCCCTCGATCTGTCGGCGCCGCGGACGGAAGCCGAAGTCGCCTCCGAGTTGCGGACCATCGCTGCCATGAACGAGGTGTACACCTCCATGATCGGCATGGGCTACTACGGCACCTACACCCCACCGGTGGTGCTGCGGAACCTGCTGGAGAACCCCGGCTGGTACACGGCGTACACGCCGTATCAGCCTGAGATCTCCCAGGGTCGGCTCGAGGCGATCTTGAATTTCCAGACGATGGTCACCGACCTGACCGGGATGGAGATCGCAAACTCGTCGCTGTTGGACGAGGGCACCGCGGCAGCCGAAGCCATGGCGATGTGCCGTCGCACGTCCAAGGCCGGCTCCGATGTGTTCTTCGTCGACGCCG